>JANNFK010000087.1:0-20175 GCA_031379735.1 Caulobacteraceae bacterium | reverse complement strand
CCGCAGCCTTCACCGCGATCACAACCTCGCCCTCGCCTGCGACCGGATCCGGCGCGTCGCCATAAACAAGCTCTTCCGGCGGGCCAATCTTGGTGCTGAGCAGCGCTTTCATGTCGTCTCCTTGGGGCGTTGCGCTTTCTTGTAGCGGCTCGCGCGCTGACGGTCCAAAATTAGCGCATGACCCGCAACGGCTATTTTCTCCGTCTAGCCCTTTCCGTCGCCATCGACCTGTTCGACCTGACGTTAGGGCGCATCCCGATTTTTGGCAGCGTCACCGAAGGCGTGGGCACGGTCGTGCTCGTCGGCCTCTGGGGTCCGGCGGGCCTGGTGAACCTTTGGGAGCTTGTGGACTTCACCGACCAGGCCGACAGCTTCGTTCCGACCGCGACGCTTGTTGCGCTCTGGGTTGGCTGGAAGGAAGGCATGTTCGGCAAGAGTTCCACAGCCGTGACCGCACGCGATAGCGCAGCGCCGGGCGAATAGGTCTATAGAGCCGCCATGAGTTCGACCTGGGCGCTTGCCCTTCACGGCGGCGCCGGCGCCATCGCCGAGCGCGCGTACCAACGCGAAGAAGCACATATGGCCGCGTTGCTCGATCGCGGCAGCGCAATGCTGGCCGAAGGCATGAGCGCACTCGATGTCGTAACAGCCATGGCGAGCGAACTGGAAGCGAGCGGATTGCACGTCGCTGGCAAGGGCGCCGCGCCCAACGCCGCCGGTGTCGTTGAACTCGACGCCTCGGTCATGGACGGCGCGACGCGTGCCGCAGGCGCGGTTGCAGCTTTGCAGGGCTTTATCTCGCCGGTGCGGGTTGCACGCGGCGTCATGGAAAAAACCTCGCACGTCCTGCTCGTCGGTGACGGCGCATCAAACTTCGCGCTCGAGAACGATTTCGAACGCGTGGACAATCCCAAAACTTACTATGTCGTCGCGGAAAGCGGTCTGCCAGGCGCCGGCACCATTGGCGCCGTAGCACTCGATACAAACGGCAAGCTGGCCGCCGCGACGTCCACTGGCGGTCTGCACGGCAAAATGCCCGGCCGTGTCGGTGACACGCCCATCATAGGTGCAGGTTGCTGGGCCGACGAGCGTGCGGCGGTCTCATGCACCGGCCTCGGCGAATACTTCATGCGCGTGAATGCAGCGGCCGACGTCTCAGCGCGCATCGCTTATGCAGGACAATCTCTGGAACAGGCCGCGAGCGCCGTGATTGAGGATGTGCGCAAGCTCGGCGGCTATGGCGGCTTGATCGCCGTCGATGCGAAGGGCAACGTCACTGCGCCGTTCGCCAGCCAAGGCATGAAGCGCGGCCTCGCCTCCTCCGCCGGTCTGCGCGACGTGAAAACATTCTAACGAGGTGCTCTCATGAGAAAGTTCGCAGCACTCGCTGCCCTGACCATGCTCGCAGCGTGCGCGAGTTCAGGCGGTAGCGGTCCCACAGGTCCACGCATGGACTGGCGTTGCGAAGGTGGCGCAGCGTTCAGCGCACGCATCGCGGGCAGCGGCACCGCAGAAGTGTTCGCTGGCGGCCAACAATATTCCCTTCCACACGTCGCAGGCGCCTCAGGTGCGCGCTACGCGAACGGCAATGTGGAATATTGGGAGCGCGGCGGACTCGCGACGCTCAACGGCGCACGCGGCGGCCCGTACACGAATTGCCGCAGAGGCTGAATTCAGCGAAGGTGATCCATGAAGAAATTTACACTCCTTGCGTTGTTACTCGCGCTATCGGCCTGCGCCACAGCAACTACCCCTGGTGGCCCGCGCGCCGATTGGCGCTGCGACGGTGGCGCCGCTTTCAGCATGCGCCTGAAGCAAGATGGCAACGCCGAAGTCTTCGCCGGCGGCCAGCTCTACCAATTGCCGGCCCAGCAGACAGGATCAGGCAACCGCTACACCAATGGCTCGGTCGAATACTGGGAGCACGGTGACGAAGCAGTGCTCAACGGCGCTGCTGGCGGGCCCTATGCAAACTGCCGTCGAGGCTAGATGCGCGGCTATTTCGGGATTGGCGCTGAGGAAATTTCGAAGCCGATGAATCTCGGTGCGCTGATGCGCACCGCAAACGCGTTTGGCGCAAGCTTCTTCTTCACCATCAACGCGCATCCAAAGGTGCGCGAGGCCTACAATAGCGACACCTCGCGCAGCTTCGACCATGTACCGTATTATCCGTGGGAGTCGCCAGAGACGATGCTGCTGCCAAAAGGTTGCCAGCTGGTCGGCGTCGAACTCACGGACGACGCGGTCGAGCTTCCACGCTTCCAGCACCCGCAAGCTGCCGCCTACATTTTGGGCCAAGAGCGCGGATCACTCTCGCCTGCAATCGTCGCGCGCTGCGCGCATGTGGTGCAGATACCAACGAAATTCTGCCTGAATGTCGGCCTCGCTGGCGCGCTCGTCATGTACGACCGCTTGCTTGCGCACGGCGGCTATCCAGCGCGCCCGATCATGCCGGGCGGACCGCCACCGGACATGAACACGAAGCCGAAAGTCAAAAGCTAATAGGAGGCAAACCCATGCCCGCCCGCAACGCGACCTGCGCCATTGTCGGCGCCGGAGATTTCATTGGCTCGGCCATCGCGCGCAAATTCGCCGCGGAGGGCTATACCGTGTTCGTTGGCCGCCGCACGGCGGAGAAGCTCGAACCGTTAAAACTCGAGATCGAAGCGGCTGGCGGGCGCTGCGAAGCGCTCGCACTCGATGCGCGGCAGGAAGATCAGGTGACCGCGTTCTTGCAGGAAGCCGACGCGCATGCGCCGCTTGAGGTCGTGATCGCGAACCCCGGCGCCAACGTCTCCTTCCCGATCCTCGAAACGACCGAGCGCATCTTCTTCAAAGTCTGGGAAATGGCTTGCAAGGCCGGTTTCCTCACCGGCCGCGAGGCCGCACGGATCATGCTGAAAAACGGACGCGGCTCCATCTTCTTTACCGGCGCCACGGCAAGCGTGCGCGGCGGCTCAGGCTACGCGGCGTTCGCGAGCGCCAAAGGCGGCCTGCGCATGTTGGCGCAAGCGATGGCGCGGGAATTGGGTCCGCAGAACATTCATGTCGCCCATCTCGTGATCGACGCTGGCGTCGATACAGCATTTGTCCGCGACCGCATTGCTCAGGCGCGCGGCGCTGACGTCGCGGCCAATCTTCCACCCGATATGCTGATGGAGCCTACGTCGATTGCCAACGCTTACTGGGCGCTGCACCAGCAGACGCGCGACGCTTGGACCTTCGAGCTTGATCTGCGGCCGTTTGCGGAGAAATGGTGATGGCTTCGCTTGAGTTCATGTTCGATTTCGGCAGCCCTAACGGCTACCTCGCGCACCGCGTTCTGCCGCAAATCGAAACGCGCACCGGCGCACGCTTCACTTACACACCGATACTGCTCGGCGGCCTCTTCAAGCTCACCAACAACCAATCCCCGGTGATGGCGCTTGGCAACATCCCGAACAAGCTCGCGTACGAAATGCTGGAACTGCGGCGCTTCGTGGAGCGTCATCAAATCGCGTTTCAGATGAATCCCCATTTCCCCGTCAACACGTTGCTTTTGATGCGCGGCGCGATCGCGGCGGAGCTGGACGGCGCCCTCCCCGCTTACGCCGAAGCCGGTTTCCACCATATGTGGGAAGCGCCGAAGAAGATGGACGATCCGGCTGTGTGGACCGAGGCTATGGCTTCCTCCGGCTTGGATGCGGAGCGCTTGCTCGCGCGCACCAAGGACGAGGATGTAAAGGCGAAACTCATGGCCAACACCGAAGCGGCGGCCAAGCGCGGCGCATTCGGCATTCCGACGTTCTTCGTCGGCGACGATATCTATTTCGGCAAGAACACGCTGCCCGAGGTGGAAGCAGCGATCGGCCGTCAGCGAGCGGCGTAAACGTATTGCACGCGCGGTCGGTCGGTGACTGCCCAGATCAGCGCCCAGAACCAACCGATCACGGTCCAACCAAAGAAGAGGTTCAGCAGAAAGATCGCAAGCGCATTGTGGCCGCGGGCAATGGCGATGATCGCCGGCAGGAAAAACATTGCGGTGAGGATCGTCAGCGCAACCATCGGCGGCTCCTAATAAACTGCCACGATTAACGTATGGCTCACCCGCGTTTGCCGCAAGGTTACGGGCGTTGTGAATCGCGCTTGGCGGGCGCATGAGACGGCATGAGCGATTTCGGCGCTGCCTATGGAAGGCTATCCGCGAATGTGCGGGGCGCGCTGTGGATGCTGGGCTCCGCCGTCACCTTCACGTTGATGACATCGCTGGTCAAATATCTGGGAGACGACTACTCAGCTGCGCTGCAAACTTTCTATCGCCAGGCCGCAGGCTTGGTCGTTTTGCTGCCGCTGATCGTGCGCGACCCGGTTGCGGCGTTCCGCACGTCCCGCCCGGGCATCCTGCTCTT
This sequence comes from Caulobacteraceae bacterium, assembly GCA_031379735.1. Lineage (GTDB taxonomy): Bacteria > Pseudomonadota > Alphaproteobacteria > Caulobacterales > Aquidulcibacteraceae > Vitreimonas. Next base: position 15,787 of record JANNFK010000087.1, on the reverse strand, counting down.
TCGCTCGCTCGCCGGCACGCTGGGTCTGGTGCTGGCGTTTTGGGCCTACCAGGAGATGCCGCTGGCGGAAGCCAACGCACTCTCATTTACACGAACGCTTTGGATCGTGCCGCTGGCGATCTTTGTACTGGGTGAAAGGATCGGCCCATGGCGACTCGGCGCCACCTTGATCGGCTTTCTCGGCGTGCTGATCATGTTGCAGCCTTCAATCGCCAATGCCGTGGGCTGGCCCGCGGCTGCGGCGCTCGCCTCTGCCGCGCTCTTTGCAATGACCGTCACCGGCATGAAGATGATGACACGCGATCATTCGGTGACGGTGCTGATGGTGTGGTCGGCGGTGCTGGGATTCGTTCTGGCGATCCCGCTCGCGGTGCTCGAATGGCGTTGGCCGGAGCCGATCGATCTGGCTCTGCTCGCCGCCATGGGCGTACTCGGGCTGGTGACGCAGGTTTGCTACATCAAGGGCATGGCGTTGGGCGAGGCAGCCGCGATGGCGCCGATCGACTATACGCGGCTCATCTTCGCCATCTTGTTCGGGCTCGCGCTGTTCCACGAAGTACCAAACCTCATCACCATGTTCGGCGCGCTGATCGTGATCGGTTCAACCTTGGTGATCACGCTCCGGGAGTTGCACTTCAAGCAGAAGCCGCCTCCCGTCCGGACGTAATAGCGCTAGCGCATTGCACTTAGGCAGCGTTGGGGATTGCCGAGCCTCGCCTTGCTCCCCATAAACCGCTCCGTGACTGCCGCCCTACCCTCGCTCGCTGGCCTTTCCAAAGCGGAACTGGCCGAGAAGCTCATCGCCGTTGGCGTTGAGCCGAAGAAGGCGAAGATGCGCGCTGAGCAACTCTGGCGCTGGATTTACCATTATGGCGTGACCGATTTCGTGGCGATGACCAACGTCGCCAAGGAATTGCGCATGACGCTGGCCGAACACTACACGCTGGCGCGCCCAGAAACTGTCACGCAACAAATCAGCACCGATGGCACGCGCAAGTGGCTCATCCGTCTAGGACCCGGCACGGAAGCCGAAGCCGTGTTCATCCCCGGTGTCGGCAAAGCCGGCGCGCTGTGCGTTAGCTCGCAAGTCGGCTGCACGCTTAACTGCACGTTCTGCCACACCGGCACGCAAAAGCTGGTCCGCAATCTCTCCGCCGCCGAGATCGTCGCGCAAGTGATGATCGCGCGCGATGCGTTGGCCGAATGGCCGACACCAGCACGCCCGCTCAATGACGGTGATCGTCAGATGACGAACATCGTCTTCATGGGCATGGGCGAGCCGCTTTACAATTTGGACAATGTCGCCACCGCGATCGACATTATCTCCGACGGTGACGGCATCTCGATCGGCCGCCGGCGCATCACCGTCAGCACCGCTGGCGTTGCGCCAAGCATTCAGGAATTGGGCGAGCGCACCGGCGCGATGCTCGCGATCTCGCTGCACGCCACCAATGACGAGCTCCGTAACCAGCTCGTGCCGCTTAACAAGAAATACAATCTCGAAGAGCTTCTCGCCGCCATCCGCTCCTACCCATCGCTCGGCAACGCCAAGCGGGTGACGTTCGAGTACGTGATGTTGAAAGGCGTGAACGACTCGTTGCCGGAAGCGAAAGCGCTGGTGAGACTGCTCGCAGGCATCCCGGCCAAGATAAATCTGATCCCGTTCAATCCCTGGCCGGGCACAAACTACGAATGCTCGGATTGGAGCACGATCGAGGCGTTCGCCGAGGTGTTGAACCGCGCTGGGTATTCCTCCCCGATCCGCACGCCACGCGGCCGCGATATTCTCGCCGCCTGCGGTCAGCTGCGCAGTGAGAGCGTGAAGCAACGCGCCAGCGAGCGGCTAAAGGCGACGACGTGAGCAGCACGCCGACGCTTTCGGCGCCCGGCCTTATTCTTCGACCGCTCTTGGCGACGGATGCACCGGCTTTATTCGTGGCGCTGAGCGACCCAGAAGTGCAACTCTATCGCCGGCAGGCGGCCCATGCTTCGATGGTCGAAACTGACGATTACATCTCCCAGACACTCGCCAAGTCGCGCGCCGCTTGGGCGATCACAATCGATGGCCGTGAGGCGCTCGGGCGACTTGCGCTGCGCGTTCCAGTGGACGGCGTAGGCGAGCTCGGAATCGTCATTCGGGCGATCGCGCAAAAGCGTGGCCTGGGCATAGGATCGCTCGCGCTTGTGGAGGCGTTCGCGTTCAACGATCTCCGGCTCGATACCCTGCACGCCAACATCGACACCGAAAATTTTGCGTCGCGAGCTTTGTTCGCCCGCGCCGGTTTTGATGAGACCGAAGTGCTCGCCAACGATCGCACGACCAAGCTGGGCCGCCGCGACAGCATTCGCATGGTCAAGCATCGGCAGGCGGGCTAAACTCTCGTGACGATGCTTCCAACACTAGAGACCCAAGGCGCGGTGCTGCGACCGCTGGAGTTGAGCGATGCGGAAGCGCTTTTCGCGGCGCACGGCGATGCGCGGACGCACCATTATTGGTCGGGCCCCCAGCACGCCAATGTCGAACAAACGCGAGCGTACATCGCCGAGACGATTGCCATGACGGGCGCGCATGTTTGGGCGATCACTGAAGGTGGCGGCGCGGCCTTGGGCCGGATTGCGCTGTTCGTGCTGCGCGAGGGCGTCGGCGAGATCGGCATTATCATGGCGCCGGACGGGCAAGGTCGCGGGTTAGCCTCAAAGGGGTTGAGCCTGGTGATGGACTATGGATTCGGGCCGCTTGAGCTCCATCGGATCGCGGCGGATATCGATCCGGACAACAACGCCTCGATCTCGCTCTTCCTGCGCGCTGGCTTTCAGCGCGAGGGCCTGCTGCGCGGCAATTGGAAGACGCATCTGGGCGTGCGCGACACGGTGATGATGGCGAAGCTGCGCGAGTAGCCAAAAACCGAAAGGCGGCGCCGTTAAGCGCCGCCTTGAGGCGTTGGTGGAAACTGCATTTTCAGGCTTGCAGGAATGACTCGCTATGAGCGTGGCATTCCCAGCCATTGGCGCCGCGAATCCAAGTTGAACTGTCGGCGGCGCTGATGTCCTGCTTCTTGCCTTTCATCGTCACTTTCTGCTTAACCTTGTAGGCGATGATGGCGACATCGTCGGTGGGCGTGATCACTTCAACGTCGCTGAAGTCGTAGGACTCGAGCGTCCAGTCGCCCTCTTCCGTCATCTTTCCCATCTTGTCTTTGGGAATTGCCGTGACGCCGCGCGCTCCTGTCGTGAGCGACGTCTTGCCAGAGAGTTGAGCCGTGCGCGCGCCATCCTTGCGCTTCATAGCGTCCCAATAATCCTTTTCGAGCGCGATGATTTCGTCCTTGGTGGATTTTGCCATGTTGAGGGTCTCCTATTTGATCGAGACCAACAGCATGCAGCGGCGCGCAGTTCCTGGGTTCCAGGCGGTTCCGCACAATCGCCAAAGAAAATGGGCGGCGCATCGCAGCGCCGCCCAATCCCTTACGTCTTGACAGCTTATTGCGCGCCAGCGGGACGCGGCTTCTTCAAGTCAAAGCGGTCGAGTTCCATGACCTTGGCCCATGCTGCGACGAAGTCCTTCACGAACTTCTCTTTCGCATCGCTCGCGCCGTAAACTTCAGCGAGCGCACGCAATTGCGAGTGCGAGCCGAAGATGAGATCGGCGCGCGTGCCGGTCCACTTCACTTGACCAGACTTCCGATCGCGGGCTTCGAACGTCTCTTGCGAGCCGCCGACGCCCTTCCACTGCACGCCCATGTCCAGAAGATTGACGAAGAAGTCGTTCGACAATGTGCCCGGGCGCGAAGTGAAAACACCGAGCTTCGCATCGCCAACCTGCAGCACTCGCAGGCCTCCGATGAGCACGGTCAGTTCCGGCGCGCTGAGTTCGAGCAGCTGCGCACGGTCCACGAGGTGATCTTCGATCGGCATGATCGGCTTGCGCGCGTAGTTGCGGAAACCGTCGGCCTTCGGCTCGAGATATTCGAAGGAATGGACCTCTGTCTCTTCCTGCGTGGCGTCGCCACGGCCCGGCGTGAACGGCGCCTTTACGTTGACGCCGCCATCCTTGGCAGCCTTCTCGACAGCAGCGTTGCCGGCGAGCACGATCAGGTCTGCGAGCGAGACCTTCTTGGCGCCGCCATTGAACTCCTTTTGGATGCCTTCAAGCGCGGAGATCACTTTCGCCAGGTCCGCCGGCTTGTTGACCTCCCAATCTTTCTGTGGCGCGAGGCGAACGCGCGCGCCATTGGCGCCGCCGCGACGATCCGAACCGCGATAGGAAGAGGCTGAGGCCCAAGCCGCCGAAGCGAGTTGTGCAACCGAAAGACCGGTCGCGAGAATCTTCGTCTTCAGTGCTTCGGCGTCGTTTGCGTCGATCGTGCTCGGCGCGCCCGAGATCGGGTCCTGCCAGATCAACGTCTCTTTCGGAACGAGCTTGCCGCGATAGAGGGCCTTCGGGCCCATGTCGCGGTGCGTAAGCTTGAACCACGCACGCGAGAATCCATCCGCGAACTCGGCCGGATTGGCGTGGAAGCGGCGCGCGATCTTTTCATACGCAGGATCAAAACGCAGCGCGAGATCAGCCGTCGTCATCATCGGCTGGTGCTTCTTCGACTTATCGAACGCGTCTTCGACGTCGCGGCCAGCGTCGCCCTTCGGCTTCCACTGGTGCGCGCCGGCGGGAGATTTCGTCAGCTCCCATTCGAACCCGAACAGCGTATCGAGATAACCGTTGTCCCACGTCGTCGGGTTCTTCTTCCACGCACCTTCGATACCGGACGTAATGGTGTGACCAGCCATGCCGCTTTCGAACGTCGAGAGCCAGCCGAGGCCTTGGTGCTCCATGTCGGCGCCTTCCGGCTCTTTGCCAACATGGGTTTCGGGGCCGGCGCCGTGCGCTTTGCCAAACGTATGACCGCCGGCGACGAGCGCCACGGTCTCTTCGTCGTTCATCGCCATGCGCGCAAAGGTTTCGCGAATGTCGCGCGCGGACGCGACCGGATCGGGATTACCGTCCGGGCCCTGCGGATTGACGTAGATCAAGCCCATCTGCACGGCGCCGAGATTGCCGGCGAGTTCGCGCTCGCCTGCGTAGCGGCTATTGGGCGCCTTGCTGTCTGCTAGCCACGCCTCTTCCGCGCCCCAGTTCACGTGGTTCTCCGGCTCCCACACGTCAGCACGGCCACCGCCGAAGCCGAACACCGGGCCGCCCATCGATTCGACGGCGACGTAACCAGTGAGGATTAGCAGATCGGCCCACGAGAGCTTTGCGCCGTATTTCTGCTTGATCGGCCACAGGAGGCGGCGAGCTTTGTCGAGGTTACCGTTGTCCGGCCACGAATTGAGCGGGGCGAAGCGCTGCTGGCCACGGCCACCGCCGCCGCGCCCGTCGCCGACGCGATACGTGCCGGCCGCGTGCCAAGCCATGCGGATGAAGAACGGACCGTAATGGCCATAGTCGGCTGGCCACCAAGATTGACTGTCGGTCATCAAAGCGCGCAGGTCTTTGACCACCGCATCGAGATCAAGACTCTCGAATTCCTTAGCGTAGTCAAAGCCCTTGCCCATCGGGTCGGACTCGGGCGTGTTCTGATGCAGCACGCTCACGTTCAATTGGTTCGGCCACCAATCAACGTTCTGCCTGCCACGTCCGTTCGACACTGGGCATTTTGAGTCAGCTGTTCCGTCGGCCATGGGGAGTTCTCCTATGCTGCGCGTCGTAGCGCTTCGGAAGCGACAGGCCCAATTGGATTTTCTATAGCCAAGTATAGAGCGCGCCTTTGGACCTCACAGCGCAGGCGCGCGCGTCCGCCGATGCGGGTTCATGGAACGTCCGCCTTGGCCGAGACACGGCCAAAACGGAGAGCGGGGCGCGGTGGCTTGCGCCGATGAAGTTGCGCCCCTTGTGAGGGCGCGGAAGACGCAGGATCACCGCGCCCCGTGATCGGCTCACAACGGCTCTGCACAAGGAGGTGTTTCACTCCTCTGGCGAGATCGCCGCCGGCGTGGAGGCCGGCCGTGTTCGCACCGGTCCCTCGTTCGTGCTCCCGCCGGTTGTTACTCCGCGGGCTTCTGCGCTGATGTGAGCGGTGGCTTTCAACGCCCATTGGTTTGTGCGCTTCCGGCGCATCGCTTTCCGCTCGTGGCGGACACATCAGAGCTTCACGCTCAATCACATTGCTCATCGCATCCGTGGGATAGATTTTTTTCGGACCAGGTCATTTGCGCGGCCGCAAAACCGCTGCGCGCTTCGTCGACATGCGCACTAAATCGTCTCGATAAACTTCACATTTCGCAGGCCTTCGCCGGAGCGTTCTTTGGCGTTGGTTTTGCCGCTGCGAATGCCGTTGATGATTTCAAGCGCTGTCTTTTTCACCGGCGGCAAGTCGGCATTGGTCGCGCCAAGCGGCGTGACACGGTCGCCCCAGCGGACGAGATGCGCGCACACTGTGAGGCCCGCGCCGAAGGCGGGCATAAGGACGAGAGAGTTGGGCTTCACGCGGCCCTCTTCCAACGCTTCGGCCAACGCAACCGGTACGGTGGCGGCGCTCATATTGCCATAGCGCTCGACCGTGAGCATGACCTTATCCATCGGCACGCCGCTGCGCGTCACGACCGCTTCGATGATGCGCAAATTGGCTTGGTGCGGCACCACGAGATCGATGTCGGCTGCGGTCACGCCGCATTTCGCCATCACGGCCTGACTAGCTTGCACCATGCCGTTGACAGCGCGCTTGAAAATTTCCGGGCCGTCGAAGTCCCATTCAGTATCACCGGAGACGACGCCGCGATTGGTGTAGGCGGTGCCCATGCCGCGCACACGCAAGGTGTGGCGCGCGTCGGCGAGGCAACCAAGCTGCTCGCCAAGCACGCCCTCTTCTTTGTCAGTCGCCTGCACCACAACGGCGGCGCAGCCATCGCCGAAGAGAACCGCGACATTGCGATTATCCCAGTCCATGAACGGCGAAATCCACTCGACGCCAATGACGATCGCATTGCGTACGACGCCGGTGCGGATCATCGCTGTGGCGGTAGAGAGCGAATAGAGAAAACTTGTGCAGGCGGTGTTCACATCCATCGCAGCGGCCTTGGTCGCGCCGAGCGCGGCTTGCACGCCGGATGCGGAGTTAGGCACCAGCTCGTCATTGCTGCAGCTGCCATAAACGATGAGATCAACATCCTTCGCATCGAGCCCCGCGCATGCCAGTGCGCGTTTCGCTGCGACCGCGGCCATCTCACTCGCACTCACATGACTGACGCGACGCTCCTTCATGCCGGTGCGCGACACGATCCATTCGTCGTTGGTGTCGAGGAAGGTGGAGAGATCGGCGTTGGTGAGAGTGGCGGGCGGCATGCATTTGCCCCAGCCGGTGATGGCCGCGTACGTCATTCGGGCGTTCCCCTATTCGTTGCGTTACCGGTAGCAGGCGGGATGAGCCGCGTCATCCCGTTAGCGACAGCGCGGTGCGGTCCGAGGCGGCGTGGGCCTGCAGCAGCAGCGAGCGATCATTGCGCGAGCGACGCGAAATCCCGCCCGCGACTCATGCTAGGCGTCTCGTCATGGAACCCATCGCTCAAGCAACCGCAATCGTTCTTGCCGGCGCATCGCTCGGTTGGATCGCGCTCTTTTCGTTCGTACTGGCGCCAGTGGCATTCAAGCAATTCGATGCTGGCCGCGCTGAGCGGCTGGTCAAGCACGTCATGAGTTCCGGGCACGGCATTCTCGGCCTGATCGCATTTGCTTCGGCGATCGCGTCCTTCATGGCCGGCGCAATTGCAGGCGCCTCGGTCGCGGCCGTGGGTGGCGCGTTTGCATTCATGTGCAAGTTCGCATTGGCGCCGCGCGAAGACAAACCACTCAAAGGCCATCGCGTGCTGAAGACAGCACGCATTGTCGCATCCGGCCTTACCGCGTTCATCGCGCCGGTGCTGATCGCTGCGATCGTTCTTACGCTGATGAAAATCTAAGCGGCGACGTTCGGCCGATCTTGGATCGAGCGCCGCGCGCGTTCGATCCAGGTCGCGACATCGTCACCCGTCGGCGCGGGCGCGGTTCCCCACGCGCGCTGACCGTCATCCGACAATCCCCATTGCGCCACCTCTTCGCAAAGATGCGCCGCATCGCAAGCGATCAGATCGTCCGCGTCCTGGATGCCGCAGGCGACAAGCGCTTGCGCTTCACGTGATTTGAGACCCGGCACGGTGCACGCCAGCAGAGCTTGCGCCTGCCAATCGCGGATGAGCTTCGCCGAGATATGGCGTGCATCGATCTGCTGTTCGCCCTGTTCTGCATTCAGGGCGAGAAGATCGGCGATGGTCTTCACGCCGACAGCTTCCAGCCGCTTGGCGGTTTTCGGGCCAATCGACGGCGCCTGCACCACCGGCGCATCTTCGTTGAGCGTAAACTTCGGCAGCGTCTTGTCGCGCTTGGCGAGCGGCGCGCCTTCTGGAAGTTCGCGCGGCATTTGCTGCTGCTTTGGGGGCCTCGGCGCTTCAGCGGCGGGCGCCGGAATGCGCACGGCTTCAGGCGCCGGTGCAAGTTCAATCGTGCGCGTTTGACGCGCGCGCGGGATTGAAGCGGCCTTTGTTTTTGCCGTGCGGGACGCCGCGCCCTCGCCGGCTTTGGCGCCGATTTCGCGCGGCCATTTGGCGTCGAGATTGGATAAAGGCGTCTTTAGCACTTCGAGCGCGTGCATCTCGCGCACCGCTTTATCATCCTCGCCGAGCGTCGCGCGCACTTTGCCGGTCCGGCGAAATTCCTCGTACTGCGCTTCGACTTCGCGGCGCGAGGCGGCGTTGTCCATCGTCTTCAGCACAGCCTGAATAGGAATCTCGAGCGTTAGAAAAAAAGTCTGCAGATTTTCATCGACCTTTGGTGGACGCACGGCGGCTTCGGCGAAGGCGCGATCGAGAATGCGTGACAAGCCGACGGCGGCGTGGCCGACGAGTTTTGCAATCGTGTCCTTCAGCTCTTGATCGAGACCGGCCGGTGGATCCTTTACGCCTTTGGCGAAGTCATAATGATCGATCACGGTCTCGTAGTATTGGTTCGATAATTTCGCGCCGGCGCGCACCATCTCGGCCAGCCACTTATCGCCGCCTGGCGCGTCCACCTTCGGATAGCCGCCCTTGTCGTTTTCGAGAATGCGCTGGAATGTCGTGTAGGACTTCGAGAAGCTCCACTCAACGGCGCGGTGGATGACGTTCTCCTCTTCCGTTTGATGCGTATGGAACGGCTGAATCGGGTCGACGTAATAATGGCTCATCACGCCAGCGCTGTACGCGGCCTGAGCCCAATCCTTGGCCGCCATTGCGCGGACGGTGCGGCGGTACCATTCCTCGGCGCTCTCGATGGCGCCGCCCCACTCCTTCTCGCGTACGTGCAGGACGTGGTTCTTGAAGTCTTTGAACACTTCATCCGGCGCCTTCGCGCCGGCGAGATATTCTGCGTGATAGTGCAGGAAGAGGCTACGCCAGCGTTTGGCGTCCGGACCTTGCAGATGTCGCAACGCATCGACCGCGAGGCGGTGGTGGTTTGAGCGGCAGCGGCTCGCGAATACGACCGCATACAACAACGACATGACCGACTTGCCCTCGCCCTGGAGATAAACGCGAGGTTAAGATTTCGGGCAGGTTTGGTTAGCGAGGAGTTAACCGCCCCGCACCAACCCCCAATCTTCACTAAGGATACGCACCAACCGCTCATGACGCTCTTCGATCGCTTGAAGCGTCCAATGTTCGATCGGAGCGATGTCCTTGCTCAACGCGTAGATCGGGCTGGTCGTGTCGAAGTAGATTGGTCGCTTCTTGGCGTATGGCTTCACGTCCGCTTCTTTGTTCTGGTCGTAAGTCAGCAGCGTCATGTTGCCGAGAAGATTGGCGAGTTCGGCGCGGAGCGCCGGGTCCGGGAAGAGTTCGTTCCAGCCGGGACCGCCGCCCTTCGGCAGGACGTGCTCAACAGTCGCATCATCGGTCATGCGGACAAGCCGGCCACCGGGCATGGCGGCTTCCAAGCGCATGAGCAGCAAGCGGCGCTGACGGTCGCGCTTGCGCGAACGATTGAGCGTCGCAAAAAATCGCCCATGCTCGGTCTCCGTGAGCAAGAACGCACGCTGTTTGCCCTCGCCGGCGTGCAACACCTTATCATCGCCGATGTGTTTGATGATGTTGGCGTAGCGGGCCTCACGGTCGCGATTTTCAATCACAGACAATTCGCAAGCAAACGTGAAACGATCAAGCGCCTGGAAGAAACGGCGCGCGCGTTCATGGTCGGTGGAATATTCGGCCAGGAAGGCGATGGCGCATGGCGCCCAATCCCATTCCTGCACTTCCTTCATCAGCGCAACACGACGATTCACCTCGGCGCTGGCCGGTCCAACGTCGATTGAGCCTGCGAAAATAGCGCGCAGCGCGTGGGCATAACGCGGCAATTGTTCGAACAGGAACTTTCGCACGCCGCCTGCCCGCTCCACCGCGGTGCGGAACGATGCGAGGTCGCCGGGTGAAAGCAATGGTTCGCCCGTCAGCAGCAGCGGCATCATGTAAAGCAAGCGCGCAAAGTTCTCGCGCTCAAACAGGTCTTCCGTCTGCTCCCATTTTTTCGCCGCCTCGTTGGCCTCAGCGTTGGATAAGCCAGCGTTTTCCAACAGGTCGCTCTTGATGATGTCTGCGCCGGAAAGGGGCGACCCCCGCTTATTCAGCGTGTTGAAAACTGTTTGCGCGCAGCCGCGTTCGTCAGCATCGACAACGTTCAGTGTGCAGGCGCGCACAACGTAGGACATGAACGCATCGAGTTCGCGATCCTCCGCGATTTTGCTGAGTTCGGTATCGATTGTGAAGGCGGCGCTGGCGATCAGATCCCTGGAATCCACGCCGATTTCTGCGTGTCGCGCGAGTTCGGCCATGTGCCCGCCCTCTTGCACAAAACCGAGGTAGAAATTCTGATCTTCCTCGCGCAGCAGAAGGCGCGGCGTGTTCCCGTCCATGATCAGCGTTTGGTACGGCTTAGAGCGGCCCGGGATGCGGTCGCGCACGTAGGCGAGCAGCATCGTCAGCGTCGCCAGGCGTTGTTGGCCATCCGAGACTTCGAGCTTGCCGTGGTTCTTCACCAAGACGATCTGGCCGATAAAATAGAACGGCGCGCCGCGCTTGTACGCGCGCCACAAGTCTTGGATGAGCTCACGCACTTCGCGCTCGGTCCACGTGTACGGCCGCTGATAGCGCGGCACTTTCAGTTGCTTACGCGTCAGTACCGCCGCGACGTTTAGAACTTGCGAGGTCAGCCCAAGCGGCGTTTCGCCGAAAGCACTAGCCATATATCTCTCCCCGCCGGATTTGTTTTGTTGGATTGATCGTTACGCGGGGATGAAGCGCACGCAATGCGCGCGCTGAAGAACTCAGCGCACTTACTTTTAGCGTTTCCCAAAAAGCACGGCGGCTAAGCAGTGTGGGTACGCGCCAGCGGCGCAACCTCGAAGTTAGGCGCTTCGCTTATGTGCGAAAAATCACTGAAACCACGATGTTGGAATGCACGCAGAGATGCGCGCGCGCTATCTCCGCTTGTGAACGCCGCACGCTGCACGCGTGCCTGTCCCTCCGACGCGATAAGGACATGCGCCAGACGCCGCGCAATCGCCGCGCCGGAATCCATCCACACGCACGGCCGCGGCGCCCCCGCCGCAAGCTCCTCAGCAAGCAAAGGGAAATGCGTGCAAGCGAGCGCGACAACATCGATCTGCGCGCCGCCAGGCGCCCCAAACAGCCCATCAATCGCTTCTGTGATAGCAGAATCGTCCGCGTCCTCACCGGCTAGCTTCCGTTCGGCGGCCTCGACAAGCGCCGCGGAGCCAAATCGGACGACGCGCTTATCCCCAGCGAACTGGGCGATCAGGTCATTGGTGTAGGCGCGCTGCACGGTAGCGGGCGTCGCCAAGAGGCCAATGACGCCAGTTCGCGTGAGCGCGGCGGCGGGCTTGATCGGGGGGACAACGCCGACCACCGGGATCATTAGCGCAGCACGCACCTGCTCAAGGGCAATGGTAGAGGCAGTGTTGCAAGCCAGTACGATTGCATCGGGCGACCACTGCTCCACCAGACGAGAGAGCAACGCAGGCACCCGAGAACGCAATTGCTCGTCAGTCTTCAGGCCATACGGCAGCCACGCATTGTCGGCGGCGTAGTCGAGATCGAATGCGTGGCCAGACGCGGCGATGGCGTCGAGAACCGACAGCCCGCCAACGCCCGAATCAAACACCAAAACGCGCTTTGCGCCGTTAACCATTTGAGCGATCGAACCACCGCGACGACGTTAACCAATACGCTGATTTAGGCGCAGTTTTTTGTTTCGGCTGCAAGACAGCACGCATCTGTGGAAACCCCCTGTTAACCGACTTTGCGGGAATCATAACCACGGGTAGCAACGCTGTTTGGGGTTTTACGTCAACGCGCCAGCGCGCGCGTTTTTGATCGGGGTCGGTTTTATGAACGCCATCGGCAAATCATCCGTCGTCTTCGTGACGCTGTCGGGCCTGTTCTGGGGCGGATGGGTGTTGGGCTCGCAGACGCCGGAAGGCCAAGAAGCCATCGCGCGCGCCTACGCAGCCTACACCGAGCAGCAAGCGGTCACCAACGAAGACCTGTTCGATTCCACGGCGCTGCGCGCACTTGTTTGCGGCGGCAACGAGAATGGCGCGCAACAGCCGTGCCTCGCTGTGGTTGCCGGCGGTAAGCTCTTCGTTGTCGACGCCGGTTCCGGCGCAGCGGCTTCTCTGATTCAACGCGGCGTGCCGATGGCGCGCCTGCAAGCGGTGCTGCTGACCAGCTCCGGCATGCAGCAAATGGCCGATCTCGACGAGATGTTTGGCGAAGCTGCGCGCGGCCGCGATGACGCGCTGCTGCCGGTCTACGGCCCTGCCGACACGCAGCGTATGGTGGATGGCCTGAATCAAGCCGCCGGCCTCGACGGTGCTTCAAGCGGCCTTCAGGCCTGGGGTCCCTCGCCAGAGCCGGGCCGCTCCGTGATCGTGTTTGAAGATGATGGGCTCACAGTCTCGGCTTTCTCAACGCAAGAAGACGCTTTCAGCGGCCGTGTCGGATATCGCTTCGACTATCGCGGCCGCTCGATCGTGGTTGGTGGAGATGGCCGCGTCGTTGGCGCAGACGCCGCCGCTAACGCCGACGTCGTGCTACAGAGCGCGCAAAGCCAAGCCTTGTCGCATCTGCATCAACAAACCAGCATGACCGCAGCCGAAGTTGCGACTCACGCCAGCACCTCAAACGCCGGGCTCGTCGTCCTAACTGGCGCAGGCAATCAAGTCGAAGCGCAGGTGCAGATCGCGGAAGCGCGTGCGGCTGGCTTCAGCGAGGTGGTCTCCGGGCGGGTTGGCACGCTGGTCGAGCTTCCGCTCGACAATATGGAAATCAACGTCCGTCCGCTCTAACGCAGTCTGGATCGGAAGGACGCGAAGGGGAGCTTCAGGGCTCCCCTTTTTGCTACGCCGCGCCCCGAATGCAGTGACCAGCTTGCGGCGCGCACACACGCCCCTAAAGTCCGGCCCGCATGCGCGCGCTTTTCGCCTTCACCGCCCTCATCCTGTTCGCGACTCCCGCGTCAGCCGACCGCTTTGCGCTGACTTACGATGGCTTTGGGTTGGGGTTCGTGCCCGTCGGCGGCGTTACCGTGGATGCGGACGTCACCGATGAGAGCTACGATATCTCCGCTAGCGTGACTTCGCGCGGCATCCTCAGCCTGTTCGAGCGCACCGAAATCCAGGCAAGCGCTTCAGGATCGATCAATGGCGGCGGCGTGCGCTGGCAGCGTTACGATCTTGATCACCGCTACAGCCGCAAGCACCGCACGATCAGCATGCAGGCGGATGAAGCAGGCGCGATCACCTCACAGATCGAACCGATTTATCGGACCTGGGGCGATCCTGCCGCCACAGAAGAGCAACGCCGTGCGTCGCGCGATCCGCTGTCGAACGTCGTCGCGATGGCGATCGATGTTGGCCGCTCGCGCCGGTGCGAAGGCGCCTATCCGACCTTCGACGGGCGCTTTCATTATTTGTTGCAACTCGGCGGCGGTGACATCGATGCCTATGACGGCGGCGGCTATGAGGGCGAAGTGTTGAAGTGCACGCTTACCTATGTCGCGGTCAGTGGGTTCAACGTGCGCGACCAGGGGCGCCGGCGCATTCCTGAGGGCCAAGTCTGGTTCGCGCTGATGCCAGATACGACGTTCGCTCCACCTGTGCGGATTTCGACGCCGCTTTCGGCAGGCGGCGCGACAATCAGGCTCGCGAGCTTCCGCCGGGCGCGCGTTGACGTGCAGTATTCGTCCGATACACCCACCTCACCTTGACCGCCCGCCGCGCAGCTACCGATCTCCTCGTCGCCGTGATGGATCGCGGACGGGCGCTGGAGGATGCGCTCGCTGAAACCCCTAGCTTCAATCAACTCGCAGGCCGTGACCGCGCCTTTGCGCGCGCGCTGGTGACTGCAGGGCTGCGACGTCTAGGCGGCATAAGCACGGTGGTATCGCAATTCCTCGCCCGCCCCCTTCCCGACACTGCTGAGCACGCCCGTGCTTTGCTGCATCTGGGCGCAGCACAACTCCTCGTCCTTGGTACGCCAGCGCACGCGGCCGTGGGCGAGACGGTCGAGACGGCTAACCAAATGCGCGAGGCGCGCGGTTTTGCGAAACTGATGAACGCCGTGCTGCGCAAGGTGGCGCGCGATGGTCAGCAGATCCTGGATGACTTGCCCCCTGGCGCCGACCTGCCGCAATGGCTCTACACGCGCTGGCGCGCGACCTACGGCGAGACGGCGGCGAAAATCGCGCAAGCGCTCCTCATCGAGCCGCCGCTTGATCTCACGGTGAAGGGCGATGCCGCCGAGTGGGCCGGTCGCCTCATCGGTATAGTGACGCCAACAGGTAGTGTGCGCCTCGCTCAGCATGCGCCTGTCGATAGCCTGGCGGGTTTCAATGACGGCGCGTGGTGGGTGCAGGACGCGGCGGCGGCGTTGCCGGCGCAGCTGTTGGGCGATGTACGCGGCAAGCGCGTGCTTGATCTCTGCGCTGCGCCGGGCGGAAAGACGCTGCAACTCGCGGCCGCGGGCGCGCACGTGACGGCGGTCGATAGGTCTGAAGCGCGACTGAAGCGCCTACGCGAGAACTTGGCGCGAACGAAGCTCGAAGCGGAGGTGATCTGCGCCGACGCGCTCACCTTCAGCGCTGAACCGTTTGATGCAATCTTACTCGATGCGCCCTGCACCTCGACCGGAACACTGCGGCGCCATCCGGACGTCGCCTGGTTGCGGCGGCCGACGGACGTGCGTGCGCTAGTTGAATTGCAGGCGCAGCTGGTCGCTGCGAGCGCCAAACTGCTCAAGCCCGGTGCGCCGTTGATTTACGCGGTTTGTTCGCTCGAACCTGAAGAAGGCCAAGGCGTCGTTGCGGAAGCCCTGCGCAGTGGCTGGCGCCGGGCGCCGTTGAGCGACGAGATTCCGGCGGAGTTTATCACCGCCGACGGCGACATGCGCACGCACCCAGGGTATTGGCCGGAGATTGGCGGGCTCGACGGCTTCTATGCCGCCCGTTTACTGCGCACGTAGCGCAGGCAAAGGCCGCTCGCCTTGCGCCACCTCCCCGCCACGAGGTACGACAGATCATGGCGCGGACGCTCATTGCACCTTCGATATTGGCGGCGGATTTCTCGAAGCTCGGCGAGGAAGTGCGCGCCGCTGAGGCGGCCGGCACCGACATGATCCATGTCGACGTGATGGATGGTCACTTCGTCCCGAA
>JANNFK010000086.1:0-9310 GCA_031379735.1 Caulobacteraceae bacterium | reverse complement strand
CGCCTGCAAGCTCTGCAAGTTAAGCAGCAGCTGGGTGCGCAAGCCTTGTCGATCGCCAACTCGGCGCCGTCGATCGTGCTGTCGTTCTTCCGCTAATAACGGAAATCGAATGAGGCGGGGGGCATCGCGCTCCCCGCCGATTTCGACCGGGCACGAGTTATGGCCTCCATCGCTCCTCCCCAACCGGCTCATGAGGCGCCTGCTCGCCGCGTTGCGCCCTCTGAGCTTGGTCCGGCCGCTGATGCGGCTGAGCGCCGGATCGCAGAACATGCGGCCGCGCAGAAAAGCGACCTCGCGCCAAACTCGGTCGCAGTGACGCTCGATGCAGAATCTCAGAGATTCGTCGCGACCTTGACCGACGCCAGCACGTCCGAGATGCTGCGAAAATATCCAAGTGAGTCACAGCTTGCGTACTCACGCGCCGTCATGGCGTACCTGCGCGCGCAGGTCGGCAAGTAAACAAAACGTAAATTTAATTGCTTCGAATGCGGTTGCGTTAACGTTTCGTTAACGCATTTACGCTTCTTTCACGCCTGTGGCGAAGAACGCCGCGCGCATTCTGCATGCGCGCGATCCGAAGGAGCTGGCAGATCATGGTTTCGAGTATCGTCCCAGGCGCCAATGGCGCGCAATCGCTGGGCGTCGACGCGCGTTTCACGCGCCCAACTCAACCGCAGCGCCGCGATGACGCCACGCAAGGCGACAAGGTCGAACTCAGCAGCGCCGCGATCTCCAACGCGCGCGAAAGCGTTCGCGCCGGCATGAGCCAAGTGCACGAGGCGCTGGCGGCTGGTCATGACGCGCAAGCCATGCTGGTCAAAATCCAGGCGCAAGCAAAAGCCGGCGATCAGGCTGGTCTGGCCGATACGCTGGCGGCGTTCGGTCAGCGCGTCGACTCCGCCATTGGCCGTGGCGCTGTCGTGCTCGCCGGCGAAGACGTCGCTGTGCAAGCAGAGCCGGGTGGTTCGGCCGTTACCATTCCAGGCGTGGATCTGCGACTCGACAGCAGCGTGTTGCTGGTTTCTGGCGACGCGCAGGTGAGCGATGCGTCGCTCAGCCAGGCGGCGCGGAAGTCGATGGAAAATCTCGCCGAGGCGATGGGTCGCTTGGTCGATTCAGCCCGCGCTCTTGAAGCGCATCAAGGCTTTCTCGCCGCCGCTGAAGCCGGAGCACGCGGCGATTTCGACGCTGATGGTGCGCGTCTGTTGGCGCTGCAGGTTCGTCAGGGTCTCGACGCCGTCGGCGGCATGAGCATTGCCAACGCCGAGCCGCAAGCCGTGCTCTCGCTCTTCCGCCTCTAAAGCGGGCGCCAATTGTTGGTGCTGATCTCAAGCAGTTCGCTGTCGTAATCGTCGTGATCAAGGTCGTCGTCGCGGTTCAAGCCGCGGAGGCCTTGGCGCAGCGCTTGGTAGAGGTTGAACAGCACCGCGAAGAGGAGGCCTGCGAGCGCTAGGCCGATTGCGACGACCGCAAAGATAAGGTCGCGGTTGAATTCAAGCTCGCCGCGCGCCGCCAGCAGCAGCCGGCCGTCGCGTGGCAAACGCTTGGCCGCGGCGGCGGCGCGATCGCCGGCGGTTTGAGCGAGCAGGCGCAGTCTATCAAGATCGCTGAGTGTCGCCGCGTGCGTTAGTATCGTTGCGGCCGCTGGCGCCGAGGTAGCGGCGCTAATGTCGCCTATTGCGGCGAGCATACCGCGCACGCGCGCCGCTGCGGCCTGGTTGATGCTCGCAGCAAATGCAACCGAGGCGTTGTCGAAGTCGCCTGGTTCGCCGTGCTCTTCGGCGCCGACGTTTGCGGCGGCGCGGAAGGTCTCGAGCGGCATCGCTTCCGCGAGCAGGGCGTGCAGTTCTTCGGACAGCGCAGCTGGGAAGTCTTCCCGGCGCGTGGCCGCGAGCAGGGCTACCGCGCCTTCGTTCATTAGCTCCGACATTTCGCCGCCGAGACCAAGTGCAAAGCCGGTCAGCACAAACTGCAGAGCATCTGTTTCCGGGGCGCCGAGGAGCGCGCGCGCCATCAGTTCAAAGTCGCGGGGGTCGCCGAGCGTTTCGGCCGGCGTGTCACCGGGTGCTGCGCCGTTTGGCCGGAGTGACAGCAGTTGGACGTTGGCCTGGTAGCGTTCGCGCGTGCCGGGCAGCAGCAATTGGAGCGCCGCCACTTCGATGGCGGAATCGCCTGCGCCTTCAGCGGCGGCCGTACGCAGAATGGCGGCGGTGCGCGGCGGCAGCATCTCAGTGCCTGACAACAAGAACCCGCGCGCTGCGGCGTCGTCGTTTGCCATCAGCTCCATGGAGACCATGTTGTCCCATTGGCGCTGACGGTCGAAGTCGGTCTGGATCAGGCTGGCGTTAAGCCGCTCGACGCGCTGGCCGATCGAGCGGGCGCCGCTCTCGGTGTACTCGTAGGCATAGAGATGGTCGCGCGCGACGATGATTACCGCGGCCGCCGCGGCCATCGGCAAGAGGAAGAGGCAGAGATTGAATACCAGCGCAATCCACGCGCCCTCGGGACGCATGGAGCGACTGCGCTGATAGGCGTGGGCCCGGACAGGGCGCCACGCACGAGTTGGTTTTGCGTGCTTCATACTCCGCCCACGACCGCTGGACCTACCAAACCGGCAGTAGAGTCACAGAGCAAGATGAATTACAGGAAAGGCGAAGTTGTCGTCGTATTGGGGTTTATCCGCGGCGTTGGTTAAGCGCTGCGATCGAGCACCGTTGGGCTCGGGGCGGTACGCGCTTCAAGCGCGCCCTGTGCGGAATAGTTGGCGCCGCTGCCGCGTTGGCGCGACACCTCTTCGGCCATGGCTTGAACCAAACCTTCCGAGATGACCTTCACTGCATTTAGTGCGAGTTCGTGGGCGGCGAGCGTCTCGTGAAGCGTAACCGTGCTGCGGCGCAACCGGTCCAGCAAGCCAGCCGGCGCCGTCTCGATTAACGCATGATCGTGTTTGATGCGGGCGAGTTCGAGACGGTAGGCGTTTGCCAATCGGTTCTTCTCGTCCGCCTCGGCGCTATCGGGCAGAGGTTGGCGCGCCTGAATCCGGCGCGTGTCCTCGGAGGCGAGTGCAGCGAGGCGCTCGGTCATCATCAGCAATTGTTCGACGCGGTGCTTGGCGTCGTCAGCGATGAGCGCCATTGGCGAACTCCTCTAGCGCGATAGGCTCGTCCGTGGCGGGGCCGTTGGTGGCGGCTTCGGCGGCTTGCATACGCATGAACTCGCGCACAACGCTGTCGGCGATGCCGATGCCGCCGGAGCGGCTGATGGATTCCGCATAACGCTCGACCAGCATCGGCCGGAAGATTTCCTCGCCCATGCCGCCGCCGCCGAGGCCATCGGTGTCGAGGCCTTCAAACATCGGGGCGAGCATTTCCGAAAGAAACACGCTCTCGAACTCTTTCGCCGCACGGCTGAGCTGTTCGCGCTCGTGCGTCTGGTGCAGCTGTGCCTGGGTTTGCTGTGCTGTGCTCATCGGCAGAGGCGCGCCGGGGAGTGCGATCGGGCCTGGCATTACATCACTTCGATTTCGGCTTGGATTGCGCCGGCGGCTTTCAGCGCCTGCAGGATCGAGATCATGTCGCGCGGCGTCACGCCGAGCGCGTTGAGGCCGTTGACCAGTTGGCGAAGCGGTACGCCGCCAGGGACAACGACCAGACCGCCTTCTTCCTCGTCGACGTTCACGCCGCTTGAAGGCACGATAACGGTTTCGCCGCCGCTGAGCGGCGCCGGTTGACTGACGAACGGGTCTTCCTGGATCGAGATCGTAAGGTTGCCTTGCGCAATCGCGACGGTGGAGACCTTCACGTTTTCGCCCATGACGACGATGCCTGAACTTTCGTCGATGACGATGCGGGCGGGTGTATCGACTTCAACCTCAAGGTTCTCGATGTTGCCAATAAGCGAGACCATGTCGCCGGCATAATCTTGCGGGCGCGTGAGCACGACCGAACCAGGATTGGCCGCGCGCGCGGCGTTGGAGCCGATCAGCGTGTTGATCGCGGTCGCCACGCGCTGGGCGGTAGTAAAGTCTGGATTTCGCAGCGCCAGGCGCAATTCCTGCTGCGCGGCGATGTCGAAATGGATCTCGCGTTCGACCAGCGCGCCCGATGCAATGCGGCCCGCGGTCGGCACGCCGCGCGTGACTGATGAACCGGATTGGCCGGAGGCTGCGAAGCCGCCGATGGCGAGCGGGCCTTGCGCGACGGCGTAAACTTGCTGATCCGCGCCCATAAGCGGCGTGACCAGCAATTGGCCGCCGGCGAGACTGCGGGCGTCGCCGAGTGCGGAGACGGTGACATCGATGCGCGAGCCTTGCGCCGCGAACGGCGGCAGGTTCGAGGTGACCATCACTGCCGCAACGTTGCGTGTGTTCAGGTTGGCGCCCGCAGCCGCGACGCCGAGACGTTCGAGCATGGCTTCGAGGCTTTGGCGCGTGAACGCCGAGTTCCGCAACGAGTCACCGGTGCCGGCAAGGCCGACGACGAGGCCGTAGCCGACGAGTTGGTTCTCGCGGACGCCTTCGAAGTCGGTGATGTCCTTGATCCGCGTTCCCGCATACGCCACTGGCGCAGCAATCGGCGCAGTCATGGCGGCGACTGAGCAGACGGCAAGCAGAGCTGTGCGCGCGGCGCGTGTTGCAAATCCCATTTGAGCGATAGGTCAGCAGTTCGGTTAACGACCGGTTCAATTCTGAAACGTTAATGGATCGGAAACGGCAGCAGCTGAGAGTCCGCGTCGATGAAGATCGAACCAGGCCGCAACGTTGGGGCGTCGAGTTCTGCCGGTAAGGCAGGCAAGACGGCTGCGCCAGGCTTCGCGCCGGCGTCGGATGCGCCGCAGCGGACAGCTGCCGCAACGCCGAGCGGCGCGGTGACATCGCTCGATTCACTTTTGGCGCTGCAGGGTGACGAGAACCCAACCCATCGCCGCGCTCGCCAGCGCCGTCGCGGGGAGGAGGCGCTCGATACGTTGGAGGAGCTGGAGCAGGGCCTGTTGCTTGGCCGGGCGTCCGGTGGTTTGCGCGCCAAACTGGAGGCGCTTCAGGGCCGTTCAGAGAAGACCGGCGACCCGGGATTGGACGCCATACTGCATGAGATTGATGTAAGGCTCGCGGTAGAGGCAGCGAAGCTCGAACGTATCTCTGGAAAAGTTTAATTGCTGCACCGCAACGTGCGGAAATTGCATGACTTTGGCGCCGGTCTTGCTCAATGGACGGCGTTCAGGACCACAGCTATAAGGCGCGCGCCTCAACTAGGCGGTCTCGGAGTTCCGGTATGGCGACCTCGACGAAAGAATATCGCCCCAGCGAAGACGAGCCGTTCATGAATGACCGGCAGCGGGAATTTTTCCGTAAGAAGCTCCTGGCCTGGAAGGACGAGATCCTGGAAGAGTCGCGCGGGACGATCGCGACGCTGCAGCAAGACACCGTGAACGAGGCGGACTTGGCCGATCGCGCCACCAGTGAAACCGACCGGGCGCTAGAGCTCCGTACCCGCGACCGCCAGCGCAAGCTGATTTCCAAGATCGAGGAAGCGCTGCGCCGGATCGACGATGGCTCGTATGGCTATTGCGAAGAAACCGGCGAACCGATCGCGCTTTCGCGCCTGGAGGCCCGCCCGATCGCGACGCTTTCCCTGGAGGCACAGGAGCGCCACGAGCGCCGTGAGCGCGTTCATCGCGACGACTGAACCGTTCAGCAGTAGCCGACTTTACACATTGAGCATCAAAGGTAATTTGCCGCTCCTTTTTGGAGCGGAGAGTCCTATATGCGCGTTGCGACCTTGGTTTTTGCGGCGGTTCTGATGGCGGCGCCGATGGCGCTGGCGCAAACCGAAGCGCCCCCGGCGGAAGCCGCCACCGAGACGACGTCCGAAGCGCCGCCCGCGCCGGCCGCAGAAGAAACACCAGTAACGCCGCCGGCCGAACAGGCGGCGACGCCTGCACCGAGCGCGTTTGCCGTTCGGGTCCGCGTTCCGAGAGCCGTCTGCGCTCGCGCCAACAGGTCTGCCGCACGCAAGCTGAATGGGATGCGCTCGATCGTGCCCGCAGCCGCAGCGGCGCCAACTAACGGACTGGATCGAGGGCGCGCGCCGACGTAAGTCGGCTTCATGCTCCTTCACGACGCCGCGCTTTCGTATCTCCATTTTGTCTTTGCGCTGATCCTTGTCGGCGCCCTGGCGGCTGAGGCTTTCATCCTGCGGCTTCCGGTCGATGCGCGCGTCGCGCGCCTCCTGCTGCGAGCAGATCTCTTTTACGGGATCAGCGCTGTCGGTGTGATCGTGGCGGGCCTCGCGCGTGTGTTCTGGGGCGCGAAGGGGGCCGAGTTCTACGCCGCGCAGCCGTTCTTCTGGTTAAAGATGGCGGCGTTTGCCGTCGTGGGTCTCATCTCGATCGCACCGACGCGAGCCTTCATTGGCTGGGTCAGGCAGGCCGGTAAGGACGCCGCCTTTGCGGTCGCTGAGGCGGACGGGAAGCGGATACGGCGCCTCGTCATGATAGAGCTGCATGTGTTGGCGCTTGTGCCGCTGTTTGCGGCGTTGATGGCGCGCGGCATCGGAAGCTAATCGCTCCACATTCCCAAGGCCCGCGCTAAGGTCTCCCAAAAGAACCAGCGGGAGATGAACATGGGAACGTCGCTGCGGCCTGAAGAATTCGATCTGATGCTGACGCTGGGCGACGTAACGCGTCACCATGGGCGCACGCGTGGCGATAAGGTCGCGCTGAGCTTCGAGGGCCGCGAAACCACGTTCGCGGCATTAGACGCCAACTCGAACCGTACCGCTGCGGCCTTGGTAGCGGCCGGGCTGAAAGCCGGCGACCGGGTCTGCTATTTCGGCAAGAACAGCGATCATTATTTCGAACTATTGTTCGCGGTGATGAAGGTTGGCGCGATCATCGCGCCAATTGGCTGGCGGCTTGCGCCGGACGAGGTCGCCTACATCATCGATGATGCGGCGGCGCATCTCCTGTTTGTTGGGCCGGAATGCATTGAGTGCGCGGCAGGCGCGGTCGCCAAGAGCGAAACTAAGCCCGCAATCGTCGCGATGGAGCCGGGCGTTCACGCGTATCCGGTCTTCGAGGCGTGGCGCGATGCGCATCCGGCGATGGATCTAAATATTGCCGTGCCGCCCGAGGCGACGGCGTTGCTGCTCTACACGTCGGGCACAACGGGACGTCCGAAGGGCGTGATGCTGACGAGCGCAAATATATTGCGCTCGCGGCGAAGTCTTGCCGATGCGCGCATGGGCTGGAACGAATGGAATGAAGGCGAAGTCAGCTACTGCGCCATGCCTGTCGCGCACATTGGCGGTACAGGTTGGTGTTTGGTCGGCATCGTGAACGGTGTGAAGAACGTGATTGCGCGCGACTTCAATCCGATGGAGGCGCTGGAAGCGATCCCGCGCGAGCGCATCGCCAAGATGTTCATGGTGCCGGCGGCGCTCCAGTTCGTGATCCGCATGCCGCGCGCGAGAGAGATCGATTATTCGAGCCTGACGCACATTCTCTATGGCGCATCACCAATGCCGGTCGATCTGCTACGTGAATGCATGGAGGTGTTCGGCTGTGGGTTCGTTCAGCAATACGGCATGACTGAAACGACGGGCACGGTGACGTATTTGCCGCCGGCGGATCACGATCCGAAGGGCAACGATCGCATGCGGTCCGCGGGTCTGCCGATGCCGGGCGTGGAGATGGCGACCATCGATGCGAGCGGGAACCGCTTGGGGCCGAATGAGACCGGCGAGATCGTCACGCGCTCGGCCGCGAATATGAAGGGCTACTGGCGCAAGAACGATGCGACCGCAGCGACAGTGGATGGCGATGGATGGCTGCGCACGGGCGATGCAGGCTACATCGACGCTGACGGCTACGTGTTCATCCAGGACCGCATCAAGGACATGATCATCAGCGGCGGTGAAAACGTGTACCCGGCGGAGGTCGAGAACGCGGTGCACGGCCATCCGCACGTCGCTGAGGTCGCGGTGATCGGTGTGCCGGATGAAACCTGGGGTGAGGCGGTCAAGGCGATCGTCGTGCCGAAGCCCGGTGTGACGCCGGATGCAGCGGACATCATTGCATTCGCGCGTACGCGCATTGCGCATTTCAAGGCGCCGCGGAGTGTGGACTTTATGGTGACGCCGCTGCCGCGAAGTGCGAGTGGAAAGGTATTGCGGCGTGAGTTGCGCGAGCCGTTCTGGGCTGGGAAAGACCGGCGCGTGAACTGAACGCCCGAGACACTAAACTGTCACGCAAAGTTCCAGGCAAGCCGGCAAGGTTAATTGAGTTTTATGCATGCGACGCGCGAATTGCGTAGGCGCACTCAATTTCTGTGCGTACGTCCAATCTCGATACTACGAGACATTTGAATGGGGACTTCTGTGGGTCAGTCGCTGCCGAACCTTGACGTGTACGCGTGCCCAAAGTGCAAGGGCGCGCTGGCGTTCCAAGCGGATGGGATTTCCGCCGGTGAGGCCCGTGGAACTTTGACGTGCGAAGCGGGGCATGCCTATCGCGTCGCCGGTATTCCGCGATTTGTTGAAGACGAAGGCTACACTAGCAACTTTGGTAAACAGTGGGCTGCGTTTCGCGCGACGCAAGTCGACAGCGCGACCGGCAACACGGAATCGCGCGATCGCTTCTTCCATGGCACCGGTTGGCCAACTTCGATGAAGGGCGAGACGATCCTTGAAGCTGGATGCGGCTCAGGGCGCTTCACTGAAATTATGCTGGGCACCGGCGCGCGCGTGATTTCGTTCGATTACAGCGCTGCTTCAGACGTGACGCACAATTCGTTCGCCGCCAAAGGCGCGAACGTCAGCCAAGCCAGCATTTACGACATGCCGTATCGGCGTGAATCGTTTGATCGCGTGTTTTGTTACGGCGTCATTCAGCACACGCCCGACGTGAAGAAGTCATTCCTCGCGCTCGTCGACATGGTAAAGCCCGGTGGGCACATTGCTGTCGATGTGTACGATGCATGGAAGTGGATATTTCACTCACGCTATCGCGTGCGTTGGCTCACTAAGCGCATGAACCAAGAGCAGCTCTTGGAGTGGTGCCGCAAGGTGGTGCCGGCGTATATGAAGATCATGCCGCCGCTGCATCCCTACAATCAGCTGTTCGTGCCGATCAAAGACTATCGCGGCGCGCGCCCGGGCTTCACTGAAGAGCAGCTGGTAGAATACAGCATCCTCGATACGTTCGACATGCTGGCGCCGGAATACGACCAACCGAAGAGCCGCGGCACGATGAAACGCTGGTGCAAGGAAGCGGGGCTCATCGACATTCACATTCAAACCGGCGGCAATGGGCT
>JANNFK010000083.1:0-13553 GCA_031379735.1 Caulobacteraceae bacterium | reverse complement strand
GCCGGCGGGCAATCCACCGGGGATCGCGGCGTCGATACGATAGGTGACGTGCGTGCCGCGGCCGCCGTCGATCGGCGTCAGCGTCCACTCACCGTCCGATCGCGTCCAATCGCCTTCGATCAGACGGAACGTGAGGCGGCGATCTGGATCGAGCGTCACGCGCGAGACGTTCCTCATCACCGGATGCAGCGGCCAACCACGGCTTCGATGTTCGCGGACATCCCAGCCATCGCCCTGCTCGACGATGCGGCAGCTGATCAGGCTTCGCATGAATCTGCGCGCTTGCGCACAATCGCTGAGGATCGACCAAACCGTCGCCGGTGGCGCGTTGACATCCATGGACGCGCGCGCTTCGCCGCCTGGGCCTTGACGTTGCGCGCTGACAACCGGCGCCGCCCGGTAGTCCTGGGCAGCGGCGCACGGTGCAAAAAGGAGCGCCGCAATGAATGCCCATCTGCGCATGGGAGTTTAACATGCCACGCAGCGCCTCGTTCCGCATCCCCTGACGGCGCGCGTAGAGTATGAGACAAGGCCGCATGTATTTCGCCGTCATCGCCCTCTTCATGCTGATTTTCCCTGCTGGCTGCGTGGCGCTTGAATACGCCGTGCTGCACACGAGCGGCGACGTCATCGCGCTTGTCGGCAAATGGTTTGCTTTCTGGGGCGTAGGGATGCGGCTAGGGATTGCCGGACTGCGACAGGCGTTCAATCCGGCATTCACGGCGCAAGACATCTTCGAGATCGAAGATCCACGCGTGCACCCGATCGTGCGTGAACTCGGCTTCGCCAACCTCTCGCTTGGCCTGCTCGGATTGCTCGCCCTTGTGCCTGGTTGGGCGATGCCCGCCGCCATCGCCGGCGGTCTCTTCTTTGCGCTAGCTGGGTTGAAACATGTTGAAGCCAGCGAACGCAACTTAACGCGTAGTGTTGCAATGGTGTCGGACTTGTTCATCGCCTTGGTGTTGACGGTCTTCGTTGCCGCCACGCTCTTTCGTTTGACCGGCGCGTAAGCAGGCACACACGTGACACTTGAGCGGACCACCGCCCGGTCTATCTGACGTCGATCGCATCGCGGAGATTGCTCATGAAACTGTTCTACGCCCCCGGCGCCTGCTCGCTCGCGCCACACATCGCAATCAACGAAGCCGGCCTCGACGTCGGTCTCGATAAGGTAACGTTCGGCAAGGAACGGCCCACCGAAAGCGGCCGCAATTTCTACGACATCAACCCGCAAGGCGCCGTGCCCGCACTCGAGCTGGATGATGGCCACGTGCTCACCGAAGCGCAGGTCTTGCTTCAGTACCTCGCCGCACAAAAGCCGGACGCCGGGCTCGCGATCACTGAAGGCCCGCAGCGTTGGCGCTTTCTGGAGACGCTGAACTTCATTGCGACAGAACTGCACAAAGGCACCTCCCCGCTGTTCAGGAACCCGAGCGAGGACGCCAAAGCGGCGGTGACGGCAAACTTGGTGAACCGCTATAAACTTCTCGAGCAGAAACTCGGCGACAAGGACTATTTGCTTGGTCAATTCACGGTCGCGGACGCTTACGCCTTCGTCGTGCTGAATTGGGCCCGTAAGTTTGAAATTCCTGTACCGGCGAAACTGACCTCTTACTTTGAACGCGTGCGCGCGCGCCCTGCTGTGCAGAAAACACTCAAAGAAGAAGGCTTGCCAACGTCGTAAGGGCGCTGGAAGGGTTGATGTGCTTAACGCGCATCAACCAACCTGCCTCACCGGATTTTCATGCAAACCAGCGATAGTGATCCTTCATCGCGACGCCTGCTTCTGGTTGCAGCCGCCGCTTTGATTGATTCATCCGGGCGCGTGCTCATCACACAGCGTCCCGCGCACAAGCAGCTCGGCGGCCTCTGGGAATTTCCCGGCGGCAAGGTCGAACTGGGGGAAGCTCCCGAGCAAGCGCTCGTTCGGGAACTGAAGGAGGAGCTGGATTTGAACGTAGAGCCCGACGCTCTCGATCCGTTCGCGTTTGCCTCGCACGCGTATCCGGATTTCCATCTTCTGATGCCACTTTACGTCGTCACCAAGTTTGGCGGCGTGATCAAGCTTGAGCCAAATTCCGCCCAAGCCGCCAAATGGGTTCAACCGGCAGAGCTGCGCGCGCACGAGATGCCGCCGGCCGATGTCGTCCTCGTCAACCGCCTGATCGAACGGAACGCCGCATGATGCTCAAATTCTTTCGCGACGAGCGCGGCGCGACCGCGATCGAATACGCCCTCATCGCCTCGCTCATCGGCCTCGTCATCATCGGCGCGGTAACTTCGATCGGCGATGCGCTGAATGGGACCTTCAACGATGCGGCGGCGGGCCTGGGCTAAGGCTCGCCGAACATTTCAGCTTTGTTGCAGCGCCGACGAACAGGCGCAAAGAAGCCGGCCCATAAGCCTCCCCACGAGCCGCCCCGAGCCGGGGCCAATCGGGGGAAGACGATGAATCTCGCGCAATCCTTGGGCGCCGCCGCAGCCGCCCTGGTTATGGGCCTTTCGGCCAGTGGCGCAGCGCCCGCGCAAACCGTGGCCCAGATTACGGCCGAGGCGCGCGCGCGCCTGGAGCCCGAAACCATTCGCGACGCGGTCGAAGAACTCGCCGGCATGCTGGAGCAGCGTTACGTTTTTCCAGACGTAGCGCGCCAATACGCGACCCACCTGCGCGAACGCGCCGAGGCGGGCGCTTATGACGGTGTCGACGACCCCCAGCACCTCGCGGCGCAGCTTTCCGGCGAGCTCAATTCGATCCATCGCGATGCGCATCTGCGCGTAACGTTGAACGGTCAATCCGAGCCAGGACGCCGGACTTTGCGTGCGCCGCCAGGCGATGAAGCGTTCGGTGAGGCGCAATGGCTTACCGATGGCGTGGCGTACCTGCGCATCGACATGCTGCCGGGCGACGACCAATCTGAAGCACGCATGGCGTCGATCCTCGATCAATACGCCGATGCGAATGCGCTGGTGCTGGATTTGCGCACATGCAGAGGCGGCGCGCTTGGCGTGATGGATGTGCTTTTCTCGCGCCTCTACGCGCGTCCAACGCAATTGGTGACAATGGATACGCGCGCCGGGGCTGACGGCGGCCTTGAGGACATGTTCGCCAGCCGCGCCACCATGCGCGAGATCACCGACGCGCCCCGTGGCATTCGGCGTTGGCGCCATTGGGCGCAGCCCACCTCGCCCGTAAGCGGCTTAAGCGACGCGCAGGTGTTCGTGCTGACAGATCAAACTGCTTCGGCCTGCGAACATCTTTCGCTTGCGCTCAAGGAAACCGGCCGCGCGACCTTAGTTGGCGCAACCACACGTGGCGCGGGCCATTACGGCGGCGATGAGGCCTTCGGTAACGGCCAGTTTCAAGTCTTTATCCCGATTGGCCGCACCTACGTCGAGCGAACTGGCCAAGGCTGGGAAGGCACAGGGATCGCGCCGGACCGCGCCACCGCGCCGCAAGACGCTTTGAACGAAGCGCTGCGCGAATTGCACGTGACGCCGAACGCTGCAGCGCAGGCGCTGGCGCAAACATCTCCGCCGCGCGATGCGGTCCGGATCGATGCCGCAGCCTCCCCTACGCGCCGCTACGGCATCGGCACAGCCATGCAACCTGGGGCGGGTACGCTCGAAGTGATGGAAATAGCGCCAGGCTTCGCGGCGTCGCGCAGCGGCTTGCAAGTCGGTGACCGCATTGTCGCGATCAATGGCGCGACGGTCGCAACTTTAACGCCGGAGGCCTTCTCCGCAGCTATGCGCGCCTCGCCGCTGACATTGGACGTGATGCGCGGCGGCGAGCGGATGACGTTTCGCATGTCGCTTGATGGGTGAGCGACCCGCCTTGACGCCCGCGCCGCGCGGAGGCACGCGACCGGGATGGAAGATGTCTCCACAAGTGTAGCCCGGCTCTATGAGGGCCACCCCTACCCGCCGCCCACTCTCGACCTCGGACAAGCAATCGCTGAGGGCGGCTACCAGGCCGGCGATCCCAGCATGTTTGCGCCCATGCTCTGGCCTGAAGGCAAACCGGACGAGCAGCTCACCATCTTGAGCGCTGGATGCGGCACGCAACAAGCGGCGTGGCTCGCCTACACCAATCGCGACTGCGAAGTGTACGGCGTCGATCTCTCCGAACCGAGCCTCGCGCATGAGCGCTACTTGCAGGAGAAGCACAATCTCAAAAATCTGCACCTGTTCAAAGGCGACCTTCGCGAGGTCAGCGCGATACGCGACACCTTCGATGTCATCATGTGCACGGGCGTGCTGCACCACATGGAGCACCCCGATGAAGGCATGCGGGCGCTGGCGGACGTAATGGCGCCTCACGGCGTTTTCGTCGGAATGGTCTACGCCGCTCCGCATCGCGCCGGTGTGTATATGATGCAAGATGTGTTTCGCCGGCTCGGCGTGCGTGCGGACGAAGAAGGCATCGCATTTGCGCGCCGCACACTCGCTGGATTGCCGCAATGGCATTTCGTGCATCACTATGGCGGCGCGGCGAGCGAACTCAGGGAGGACGCCGCACTCGTGGATACGTTCCTGCATCCACAGGACCGCGCGTACACGGCGCCGCAAGTGATCTCATTGGTGGAAGAAGGTGGGTTGGGATTTCAGGGCTGGTTGGAAAACAGCATCTACTATCCGCAAGGCGCCCCATGGCTCGCAGAAGAAGCCGCCGCACGCATAGCCGCGCTGCCAGAGCGCGAACAATGGGCGGTGATGGAAAACCTGAAGATCGCCAACTTCGCGCACTATTTTTTTGCTCGCAAAGGCGAGACGCAGGCGATCTCGTTTTCCGATCCGGATTGGCGAACGCTCGTGCCGCATCCGAGACCGTGGGTGAAACGCCTTACGTCAACAGACTATCAGCGCGTGGGCTTCAAGTTCAGCTTGCGGCTCGACGAGGCGGACTTGCTGGAGCGCATCGACGGGGTTCGCAATCTTCAGGACCTGCAGGGGGACGCTGCGCCCGGTCTTCTCGCACGCGTCTTGTTTGAGCGCTTGTGGAAGCAGGGCCACGTCATGATCGCGCGCGCTTAAGCCTCGAGTTCGACGTCCCAGTAGAGATAATCCATCCAGCTTTCGTGCATGTGAAGGGGCGGGAAGCGGCGGCCGACATGTTGCAGTTCGTGCATGGTCGGGCGGCGCGGCTTCTTGAACGGCCGCATGCCGGAATGGTGGGCGTACTTGCCGCCCTTCCTCAAATTACACGGCGCACAGGCCGCGACGATGTTCTCCCAGGTCGTGCGCCCGCCCTTCGAGCGCGGCAGGACGTGGTCGAAGGTGAGATCGTCGGGCGAGCCGCAATACTGGCAAGCAAAGCCGTCACGCAGGAAAACGTTAAAGCGCGTGAACGCCGGCGGGCGATCCTGATGCACGTAGTCGCGGAGCGAGATCACGCTCGGCAGCCGCATCTCGAGCGACGGCGAGTGGATCACGTGATCGTAATGGGCGACGACATCGACGCGCTCAAGGAAGACGGCCTTCACCGCTTCCTGCCAGGGCCACAACGACAGCGGATAATATGAAAGCGGACGGAAGTCGGCGTTGAGCACCAGCGCCGGGAACCCCGATAGAGGAGCGCTGGCAACGTTCATTGACGGCTGCTCCAATGCAACCGCTCAAGAAGCTGGTGACGGATCACGCTTGAACTGAAGACGCCGCTCCTTCTCTGCGTCGCAGTATAGCACATGCCGCGACGCCGATGGGAACGAGCTTTACCTGATTTGGGGCAACAGCTTCGTGACACTCCGGCCACGTGACCAAAAATCCTCAGCCCACACCAACCAAGCCCTTGGTTTTCAAGTACATGGCGAGAAACTCCCCTCCCAGTTCAAGACCGTCCGGGCCGATCGAATGCGGTACGCCGTAGGAAATGTGCCACTGGGCGCCGTGATCAGCCGCCGCCAGGGCCTCGGCCGAATCGAACATCGCAGGAATCGGGATGGTTGGATCGCGGTCGCCATGGATGAGCAAAACTGGCGGCTTAGAGCGCATCTGTTCCTTCAGCGACCGCGCGCCGACAAGCACGCCGGAGAAGCCCAGGATGGCTGCGAGTTGCTTTTCACGGCGCAAGCCGACGTGCAGCGCCATCATCGTGCCTTGGCTAAAACCCACGAGCGCAACGCGATCTGGCGTAAGCCCATATTTTTCCATTTCGCGATCGATAAAACGGTCCACCGATTGCGCTGCGGTCTTTGCGCCCTGCTCCATCAGAAGTGGGTCGAGATTGGAGATGGGAAACCATTGATAGCCGCCAGGCGCCATCGGCACAGGCTCAATCGCGTTCGGCGAAACGAACGCCGTTCCCGGCAACGCCTCGGCCCAATATGGCGCGAGCGAAATGAGATCGGCGCCATTGGAGCCGTAGCCGTGGAGAAAAATCACCAAGGAATCTGGCTTGCCGCCGCGCGCTGGCGGCATCCGGGGGCCATCGAGAAACACAGTCATGGATCGCTAGGTAGCGGCTCGCGGCGCTGAGCGGTAGCCTTGACGCCATGAGTTTCGTCACCCGCTTTGCACCATCGCCTACGGGTTATCTGCACCTGGGGCACGCCTTCTCGGCGCTGACCGCGTTTGATGCGGCGCGAGCTGCAGGCGGGCGTCTTCTCGTGCGCGTCGAGGACATCGACCAGGGCCGCGTGCGGCCCGAGTTTGAAGCGGCGATCTTTGACGACCTCGCCTGGCTGGGTGTCGCCTGGGAAGAACCGGTGCGGCGGCAATCGGCGCACATGGCCGAATACGAAGGCGTGCTGCTTGGCTTGATCGAGCGCCAGCTCGTCTATCGCTGCTTTCGCACGCGCAAGGAGATCGCCGAAGCCATCGGCTCGGCGCCGCACGGCGAACCTCTGGACGCGTTTCGTGGCGAAGCGCTGGCGCCAGACGATGAAGCGGCGCGCCTCGCAGCCGGCGAAGCATTTGCGTGGCGGCTCTCTTTGAAGAAGGCGCGCGCGGCGTTAGGGCCGGCTTATTTCGCCCTCGTATTTGAGGACGAGACGGGGCCGGTGCGCGCTGAGCCGGATAGGCACGGCGACGTCGTGCTGGCGCGGAAAGATTTCGCCACGAGCTATCACCTCGCGTCGGTCTGGGACGATGCGCTCCAAGGCGTGACGCACGTGATACGTGGCGAGGATCTGCGCGAGGCGGCGCACTTGCATGTGCTGCTGCAGAAACTGTTAGACCTGCCGCAGCCGGTCTATCGGCATCACAAGCTGATCCTTGGCGAGGACGGCAAAAGGTTGGCCAAGCGCGATGCCGCCGCAACGCTGAAGGCGTTGCGCGAGAGCGGCAACACACCGGCGGATGTGCGTGCAATGGTTGGACTTTGATGCTGATCGTCTCGCGCGACCCAATCTTGACGCCTCGGTTGGAGCTGCGGCGCACCCGGGTCGAGGACGCCGCGTCAATGTTCGAGGCGCTGCGCGATCCTAAAATGTACGCTTACATTCCACGCAAAGCGCCGGAAAAGCTCGCCGACATCGAACCGCGCTTCGCACGCGTGATCCAAGAAACGGCGCCCGATCGGCTGGAGCAATGGCTGAACTGGACGGTTTGGCTGCGCGACACCGGCGCAGGCATTGGCACGATCGAGGCGACGGTGAAACCCGATCATCGCGCCGAAATTGGGTACCTATTTGATCCACGCATCTGGCGGCGCGGATATGGCAAAGAAGCGGTAACCGCGATGCTCAGTCACCTTCGCGGACAAGGGGCGGCGTCATTCGAAGCCAGCATCGACATTCGCAACGACGCGTCGAAGGCGCTCGTGCGCGCGCTGGGCTTCGAACATATGGAAACACGCGGCCTGGATGAAACCTGGCAGCGTACATAACTAATGCGCATTCACTACGCCGCCAAAAATGCAGCGCGTGTTGCGCTTCCTTAAGTACAAACGCGTACAGTCTAGAGACGCGAGAAAGCGCCGGCCGCAAAACGCGGCGAAGTGAGAGAAATGTTGTGGGTCGATCACGATAGCTATTTTGGGCCTGACCGAAGGCGCAAGCTGGGCGGTTTGCGCGTTCGTGAGCGCCGCCGCTACAACTATGCCGGCAACGTGCCGCCACTGAACACCGCGCTTCGCCAACTCCGGATGCGCATCCTCGATGCACACGGTCCGGCTGCGGCTTCGCTTTCAGATCGCGCGCTGGCTGTCGCTTCAATCGCGGCGTCGCATGGCGAGCACGACGCTGCGCAGGCGCTTTCAGCATTGGCTGCATCAGCGCTGCGTGGGCGCAACGACGATGTGCGCCCCACCCTCTATAAGCAGCTCGACCGCGTACACGCCGCCATTCACGACGTCTGATCAGTTAGGCCAAGTCAGCCAGGCCAATCAGTCAGGCCAAATCAGTCAGGCCAAATCAGTCAGGCCAAGTCAGTCAGGCCAAGTCAGTCAGGCCAAATCAGTCAGACCAAGTCAGCCAGGCCAAATCAGTCAGGATAGTGCCGGTCGCCTGGCCAACCTTCAATCGCCTCGACGGTCTCGTGCGCGCGCTCAAGCTTGTGATCTGGCACGTTCGACAAACGCGCGGCTTCGATCCACGCCTTGATCGCCGTCGGCGCCAAGCGATCGCGTCCGCAGAGAAGGAAGAACGGCTCATCCTTGGCAAGACCGGAGAGTGAGCCGAACTCCAACTCAGCAGCGAGATATTTGAAGCCTGCTTCGCGCAGTTTCTTCGCGCACTCCGTCTTCAACTCACGGCCGTCATCGGACATTGCTGCCTCCTTCACGTCTGCGGGCGGTCGCCAAACGCGCCGATCAAGCGCCCTGCCCAATCACCCATCGCATTCCACGCTTCGCCGCCGCCGTCAAAGCGGCCGAGCCTCACCAGCACAAGATCTTTTGACGGTACGATGACAATGATCTGACCTTCATGGCCCTGCGCTGAGAATGCATCGGCGAGATCAGGGTTTACGATCAGCGAGCGGTCGGGGCGGCCTGTGCCGTGCGGCGGCGTCAGCCACCATTGAGCGCCATAAACATCGGTGTTCGTGTCTGGCCCGGGCGTCCGCGCGAAGTCGACCCAGCCTTCGGGCAATACGCGCTCGCCGTTCCAGACGCCGTCGCGCAGGTATAAGTAGCCAAAGCGCGCATAGTCGCGCGCCGTCGCCCAATAGAGCGAGCTGCCGTAGAACGCGCCCTGCGGATCGAACTCGACGACCGGATGCATACCAATGCGATCGAACAACGATGCATTCATCCACGCGCGCATGCGGGCGCGGCGATCGTTTGCGTCAGCCGGGCTTGGGACGATCGCGCGCGTAAGCGCGTCAGAGATCAACATCGTACCGGCGGAGGTGTAATTCCAATGCGTGCCCGGATCGTGAATCAATGGCCGGGTCGCCGCCCAGCGCACGACATCGCGCCGGCCGTCGCCGAATAGCATGCGCGCATTGCCGGCTTCTGCGATGTTTTCGGCGCTCTCCTGGTAATCGAGCCCATCGACCATCTGCAGCCATTGCCGCCAGGTGATCGACGCACGCCGATCCCCGGCCCGCCAACCAGGGTTGCCCATCGGCGCGTCAATACCGATGCGATCCTGCATTACAGCCGCGCCGACAAGCGCATGCGTTAGCGATTTGCCAACCGACCACGAGTTCAGCCGCGTATCGCGCGTATACCCGTCGGCGTATCGCTCGAACACGAGACGGCCGCTCTGGATGATGACAACGGCGCGCGTCTCGCCCATTTGCGGATGCATCCCGGCGAACGCTTCTGTGACAGCAAGATCGTAAGCGGCGCGATCAACGTCAGCGGGGAGCGCCGCCGTTTCCCAATCAGCGCCGGGCCAAGCGACACCCAAGGGCTGTGGCGGCAACGGGTAAAGCTCTTGCCCCTGCGCTGACGTTGCGAAAGATAAAAACAACGCCGCAATTATTCCACGCAGCATGACGTATCCCCTCGCCTTCGTTATGCTGCGCCAAGCATAAGGGGAGGCGGCGGTGTCGCGCAAACTTTGGATTTGGATGAGCGTGCTCGTTGTCGGGCTGGCGGTCGTCGCTGGCGGCGCATGGGCGTCACGCGGGCAAGTGGCTTACGCGACGATCGCGACGGGGTATGCGGCGAAGCAAACGTGCTCATGTTTGCATGTGAGCGGACGCGATCTGGAATCTTGCCTTGCGGAGTTTCCCGAAGAAGCGCGCAATAACATAAAAGTTACGCAAGACGGCGACAGCGTCCACGCAAGCGTTCTGTTTGGCGCCATCAGTGCTGAGGCGGTATTTGAGGACGAGTACGGCTGCCGGATGGTGAACTAGACAAACCAGCCGCGTGGGTTCGGTATGGGCTTGCGGCCGAACGCCAGCACCAGTCCGACAAGCGCGCGCAGACCCGCCCAGATCGCGACTGCAAGCTGAATGAAGATGGTCGCGATGAAGAGCGAGCCATGAATGTAGGTGAGCAAACCGCCTAACGTCCAAATCGCGTAACCGATGATCAGCGTACGCAGCGCGTGTTCGTGATGCGTGTTGGCCCACGGCATGCCGTCGTGCCGGTTCGCCAGCGCCACCAGCGCCGCGGCGATGCTGATGCCCATGCCGACAATCCAGAATACGATCTGCGATTGCACCAAGATGCTCGCCGCAGGCAACAGCATCGCTCCGGCCGCGGCGCCGAGTAGATTGATCGCGAACGCAGCGAGCGTTAGCGCCTGCACTAATATCGCTTTGCCGCGATGGGTCTTGAAGCCCCACCCGCCTTGCTGCTGCGGGCGCACCGGTTTGGGGGGGCGGCGGAATGGCGTGACGTTGTCGGACGGCATGGCGTGATTTACGTCGCAGCGCGCGGCGAGAGCAAGGCATGGCGGTAGACCTTGCGGGGAAAGCGTGCGCTATTTCGCCGATGAGCACAGGCAGAGAGCTATTTCCGGTCACCCAAGAAACGGTTCTGCCGGCGTATGAGTTGATCTTTGCGCCCTGGGTGAAGCAACTCGGGCTCTCTGACTTCAAGGTGGACGGCCATCGCGTGACCGCGCGCTTGCCGGAATCTGACGCGCTCAAATTCTCGGCCGGCGCTGTGTGCGGGCAAGCGATCATGGCGGCGATCGATACGGTGACCGCGCTTGCAATGGGGACGGGCGATCGCGCCGCCAAGGGCACGACCTACCAGCACACGCACTTCCTGCGCCCCGCCAAGGGCGATGACTTCATCGTCGAAGCCAACGTGCTGCGTTTCGGTAAGACGACGGCGTATGCAGAGGCGAAAATTACGTTTGCGGCGTCCGGCGCGCTGGTTGCGCACGCGGTTCTGGAATTTGCTTTCTGAGAGAGGCGCGGATGCCAGCGATTGAAATCACCAAGAGCGGTTACGACACTGGCCGCATCGGCGCTTCGTTCGCCGTGCCGCCCTGCGCCGCGCATCTAAACGCGCGCTTCGAAAGCCATGATCCCGCAGCTAACGTCTTGCGCCTCTCATTCCTGCCACGCCCGGAATTCGCCAATCCCGGCGGCACGGTGCAAGGCGGCTTCATCACCGCGATGATGGACGACACCATGGGACCTGTGACACTCGCCGCGACGGGTGGCGTGAAGGTTCCAGTTACGTGCAATCTCAACACGATCTATTTTGCTGCGCCGAAGATTGGCGAACGCTGTGTGGTTGAAGCAAAAGTCGATCGACTTGGCGGCTCAATTGCGTTCGTGAGCGCCACCATGTTCAACGAACGCGGCGACGTGCTGGCGAAAGCGACGCAAACGGCCCGTCTGGTGGATGTGCCGAAAGCGTAAGCTTCTACAAGTTCAGCAAATGCGGATCGCCGCCTTGGGCCGCGATATTGTTGCTGACAGCGCGTTCTTCAGCAAAACGCGGCAGATAATTGGGACCGCCGGCTTTCGGA
This sequence comes from Caulobacteraceae bacterium, assembly GCA_031379735.1. Taxonomy (GTDB): domain Bacteria; phylum Pseudomonadota; class Alphaproteobacteria; order Caulobacterales; family Aquidulcibacteraceae; genus Vitreimonas. Next base: position 1,728 of record JANNFK010000083.1, on the reverse strand, counting down.
CCGGTGCCAGATAAGCCCGAGCCGCCAAATGGCTGCACGCCGACAACCGCGCCAACGATGGTGCGGTTGAGATAGACATTGCCCGCGGGCACGGCCGCGATCACTTCCTGCGCGAAGCTCTCCAACCGCGAATGTACGCCGAGTGTCAGGCCATAGCCCTTCGAGGCCAGCTGCGCGCCGATGGTGGCGATGTCGGACGGATCGTAGCGGACGATGTGCAGAATCGGGCCGAACACTTCGCGGCTGATTTGATCGAGGCTGCTGAGCTCGATCACCGCAGGACCAAAGAAGTTGCCGCCGAGCTTCGAGACATCGAGCTGCTTTCGCACCTTCGCTTCGGTGCGCATGCGTTCGATGTGCTTGTCGAGATTGGCTTTGGCTTCCGTGTCGATGATCGGGCCGATGTCGGTGCGCGGATCAGATGGATCGCCAATGACAAGGCAATCCATGGCCCCGAGCAGCGTTTCCAGCACCTCGTCGGCGGTGTCGTTCGGCAGGAACAATATGCGCAAGCTGGAGCAGCGCTGACCAGCCGAGTTGAAGGCCGAGACTAGCACGTCATCGACGACCTGCTCTTTCAGCGCTGTCGTATCTACGAACATGCCGTTCAGGCCACCGGTCTCCGCGATCAGCGGTACGATCGGGCCATCCTTGGCGGCAAGCGTGCGGTTGATGAGACGTGCAACTTCGGTCGATCCAGTGAACGCAACCCCGCCAATGCGTGGATCGGCGACAAGCTTGCCGCCGACGTCACCTGCGCCTTGCACCAATTGCAACGCCTCGCGCGGCAGGCCCGCTTCGTAGAAAAGCTTCACGGCGGCTTCCGCGATCAGCGGAGTCTGCTCGGCCGGCTTCGCAACGACGGTGTTGCCGGCTGCAAGCGCTGCCGCCAACTGGCCGGTGAAGATTGCGAGCGGGAAATTCCAGGGGCTGATGCAAACAAACACGCCGCGTCCGTGCATTTCGAGATGATCGGTCTCGCCCGCTGGTGACGGCAGCGGCTTTGGGCCGGAGAACAGACGCTCAGCCTCGGCCGCATAGAAGCGGCAGAAATCCACGGCCTCGCGGACCTCGTCGATCGAGTCTTGCAGGTTACGCCCGGCCTCTTTCGCCGTCAGCGCAATGAGTTCGGCTTCGTTCTTCTGCAGGATATCGCCCATCGCGCGGATGATGGCGGCGCGCGCGGCGCCGCCGCGTGCGTTCCAGGCGTGGTGCGCATTGAGCGCAGTAGTGATCGCTTGCCCAGGATCGGAGACGCTCACCCTCTCAAGCTTCGGCGCCTTCGTGTTTGCGAGCGCAGTGCGATCGGCGGTGATCGAAAGGTCCGGCCCTGTCGAGTTGCGGCGACTGGCGCCGAACATCAATGGCGGCGACGGCAGACGGCGGTGGCGATGAGGGTTTGCTTCCAACGTCGTGATTGGGTCGGCGGCGACGATCTCGGGTGAGACATCGTCATCAAGGAAGGAATGCACGAAGCTGGTGTTGGCGCCGTTCTCAAGCAGGCGACGCACCAAATAGGGTAGCAGATCCTCGTGCCCACCGACCGGCGCATAGACGCGCACCGGCGGCGGCGGATCGACGGCGAGATAGAGCGCCTCGCCCATGCCGTGCAGACGCTGAAATTCGAAATCGGTGCGGCCGGTGCTCGCCGCCATGCGACGGACGGCGGCGACCGTGTGCGCGTTGTGCGTGGCGAATTGCGGGAAGATCGCGCCGCTGGCGCGAAAG
>JANNFK010000062.1:0-23614 GCA_031379735.1 Caulobacteraceae bacterium | reverse complement strand
TACGCGGCTCGCGCATCTGTTGCCGGCCTACAAAGCCGGCGCTTGAGACGCTGGCAAACAAAAAGCCCGCGGCCAGAAGGCTGCGGGCTGAGAAGAAAATCTATCCAACCAATGAAGAAAGGAGAATGGCTCCCCGGGTAGGATTCGAACCTACGACCATCCGATTAACAGTCGGATGCTCTACCACTGAGCTACCGAGGAACATTCTAGTTTCGGCCTCAAGCCGAGCGAAGCGGGTCTCTATCAAGTTCGGCGCCAGGGGAAAAGACCCTTCGCGCTGCACCAATATAAAGCTGCACACCCTGCCAAAAGGAAAACGAGGGCCCCTTGCGGGGCCCTCGAAGGCGTTGGGTATGGTGGGGTGTCTCCAAGGGAAGACACTCGTGAATATGATCCTAACCGGTAAATAAGCTGTTAATAGCAAACGCGAAGCTAACGAAGCCTGCCAAAGCGTTGATGCGTAGGGGTATTATTTGGGGATAAAGGTGGAGGCCTCGCCCGGAATTGAACCGGGGTACGCGGATTTGCAGTCCGCTGCGTCACCACTCCGCCACGAGGCCTCAGTCCGCCGTTATATGCGGACGACAGGGCGGCACTCCTAGTCGTCCTAACCGGAATCGGTCAAGGCGCTCACTCCTTTCCATGCGCATTATTGGCATCATACCGCCGCCGAAGAAGGCAGAGCACGAACGCGCCCGTATCTGGGCCGCCTCGGCGCTGGCTGCGCTTGCGTTGATGATGCTCATGCTGCTGATCGGGGCGCCGCCGCCGGAAGAGGCCGATCTGATGCCAGAACCGCTGCGAGTGGCGCGAATTATGAACTTTGCCGCCGATGTGGCCGCCTGCCGGGCCGCTATCGCTGGCGCTGGCTTCCAGACGGAGCGGATACCTGACGAGGCTGGCGCCAATGGGTGCGGCTATCGCAACGCCGTTGAGCTGACGCAGTCTGTACATGCGTACTCGATGCCGGTTGCGACGAGTTGCGCAGCGGCCGCTGCTTTAGTGCTGTGGGAGCGCGACGTGGTTCGCCTCGCGGCGCAGCGCCGCTATGGCCAGGACGTGGCGCGCATCGAATTGGCTGCGCCGTCCTATCAATGCCGCCGCATTGCCGGCCGCGGCGATCGGCGCTTGAGCGAGCATGCGCACGCCAACGCCATGGACATCAAAGGCTTCACGCTGGCGGATGGGCGAACGATTACGGTGACGCAAGGGTGGCGCGGAGCACAGCGCGACAGGCTCTTCCTCCGGGATGTCCGGGATGGCGCGTGCACATACTTCCGGGCCGTACTCTCGCCTGACTACAACCGCGCTCACCGCGACCACCTGCATTTCGACCTGGGCCGCGACGCCATGTGCCGCTGAGGCGCTTGCCCCGTTCACCGGGGCGGCTTAACCGGGGACGGAACTGGAGTTTGCAATGGATTTCGTCCTCGCCCGCGATTTTATGGTCGAAAGTCAGGTCCGTCCGAGCGACGTGACCGACCCGCGCATTGTTGGCGCGATGCGGACGCTGCCGCGCGAACGCTTCGTGCCGGCGCCGAAGCGCGTGTTGGCGTACGGGGACCTCGAAGTTGAAGTGGCGCCGGGCCGCACGTTGATGCGTCCGCGTGATCTCTCAAAGCTGATCATGAACTTGGCGCCGCAAGCCAATGAGCGCGCGCTTGAGATCGCGGGCGCCACGGGTTACGGCGCCGCTGTGCTGGCGGCGTGTTGCGCGCAGGTGATCACGCTCGATCCCGACCCAGCGCTCTCTTTTGCTGCGCAGGCCGCGCTTGAGTCGAGCGGCGTCACCAACGTGAAGGCGGTTTCTACTGCGGCGGTCGAAGGTTGGGCGGACGAAGGTCCGTACGATGTGATCTTGCTGAATGGGTCGACGGAAATCGTGCCGGACGCTTGGCTCGCGCAACTCGCGCCGGGTGGGCGTCTCGGTGTGATCGTGCGCCAAGGCGCTGCCGGTTCCGCGCGAATTTACACGCGCGCTGACGGTGCAACCGCGTACCGTTCGGCGTTTGATGCGGCGCCACCGGTTGCGCCAGGACTGACTAAGGCGCCGAGCTTCGCGTTCTGAACACGCAACGACGCGCGGCCGACGCGCACATTAACGTTCCCTTATTCGATACCGCAGAGCATGCGCAGAAGAGGGCGATTCTGATCGCCTGAGCGTGTGCATCATTCAGCGCGCTTAGGTGGACCCGAATCGCCAGCATCAATAACGTTTGAACCGCAAGCGACTCGTTTGCGAAAATTCCGCGGGGCTGGAAATGGCGCTTCAAGACCAACAGGCCGAACCTTCAATGGAAGAGATTTTGGCGTCGATCCGCCGGATTATTTCCGAAGAAGAGCAGACGCCCAATGCAGCGCCCGTGCTCGATCTGACGCAGACCGATGCACCAGCTCCGGCGCCTGCTCCTGTTCAACACGTCGCGCCGCCTGCTCCGGACGATGACATCGTCTTCGAAGCGGTCGAGCAGCCCGTAACCTACGAGGCGCCTGTGCCCGAACCCGTAATGTCCGCCCCACAGCCGCGCGTTGTCGCAGCGGAGCCGATGAGCGATGTCATCCTGTCCAACCCAGTTGCCAGTCAGGCGGCGGGGTCGCTCGCACGCCTCGCCGGAACGTTGCGTATCTCCGATGCGCAAGGCCAGACGGTGGAGGGCGTTGTCCGCGAGCTTTTGAAGCCGATGCTGAAGGAATGGCTGGACCGCAACTTGGCGGCTATCGTCGAAGCCCGCGTTGAGGCGGAACTCGAACGCATCGCCCGCATGTCGCGCTAGGTCGCAGGCACATCGAATAAACAAGACGCCCTGGCGAAAGCCGGGGCGTTTTCGTTTGTGGGCGACGCAAACGGAGTTTCGCACCTGCTAAAACCTATCTCGCGCGGCGGGCCTTCGCCCTGCTATACGCTCGGGAATGATCGAGACGACGTTCAAGCCAAAAGAAGTAGAGCCCCTCTGGTCGAAGGCCTGGGAGGAGTCCGGCGCGTTCAAACCCAAGAGCGATCCGAAAGCGGATCCGTTCTGCATCGTGATCCCGCCGCCGAACGTCACTGGCTCGCTCCACATTGGGCATGCGCTCAACAATACCCTCCAGGACGTTCTCGTCCGGTTTGAGCGGCTGCGCGGCAAGAGCGTCCTTTGGCAACCAGGCACCGATCACGCTGGCATCGCCACGCAGATGGTGGTCGAGCGTCAGCTTGCGCAGGCCGGCAAGAACGAAGACCGCCGCTCGCTCGGCCGCGAAGAATTCCTGAAGCGCGTCTGGGCGTGGAAGGAAGAGTCGGGCGGCACGATCCTCAATCAGCTGCGGCGTCTCGGCGCCTCATGCGACTGGTCGCGTGAGCGTTTCACGATGGATGAAGGCCTATCAGAGGCCGTGCTGAAGGTCTTCGTGCAGCTCTACAAGGAAGGGCTGATCTACAAAGATAAGCGCCTGGTAAATTGGGACCCGCATTTCGAAACTGCGATCTCCGATCTCGAAGTCGAGAACCGCGAAGTGCAGGGTCACTTCTGGCACTTCAAATACCCGCTTGAGCACGGCGAGAGCTACGAATTTCCGATCGCCTTCGATGACGAGGGCAAGCCGACCGAGTGGGAAACGCGGAACTATATCGCGATCGCTACGACGCGCCCGGAGACGATGCTGGGCGATGGCGCAGTGGCGGTGCATCCAAGCGATACGCGCTACGCGCCGATCGTTGGGAAGCGCGTGCTGCTGCCACTGGCTGATCGCTACATCCCAATCATTATCGATGAATACCCTGATCCGGATTTCGGCTCAGGCGCGGTGAAGATTACCGGCGCACATGATTTCAACGATTATCAGGTCGCGCGCCGCAACGACATTCCGCTTTACATCCTGATGGATACGAAGGGCCGCATGGCCGATGCCGAGCACGTGCCGGCGAAGTATCGCGGTCTCGACCGCTTTGAGGCACGCAAGCGCGTTGTTGAGGATATCGAGGCAATCGGCCTGCTCGACCACATCGAGAACAAGAAGATCATGCAGCCGTTCGGTGATCGTTCGAACGTCGTCATCGAGCCGATGCTGACCGACCAGTGGTACGTGAACGCGGGCGAACTGGCGAAGGACGCCATCGCGGCGGTCGAAACCGGCAAGACCAAGTTTGTCCCGGAAGCGTGGACGAAGACGTACTATCAGTGGATGCGCAACATCGAGCCGTGGTGTGTCTCGCGACAGCTCTGGTGGGGCCACCGCATTCCGGCTTGGTACGGGCCCGATGGACACACGTTTGTTGAAGAGAGCGAAGCCGCCGCAAAAACCGCCGCGCGCAAGCACTACGGCAAAGACGTCACGCTGCGCCAAGACGAAGACGTGTTGGACACATGGTTCAGCTCAGGCCTTTGGCCCTTCTCAACGCTCGGATGGCCGCAGAAGACGCCGGAGCTGAAGAAGTTTTACCCGACGTCATCGCTGATCACCGCGCACGATATCATCTTTTTCTGGGTCGCGCGGATGATGATGATGGGTCTGCACTTCATGAAGGAAGTGCCGTTTACGGAAGTCTATATTCACGCTCTGGTCCGCGATGCGAAGGGCCAGAAGATGTCAAAGTCCAAGGGTAACACCATGGACCCGCTGGACCTGATCGATAAGTTCGGCGCCGATGCGTTGCGCTTTACGCTTGCCGCGATGGCGGCGCAGGGTCGCGATATCAAGCTCAGCGAACAGCGCATCGAAGGCTATCGCAATTTTGGCACCAAGCTCTGGAACGCAGCCCGCTTTGCGCAAATGAACGAATGCGCAGTGTGGGATGAATACGATCCGCGCTCGCCGGAGCAGACGGTCAACAAATGGATTGTCGGTGAAACCGCGAAAGCGGCGGCGGCGGTGACGCGAGAGCTTGAGGCGCGGCGCTTTAATGAGGCCGCTGGCGCGCTCTATAAATTCGTCTGGAACGTCTATTGCGATTGGTATCTCGAATTCATCAAGCCGTTGCTTAATGGCGAGGATGAAGCGGCGAAAACGGAAACGCGCCGCACCGCGGCTTGGGTGCTCGACCAAATTCTGATCATGCTGCATCCGTTTATGCCGTTCATCACCGAAGAGCTCTGGGCGCGTACGGCCGAGTTTGGCGCGAAGCGCCAAGGCATGCTGATTGTCGAAGCTTGGCCGGACCTGAGCGACGATTTGGTTGATGTGGGGGCCGAGGCTGAGATCGACTGGATGGTGCGCTTGATCGAAGAGACGCGCTCCACACGCTCCGAGCTCAACGTGCCGGCGGGCGCAAAGATTCCGCTCCTGCTGATCGGCGCCGATTCGGGGACACAATCGCGCCTGGAGCGCTACCAGGATTTGATCGACCGGATGGCGCGGCTCGAATACTCGACCAGCGCCGATTTTCCGCCGAAGGGCTCAGTGACGTTCGTCATTGATGGCGTGACGGTGGCGCTGCCTTTGGCAGGCGTGGTCGATCTGCCGGCGGAAACTGCGCGTCTCACTAAGGAAATCGCGAAGCTCAATGCTGAGCTTGGCAAGATGGACGCGAAGCTCGGCAATGCAGACTTTATCGGCAAGGCCCCGGAAGAGATTGTCGAGGAATTGCGCGAACGACGTGACGATGCGGCGGCGTCGGTCGCGAAGCTATCGCATGCGCTGAAACAGATCGCGGCCTGATGCGCATCTTTGTCACTGGCGCCTCGGGGTTCGTCGGTGGTGCGGCGACGGAAACGTTGGGGTTTTCTGGACACGTGGTGCGCGCCATGTCGCGCTCGGCGAAATCCGATCCGGTGATCGCCGAGCGTGGTGCAACGCCTGTGCGTTGCGATTTGGAGAACGTGACGGCCGAACATGTCGGCGACGCCGAAGCGGTTGTGCACTGCGCGGCCTTCGTGGAGCAATGGGGTCCGATCGAGGCGTGGAAGCGCTTCAATATTGATGGGACCGCCCGAATGCTGACGGCGGCGCGCGATGCCGGCGCCCGGCGCTTCATTCACATCAGCACCGAGAGCGTACTTTGGCGCGGGCAGCATCTGCGTGGCGTGGACGAGACCTATCCGCGCGCGCCGAACTCGCCGTATCCGTATTCGTGGACCAAGGCGCGGGCGGAGGAATTGGTTGAGAAGGAGAATACGCCAGCCTTCCAAACGATCATTCTGCGCCCGCGCTTCATTTGGGGACCGGGTGATACGACGTTGCTGCCAGTGATCGAACACATGGCCAAGAGCGGCCAATGGCAGTGGCTTAATAACGGACAGGCCGAGACCTCGACCACGCATATAACCAACCTCGTTCACGCGATTGACCTAGCTTTGACCAGGGGCAACGGCGGCGAGGCGTACTTCATTCTCGACGAGGGCACGCGCACCATGAAGGAGATTATCTCCGCCATCGCCGCGACGCGCGGCATTGCGTTGCCGGACAAGAGTGTGCCGTCCTGGGCGGCTGATATCTTGGCGAGCCTGGCTGAGGGTGCGTGGCGGATATTGCATCTCAAGGGTGAACCGCCGCTGACACGCTTCGGTGCAATGATCATGTCGCGCGACTGCGTATTGATCGACGCGAAGGCGCGGCGTGAGATGGGCTACGCGCCAGTGATCAGCGTTGAAGAAGGCCTGCAGCAGCTTCGCGTCTAAGTGCCGGGTTGGGTGTAGGGCACTCTAGCGAAAAGTTCGCGCTCGGTGCGGCGCGGATCGTTCGCGACGCGCGAGTTTGTATTGAAGATCATAGTTGTGCGCTGCGGGAGTGTGTACGGCGCCCAGCCGGGGTCGCCGGAACGCGCGAAGCGGACTGCGGTGCTCATCATTTGCGCCGACATCGCCTCGCCTTCGGCCGTGCGTTCGCCGATGTAACTCGAAGCTTCGAGATTGCCGAATACAAGCGGGATATCGAGCGTATGCGGCGCGCCAAAAATGCCGCCCTCGCGCGGCGATTGCCAATCCAGTTGGTAGGCATAGGCGGGCGCGCCTGCGCGGGTTCGCTCTTCAAGTTCGATGAGTGCGCCGCGCCAAGAGCGCGCTGCTGTGCTGGCCGCGAAGTAGACATCGCTCGGCGAGTGCCGCGGATAGAGCCTGCGATACTCGGCGATGACGTACTCGGGCAAAACGTCCACGCGCATCGCGCTCGCAAGCCGCGCCGGCAGCTCATCCCAGGTAAGTGCAAAAATCGCGCGATCGGCGCCAACAAACCCGCGCGTTTCATCGTGGGTGTTGCCGATCATCATCGGAATACCGAGCGACTGCGGTGCTGCGTCGGGAAAGAATGGATGACGATGCAGATTGCGCTCGTCGAGCACCGGGCCAAAATATACAGACCCAAATCCAAGCACCGGATCGGTTGGCGTTAACGCCTCGACAAGGCGCTGAGCGGGCAGGTCGGTGATGTCGCGCACGTTCGCAGCGCTGAGCCCCAGTGCATTGAGATAGGCGTTGGAACGCCGTCGTGCGTTGAGCGGGCCGGAGGCCGTGACTTGCTGCCCGCTCATTGTGAACGCGCGGTGGAAAAGGCCGCGCGCCGCCGGCATTGCCATCAACGTCGCGATCTTCGCGCCGCCGACCGACTGGCCAAACACGGTGACGTTGCCGGCGTCGCCGCCGAAGCTCGCTGCATTCTCGCGAACCCAGGTGAGCGCGAGCATGAGGTCCAGTTGTCCGGCGTTGCCGCTATCGGGGAAGCCGTGCTCGGCAAGGTAGGCATAACCGAATGCGTTGATGCGGTGGTTCAATGTGATGACGACGACATCGCCGTGCGCCGCAAGTCGCGCGCCGTCGGTGACGGGGCCCGATCCGGAGCCGGTGTTGTACGCGCCACCGTGAATGTAGAGCATGACCGGCCGGCGTCCGCCGAGCGCCGGGGTCCAAACATTGAGAAAGAGGCAGTCTTCGCTCTGTGTTTCATCGTCCAAGCCGCGCTGCGGGCATGCCGGAGCGTACGTCAAGGCATCACGGACGCCGCGCCATTGCCGCGGCGGCTCGGGGGCGCGAAAGCGGCGCGGCTTGCGCTTCCGCTGGCTGAACTGCGACGATTGCCAGGCCTGCACCGATGACGGATCTGCGGTCGATCATGGCGGTACTTTCCCCGCGCCGGCGCGCGGTTGCAATCGGTTAGGCGCCTGCGCAAGGTCGGATGCGAGGAGGAATCGCGTGGAGACTACGCCTCAGGTGATCGACCTTGGCCGCCTCGATGATGCGGCGTTTCAACAACTCTACAAAGACCGAATTGAACCCTGCGTTGTTGCAAATGAGAGCGACCGCACGGTTCAAACCTTTGGTCGATCCGGCGCGCGCAAGACGAATCGTCAATGAGATTTCCGGCGTTTTCGTCGTGATGGATCAGGTGCTGACGGCACAGTCGCATAGGCCCAGCGCTTAGAGACTGATAATTGCGCCGCGGCCGGCCTCGTCGGCAAGCGCGATCTGCTTGCCGTCCGGCGACCATGCGAGCGCGCTCACTGCGCCTTCGCCGGGCTCATCGAGTTCCATGCCCATCTGGTCGGTTAGGCGCACGATCAACGCCGCGCCGTCCGAATATCCAATGGCCAACACTTCGTCGGTTGGATGAAACGCAACGGCGCTCACCAGCGCTTCGCGTTCCCCCGGTTGCATGGGGGGTTTACCCTGCGGCCCGAGTTTGCCGACGAAGGGCCAGATGATAGCTGCGTTGGCGCCGGACGTCGCGAGCCAGCGGCCGCGCTTATCCCACGAAAAGCTGCGTGTCTTGGTTGGATAGCCATCCATACGCAGATCGGTTTTGTCGGGCAGGCGCCAGCCATGCAGCGAATTTTCCTGCATGCCAGTGATCACGTACTCGCCTTCGGGCGAGATCGTCGCGCCGAGATGGGAGCCCGCCCAGTTAAGCGCATTGCCTTTATCGTCCGCGGCAAGAACGAGCCGAAGTGTGACGCCGCCATAATGACTAGCGGCGAGGCGGCGTCCCTTGGCGTCGAGCGCGAGTCCTCCAATCGTCGAAGGATGTGAAAAGCGATGAGATTCTTTGTCGCCCTTGAACACGATTGCGTCTTTACCGACCCCGGCGACGATCACGCCGGAGGCAGCGCTAGCGACGAGGTGGTCAACCCATTTGCGGACTTCGCCGAGTGTTGTGATTGCGCCGTCTGGTGCGATTGTCTTGACGGACCCGTCGTCGCCGCCGGTGGCGATGCGCCCGCCGTCCGGATGCAACGCTGCGCTCAGAATGACGCCGTCATGAGCGGCGATGCGGCGGGTGTTGCCTTCTCGCGGCGCGACAAACACGTTGCCGTCGCTCAGTGCAAACATCGCTTCGCCGCCCACCCAGTGGACAGCAGTGGCGCCGGCGCCAATCGCTAGCCTGCGGCCAGTTTCGTAAACCTGCGCGCTCACGCCGCGCAGGCCTCAAACGCGGTCTCGAGTTCGGCGCGGTCGAGGTTCTTGCCGATGAAGACGAGGCGGGAGACGCGCTTTTCGTCATCACGCCAATCGCGCTGCGTGTCGCCTTCTATGATCATGTGAACGCCCTGGACGACGAAGCGTTTTGGCTCGTCTGGGAACGCAATGATGCCTTTGAGGCGCAGGATATCGGGACCGCGCGCCTGCGTGAGGTCGTTTAGCCAAGGCAGGAGTTTTTCCGGGTTGATCAGCTTTTCGGTCGAGAGCGACACGCTAGTGATGCCGCTGGCAGACACGTGATCATGTGTGTGATCATGGTGGTGATGGTCGTGACCGTGGTGGTCTTGATCGTGATGGGCGCAAGCGTCGTCGCAATCATGATCCGGGAGAAAGTGCGGATGGATTTCGGTGACGCGCTCGAGATCGAACGCGCCGAGGCCCATGATTTGATCGAGCGCGATGTCGCCGCGTTGCATCTTATGGACACGCGCGGTTGCGTTCACCTGCCGAATCTGGCGCTCGATTGCGGCTAGTTCTTCCTTTGAGACGAGGTCGGTCTTGTTCAACAGGATGACGTCGGCGAAAGCGATTTGCTCGCCCGCTTCCTCCGACGTCTCGAGTTGCTGGCGCACGTGCTTGGCGTCGACAACAGTGACGATCGCATCGAGCTTGGTCTTTGCCCGCACATCGGCATCTACGAAGAAGGTCTGCGCGACTGGCGCGGGCTTCGCCAGGCCGGTGGTTTCCACCAGGATCGCATCGAACTTTCCTTTGCGCTTCATCAAACCTTCGATGATGCGGATGAGGTCGCCGCGCACGGTGCAGCACACGCACCCATTGTTCATTTCAAAGACTTCCTCGTCGGCGTCGACGATCAAGTCATTGTCGATCCCGATTTCGCCGAACTCGTTCACAATGACGGCGTATTTTTTGCCGTGTTGCTCGGTCAGGATGCGGTTCAAAAGCGTGGTTTTGCCTGCGCCGAGGAAGCCTGTGAGCACGGTAACTGGAACTGGCTGGGTCATGGTCCCCTAGATAGCTATTCCGGGGCGATGCGCTAGCGGCTAGGGTGCGGCCAAACGGTGGGGAAACCGCATGAATTGGAAGCGCGTGGCGCTGCTTATAGCCGGCAGCCTGGTGACGGTGGTGCTCCTTGGCGCGGGCCTGCTGACCTATTTGGTGCTTCGGCTCGACGTTCGCGGTGAGATTGAGCGCAACGTTGAGAATGCCACCGGCCGCGACCTCGCAATTAATGGCCGCGTCGGGGTGAGCTATTGGCCAGTGCTTGGTCTGCGGGCGCAGGATGTCACACTCGCGAATGTTGAAGGCGGGCGTGCGCCTGCGTTCATTGCCGCGGACGAGATCGATATCGGCGTGGAGCTTCGGCCGCTGCTCGACCGGCAGGTCAATGTACGCCGGTTGGTGTTTCAGCGTCCGCGCGTCGCTCTTGAAGTCGATGCGAACGGCCAACCGAACTGGCTGCTGCGTCCGCGGCCTAGCACCGATCCGACGCTTCCGCCCACGACCACGCCACCGACAGAGGAGCCAGTCGACGTCACGCGTACAAGTCTGCGCGAAGTCCGCATCAACGACGGCGAAGTAAGTTTCTTCGATGCCCGCCAGGGGTCAGGTTGGGCCGTGGGCGAAGTTGATATCACGACCGCGCTCACCAGCCTCGATGCGCCAATGCGAGCGGAAGGTTCGGTGCTCTTCAATGAACGCAAGGTCGACATTGATGCCAGCATCGCACGTCCCGGCGCTGCGTTCCGGGGCGAACTCACGCAGTTTGTCCTGAATATCGGGAGTGAATTGCTGACGGCGGAAATGCGTGGCCAGACTGTGGCGACCTCGGGCGAGGTTTCAGGGACGGTGCGCGCGTCGGGTCCGAGCTTACGGCAGTTGGCGTCGTGGACCGGCACGCCGCTCCAAAATGCAGTTGGCCTTGAGCAATTCGCGATAACCGGCCGCTTGATAATCGGCGGTGGCGCCTACACATTCTCGAACGCCGGATTTGCAGTGGATCAAGTCCGTGGGCGCGGGGACTTCATACTCTCTGAGCTGCGCGATAAGCCGTATTTGAGCGGGCGGCTCGAACTTTTCGACTTCGACCTCAACCCCTATATTTCCGGCCAAGCACCGCCCGTTGCAACTGAGCAGCAAGTGGAGGTCGCCGCGGCGATGCCGGATGCAGGTCAGACCTCTCAGGCCACGGCGGAAATCGCCACCGTGGAAGCGGCGCCGCGGGCGATTGATATGCGCGCTGCGCCCAGCGAAACGCCGATCGACTTCTCCGGCCTCAAAGCGTTCAACGCCGACCTTGAATTGGTGACACACGCAGTTCTCATTCAACATATGCGCATTGACGCCGGCCGCCTGAACCTGGTGTTGAACGACGGCTACATGGCCGCCACCGTTCACAATGTTTCGCTTTACGGCGGTTCCGGCCGTGGGCGCTTCGAGATCGATGCGCGCGAGCCGGTCACACATATGACGCAAGATCTAGCGTTCAATAATCTGGAAGCGCGGCGTTTCCTCACGGACGTGATCAACTATGCCGGCATTGAAGGCCGCGCCGAGCTGTCGCTGAATGTGCGCGTTCAAGGACGCACGCAAAGCGAAATGATCAATAGCGCAGATGGTTACGCGCACATCGAAGTCGTGTCGGGAATTTTGCACGGCGTTGATATGGGCGGTGTCGCCACGACGATCCGCAACGCGCTCCGCGGCGAGCTGATCGCTCCAGAAGCGCAGACGCCGTTCCAAGGCTTGTCGGCGACGTTTGCGATTGCAGACGGCGTGCTCGCGTCGGATTCCTTATCGATGAACACCACCGATTTGCGCATCCCTGGCGTTGCGGTGATTGATTTGCCGAACAGGCGGCTGGACGCTCGGCTGGCGCCGCGTTCGCCGCGCGGAGGCGTTGTGGTGCCATTCTCGGCGCGGGGGCCGTTCGGGCAGTTCACGTACGCGCATGACATTAGTGGTCGCGCGCTGGCTGAACTCGCGCCGCGTGTCGCCCAGGTCGAAGCGGCGTCGCGTGCGTCAGCACGAGCGCAGTAGGCGGCGGCTAACCGGCGAGAGCCGCGTTCAAAATGCTTGCCATGCCTTCCGGTGTCTGGAATTCAGCGCCGATGCGTTGACCGTTCAGAACGAAAGTTGGCGTTGCGTTGATGCCGATCGCGTCAGCCGCTGCGATTGAGCGCATGACTCGATCGCGCCCGGCTTGGTCGTTGAGGCCCGCCATCACTTGCGTCTCGGTCAGACCCCACTCGGCGCCGGTGGCGACCAATCTCGCGACCGCGGCCCCAACAGTGCCGGTTGAGAGGATGTCGTGCTGACGCTCGAACAAGATGCCGAGGCGGCGGAAGTATTCCGTACCGTCGGCGGCGCTGCAGCGCGCCAGCTGAAACATTGCGAACGCGATGGCCGCGGGCTGCGTCAGTATCTCTTTCATTGTGAGGCGCAGGCGGCCGGTATCAATGTAATCGCGTTTGAGCTGCGCCCAGTTGGCCTCGTGAAAATGCGCGCAATTTGGGCACGCTGTCGAAGCGTATTCGTCAAGCTGCAATGGTGTGTTGGCAGCACCAACGCTCATGGAGTCAGGATCATTCGCACTGGCGTTTGAGCACACAGCGCCGCCGATCGTAAGGCCAAGTAGAATGCCGGCCGCCGTGAAGCCTCTGCGAGAGGGACGTAAGATCATCGCGGCAGGCTACCTAGAAATCGGCGCCGGACTAGGGCGCTGACGCCGCGGTTCTGACCAAGGTAGGCGGCGGATTTTGTAATTATCGTTACGCAAGCGCGGCCCTCGTATTCACCCCTCGTCGCGCGAATTCAGGCGTTTTGGCTGCAATTTGCGCCATCCCGTTGGTGAAACCGCTGGGAACATCGCAGGACTAAGTTGAAGTGGCGCCCGTACGGTAGGGGCGTGCACCAACATGAAGCTGCTGGTGGTCGAGGATGATCCCAAGGCTGCGCGATTTCTGAAGAAGGGCCTGGGTGAGGAAGGTTTTGTGGTCGACGTCTGTCATGACGGCGAGCACGGGCTACAGGCTGCTTTGACAGGTCAATACGGGCTTATGGTGCTCGACGTCATGCTGCCGTCGTTGGACGGCTGGGGCGTTATTGAGCAAATGCGCGCGCGCGCCTGCGACACGCCGGTGTTAATGCTGACCGCGCTGGATTCAGTGGCGCACCGTATCCGCGGGCTATCCCACGGCGCCGACGACTACTTGGTAAAGCCTTACGCCTTCGGCGAACTCACCGCCCGCATCCGTGCCGTCCTGCGTCGCCGCTCGGGCACATCACCGCAGGCACTCCAATTTGAGGACCTCGTAGTTGACCCGAAGCGGGGTTACGCCGAGCGGAACGAACGTATCCTCGATCTGACGGCCAAGGAGCTCCAATTGCTTGAGCTCCTGCTGCTGCACCGGGGCGAAATCCTGACGCGCACGTATATTGCCGAGTCGGTCTGGGAAATGACCTTCGACGGTGACAGCAACATTATCGACGTCAACATTCGCCGTCTGCGCTCGAAGGCCGATGATCCGTTTGAGCGCAAATTGATCCATACTGTGCGTGGACGAGGCTATGTCCTTCGCTGAGACAGCCCTTGCGGGCGCCGCAACCGTTCCAGGCGAGACGCCTAAGCGCGTGCCGCTCCAGCGCCGCCGGCTGGATCTCATATATTTTGCGCTTGCTGGGTTTGACCTGCTGACCATCGGCTTCACGCTGCTGCTCAGCAATCACATCATGAACCTCTATCAGGAATCGGTGAACCGGAGCGTGGTGTGGTCGGCGCGTGTCAGTCAGGTCGTTGAATTGGCGCATCGCGCTCAGGAAGCCAACGCGCCCGGGAACGATGTATTCGATAGCCACGACGTAGCACAC
The DNA here is from genome assembly GCA_031379735.1 of Caulobacteraceae bacterium. Classification (GTDB taxonomy): domain Bacteria; phylum Pseudomonadota; class Alphaproteobacteria; order Caulobacterales; family Aquidulcibacteraceae; genus Vitreimonas. The sequence goes on along the minus strand of JANNFK010000062.1, from coordinate 9,401 downwards.
GAACGTTCGCGCCGCGACGCGGGTGTGGCCCGATACACGGTGCAACGAGACGCGGTGCTGGAGGCGCTGCGTGACATCGAAGTGGGCGAGAACGTCTTCGGCGTCAGTGGTCATCTGCGGACAGCCGACCGGCACATGGATGAAATGACGCGTGAAGCCGATCGTATCTTTCAAGAGCTCGACCGAGGCGACGATGAGGCGGCTGGCCGCCGCATGGCCACGATGGATCGTGTCTACGGTCAGCTGTCACGAAGCCTGCTGAATGCAATCCTCGCACTGCAGCAGATGGAAGACGCAAACCTGCAGCGGCAAGTGCAATTCGCCGCCAATTTGCGCCGTCTTGAGCTCTTGGTCATGGCGCTGATCTTCGCCATCGTTGTTGGAGTGGCGCTTTATGGACGGCGCATCGGCCAAGTGATGCGCAAAACCGAGGATGCGCACAATGGCATGTTGCAGGAACTGGAGAGCGCGAATGAGGGCTTGGAGCATTATGCCGATAACGTCGCCCACGAGTTGCGCAATCCCGTAAACAAGATGCTGCTAGCGTCGGAGGTGGCGCTGACGCGTTCGCGTACGCCGGAGGAGTATCAGGACACGTTGGTGTCGATTGTCGAAGAGAGCCAGCATCTCTCAAGCATCGTCGGCAGTTTGCTTTTTCTGGCGCGCGCGCGGAGAACGCGCGTTGATCTGGAGCGTCAGCTGATCGAAGTCTCGTCCGAACTTGACGTCATCCGCGCCTACTTCGAAACTTCGGCTCAGGAAGCGGGGCTCAGTCTGACCGCGCGCTGCACGTCCGACCTTTCTATCGACGTCGACCGGACGCTGTTTCAGCGCGCGATCAGCAATCTTGTGTCCAACGCCATCGCCCATACCGCCCAAGGCGGCTCAGTCGCCATCGAAGCGCACGCTACAGAGGGCTTCCTTGTCATTGAAGTGCAGGACACAGGTGAGGGCGTCTCGCATGAAGAACAGGCGCGGGTGTTCGACCGCTTCTACCGGGCTGACAAGGCCCGCAACGCGAGCAGCGGCCGGATGGGACTAGGCTTGCCGATCGCCAAAAGCATCATGGATTTACACGGCGGTTCGATCTCGCTGCGGAGTAAGGTCGGTCACGGCACCGTAGTGACTCTGACTTTTCCGCGCTGACGCCCCACCCTCCACATGACGTTATTCGTCATCTGCGCGTCATTTTCTCGTAATTACTGCGTCACAGTCACGTAATTCCCTCCCAGATATTATCCACAGTGACGGATCTGCACTGCTGCGGCCTCCGTCGGGGGATGGAAATGTCATCGCGGCGTGCCGCTGACCAAACAATACGCGGAGTGTCTCGTTCACGCGATGTCGTCGTGAGCCGGAGACGCAAAGTTGTCGCGCGTGACAATTCCTCCTTGAAAAAGATGAAGCGCTCTTCGGGTTATTCGGAGCGTGCACGTATGCCGGAAGTTCAAACGGTGTCGTGGCTTGGATGGGAGAAGTGGCCGGCTATCGTGTTGCTTGCATACACGATTTGCTGGTGCGCCTTCGTTGCGGGATTCATCGTTCGTTGAACTGACGCGTGTCGCCCTGCGCGCGCGAACACCGTGCAAAACACGGTGCGCTGCGCGTTCGACCGCGATCACAATTTGTACAACTCTTACAAAATGCAAGACGTCGCGGAATAAACTTGTGCGCGGCTGCACGCATGCTCGCGTTGCGCGCGAGTGCTTTAAAATTACAATCCTTTTGCGCTCCTCAATTTGAGTTGGGTGAGTATCAGGTGCACGTGTTCATGATTAATGCGGTGCGTTGCGGCGCCGCTATGAAATGCGTCGAGCATTCAAGGGGTGGGTCATGGTGCAACTTTTCCGTACTGATCTTCAGTTCATTCTTGATCAGATCGTACTTGCAGAGAACGGCAACATGCCGCCGACTGCGTTTCACCCGTGGGGCCTGCGCAACGTAAACGGCATGAACAACCATGTTATTCCCGGTCAGGAGACCTGGGGCTCGGCGGATCAGAACTTCCTCCGATTGACGCTGCCGACCTGGCGCATCGCCGACGCGCTGACGTTCGATCCAGATGGGCCAGGCGGTCAGGCCATCGGCGATGTTACCAATTACTTGCAGTTTCGCGGCTTTGTGCAAGACGCCGACCCTCGGCTGATTTCTAACCTTATCGTCGACATGACCGACCACAACCCGGCTGCGGTTGATGCAAACGGCGGCGCGCCGGTGGTGCAAAGTCCGGGCCTTGACGGCTTTTTCGGCACAAGCGACGACCGCGACGTCTTCTTCATCCCTAACGTTGCCCCTGACGCTGGGCTGTCGGCCCCGTTCAACGCCTGGTTCACCTTCTTCGGTCAGTTCTTCGATCACGGGCTTGACCTGACGAACAAGGGCGGTTCGGGCACGGTATTCATCCCGCTCATGGCGGATGACCCGTTGTTCAATGCCGACCTCGACGGCCCCGACAATATTCTGGGAACCGGCGATGACGCGGCCAATTTCATGATGGTGACGCGGGCGACCAACCGTCCGGGCCCGGATGGCATCGTCGGCACCTCCGACGACATCCACGAGCACAACAACCAAACCACGCCGTTCGTCGACCAGAACCAGACCTACACCTCGCACCCTTCGCACCAGGTGTTCCACCGCCAATACGCGTTGAACGCCAGCGGCGACGCCGTCTCCACCGGGCGCTTGCTCGATGGCGCCTTTGGCGGTCTCGCCAATTGGGCGGACGTTAAGGCGCAAGCGGCGTCCATGCTCGGCATCTTGTTGAGCGACCACGACGTGCACAACGTGCCGCTATTGCGTACCGACGCTTTCGGCCGCTTCATCCCCGGCGCCAACGGCTTCGCGCAAGTGGCCATCCGCACCGACAACGGCGTCGATGGCATCGCCAACACCGCCGACGACGTCGTCGTCTACGTTGAAGGCGTAGCGGGCGGGCTGGACATCAACTCTCCAGCGGCCCTCGCCTTGGCGCTGGCTGCCGCCGGTTCCGCCGACACCACCGGCGTCACCGTGCGCACGAACCATGCGTTCTTGGACGATATCGCCCACCACGCGGCGCCGGGAACCTTCGATCATGACAATAACCCCGGAACGCCACGCATCAATCAGGCTGCCGACGCCGACGTCGATGTCAACGGCAACGGCGTATTCGACCTTGGGACCGACATCCTCACCGACGTCAACGGTGACGGCTCCATCACCACCGCCGACTTCTTCGCCGATGACCACAGTGGCGGCACCTACGACAACGAGCTGCTCAACGCTCACTTCGTAACCGGCGACGGCCGCGGTAACGAAAATATCGCCCTCACCACGGTTCACACCATCTTCCACGCCGAGCACAATCGGCTGGTGAACGCCATCCAAACCGAGGCGATCGAGATCGCGCTAGGCCTTGACGGCGGCGCCCCCGACCTCGCGTTCCTCAATCAATGGCTGCTGGTGCCATTGGGGGTGGGCGACCCGGTCTCGACCAATCCTGCGAATTATGTCTGGAACGGCGAGCGCCTGTTCCAGGCCGCGAAGGTTTTCACCGAAATGCAATATCAGCATTTGGTGTTCGAAGAATTCGCTCGGAAACTGCAGCCCAACATCGACATTTTCATCAACATTGACATGACGATCAACCCGGCGATCTTCGCCGAGTTCGCGCACGTCGTGTACCGCCTCGGTCACTCGATGCTGACTGAAACCGTTGATCGGTTCGATGCGAATTTCGACTTGGTCGGCACCGATGGCAATCCCACCGACCCCGGCCAACAGCAGATCGGCCTGATCGCGGCGTTCCTGAACCCGCTCGAATTCATCGCCAGCGGCACGGATGCGGCGGACGCTGCGGAAAATATCATCCGCGGGCTGACCCGCGCGTCCGGCAACGCGATCGACGAATTCGTCACCGAGGCGCTGCGCAACAATCTGGTCGGGCTGCCGCTCGACCTGGCGGCGATCAACATCGCGCGCGCCCGTGACGCCGGCGTTCCGGGCCTCAACGACGCACGCCGCCAATTCTATGCCGCGACCGGCGATGCGCAGTTGAAGCCGTACACGAGTTGGATCGACTTCGTCCACAACGTGAAGCACCCAGCTTCGGTGATCAATTTCATCGCCGCTTACGGCACGCACTCCCTGATCACCGCGGAAACGACGGTGGTGGGCAAGCGCGCCGCCGCTATGGCAATCGTCACCGGCCAGAACCAGCAGGTGCTAGTCAGCGACAACGGCACGCTCGACCCCCTCGACGACATTTTCCGGACCATCGTCGCGCCGGGGGACGCGCTGAATTTCCTCAATGCAACCGGCGGGTGGGCGCCTGATGGCGCGGGCCCGAACGACGACACGCTCGGCGGCCTCGACTTGGTCGATCTCTGGATCGGCGGTCTGGCAGAAGCGGTGCCCGCGTTCGGCGGCATGCTCGGCTCCACCTTTGCGTTTGTGTTCGAAACCCAGATGGAGAATCTGCAGAACGGCGACCGCTTCTACTACCTGGCGCGGTTCTCGGGGCGGAACTTCCTGTCCGAACTCGAGGGCAATTCCTTCGCCTCGCTGATCATGCGCAACACCGACCTCAAGCATTTGCCAGGCGACGTGTTCTCGACGCCGAACTGGACGCTGGAAGTCGATCAGTCGGCTCAGTTCACGGGTTTGAACAGCGTCGGGCAGCCGGTCGATGGCGCCGACCCGGTTTGGGCAGACGAAGGCTTGCCCCCCAATCCGTTCCTGTCGATGGTTTCGCGCAACGATCCGGCGACCGTTGGGCCAGACTCGAACTACCTCCGCTATAGCGGCGTAGGCCACGTCGTGCTCGGCGGCACCGCTGGGAACGACACCCTGATCTCTAGCGAGGGCGACGACACCATCTGGGGTGACGCGGGCAATGACCGCATCGAGGGCGGCAACGGCTTCGATATCCTCAATGGCGGCGACGGCGACGACATCATCACCGACCTTGCCTTTGACGACAACATCAAGGGCGGAGACGGCAACGACGTCATCCATTCCGGCAACGGCTTCGACCTGGTTCTTGGCGGCGCCGGCAATGACTTCATCAACATTGGCACAGAATCCGGCGAAGCCTTCGCCGGCCTCGGCAACGACTTCGTCAAATCAGAAGGCACTCTTATTGGTTTGATCGGCGGTTTCGGCGACGACTGGCTGGAGGCCGGTTTCGGCAACAGCTTCCTGACCGGCGACAACGCCGACGTCGATGGCTCTGTGCTTAACTTTGGCGACAACGACATCGCCGGCGGCCACGACGTGCTGATTAATCGCGGCGGTCCCACCGATTTCGATGCCTTCGGTGGCGACGACATCATGGTCAGCGGCGCAGGCACCGAACGGTACGAAGGCTTTATCGGCTTTGACTGGGGGAGCTACCAAAACCACACCTCTGGCGCCGAAGCCGACATGTCGTTGCGCCCGTTCCCGCATCTGGGCGGCGATCCGACTGCGCTGCTCGATCGTTTCGACAATACGGAAGGTCTCTCGGGCTCGGCGTTCGCGGATATATTGCGCGGCGACGACCGTCTCGCGGATCCACTGGCAGGCCTCGAACTGTCCTTCGTCGGCCATGAGCTAACTGCTGCCGGCATCGCGCGCATCGACGGTATGCGAGCGTTCCTCGGTGCGGCCGGTGCTGGCGCTAATGGCGTCATCGACGGCAACATCGTCGGCAGCGACGACATGTTTAACAGCGGCAACATCATTATGGGCGGCGCAGGGTCCGACCTCATCGAGGGCCGTGGCGGCAACGATATCATCGATGGCGACGCCCACCTGCATGTTGCGATCGGCGTCGATCGCAACAAGGACGGCGACTTCAACGACGCCAACGAACGCGCCAACTGGATGTCGGACATCGAAGCCGAAATGCTGTCTGGCGCGCTCAATCCGGGCCAGTTGGGAATCGTTCGTGAGATTCTCTACTCCGCTACAGCGGATACCGACACAGCCTTGTACACCGGCAATCGCGCCGATTACTTCATCGAAGGCCAAGATACCTTCGAGGGCGCCAGCGACCAGAACGGCGACGGCTTCATCCAAATCATTCACCTTGCTCGCGACGGCGCTGGCGTCATCGTTCCGGGCGCGGTTGGCGTCGACGGCATTGACCTGCTGCGTAACATCGAGCGGCTGCAGTTCAACGACTCTGTGCTTCAAGTCGGCGACAGCCCAAACTTGCCGCCTGAAGGGGCCCCCACGATCGACGACACGACGCCGACCGAGGGGCAAACCCTGACGGCGGAGTTCTCGCGCGTCACCGATCCGAACAACACGGCGACTGCCGGAGCGATAACTGGTCCGGTGACGATCACCTGGCAGATGTTAAATGGCGGTAACGGACTCTGGTCGGATATCCTAGTTCCGGGCACGCTCCCAGCGGAGGTGCCTATCCCGGCGCAAGGGCTGACCTTCGTGGTCGGCCAGGAACAAGCCGGCTCAGCCATCCGCGTGCGCATGAACTTCCTCGATCAAAGCGGCGTGCTGGAAACGGTGTTCTCTGCGCCGACGACGTCGGTTACGCCGATTAACGACGCGCCGATTGGCGCGTTGGTGATCAGCGACCCAACGCCGACAGAGGGCAACATCCTGACGGCGAATGTCGCGTTCAGCGATCCGGATGGCACGACAGGCGCGGTGTTTGCGTTCCAATGGCAGTCATTAGCTGGTGGCATTTGGACAAACATTGCCGGGCAAAACTTGCAGCAATTTATTCCCGCTCAGGCACAAGTTGGGCTGCAGCTCCGGGCTATCGTTACTTACACGGATGATTTCGGGTTTACTCAATCTGTCACCTCGGCGGCGACGGATCCGGTGGGTGACTTCATCACCGGCACAGCCGGCCCCGACCAAGGCGTCAACAGTCTAAACGGCACGGCGTTCTCTGACCGCATCCAAGGCTTGGCGGGCGCCGACACGCTGAACGGTGCTGGCGGCTCGGATGTTCTCGAAGGTGGCGCGGGCGCCGATACGCTTAACGGCGGCACTGGGGACGACTTGCTGTTTGGTGACGGTGGCGGCGATGTGCTGAACGGAGACGCTGGCAATGATACGCTTACCGGCGGAGCCGGCAATGACGACGTCAATGGCGGCGCCGGCAACGACACGATTCTGTACGCGATGGGTGATGGCAACGACGCGATGAACGGCGGCGCCGACACCGATACGCTGACAATCACCGGTGGCGCCGACGACGACGTGCTCGATGTGCGCTTCAGCGGCGTGCGGCAAATCGAAGGTGGCAACGTCACCAACGTCGAAGTGATCAACGCCAACCTCCAGGGTGGCAGCGATACGCTGAACTACTCGACCACGGTCGCTGCGGTTGCGATCGCCGTGAACCTCTCGACCGGGGTGGCCTCTGGCTTCAACCAGATCGCCAACATCGAAAACGTGACGGGCGGCCAAGGCGGCGACAACATCGTCGGCAGCGCCGGGGCCAACGTGCTAGCTGGCTTGCAAGGCGCTGACACAATCGACGGCGCTGGCGGTGATGATGTGATTGCAGCCACCACCGGTGACGGCAACGACAACTACAACGGCGGCGCCGGCATTGATTTCTACAACTTGGTCAACACGACCGCGAACGCGACCGTGAACCTCGGCACTGGTACAGCGACAAGTACGCAAACCGGCACTGATACGTTGATTAACATCGAAGGCGTCCTTGGCGGCTTCGGCGCTGACAACATCACCGGCAGCGCCAACGCCGACATCCTCGATGGTGGCGATGCTGCGGACGTCCTGAACGGCGGCGCCGGCAACGATACGTTGTCGGGCGGCGCCGGTAACGGCGACGTGGTCAACGGCGGAGCGGGCAACGACCTCATCATCTACAATTTCGGTGATGGCACCGATAATTCGTACGATGGCGGCGCCGATACCGACACGCTGCGGATCAACGGCACGACCGGGAACAACACGCTCACGGCCGTTTGGAACGGCACGCGGTTGGCCAGCTTCAACGGCGGCACCACGCTGGTGAACATCGAAGCCGTGACCGCCGATCTGTTGGGCGGCACTGATCGGCTCAGCTATGCCGGGACCGGGGCTCCCAACGGCGTCACTGTCGATTTAGGCGCAGGGACGGCTTCCGGCTTTACGCAAATCACCGGCATTGAGAATGTCACCGGCGGCGCCGGCAACGATTCTATTACCGGCGACGGCAACGCCAACGACCTTGATGGCGCTGCCGGCGCCGACACCCTGAATGGCGGCGGTGGAAACGACAATCTGGCAGGTGGCGGCGGCGCCGACATTCTCATCGGCGGCCTCGGCAACGATGCGATGAATGGCAATGGCGGCAACGACAGGTTTGTGTTCAGCGGGACTTTTGGCGCAGACACGATCACCGGTTTCGATGAAGGCGGCGCTGCCCAGGACTTGCTCAACGTCAGCGCCCTCGGCGTGACGGTGGCAAACTTTGCTTCGACGGTGGCGATCGCCACCCAAGGCGCCAACGTCCTGATCACCATTAACGGTCAGACAATTACGCTTCTTGGCGAAACCTTGGCGAACATTACGCTGGCGGACTTCATCGTCGGCGGTCCCTGATCTGAAGCGCGGCTGTTTGGTTAACGAACAGCCGCGCTCAACAGGCGTGTGGACTAAGCCGGTTGGAGAAAGACCTGTTGCCACAAAAACCGATGCGCGACGGTGACTCGATCTCGCGAAAGTTGGTTGTCCGTGGCAGGGCTCGGTTTGAAATTTCCAAGACTGTCGGTCGCAAAGGCCGTCGCTGGCGTACGCTCCTGGCGTCCCTCTGAGACGGCGCACGCCGCGCGCACGAAATGGACGAAAGTCCGTGGCGCGGCCGATCGGTTTTTCAGGGTTGCTCCGCAGGAGCTTGCCGGGTTTTCAGCGGCTCAGCTGGTCAGCCGTGGACCGCAGAGCCTGCGCACGCACATGATGTTGATCGTGGCGTTCAGTGCAGCGATTAATCTCCTCTACCTCGCGCCCTCGCTTTATATGTTGCAGGTTTATGATCGGGTGATCCCAACCAGCGGCGTGCTGACGCTCGTTTTGCTGAGCGTGGTTTTGATCGCCAGTCTTGGCGTGTTGGCGCTTCTCGACGCCATCCGGTCACGACTTTTGGCGCGCGCCTCTGTACGTGTTGAACGTCTCGCCGCAGACGCGGTGCTTGAGGCGGGCATGCGCGCCCGGCGCGCCGGTGTGCCTGCAGATGCAACCTCACGTGACCTCGACAATCTTCGCGGCGGTATCACTAGCCCGGCTGCTACCGGCTTGCTGGATTTGCCGTGGACGCCACTCTTTATCTTCATCTGCTTTGTCATTCACTTCTGGATTGGCGTACTGGCAATTGGCGGCGCCGTCGTGATTGCCATTCTAGCGTTGACGAATGAGCGCAGATCACGCGACTCGATCTCTCGCCTATCGGGTTT
>JANNFK010000042.1:0-29242 GCA_031379735.1 Caulobacteraceae bacterium | reverse complement strand
CAATGGGCTTGAGGTCCGTGCGCGCAAGCCGCTCGTCGCGGACGTTTTGAAGCTCTCGCCGGATCGCCCGGCGACTGCGGCTGTGGCGTAAGTTGACTTGGTAGTTTAGGCGGCGGCCCTCTTTACCAGGGCGTGATGGCGTCGCCAATGCGTTGACCCCAGTTGGGCCGCTGAACCGCGCTGATGGAGCCGCGGCCGCCGTACGAGATCCGCGCTTCGGCGATTTGCGTGTGGTTGATGCGGTTGCGCGCGGTCACATCTTCCGGACGGATGATGCCGCTGACCGTGAGTTCGCGCAGCTCGCCGTTGATGCGCACTTCTTGACGGCCTGCGAGCACGAGGTTGCCGTTTGGCAGGCGGTCGACAATGACGGCGGCGACGGTGAGCTCGATCTTTTCCTCGCGATTGATCGCGCCGGCGCCGTTGTGGCTGCTGTCAGCTTCGGCGCTGACGAGATTCGAAGGATCGAAGGCGCTGTTGAACACCTGACCGACGGCGGTTTCGAGTCCGAAGAAGTTGCTGACGCCGGCTGATGTAGACGCCGAGCGTTGGCGGTTCGAGGAATTGCTGAGCTCGGCGCTGTCGTCGATTTCGATCTCGACAGTGATGATATCGCCGATGCGCGAAGCGCGTTGATCGTTGAAGAAGCTGCGCGACCCGGTGCGCCAGAGCGAGTTCGCCTGTCCCGGCTCGTAAGCAACGGGCTCCGGCTGTGGCATCGTTTGTTGTTGAGCGCCAGTGAGCGCGGCAGGCGTTCCAACGGGCCGCAATTGCGGGCCACTCAGGCCTCGGCGCGCCGCGTCATAGGCGACGCCCGGCGCTGCGAGCACGTCGTGCGAGAGATCGGCGGTGTTGACACTGGCGCAACCAGTGACGCCAGCAGCGGCGAGAGCGAGGAGGGCGAGAGTGCGCATAGACGGGTCCTTGCTCATGGGCTCGCGCGCGCGGCGCCCGGGCCGGTTACGATCGCGTCGATGGTGCGTTCGCCCGCCCGCAGCCGGATGATTTGCCCGACAACGCCGCTATCAAGCGCGCGCGTTCCCGTTTGCGTGATTCGCACGCCCGGAACTTGGTATGAAACGGTCACGGCTTCCCCGCGGCGGATGGCGATGTCGGACGCCACGGAATTTACGCCGCTGGCCGTACTATTTGCCGGAAGCGTCGCGCGTGCTCCGCCGGGGCGGACGACGCGTATTTCGGTAACGCCCGCTGGCGGCGCCCAGTCCAGGCCAGCCGCCGAGGCAATTGTCGAGAGCATTGGCGCCGACAAATTGGTGATCTGACCAGGCGACGGCGCCGGTGCGATTTGCCGGTTGGCGACGTCGGCGGGTGCGCCGCTGAAGATGTCTCCGATGGTAATTTGCGGCCCGCTCGCCTCGATGCGCGGGCGTAAGCTGACGGTTTGCGCATGCGCCATTCCGGCGGAGACCACGAAGTAGAGGCAGATTGCGACGCAGAGACGGAGGAGCATGATTTATCTCCTCAGCGCAGCTGTGTGGTGGATTGGAGCATTTCGTCAGCAGCGGTGATGACGCGCGCATTCATCTCGTAGGCGCGCTGTGCGACGATCAAGGCCGAGATTTCCTCGACCGCGTTGACGTTTGAGAGTTCGAGATAGCCTTGCATCAGCGTGCCGAGGCCGGGCGAACCTGGTGTCGCCGTCGTTGCTGTGCCGGAGGCGGGTGTTTCGAGATAGAGGTTGTCGCCGATGGCTTCGAGGCCGGCCGGATTGATGAAGGCCGCGATTTCGAGCTGGCCGATCTGTTGCGGATCGGTCTGACCCGCCAGCGTCACCTCGACGACGCCGTCGCGTGTGATTTGGATCGCGGTCGCTTCGGCTGGCACCGTAATTGACGGTTCCAGCGCGTAACCATCGGCGGTGACGATCGCGCCGTCGGCGTTGACGGCAAGATTGCCGGCGCGAGTGTAGCCGGTTTGGCCAGACGGCATGGTGATCTGGAAGTAGCCACGGCCGTTGATGGCGAGGTCATACGGATTGCCGGTGGCGGAGATGCCGCCTTGTTCGGTGACGCGGCCGACCGCGTCAGCGCGAACGCCGACACCGAGTTGGATGCCGAGAGGCAACACGCCGCCGGATGCGGATGATGTCGCGCCTGGGCGCTCGATGTTTTGGTAGAGCATATCCTGGAATTCGGCGCGCTGACGCTTGTAGCTCGTCGTGTTCATGTTCGCGATGTTGTGCGAAATGACGTCGACGTTCAGCTGTTGCGCTTGCATGCCGCTGGCGGCGATGGATAGAGCACGCATTCCGGGACTTCTCCTTAGCGGCCGAGCCGCTCGATCGCGCGCTGACGCAGTTCGTCCGCACCCGAAACAATTTTGGCTGCGGATTGATAGGCGCGTGATATTTCGATGAGCCTTGTGAGCTCGACAACCGGGCGAACGTTCGATCCCTCGAGCGCGCCTTGCAGCACCACTCCCTCGAACGCTCCCGGCGCTTGACCTTGCGCGTCCCAAAGGTTGTCCCCGACCTTTGAGAGCGCGCCTGGTGCGGCGAAAGACGCCGTACCGATGCGGCCGGCTTCGACGCCGGCCACACGTATTGCGCCGTCGCGACCGATCACAGGACTCTCGCCCTGCGGATCGAGCACGATCGGCGCCCCCCCGGAGCTCAGGACAGCGCGACCATCGCTGGTAACGAGCCGTCCATCCCCCGATATCGTAAACGCGCCATCGCGCGTATAAAGTGGCCCATTCGAGCCTTGCACCATGAAGAAGCCGTCGCCTTCGAGCGCGGCGTCGAGCGGGTTGCCCGTCATCGCGATCGGGCCTTGCTCCATGTAGTGGACGATGCCGACGTCACGAACGAAACGGATGTTGCGCGGATCCTCTTCCGCGTGGGCGCTGGTCTGGTCCGCTTCTTCGAGAAGCAGGCCGTCGGCCTTGAATCCAGTGGTCGAGACGTTGGCGAGATTGTTGGCGGCAACGTCCATACGCCTTTGCATGACGCGTTGCGTCTGCAGGCCGAGCATGAGGGCGTTATCCATTCATGTTAACCACGCAAGGCTCGTGCCAATGCTTAATCGCTGTGTTTTCAAGGCTGCGAGCCGCGCGGTTTGGTGAACGGCACGCCCGTTTCTGCCGGGCGGGCGGCAAGTTTTGCCGGGCATTGAGAGCTTCTTAACCACGTCGGCCCAGGAAGGATGAGGGTAAACGGGCGAGCGATTCACGTATGTTCGGCAAAGGCAAAAAGAAGAAGGGCGACAAGCCGGAGGCTGAAGAAGCCGAAGGTGTGACGCCGCCTGCGGAAGGCGAAGAAGGCAGTGAAGGTGAAGGCGGCGAGGGCGATGCCGCCGTTAAGAAGAAGATGTCGGGCAAGAAGCTCGTGCTCTTCATCATCTTGCCTGCGGTGCTTGTGCTTGGCGGCGGTGGCGCCGCGGCTTACTTGCTTTTGTTCAACGGCAGCGGCGCCGAACAGCACGCTGAAGCCAATGAAGGCCACGGCAAGGCCAAGGGCGGCCACGGCGAAGACGCAACCGGCGAACCTGTGCCTGGTCCGAACGGCACGACGATCATGCAGGGCGACGGCGTTGTGTTCGTGACACTGCCGGAAATGCTGGTGAACATCACCGGCCCGGAAGGACGCCCGGCGTATTTGAAATTGAAGCTCACGCTTGAAGCGCCGGACGATGAGACAGTTGCGGCGCTTGGCGACCACATTCCGCGCGTCACCGACCAGTTCAATGGCTTTCTGCGCGAAATGCGTACGGAAGATCTGAGCGGCTCGGCCGGCGCCTATCGGTTGCGGCTGGAGCTGCTACGGCGGGTGAATCTCGTGATCGCGCCCATGCAGGTCAACGCTGTGCTCATCGAAGAGATGCTGGTGCAGTAATGAGCGCTGAACCGGCAACCGACGATAAGGAGTGGAGCACCGACGACGCCGCCAACAACGGCGGCGCTGAGAGCGCCGAACGCATCCTCAATCAGGATGAGATCGATAGCCTTTTGGGCTTTGGTCTCGGCGAGGAGGATAATTCGAGCCGCACCGGGGTTCGCGCCATTATCAATTCGGCGCTCGTCTCGTACGAACGTCTGCCGATGCTCGAAATCGTCTTCGACCGCCTCGTGCGTTTGATGACGACCAGTCTGCGCAATTTCACGTCGGACAACGTCGAGGTCAGTCTCGACCAGATCAGTTCGGTGCGCTTTGGCGATTATCTGAACTCAATCCCGCTGCCGGCAATTATTGCAGTTTTCCGGGCGCAGCAGCTCGACAACTTTGGCCTCGCCACTGTCGACTCGGCTCTGATCTATTCGATCGTCGATGTGCTGCTCGGTGGACGGCGCGGCGCGGCCGCGACGCGGGTTGAGGGACGGCCATACACCACGATCGAGCGCACTTTGGTGACGCGGATGATCGAAGTGGTGCTGAACGATGCACGCCAGGCCTTTGCACCATTGACGCCAGTGGACTTCACCCTCGATCGCATCGAGACCAACCCGCGCTTTGCGGCGATTGCACGTCCGCCAAATGCAGCGATCATCGTCAAGCTCCGTATCGATATGGAAGATCGCGGCGGCAAGCTTGAATTGCTGTTGCCGTACGCGACGCTCGAGCCGATCCGTAAAATGCTGCTTCAGCAATTCATGGGCGAGAAGTTCGGCCGCGACAATATCTGGGAAGGCCACCTCGCCGGCGAGTTGTGGAACACCAAGCTTGAAGTGCGCGCCGTGTTGGATGAGCACAAAGAGCCGTTACGCCGGATTCTCGATCTCAAGGTCGGCGACACGCTGATGCTCGACGCGGCGCCTGACTCGCCGGTTGCGCTGAAGTGCGGCGCCGTTGATCTCAGCGTCGGCCGTGTCGGCCGCATGGGGCACTCTCTAGCAGTACGCATCGAACAACCCATTACGCCGGCCATGCAACAGGCCGTGATGAAACTTGGAGGCGGCAAATGAGCCCCATTACTCTGGTGATTGAAGTCGTGCTCGCCGTGATGCTGGCGGTGTGTCTGTTCTACTTTTGGCGCCTCGATCAGAAGCTGACGGCGTTGCGCAGCGGCCAGGACGGCGCTTTGCGCGCTGCCGCTGAACTCGGTCAGGCAACGGCGCAAGCAGAGGCCGCGGTGCGCGCGATGCGCGCGACGGCTCAAGACGCCGGCCGCGATTTGCAGGCGCGCATCAACGATGCGCGTGCGACCGCCGATCGGTTAGGGCTCGGCGCCGGGCGGATGCGCTCAAGCGCTGACGCAGGCGCAATGCGCGGCAGAGTGTGATGACGAAAGCGCCAGCGAAGCGCCCAGCGAAGAGGGCCACATCGGTTCGGTTGATACCGGCGGTGATGGTCACGGTTGCCGCCGTGCTTGGGCTCAAGGCCGTCGCGATGGCGGAAAGCGTGGCGGAAACCGTCGCCGAAGCGGGGCATGCAGAACCGACAGTCGCCGCCGGCGCCGGCGGCGAGCACCCCGTTGCGGCGGGCGCGGAAACAACAGCTCAGTGCACGTCACCGACTCTCGCCGAGATGGCCGGCCTTAGCCAAGCTGAAGTTCAGGTCCTACAGGCGCTCGGCACGCGGCGGGCGGAGTTGGATGCGCGCGGCGAGGCGCTGGGCACGCAGGACGGACTTATGCTGGCCGCTGAACAGCGGCTCAATGAACGCCTCGCCGAGCTGCGCACGCTTGAGACGCACGTCAACGATCTGCTCGGGCAGTTGGACGAAGCGCAAGAGGCTCGCCTCGTCGAGTTGGTCGGCGTCTATCAACGTATGCGCGCGCGGGATGCTGCGGCGGTGTTCGATGGCTTGGATGACGATGTGCTAGTGCAGGTCGCGAGCCGCATGCGCCAGGCAAATCTCGCTGAAGTGATGGGCCGGATGGAGCCGGCGCGCGCACGTGCGCTGACGCAAATGCTGGCCGAGCGCGCACGTCCGCCGACGAGCGGCGGCAATCTTCTTGATCGTTCACGTGGCACGGCGCCAACAGCTGCGCCCTAAACCCGCGCTTAACCGCATCGGGAGAGATTAAGCACACTTAACACATGAAGTCGTTTCGCTCTCCGTTCGCGCTCGCGGCAGCTGCCGTGATAGTTGCGCCGCCTGTCGCGGCGCAGCCGATGCAGCTTACGCCGCAGACGGAGACAAGCGCGCCAGCCGAAGCGCAGACGCCGCCGCCCGTGCCCTCGGCGCCAAACGCGGGCGCCCCGCTCGCTGCGCAACGCCCGAGTTCGGAAGCGCCGCCACAAGAATTGCGCGGACCGAGCGGGCCGCTGCCGAGTTCAATTGATTTGGCGCTGACCGCGCCGGCGACACCGCGCGCGCCGCCGCCACCACCACCAGCGCCACCACCTGTTGCGCCACCACCGCCACCGCCACCGCCGCCGCCTGCTCCGCCACCACCACCGCGCATGGCGTCTGTGCCGAATGCAACGGTGACTGTCGGCGCACAGGAAGACTACACGCGCCTGGCGTTTCGTTTTGCCGGGCCGACGACGGTGACGCCCCTGCAACAGGGTAACCGCTTGGATCTGCGGTTCTCGCGTGCGGCCGATATCGACATTGCCGAGCTGCGCGCGGCGCCGCCGCGTTTCGTGCGCGAAGTGCGCCGAGTTAGCGCCGCTGGTGCGCCGGTGCGTTTGCAGATCACGTTGGAAGCCGGCGTGCGCCAGCGTCATTTCGTCGATGGCGACCGCGTGGTCGTGGACCTGTTGCCACCGGACGGCGCTGTTGAGCAGACGACGGCGGCCAACGGTGAGCGCACCAATGCGCCTGCGCCGTCGCGGCCGCCGGTCACCGGCACAGGTCGCGTGCAACTGGTTGAGGGCGCGAACGATACGCGTATCACGGTGACATGGCCCGGTGCTGCGCGTGCGGCGGCGTTCCGCCGAGGCGAAGCGATCTGGATCGTTTTCGACGCGACCGGCCGCATGGATTTGACCGGCGTTGGCCGCGTCGGCCGCCGTCACCAGGACGTGCAGGTCGTGCAGGGGCAGGGCATTGTCGGCCTGCGCGTGCCGGCGCCGCCCGAGATGCAAGTGTCAGCGACGGCCGAGGATAATTCCTGGACCTTCACGCTCGCGGCGCGCGCGACCGCGCCTGCCGCTGCGCAGCTCACGCGTGAAGTTAGTCCGGACGGGCGTGGCCGCATGACAGTGCGCTTCGGGCGCGAAGGCGTTGTCCGATGGATCAACGATCCGGAAATCGGTGACCGTATCGCGGTGGCGATGCTTGGTGGTCCGGCGCGTGGCGTCGATCAGCGCCGCGCGACGCTGGAAGCGGCGATTTTGCCGGCGGCGCACGGCGCCGTGGTTGAGCCGCGTGCAGACGATGTGAGTGCGACGTTCGCCGATGGCACGCTGACGGTTTCACGCGGCGATGCTGGGTTGATCGCCTCAACGACCGAGCAATCTCAGCTCGCGGCCGACGTCAGCGCGGCGATGATGCAAGATGATCTCGGCGGTGTGCCCATGCACGCCGAGGGCGCCACAAATCTTGTCGCGGTGCGCAATCACATCGACGAGCTTACGCGCCGGGCGGCGGATGAGGGCGTTGCTGAAGGCGCGCCGGTTGAGGCGCGCATGGCGCTGGCGCGCTATTTGCTGGAGAACGAGTTCGCGCCGGAAGCGCTTGGTGCGCTCCGCATTGTCGCGATCAATCAGGGCGAGCTGGCCGAGATAGATCCTGAGTATCGCCTGCTCCGCGGCGCGGCGAACGTAATGTTGGGTCGCGTGAGTGCAGCGCAGCCTGATCTTACGGCGTCAGCGCTTATGAATAATCCGTCGGCGGCGTTGTGGCGCGGCTATGCAGCGGCGCAGCAGCAGAATTGGGCCGATGCGCGTCGCGAGCTGGAGCGCGGCGCCGGTGGACTGGAAGAACATCCGCCGGCATGGCGCGCGCGCTTCCAGATGGCGCTCGCCGAAGCCGCGATCCAGCTCAATGATTACGCGGCGGCTGAGGCGGCGGCGCGTGCGGCAGGGGCCGAAGCGCCAGATCAAGCTCTGCGGCTGCGGGCGCGTTTGATCGAAGCGCGCGTCGTCAATGCGCGTGGCGATACCGCCCGGGCGCTGACGATGCTCGATGAATTGTCGCGCACCTCCGACGAAGAAACCGCCGTGCGCGCGCATATCGAAGCTATTCGCGTTCGCCGTTCGACCGGCGTGATGCGCGCGATTGATGCGGTCGAACCGTTGGAAGCGTTGCGCTTTCGGTGGCGTGGCAATTCGACCGAACTGACCGTCGTCGGCATGCTCGGCGAAACCTATTCCGAGCTTGGCCGCTGGCGCGAAGCGCTGTCGACCATGCGCATCGCCGCTGACCGCTTCGCGGCCGATCCGGCCACGCGGCAGTTGCGTGCGGATATGTCGACGTTGTTCGAGCGGCTCTTCCTCGATGGGGAGGCTGATCAGCTGGAGCCGATCCAAGCGCTGGGCCTCTTTTATGAGTTCAGCGATTTGACGCCGGTGGGCCCGAACGGGGACCGCATCGTACGCTTGCTGTCGGGCCGTTTGGTGCACGTCGATCTGTTGGAGCAGGCGGCTCAATTGCTGCAGCATCAGGTCGATGAGCGTTTGCAAGGCGTCGGCAAGGCGCAGGTGGCCGCCGATCTCGCGGCGATCTATCTGATGGATCACAAGCCCGACCGCGCCTTGGTGGCGCTCGCTGGTTCGCGTCAGCCGAATGTGCCGGCAACGCTGCAGGCCGACCGCCGCATTCTTGAAGCGCGCGCTCTGCTCGACCTCGGGCGTTTGGATTCAGCTGCGGAATTGGTTGAGCGCGATCGCAGCGAAGATGCGCAACGGGTGCGCGCCGAAGCGGCATGGCGCGCGCGCGATTGGCAACGCGCGGCGTCCGAGTTGCGTACGGTGCTTGCGGCGCGCGGCCGGTCACAGCCGTTGGATGAGCATGGCCGCCAAGTTGTGCTTCGCACTGGCGTGGCGTTGACGTTGGCTGGTGACGAGGCGGGCGTTCGCGCGCTCTATCGCGACTATGCCGGCGATATGGCGAACACGCCGGATGCCGATGCTTTCGAGATTGTCGCGGCAGGCATCACTGCCGATGGCGCCGCGATCCGCGATGTGGCGCGTGCGGTCGCGCGAACAGATTTGCTGGGACGCTTCATTGACCGGCTGCGAACTCGGATGACGGAGCAGGCGGTGCAATCGGCCGCCAACCACCCGCCGGCAACTCCGGCGCCCGCGCCAGCAACGCCGCCTGCCCAAACTCCGGCGCCTGCGCCGCAAGCGGCTTTGCCGAACAATCGTCAGCCGCAAGGCGCTGGCGCTTAAGGTTAGCGGGCGGAGAAATTCCCGCGCCGTTGTTTCCCCTTTACAAGACTCAACCGTCTAGGCGTCATGTTCGGATGGCGGCCCCAATTTCGGTGATCATCCCAACGCTCGATTCCGTGCGGCATCTGCCGCTTGCGCTTGCGCCTTTGGTTGATGGCATGGGCGAAGGGCTCATCCGCGAAGTCATCGTTAGCGATGGGGGTTCGACCGATGAGACGTTGGCGATCGGTGACGCGGCGGGCTGCGCGCTGATTTCGGGCGACCCCGGGCGCGCCAAGCAATTGATCGCGGGTGCGGCGCAGGCGAAGGGGAAGTGGCTCCTCTTCTTGCATCCGCAAACCGCGCTCGCGCGCGGTTGGACCGATGAAGTGCAGATGTTCTTGCAATTCTCCGAAGCGCGAAAGCGCGCGGCGACGTTTAAGCTGGCGTTCGATGATAAGTCAGCGAAGCGCGCCTTGTTCTGGGCGCGGCTGCGCGCGAAGGCGATGAAGTTGCCGCGCGGCGACCAGGGTCTGCTGATCTCGCGCTTCCTCTATGACGGCCTCACCGGCTATCGCGATGTTCCGAACGAAGACCTCGAGTTTGCGCACCGTATTGGCGGCAAAAGGCTGATGTTTTTGGAAACCGAAGCCGTCACCAGCGCCGAGATGTATCGCCGCGGGGCCAGTCCGGCAGAAAGCGTCGGCATGATCGCGCGCTACTTTTTGGGCGCCGACCCGGTCGAGATGGCGAAGCGCTAGCGGCGATCAGCGCTGGCGACGCGGCCATCCAGCGCGGTGTAGAGCGCAGGGCCCCCTGCAGCGAGCCGATCTAGCTCAGGCGTCGGTTGGCCGTAGCGTTTGCGGCAAAGCGCCATGTGCGAGAGCGATCGCTCGGCGTAGTCGCGGCTTTCAGCGCGCGGCATCATCTCAAGCACGAGCAGCGGATCGAGATCCGAAGGCTGCGTCGCCAGCCAGCGCGACAACCAGCCAGGGCCGCCATTGTAGGCGGCAAAGACGCGGCCGAGATCACCGTCATTATGAAATTCGGTCATCAGCCAGGTGATGTAATCTTGGCCGAGACGCATGTTGAGGCCCGGCTCGAACAGCGGCGCGGGCGCGCGGCGGTAATTGTGCGAGCGATCCATGTCGCGCGCGGTCGAGGGCAGAAGCTGCATCAAGCCGCGCGCGTTCGAGACGCTGACGGCTTTTGGATTGAAGTAGCTCTCTTGGCGCACGATTGCGTAGAGTAGTGCGCGATCGAGCGAAAAACCGTTCTCGGGTTCAAATGAAGTTGTCGGGCAGAAGCCGGCGGCGAGGTCGCGGCCACCGTACTCAGCAGCACGAAGCTGAGCCGCTGGGGCTTGCAGTGCGATGGCGAGGCCCAGGAAGGCGCGGTCATCGTCCGGCGCCAGGTCCGCATGCAAGCGGCGCAGTTCGGATTCCACCTCGGAGAGGCGGCCGAGTTGCGCCAATGCGGCGGCGCGTCGTGCGGCGGGATAGCGTTCGATGAAACGCGTGATCGTATCGTCGGTGATTTCGGGGACGTTGAACTCAAGCGCGCTGTTACGGCCGAGCTGCGTTTCCGCGAGCTGTCCGTAGAACGTCCAGGGACGTTCGGCTGCGGCTTCGAGGTGTTGAGCGACGCCTTGGGTTTCGCCGGTGGCGAGGCGTGAGCGCGCGGCCCAATAGTGCACGCCCGCGCGCGCCCAGCCGCCGTGATGCGGCCATTGCGCCGATGCTTCGAATTGGCGGACCGCTTCGGCGTAATCCTGCATGCGATAAGCGATGAGGCCGAGCTGCCATTGGGCTTGACCGCTGCGCGGGCCATCAACTTGGCCGTAGGCAATGCTGCGCGCGCCTTCGAAATCGCCCTGGCCGATACGCTCGTGCACGCGCTCGATCGCGACGCGTGCCGAAGCGCTGTCACCAGAAATGGAAGGCGGCGTGCCGGGGAGCGTGCGGCCGTGGCCGCCTGCTGGATCCGGCGCACGCGTGCCGTTGCGGCGCGCGCGGCGCGAACGCGAGTCCATGGCGCGATCATGGACCGCCGGCGCCATGCCGTAATCGCCATAGCGATTGAGCCAGCCGGTGTAGTCGCTCCAGCTGGCGCGATAGGAACGAGAGAGCAGCATCCGGCCGCGGACGGCGCCGTCGAGCACATCGTCATTGGCGCGCGAGAGGGCGGTGCCGACGCCGCGCCAGTTACCGGCGTCGATGGCGGAGAACGCGTCGCGGTAGGCGGCTTCGTCCTCTTCGCTCAGTACAAGGATGCGGGGCTCTGCATGCACCGCGGGCGCGACAATCGCGGCGACTGAGAAAGCGGCGAGGGCGTAGCGGAACGTCATCGGGGCTCTTCGTTCTGAATTCGTTAGGGATGGGCCGCCCGCTTCACGCCCAGTTCGTCGAGCCAAGCTTCCGCGAGCAACAAATCCGCCCATGCCAGCCGCTTTTGCTGAGGCTGACGCAACAGATATGCGGGATGAAGCATGACCATGGCGTTGACGGGAGTGGCTAGGCCCTCTCGTTTGTAAGCGAGCTTCCGTCCGCGAAGCTTTGTCACGGTGTCCTCGCGCTGAAGCAAGCTGTTGGCGGCAATCTTTCCCATCAGGATCAAAAGCTTGGGTTTGCTGAGCTCAATCAGGCGCTCAGCGAAGGGGAGGCAGGCCATGGCTTCACCGGGCGTGGCGTCGCGATCCCCTGGCGGTCTCCACAAAATCACATTTGAAATCAATACGTAAGATATTCGATCCAAGCCGACAGAGGCGAGCATCCGATCCAGCATTTGGCCGGACGGGCCAACACAGGGCTTCCCCTGCTCGTCCTCATCCTTTCTGGGCGCTTCGCCAAGGATCAGGACCGGGGCGTTGTCGGCGCCATCGGCGAAGACGGTATTCCGCGCCGTTGCCTTGAGCTCGCAGCCCTCGAACTTATCCACAGCCGCGCGGAGCTCGGCGATGGTGGTGGCGGCTGCCGCGAGGGCTCGAGCCGTGTTCACGGCGTCGTCGGCGGGTTGAAGCTTGGCCTTTGGCTTAGCTTTCGGCGCCGGTGGATCGATCTTGAAGGGCTCACGCGAAACCGGCAGTGGCCGCGAGGTTTGCGCCTCACTAGCGCTTGAGGCCGGCCGACTGGAGAACACGGCCTCGGCTTCGTCCATGTCCACGCCGGCGGCCCGCCAGAAGGCAAGTAGCGCACGCGCGGCATTCTGTGAGGCGGCGGTGTTCTCCATGGCTCTGTTATGAACGGACTCGGACGAATCGCCAAAGCGACGCGGACAGCTTGCGCCTCATCGCATCCGCTTTGATAAACGTAATGAACAACGTGAAGGGATTTGAATGGCCGAAGAAGCCCCTCAGCGCGAAGCGATGGAGTACGATGTTGTCATCGTAGGCGCCGGCCCCGCTGGCCTGTCCGCTGCGATACGGCTGAAGCAACTCGCCGCTGAAGCTGGACGTGAAGTGAGCGTGGCGGTGTTGGAGAAGGGCGCCGAGGTTGGCGCACACATTCTCTCCGGCGCGGTGATCGATCCGTGCTCGCTGAACGAACTCATTCCAGACTGGAAAGAAAAGGGCGCGCCGCTCGAGACGCCGGTGACAGACGACCAGTTCAAGATTTTGGGTCCGGCAGGCTCTGCAGCGCTGCCGATGTTCTTGATGCCGCCGCTGTTCAGCAATCACGGCAACTACATCGTCTCACTATCAAACGTCACCAAGTGGTTGGCGACACAAGCGGAAGAGCTTGGCGTTGAGATTTATCCGGGTATGGCGGCGTCAGAGCCGGTGTTTGATGATGCTGGCGCGTTGAAGGGTGTTGTCGCTGGCGTGTTTGGAATCGCCAAGGACGGTCATAAGAAGCCGGATTATCAGCCCGGTATGGAGTTGCACGGCAAGTACGTGTTCATCGCCGAGGGCGTGCGCGGTTCGCTCTCAAAGGTGATCCAGAACAAGTACGATCTATGCGCCAAGAGCGATCCGCAAAAATTCGGCATCGGGATTAAAGAACTCTGGGAAGTGCCAGCAGCGCAGCACAAGCCGGGCCTGGTGCTGCACACGGTGGGTTGGCCGCTAGATGATAAAACGGGCGGCGGCTCGTTCATGTATCATTTTGGCGATCGCCAAGTGTATGTTGGCTACGTCGTTCACCTGAATTACAAGAACCCCTACACCTCGCCGTTCGACGTGTTTCAGCAGCACAAGCTGCATCCGGAAATTCGTACGCACATCGAAGGCGGAAAGCGCCTAGCGTACGGTGCGCGCGCAATCACTGAGGGCGGCTTTCAATCGGTCCCGCGCCTTGCGTTTCCGGGCGGCGCTTTGATTGGATGCTCGGCGGGATTCGTGAACGTGCCGCGCATCAAGGGCAGCCACAACGCGATGAAGTCCGGCATGCTGGCGGCGGAAGCTGCATTCGAGGCGCTCGCGCACGGCCGTCAGCGCGATACGCTTGAAGTGTACGATGAGAGTTATCTCACCAGCTCGATCCGCAAGGACCTGTTCGGCGTGCGGAATGCGAAGCCGATGCTGTCGCGCTTTGGCACCTTCTGGGGCGGGGTCGTCGGCATGATGGACATGTGGACGACGACGTTGCTCGGCGGGTTCTCGTTCTTCGGCACGCTGAGGCACGGCAAGGCTGACTATGCCGCGACAGAGAAGGCGGAGAAGCACAAGCCGATCGCGTATCCGAAGCCGGACGGCGTGCTGACGTTCGACAAGCTGAGTTCAGTCTATCTCTCGAACACAAATCATGAGGAAGATCAGCCGGCGCACCTGACGCTGAAGGATCCAACCATACCGATCCGGGTCAATCTCCCTGAATACGCCGAGCCTGCGACACGATATTGCCCGGCTGGCGTGTACGAAGTGCTCTACGACGAGGCAGGGAATAACCCGCGGTTCCAGATCAACGCTCAAAACTGCGTTCACTGCAAAACCTGCGATATTAAAGACCCAAGCCAGAATATAAATTGGGTGACGCCCGAAGGCGGCGGCGGGCCGAACTACGCCAATATGTAGCTGTATCCTGCAAAGGCGGGAGAAAGGACGAGAGAATGCGTTGGGCACTACTTGCGGCGAGCGTTGCGGCTGCGGCCATTACGTCGAATGCGGCGTGGGCGCAGGACGGCAAGCGAGAGCCCAGCATACAGCAAACGTCCGGTCAGCCGCAAAGCCAGCAAGCGCAGGCGCCGGGCGCCGCGCCAGTCGAAGCGCTGCGCACGACATCGCCGCCAAACGCCGCCGCCGATCGCACGTACGAAACGCCAGAGGCGGCGTTGTTGCAGGCCGATGTCGATTATCTCGTTCGTGAAGGTCATCGCGCTGTTGCCCGCAATGAGTCCGATGGGCTCTGGTACGCCGCGGCGTTCGCCGATGATTTGGCGGCTGGCCGTTATGCGCAGGCGCGTACGGTGCTTCAGGGTGCGCCGGGCGGCATTGGCGGGCCATTTGCTGATATGCTTGAGCCGTTCCTAATAGCGGCGGAAGGCAACGTCGATCGCGCCGTTGAGCGGGTTGATTCAGGAGGCGACAATTTGCCGGCGCCGTTGCCGGAAGTCGCGCGCGCTTTGTTGTTTGAATCTGCCGGGCGCCTGCCGGAAGCGGCCGCCGTGTATGCACTCATGGTCGAGCGTCTCGACACGACGCCGCCCGGTGACGCAGAGCCGCAAACCAGCGCTGAGTTCGATCGCGCGCTAAACTCTGCGCGGGTGACGCACGCGGTGTATCGTGCAGCGCTCGTTTCGCATCGCCTCGGCCGCACCGAAGATGCGCGCCGTTACTATAACATCGTGCTCGGCTTTGCGCCGCGTGCTGTCGATGTGCAGGCGAATCTTGTGCGTCTCGACGCTGGTCAGCCGCCCTTTGAAGAACCGTTGACGGTTGTCGGCGCAGCCGGCCGCTGGATGCTGTTCATCTCGGAGTTCATCACTCAAGCTGAGACATTGTCAGCCATGATCGCGCAACGCGATCCGCAAGCGGGATTCGCTTCGCCGTCAGGTACGGCGCTGCTGCAGATCGGGACTTTGCTCGCCAACAATTCCGACGATTGGCGCCTCTACGCGGCGCAGCAAACGCTTGAGGCGGGAGGCGTCGACGGCGCGCAGCGGATCATTGACCAAGTGCCAGCGACGAGCCCGTTCGCGCCTGATGCGGAAATCGTACGCGCCTCGATCCAGATCGAGCGTGGCAACGATACAGCGGCCGCCGCCTCGGCCGAGCGCGCGCTTGGCTTGGCCGGCAATCGCTGGGCGATTATCGCGTCGGTGGGTGATGTTTATCGCCGCATCGGTCATCCCGATCGCGCCATTCCGGCGTTCGATCGTGCGCTGACGATGACGCAAGACGCAAAGGACCGCGCCGACGTGCTGGGCTGGCGCGCTTACGCGCATCGTTTCTCCGGCGACCTCAACGCGGCGACCGCAGATGTACGCGAAGCATACCGCATCGACCCCAGCGTCGACACGCGCCTGCTTTACGTTTCGATTTTGATGGATGATCCGTCGGCGTGGAATGACGGCATCGCCATGGCGCGGTCGTTGTTCGCGGAGCAACCGGATTCGGTGCTGCGTTTAAATGCGCTGGGCTATGCGCTGATCCAGCGTCCCGAGGGCCTGGAAGAGGGCTACCGGCTGTTGTGGCGTGGCTTCAATTACGGCCAGACCGATTATGCCGTGATCGATAGCTTGGGCTGGGCATACTACCTCTACGGCCACTTCGACCAAGCGCGCGCGTTAATCGAACGCGCCAACGATCTCTCGGGCAACGATCCGAACGCGGAAATCCTCGATCATTTGGGTGATGTGTATTGGCGGCTGAACCGCCGCGATGAAGCGCGCACAACGTGGCGGCATGCGCTTGATGCGAGGCCCGACGCCCTCCGGCGCCGTCAGCTTGAGCAGAAGGTCTCGCGCGGGCTCACGTCCGCTGCCCCGCGTGAGCGGCCGCTGCCGCAAGTATCGTTGCCGGAAGGGCCGGCGCAGCGGGACGAACTCTAAGTGCGTCGCCTCGCTGCGCTTGCCGCAAGCGTTTGTCTGGCGGCGTGCGCGAGCATGCCTGGAATGCCGGCGCCGGGCTCGCGTGCTTACGCGGACTTTCTGATTGGACGCGTCGCCAATGCGCGCGCCGATCATGCGGCTGCAGCGGATCGTTATTTTGCGGCGTTGGCGCGCAATCCGGGTGATCAGGCTTTGGTGGAAGGCGCCTTGCTGGCGTCGCTGGCCTCCGGTGATGTCGAACGGTCGCGCCGCGCCGCCCGCATGGCCGCGCGCAACGATGCGCCGGCCTATGCTTACATGGTGCGCGCCGCCGATGCTTTGGTTGCGCAACGCTACGCGCAGGCCGATGCGGAACTCAGCAATGCTCAGGGCACTGCGGCCGAGGAATTGCTGGTGCGCATGGTCGCGAACTGGGCGCGCGCCGGGCAGGGGCGCAGCGGCGATATCGCGGCCGACTTAGCGCCGCTTGCCTCGATTCGTCCGTACGGCGGATTATTTGCGTATCAGCAGGCGATGGTGCTGGATTATTCCGGCCAACAAACTGAGGCGCTCGCGGCCTACAGTGCTGCCGCGCAGGGCGGGTTGTGGCTACCCACGGGCGTTGCGCGTCACGCGGATCTCTTGCTGCGCACCGGTGCGCGCGATCGAGCTTTGGCGCTGCTCAGCAACGCGACAAACGGTGGAAACCCAGAGCTTGCGGCGATGCGCGCGCAGATCGAAGCAGGGCAGCCTGTCACGCTCGAACGATTGACGCCGGCGCGTGGCGCAGCGGCGGCTGTTTACGGCATGAGCGCGATATTCCGCCAAGAGCACGACCCGACCAACAGCCTCGCGGCGTTGACGCTGGCGATCATGCTTGATCCCGGTTTTGACGGCGCGCGGCTGTCGCTTGCACAACAGCAATCCGAGCTGGGCCATCTCGACATTGCACGGCGCATTCTCGGGCAAGTTGACTCGAATTCATCCTATAACGCCGCGGCCCGCACGCTTGAGGCCTGGATCATTTACGACAATGGCGACAAGGACGGCGGCATTGCGCTGGCGCGGTCGGTGGCGCAATCTGGTGATGTACGCGCGCGCCGTACGCTCGCAGATATGTATCGCGGCGCTGAACGCTTCGCTGAAGCGGAGCCGCTTTATACTGAACTGATCGCGACGCAGCCGGATGACTGGCGTCCGTACTTCTCACGTGGCGTGTCTCGTGAACGTCTTGGGCGTTGGCCCGAGGCGGAGGCTGATTTTCAGCGCGCTCTTGAACTCTCGCCGGACCAGCCGGATGTGCTGAATTATCTTGGGTATAGCTGGGTCGACCGCGGTGAGCGTCTGCAAGAGGGCCTCGCCATGATCCGCCGCGCCGCGGAAATTCGGCCGATGTCCGGCGCAATCATCGATAGCCTTGGCTGGGCGTATTTTCGTCTTGGCGACTTTTCGCAGGCAGTTGATTGGCTCGAAGCGGCGGTGCGGCTTGAGCCTGCCGACGCGACGCTCAATGATCACCTGGGAGATGCGTATTGGCGGATGGATCGACGCGTAGAAGCGCGCTTTCAGTGGCAGCGCGCCATGACGCTTAGTCCTGACAACCCAGACGCGATTCGTCTCAAGCTCGAGAATGGCCTTCCGCCTGTGGCGGCGTCGCAATCGGTCAACCGATGAGCGTGCGTGTCTTCGCCCCGGCGAAGATCAATTTGACCCTCGAAGTCGGCCCCGCGCGCGCCGATGGGTATCATCCATTGCAGAGCGCCGTGTTGTTCGCCGGCGAGGGCGATTGGATTGAAGCGGCGCCTGCAGAAGCTTTGACTTTGAAAATTGCCGGCCCGTTCGCGAACAGTCTTGGCGCCGGTGACGACAATCTGGTTCTGCGTGCGGCGCGTCTGCTGGAGCAAACGCGCGGCGCGAATCTGACGCTCGAAAAGAACCTGCCGATCGCATCGGGCATAGGCGGCGGTTCTTCCGATGCGGCCGCCACTTTGATTGCGCTGAACCAAATCTGGGGTCTCAATCGTTCGGTTGGCGATCTCGCCCGCATCTCCGCGTCGCTTGGCGCAGACGTACCCGTTTGCGTTTACCAACAAAGCGCCTGGATAAGTGGTGTCGGCGACGTCGTGACGCCGATGGAGGCGCCGGGCCTTGACGTTGTGCTGGTCAATCCGGGCAAACCGCTGGCAACGCCTTCGGTCTATCGCCGCTTCGACGAAATGAAGCTCGGAGCGAGGTTTGATGAGCGCACACCGCCGGCGTGGCGCGATGGCGCCGATGCGGTGCATGCCATTCGTGATTTCGGCAACGATCTCGAAGCGCCGGCCGTCTCGCTGATGCCGGAATTGGGTGACCTTTTGGCGGCGCTCCGCGCCGATCCACGTGTGCTGGCCGCGTCCCTTTCCGGCAGCGGCGCGACCTGCTTCGCTATCACCCAAACCGGTGACGACGCAAACGCGATAGCCAATGCGCTTCGTGGGCGAAACCGTGACTGGTGGGTGCGCGCTTCGACGCTTGGGCGTCCTTGACCCGCTAGCCGCCGCCTGAGATAGCCCGCGTGAACTGAGAGGCGACGACGCGTGATTCTGGATTTGGCTATTGTCGTCGCAGTTGCGTTCTTGACCAGCTTGATCGTGTGCCGGGCCATGATTTGGATCGGACCTCGCGACGCGCCAAATGAAGAGCGCAAGACGCACCGCGCCCCGACGCCGACCAGCGGCGGCATCGGCATTGGCGCGGGCTATGGCGCGGCTATGGTCCTGCTCAGTTTCTTCTCGTTCGAGTGGCGCCACAAAATCACGCCTGAAAGCGTGGCGATGCTTTGGACGACGGCGCTCTTTGCCTATCCGCTCTTGTTCGTTGGCTTTGTGGATGATGTCCGCCAACTCAGAGCGAGGTTCAAATTTGCGATCTATGTCGTGCTGTCGTTCGCCGCAGCTTGGCTTATGGGGTTTGTGAGCGACGTGCAGATCGGCGCGTTTGTTGTGCATTTGCCGCTCATCGTCGGACTCTGCGGCACCGCGCTTTGGGTGTTCACGCTGATCAACGTCGTGAACTTTATGGACGGCGCCAATGGTATGGCCATGGGGTCGGTGGCGGTGGGCCTGGTTGCGCTCTCTTTGATTTCCCTCGAAGGCGGCGCGGTTGGCGATGCGGCGGTGACGCTTTCCTGTGCAGCGGCGCTTGCGGGGTTCCTTGTTTGGAATTTCCCGAGTGGGCGGCTGTTTGCGGGCGATTCCGGCGCCTTGTTTGCGGGCGCGATAGCGGCCTTCGGGTGCCTTATCGTTATCGCGCGCACACAAATGTCGCCGATCATCGCACCGATCTTGTTCTTTCCGTTGCTCGCCGATGTGCTGCTGACGATTGTTGATCGCATTCGCCGGCGCCGATCGCTGTTTGTCGGGCACACTGAGCATATCTACCAAATCGCAATTCTGTTCGGGTGGAGCCACGCGCGCATTAGCTTTACGTATTGGATAGCGATGGCGGTGTGTGGCGCGGCGGCGATTATCGCTAGTCGCGACACGACGAACGTCGCGCCTGTCGCAATCCTGGGTGTGCTGAGCGTTACGGCTCTCATCTTGGACATCATTGTCCGCCGGCGCGCGAACGCGGCCGGTCTTCTCAACCGTTAGAGAAATCGCATCTGGCATTGACGGGCGAGTTTGGGTATGTATATAACCATTGTGTTATAGAAAAGAACGGTTATGCAAGCTGCCGAACGTCTCGATTTGACTTTCGCTGCCCTCGCCGACCCCACGCGGCGTTCGATCTTGGCGCGGCTGGCGACCGGCGAGGCCTCAGTTCAGGAACTCGCCGAGCCGTTCGACATGAGTCAGCCGGCCATCTCCAAGCACCTCAAAGTGCTCGAGCGGGCAGGGCTGATTTCAATTGGCCAAGACGCGCAGCGTCGCCCGCGCCGTTTAGCGCCAGAGCGATTGGAGGAAGCCGTGGATTGGATTGAGCGCCACCGCGAAATCTGGGAGCAGAACTACCAACGCCTCGATGCGCTGTTGCACGAACTCCAAACAAAACCGTCCAAATCCAAACGAAAAAAAGACTGACCTCGTGTCGGGCCTCATCTTGGTCGCTCGTTCCTTGAGCGCGCGGCCCAACATAAAATCCAAGGAGAAGACAATGCCGAGGCCTCTTCAGGTCAGCCAACCAAGCGACCGCGAAGTGCGCGTCGTGCGCACCTTTAATGCGCCGCGCCAATTGGTTTGGGACGCGCACACCAAGCCTGACCTGGTGAAGCGGTGGATGCTTGGTCCGCCGGGTTGGTCGATGCCTGTGTGCGAGATGGATGTGCGCGCGGGCGGGGCCTATCGTTGGCGCTGGCGTAGCGACGAGGACGGCAAGGAGTTCGGCTTCTTTGGTAAGTTTACGGAAGTGAACGAGCCCAGCAAGATCGTCCACGAAGAGAGCTATGATCCGGGCGATATGGGTGGGGCGATGTCGAGCGATCCTGCGATCATCACCACGGAATACGCCGAGGCAAATGGCGTCACCACGCTCTCGCTGACGATGTTGTTCTCCAGCAAGGAAACCCGTGACGCCGCGGTGTCCACCGGCATGACCGGCGGCATGGAGATTGGCTACGAGCGTCTCGACGAGATGTTCAAGAAAGCTGCGTGAGGAGACGGATCACGCAAAAAATCATTCCAATGATGTGGTTCGAGACTCGTCGGAACACGCCGCGACCCAAACGATAAGAGACTGACCTCCTGTCGGCCCTCATCTCGGTCGCGCGTTCCTTGAGTGTCGGCCCCACAAATTCCAGGGAGACGACAATGCCTATCGAAGTCACGCAACCAAGCGACCGCGAAGTGCGCGTCGTGCGAACCTTCAAAGCACCGCGCCAACTCGTTTGGGACGCGCATACCAAGCCCGAACTTGTGCAGAAATGGCAGGGCTATGATGGCTGGGATATGCCGGTGTCGGACATGGATGTCCGCGTCGGCGGCAAATACAAGTGGCAGTGGAGAAGCCGCGAAGACGGCAAGCGGTTCGGCTTCTTCGGCACGTTTACCGAACTCAACCGCCCGTCGAAGCTTGTCCACGAACAATATTACGACGCGGGCGATATGGACTACGCCATGCCAACTGGCGATCCCTGCATCGTGTCACTTGAACTAAGTGAGCAGAGCGGCGTCACGACGCTCGTCTGCAATTTGAAGTTTGCATCGAAGGAAGCGCGTGATGGCGCCGTCTCAACCGGCATGACCGACGGCATGGAGCATAGCTACACCCGCCTCGACGACATGTTTAAGGCTGCAGCGTGAAGGAGGAGACGATGACCAAGATTTCTCCCCACCTCTGGTACACCGACAAAGCCGACGAAGCGGCGATGTTCTACGCCTCGATCTTTCCAGACTCGCGCGTCGACAGCGTCACGCCGATTGCCTCGGATACGCCAAGCGGGCCGGCGAACACGATCAAGGTGGTCGAGTTCACGCTCTGCGGGCAGAGCTTTCTCGCCATCGGGGCCGGTCCGCACGATCCTTTCAATGACGCGATCTCGCTTCACGTGACGTGCGAGGATCAAGCCGAGCTTGATCGTTACTGGAATGGCTTGCTGGAAGGCGGCGGCAAGGCCGTAGCTTGCGGCTGGTTGACTGATCGCTATGGCGTGCGGTGGCAGATCTCACCGCGCATACTCGGCGAGTTGATGAAGAGCAAACAGCCAGGCGTCGCCAAGCGCGTTGCCGATGCGATGCTGAAAATGGTCAAGTTCGACGTCGCCGAGCTAGAGCGCGCAGCAAAGGGTTGAAACATGCCGGCAAAGGACGCGGACGCCTATCTCGCAAAACTCAGTGCCGACAAGCGCGAGACGCTGGAGAAAGTGCGAAAGGCGATCCGCGCTGCTGCGCCGGCGGCAAAGGAAGGCATGAGTTACGGAATGCCGGCTTTTATCCAAGGCAAGCCGATCGCTGGCTATTCCGCGAGTGCGCAACACTGCTCGTATTTCCCCATGAGTGGCGCGATCACGACGGAGCTAGCTGCGGATTTGAAGACGTATAAAGTCAGCAAGGGTGGTTTCAAGTTCGCGATTGGGAAACCGCCTGCAGCAGCGCTCATTCGCAAATTGGTGAAAGCGAGGCTTGCGGAGATCGACGCAGATGCGAGGAAGGCCGTGAAGAAGGCTGCCGCGAGGAAGGCTGCCGCGAGGAAGGCCGGGGAGGCCGACGACGCGGTTGGCGATTATCTGCGTGACTTGAAACACCCACTAAAAAAGGAGATCGAGGCGGTCCGGCTGATCATGCTTGGCGTGAACCCTGCCATTGACGAGGGGATCAAGTGGAATGTGCCGAGCTTCCGCACTGAGAAAGAGTGGTTCGCGACATTCAATGTGCGCGCGAAAGACAGCATCCAGCTGATCTTTCATCTTGGCGCCAAAACGCGGTCTGATCAGAAGGCGTTCAAACTTGCCGATCCCGACGGCTTGGTGAAATGGCTGGGAAAGGATCGCGCGATGGTGACGCTCGGCGCTGGGCGCGATATTCCTGCTAATCGCAAAGCGCTTGAAGCAATTGTGTGCGCATGGATCAAGCACGTCTGATGGCCGCAAAAGCCAAAACCGGACCGAAGAGGCCGCGCGCAGACAAGGTGGCGGCGAAAACCGCTCCGCCGGATATCAAATTTATCCTCGCCGAATTAAAGCGCGTCGGTTCACCGGCATTCAAAGCGGACATGGCCAAACGCTATGGCATTGTGACCAAGACCGAAGTGTACGGCACGACGGTGGCGACGCTTCGCGCGATGGCGAAGAAGATCGGTTGCGACCATGCGCTCGCCGAGCAGCTGTGGGCGACCGGCGTTCATGATGCGCGCATGCTGGCGACCATGGTGGACGATCCCGCCGACGTGACGCTGGCGCAGATGGAGCGTTGGGTCAAAGACATGGACAATTGGGGCATCGTCGATACGGCGTGCTTCCATTATTGGGATCGAACTCCGCATGCGTTCGCCAAGATCGAGAAGTGGTCGAAGGCAAAGGGTGAATTCGTCAAGCGCGCCGCGTTTGCGTTGCTTGCGAGCTGTGCAGTGCACAAGCAGGGGACCGACGAACAATTCTTGCGCGGTCTTGAGTTGATCGAGCGCGAAGCGTCGGACGCGCGCAACTTCGTCAAAAAGGGCGCGAATTGGGCGTTGCGTGCAATTGGCGGCAAGGCCAGCCCGAAACTTCGCGCGGCTGCTCGCGCTTTGGCGAAACGTCTCGCGGACTCTGACGATCCGACTGAGCGGTGGAACGGCAAGGACGCGCTGCGCGCCTTCGCCAAGGGAGGAAAGTGATGTTCGAGAAGGTAGCCTTCACGATGTACGCCGTCGCCGATCCCGTTCGCGCGCGCGACTTCTACGAAAACACGCTGGGTCTCAAAGTCGGCATGGCCGGAAGCCACGGCGACATGCACTGGATCGAGTACGATCTGCTTGGCGGCGGTTGTATCGCGCTCACCAACGCCACCGGCAAGCCGCCTGGCGGCGGCGGCGCGATTGCGCTCGAAGTGAGCGATCTCGACACGTTGGTGGCGGACCTAAAGGGCAAGGGCGTGCAGTTTCAGGGCGACATCATCAAAGGCCCGCACTGTCGCATGGCGAATTGCCTGGATAGCGAAGGCAATGCGCTCGTTCTGCACCAGCTTGACAAGAAAGCTTAGTAAGCTCGCTCGACGACAAACTCCGGCAGTGCTTCCAGCGCTTCGCGGTAGGCGTTGGCCGGCAGTGTCGCAAGCGCATCGCTCGCCTTGGCGGCATGTGCCCGGGCAGCGTCGAGGGTGAGTTCGATGGCGTTATGGCGTTTGAGGAGCGCGACGGCGCGATGGAAATCATCGTCGCTGCGTTCGCCTTCGACTACGCGCCGCCAGAAGCCGCGCTCCGTGTCGTCACCTCGATCGCGCGCAAAGATGACGGGAAGCGTTACTTTGCCTTCGCGGAAGTCGTCGCCCGCGTTTTTTCCCATGACAGCGCTTGCGCCGCCATAGTCCAGTGCGTCATCGACGAGTTGGAAGGCGAGGCCGAGTTCGCGGCCGAAGCTTTCGAGCGCAATTGCTTCCGGGCCGGCGCGACCGGCGGCGACGGCGCCTGCTTTACCCGCTGCGGCGAACAAGGCTGCGGTCTTCGCAGCGACGATCGCCATGTAGCGCTCGCGCGTCGTCTCGGCGTCGTTCGCAGCCGCGAGTTGCATGACTTCGCCTTCAGCGATCACGCTCGCCGCGCGAGCGAGAATGTCGAGCACCTGAATGTCGCCGGTCTCAACCATGAGGTTGAACGAGCGTGCAAACAGGAAGTCGCCGACGAGCACGCTGGCCGAATTGCCCCAAACGACGTTGGCCGCCTTCTTGCCTCGGCGCATCGAGGAAAGATCAACCACATCATCGTGCAGCAAGGTCGCGGAATGGATAAACTCGACCGCAGCGGCGAGCTTGCGCGGGCCATCACCGCCGCCACCCAACAGGCGGGCCGCGGAAAGCGTAATCAGCGGGCGAATGCGCTTGCCGCCAGCGTCGATCAGATGCGTCGCCAAGTTCGGGATCACACCGACCGGGCTCGCCAAATATTGATGTATGATCGCGTCAACAGCGGTGAGGTCTTCCGCCAAAAGCGCAGCGAGCCGGTCCACCGCATTGGGGGCGCCGGGCGCTTGCTTTGCAGGTCCGACCGCCGGTCCCAAGGGGCACTCCGCTTGACGTTCTTGTTATGATCAAACGATGGTGGGGCTGAGCGCGCCGGTCAAGCTTGGTTCCACTGGTCGCGCGCAAGGGTCGCACGGGCTTTATGGCCGATATCGAGATGACGGAAGACGCGCTCCTTAACGGGCGTATCCGCGTTCGCCAGCCCGCATGCGGCTACCGCGTCAACATCGACACATTGCTTCTCGCCGCCGCGGTGGAGGTGCGCGACGGCGCGCGGCTGATGGAGGCAGGTTGCGGTGTGGGCGCTGCGCTGCTCTCTGTTGCGATACGCAAAGAGAACGCAAACTTGGTCGGAGTCGAACGCGATCAGAACATCGCATCGATCTCACGCGAAAATGTCGCCGCTAACGCGATGATGCATCGCATTGAAATCGTCACAGGCGATGCGCTCGATCGCACGTTGAACCTGGGGGTGTTTGACGGCGTGTTCGTGAACCCTCCGTTCGACAATGAAAGTGAAGGGCGCGCGCCGTCTGAATCGCGCCGTTATGCGCATGTTGCAGACGCTTCGATCGATGCGTGGATCGCCGGATTGGCCGATCGCTTGCGTGGCGGCGCGTGGCTGACGATGATCCATCGCGCGGCCAAAACGCCGGAGATCCTTGCGGCCTTCGATGGCAGGCTCGGTGGGGCTGAACTTATCCCCATCCGCCCGCGCGAGGGCGAGCCCGCGGCGCGGGTCTTGGTGCGCGCCAAGAAGGGGTCGCGCGCGCCCTTTCGATTGTGCCCGGACTTGGTGCTCCATGATGCATCCGGCGCCAAATACACGCGTGAAACAGAAGCCATTTTACGCGGCGAGGCCGGGATCAGCTTCGCCTGATTGACTCCGTAGAGCCGGACGAGCAGAGGTTCGCCCAACGGACCGCGCCGACGTCGAGTCGCCACGCTCCGGCCAGACAAGTGAACCCCGTGGGAGAGAGCGCCAAAGATGCGCCCCCGAAGGAGCAACCGCCCCGGAAACTCTCAGGGAACCGGACCGCGGGGGGATGAAAACGCTGGAAAGAGCCGCCCCTCTGAGGCGGCCGCCGAAGGAGTAAATCTCTCAGGCGCCAGGACAGCGGGGGCTGCGTGCCATTTCGCACGCGCCACGCGTACCTGGGATTATTATGGCCGATACCGCATCTCTAAAGCTTCCGCTCGACGCGATTTGGCGTGCGCGTACCTCCAAGTTTGGTGACTTCGCCGGCTATGACATGCCGCTGCAGTTCGAAGGCCTGATCCCAGAACACAACTGGACGCGCACGCATGTCGGACTCTTCGATGTAAGTCACATGGGGCCGAGCTTCTTCGCGCTGCCGAAGGGCCACGGTCTTGAAGGCGACGAAGCCCACAAGAAGGTGGCGTCACTCGTTGAGCGTCTTGTCCCAGCGGACATTCAGGGCCTGAAGCCGGGCCAAGTCCGCTACACCATGATCACCAATGAAGATGGCGGCGTGCTGGACGATCTGATGATCGCGCGTCCCGCCGAGCCGGGCGCGGCGGGCGATCTTTACATCGTCGTCAATGCCGGCTGTAAGCATCAGGACTGGGCGTTGATCGAAGAGGCGACGAGCGGCGAAGCCAATCTCGTGCGCGCTGATGATCGCTGTTTGCTTGCGCTGCAAGGGCCCGGCGCCGCGAATGCCGCCGCTGAGGTTATCGATCCAGCGCTGGCGGACATGAGCTTCATGACTGTGAGGCGCTACGACGCGTTCGGCCGCATCACCGTCACGCGCTCGGGCTATACCGGCGAAGACGGCTACGAAATCCTGGTGCGTGCTGAGAACGCGACGGACCTGGCCAATGCACTGCTCGCGCACCCGGAAGTAAAGCCGATTGGCCTCGGCGCGCGCGACTCGCTACGCCTTGAGGCGGGGCTTTGCCTCTACGGTCACGACCTCGATGCAACGACGTCGCCGATTGAAGCTGATTTGGCTTGGACCATTCAAAAGCGCCGGCGCGAGGCGAAGGACTTTCCCGGCGCCAAACGGATCTTGCGCGAATACGATTTGGGCGCCGCCCGTAAGCGCGTCGGCATTCGCCCCAACGATCGCGCGCCAGCGCGGGAAGGTGTCGAGATTTACAAGGATGGCAAGAAGGTCGGCGTGGTGACCTCAGGTGGCTTCTCGCCCGTACTGAATGCGCCGATTTCAATTGGCTATGTCGAGACCGCGCACGCCGAGCCCGGCACTGGCCTTGAACTCATGATCCGCGGTCAGGCCCGCGCCGCCACTGTCACGCCGCTACCGTTTGTGCCGCATCGTTATCACCGCCCGAAGAAGGGGAGCTAAGCCCATGACCACGCGTTACACCAAAGACCACGAATGGGTCCGTCTCGATGGCGACATCGCCACGATCGGCATCAGCGCTTATGCCGCCGAACAACTGGGCGACGTCGTTTATGCCGAGCTTCCGGCGATCGGCAAAAGCGTGAAGCAAGGCGACGATCTCGCCGTTGTCGAAAGCGCCAAGACTGCGTCTGACGTTTATGCGCCAATTTCCGGCGAGGTTGTCGAAGGCAATTCTGCGATCGCTGGCGAGAACTGGCAGATCATAAATGATGAGCCGCAAGCTGGCGGCTGGTTCGTGAAGGTCAAAGTCGCTGACAAATCCGAGCTGGATGCGCTCATGGATGAGGCCGCGTACGCCGATTACGTGAAGGGCCTCTAATGCGTTATCTCCCCCTTACCGATGTTGATCGCCAGCAGATGCTTGGCGTCATCGGTGTCAAGAATATCGACGAGCTTTTCGTCGACGTGCCGAAGGCCGCTCTGCTGAAAGATCTCGTGCCGTTGCCGAAGGCGCAGGGCGAGATTGAAGTGCATCGCCACATGCAACGGCTAGCAGAAAAGAATACGCCTGCGGGCCGCACGGCGTTCTTCCTCGGCGCGGGCGCTTATCGCCATCATGTGCCGGCGAGCGTCGATCATTTGATCCAGCGCAGCGAATTTTTGACTGCCTACACGCCGTACCAGCCGGAAATCGCGCAGGGCACGCTGCAGGCGCTCTATGAGTTCCAGTCCCAAGTCGCAGCGTTGCTCGACATGGAAGTCGCCAACGCCTCGATGTACGACGGCTCCACCGCTTGCGCCGAAGCGGCGATGATGGCCGCGCGCGTGACCAAGCGGAAGAAGATCATCTTCTCCGGCGGCGTTCATCCGCATTATGTCGATACGGCGCGCACTGCTTGCGAAGCGCTTGGCCTTGAAGTCGTGGCGCTCCAAGCTGCAATCGATGACGAAGCGGCGGTGACGAAGCATCTTGGCGCAGATGTGGCTGGGGTCATCGTCCAATCGCCAAACGTGTTCGGCACAGTGACAGACCTCACCAAGATCGGCGACGCGGCGCGCGGCGCTGGCGCGTTGATGGTGGCGACATTCACCGAATGTGTCTCTTTTGGCCTGATTGAGCCGGCTGGCGCCATGGGCGCCGACATCGTTTGCGGCGAAGGCCAGTCGATCGGCAATGCGCTGAACTTCGGCGGACCGTACGTCGGGCTCTTCGCGGTAAAGGAAAAGTACATCCGCCAAATGCCGGGCCGCGTCGCAGGCGAAACGCTAGACGCCGACGGCAAGCGCGGTTTCGTGCTGACGCTCTCAACCCGCGAACAGCACATTCGTCGCGAAAAGGCGACGTCGAACATTTGTACCAACTCAGGTCTCTGCCAGCTCGCTTGGACGATCCACATGACGCTGCTGGGCGAGCAAGGGCTTCGCCATCTCGGAACGCTCAATCATGAGAAGGCGATCGCGCTGGCGGACGCGCTGGACAAAGTCTCCGG
The DNA here is from genome assembly GCA_031379735.1 of Caulobacteraceae bacterium. GTDB lineage: Bacteria > Pseudomonadota > Alphaproteobacteria > Caulobacterales > Aquidulcibacteraceae > Vitreimonas. Next base: position 607 of record JANNFK010000042.1, on the reverse strand, counting down.
CGTTGAAGTGCTGACCAAGCGCTATTTCAACGAGATCGCCGTGCTTTTGAAAAAGCCCGCGCAAGAGGTTGTCGACAAGCTCGCAGAGAAGGGCGTTGTCGCAGGCGTCGCCATGAGCCGTCTCAACCCGAAGGCCGGCATGGACAACGTGCTCGTCACCTGCGCCACCGAAATGAACACCAACGAAGATATCGCCGCCTACGCCAAGGCGCTGAAGGACGAGCTGCAATGATCACCGAAACCACCTCCGGCAATCGCGGCCTTCTGCAAGCTGAGCCGCTGATCTTTGAAAGCGGCCACGCTACCGGCACCGGCGTCGACCTGCCTGCGCCGAAGGGCACGCCGAACAAGCTCGGCGGTCTTGGGCGGAAAGCCGCGCTCGATCTGCCCGGTTTCTCCGAGCCGGAAACGATGCGCCACTTTGTGCGCTTGAGCCAAAGAAACTACGCCATCGATCTCGGACTCTTCCCGCTCGGCTCGTGTACGATGAAGCGCGCGGCGCGTTCATTCAAACGCGGATTGTGCTTCATCGTACACGAGCCGAGCGGGAAGAGTCCGAGATCGATGGCGTAGTTTCTTTGGCTCAAGCGCACAAAGTGGCGCATCG
>JANNFK010000029.1:0-109822 GCA_031379735.1 Caulobacteraceae bacterium | reverse complement strand
GCGCAGGGCACGCTCGGCGGCGTTGTTTGTAAGGCAGATGCGCCCGTCGTCGAGAAAGCATGCGAAGGCATCCCAGCGTTTCAGCATGTAATTGAGCGCCTTGCCGATGTGCACGACGCGCCGCAGGCCGTCGTGCTTTCCATTGAAGTCCCTCGCCTCGACAGGTTCAGAACGACAGCGCGCGCAGACGCGGTCAAGGATCGCGCGTCAGCGCGACCCGCTAGGGCCCCGCCCTTGAGGGCGTCGAGCACGCTGTCAGGTTCCTCGGCGAGAGCGCGTCACCGCGTCCGAACGTAGCCTTCAGGCAATTCGTCGCCCGGCTGCGGCGGCTCGCCGCCTGGGCGATCGAGCAGGTCCAAAGCCTTCGCCACATCGGCGCGGACGCGCCGCTCGGCGAAGAACTTACCAGTCCGCTCGCGTTCGATTTCAAACGCCACCGCACGCGTCACGAACGCCTCAATGCTCTCGCCCGCCGCCTCGGCGGCGCTCTCGGCTTCTTTGGCAAGGTGCTCCGGCAACAGGATGGTCACGGGCATATGGGTTACGTGCCTCTTCATAGCTCTGATAGCAGGGCTCTCCATGCCCTGCTGGCCGCATGTCGCGCGATATGCTCGTCCTTGACAGACAAGAGCTGTCCATCTCGATGACTGAGAGAGAACCTCAGGGAGCCTTCAGGCGCGCTTTTGCATCTTCCGGGGATGGTGCCTCGCCGCCCCTACGCGCCATGAAGCGATCAAACCATTCCAGATCCGCGCGCGCAGCGCGCTCGGCGATGTAGTCCTTCTCGTTGGTCAGAACGCCAACCTTTTCCGCGGCCGCCGCAGCCAGGAACTGTTCCGGCGTAACGCCGGATTCGCGCGCCAAACGCTCGACGGCGCTTCTGACGCCCGGGGGAAGATCGATGGTGAGAGACATACTGGTCACCTCCTTAGTCTACCCAAAATCACGCCTGGCGTCACTATTGCGATTCCGAAGCCCTGAGCGGCCCGTTCGAACGTGTTTCGCTCAAAGGTCACGATGGCTTCAGCGCCACCGTTGATCGCTGCTTCAAGGACCATTTCGTCCTCCGGGTCCGACAATTGGGGTCGCCATAGAAAATGCACGTTCACCTTGGTGAGCAGGCGCGCCAGAGCGTCGAGGAACATTCCGGCCTCCGCGGCCGACGCGCCTGCCGCCGCGATGTGCTCGGGGCGCAGCACCACCTGCTCGTACTCAAGAAAGAGCGGTGGCGTGACCAGCATCGCGACGTTGCCTGCACGGACCTCCCTAACGAGGGCGGCGGAATCGCCCTGAGGCGCGCGAAACGCCTTGACGATGATGTTTGTATCCAAAACCAGCCTCACGGGATCAGCCTACCGCGATTCCCGCCCATACTCGCTTGTGGAGCCGTGCAGGCGCTTCTGCGCCCATTCGTCCAGCACCCGATCGGTGTAACGCACCAGGCGCGGTCCATACTTCACGAACGGCGGGCCTTCGCCGGTGACACGCCAGCGATTGAGCGTGTGCTTGGAAATCTTCAAACGCGTGGCCGCTTCTTCCACGGTGAGCAAAACGTCGGCTGACATTGGCTTCTCCTTGTCACCCGCAACGCCGCGATCAGCGATGCGCGTGCGCTAAGGAAAACGCCGCCAACGCGCGTTCACCAGCGCTTTCTGTCTGCGCATGAAAACTCAATTCGACGCCGCAACGCACGACCGTTTCCGCCTGTTGCCCAACGCTGATCAGGCTGTCTCACGAAAACCCAAGCCAACCTGCATTGGCCCTTGTTGGTTAGCGTTGTTTGACACCGGCAGCGTAAGCGCCTGCGGCATGCTCGGGCCGGTGTCGAACAACGCTAACCAATGAAGCTCATCCCGACCAATGATTACGAACGACACGAATGCACAACCATCGCTGTCGTTGACGAGCGCCGCGTCACTCGATGGCGCTTGGACCGGCGAATTCAATCGGAGCCGCTTGTGCCTTCAATCTGATTGGTGCGCTCGAAAAGCGGAGACGCTCGAACAGTGTCGTGTAGGCGCGCCGACGCACGCTGCGGCTGCTCCAACCAACAAACTCGCACCGCCAACTCAACTGCTGCAAAGCCCGCCCAAGAGTCTTACAGGTTCTATGGGCGTTCACCGCATTTTCGCGAAAGTTTTACAGGCTAACTGCTTGAAAAGATGGTGGGCGCGACAGGGATCGAACCTGTGACCTCTGCCCTCTGTCGCAGCGGTCGCGCTTCGCTTGACCCCTCCCTGAGAGGGCGCGGTCGCCGCATCAGGGACCTGCCGTTGACGCGAACCCCGCCCGTTGCGTTGCCGCAGATTACAACGCTTAGGCTATACAGGAGCTATACAGAACCCAGAGAACTCAGAGAGCCGGAACCTAACCTCTTGAAATCTTGGTGGTGGCGGGTGGACTTGAACCACCTACCTTGGGGTTATGAATCCCACGCTCTAACCAGATGAGCTACGCCACCGAAGGGCGGTCACATACGCGGGCGAGCCGCTGGGGGCAAGACGGCGCGCCGAATTCACCGCCGCGTCAGCCTCGTTTAGCAAAATCCTTTCGCCATCACCCAGATCTGGCCTTGCGACACGGCCAAAGGCAGCGCAAGCATGGGAGAACCTGCCGCCATGTTGGCCCTGGGAGGCAATTTTGTCCGAACCGCTGGACGCGATCGACGCCCGTATCCTGGATCTGCTCCAGCAGGACGCCAGCCTTTCGATCGCCGACATCGCCTCGAAAGTTGGCCTCTCATCCTCGCCAGCCTGGCGCCGGATCGAGCGGCTGAAAAAGGCCGGCATCATCAAACAACAAGTTACGCTGCTCGATCATGAAAAGCTTGGGCTGACATTCGAAGTGTTTGCGTCGGTGAAGTTGCAGCTGCCCTCGCGCGAGAATTTGGAAAAGTTCGAAGCGGCGGTTGAGACCTGGCCCGAGGTCGTTGACTGCGCGACCGTCACCGGCGCCGTCGACTACATGCTGCGCATCGTTACGCGCGACATGCACGCCTACGACGATTTCCTGCGCGACAAGATGCTTGGACTTGGTCTCGTCTCCGACGTGCAATCGCGCATCGTCATGCGCGCCGCGAAACGCACAACGGCGGCTCCGCTTGAACTGATCTCAACTGACCTCCAAACTTAGGGCGCGTTACGCTCCGCCAGGCGCAGCATTTCGGCCGCGCGGGCGCCGATGGAGATTTGCGGGTTCGATGGCGGCGAGAGGTTTTGCTCATGCTCCCATTGCGCAATGAGTCGCTTGGCCCGGTCGAACGCGCCAATCATGTCGCCGTTCTCACGCACAGCGCGATTGAAATACGCATCGCCAAAAAACGTCCAATTGTTCTGTGGTTGGCAGCCAAAGGACGATCGATCCGACGCAGCGGCGGTCATGATGATGGTGCGATCGCTCATCAACGGGCCGATAAATGAGCCCGAAAAGCACGCCGAGATAATGACGACACGATTTTGGATGCTCGCTTGCGACAGCATCAAACTGAGATGCGCCGGGCGCAGCCCAGCAAACAGGCGATTGTGTTCGCGAATGGCGGCGACGCCATCGGCCTGACCGTGCGTAGTGAAGAACAATACGAAGAGATCCTCGTTCGGATCCATCGTCTCTCCGATATGTCCGATGGCGGCGGCAAAATTATCGGGACTGGCGGCTGGATAATTGCGCACGCCCTGCCCGCCAGCAGACAAGATGATAGAACGGCCTTCGGCGCCGAGATGCGGACGCAAAATTTCCTCGGCTTGCACAGCTTCGCGCTCGAACACAGGGTCGCCCCAGAACGAGACGGTCAGCATATAGACGTCCTGCACGCCCGGGCGCTGCGGCTGCAGCGCGTTGAGCGAGTCGCCCATGAGTTTTGCGAGGCGCGCGGCCTCGCGCGGTTGCGGCGCGAGTTCGAGCACGCCGAACTGGCCGTTGAAAGGATCGCGTTGCGGTTGCTGCTGCGCTTGCGCCGGGACGGCCGCCGCCACCAGCACCGCTGTGAAGATTACCGCGATCAGCCCGCTTGCCCGCATTCCATCCCCTCCGCAGCCGCCAATTTGGCCGCACGCGCACCGGTTCGCAACCGCCGTTCCGCATAGCGCCGGCCTGCGTGCTGCGCTAGCAAGGCCTTATGTCTGAGGGGACGACGACGCCGACGCGGCGGGACGGCTACATCGCTGTGCGCCAGGCCGAGCTGGCCGAAGCTATCGCCACGGCAGGGCCGCCGGGCGAGGCCGCGGCGACGGCCGAGATGATGAATCTCCTCGGCGCGCTATTGCATCACGAAGCGCACGGCGAGCTTGAGGCGCTAAAGGCGCTCTACGATCCGCTCGATCCCGATGCACCGCCATCGCGCCGCGACACAAGCATGCGTGCATTCGAAGCTTTCGAGCGCGATCTCGGCGAAGCCCTGGTGCGCGCCAATTTCACGGAGATCGACCCGGATACCGTCCAGAGCCGTGAAGCGACCAAGCGCTTGACAGGGTTGGCGATCAAGCCGTCTGCAGGCGGCATTCGGCGTGTGCGCTTCTACGCGCGAGGTTCCCGCAATGAGACAATGACGTTCAAGACTTGGCTCGGCCTAAAGCGCGAAACGCTCGACGTTCAGACGATGAACGACGTCGTCGTGCTGGTCGGTTTCAAGGCGGAGGACGAGGCGGGCGCTCGGCAAGATCGCAGAGTGCTGAAGCGCATGCGACGCGGTGTGCGCCAAGGCGCGGCGCTGGTGAAGCACTTCCGCAACGTGGCAGGCCCCGAATTAGTAACATTACATCCCGGCGCTACACCCAGCATGCGCCCGCGCGACCAGGCGATGCTGGCGGGACCTGCCGTCGTTGCAGGCGTGCCGGTGCTTTTGAATCTCTGGCCCGCATTGACGGTGATTTTCGCAGTGCTCGCGGCCTATTTCGGCGCTCAAGGCGTGATTGAGGAAGACGAGCTAAAACGTGCATTGGCCGCGGTCTCGGGTCTGATTGCCGTCGGCGCGTTCATCATGCGGCAGCGGCTGAAGTATGAAGCGCAGACCTTGCGCTATCAAAAGCAACTCGCTGACACCGTCTATTTCCGCAACATCGCCAACAATACGGGCGTTCTGGATTTGCTCATCGGCGCTGGCGAGGAGCAGGACGCGAAGGAAGCGTTCCTTGCTTTTTCGGTCCTGCGGCGCGAGGCGCGGCCACTAGTGAAAGCTGAGATCGATAATTTCTGCGAAACGTTTCTACGCGAGCGCTTTGGCCTGGGGATCGATTTCGAAATTCAGGATGCACTCGGCAAACTGGAACGACTCGGGCTGGTGACCCGCGACGGCGAGGCCTATACCGCGATTGCGCCGGCTGATGCGCTGGTGAAGCTCGATGCGGCATGGGACGGACTCTTCAACTTCTCCACGCGGCGATCGTAAAGCCCCTATTCGCTCGGCGCGGTGCAGTGCAAAGTCACGCGACAACGGAGTGCGGACATGGGCGAACGATTTGAACGGCATCGGCAACCGTGGACCAGCGACGAAATTCAGAAGCTGCATCTCTACGCCAAGAAGGGCATGTCGCTGAAAGCCATCTCGAAGTCGCTCACGCGCAGCGAGGAATCTATAAAGGACCGCGCTAAGGCGGACGGCCTCAGCATCTCGAAGCTGCGGTGAGCGGAGCGCTCTAGATCGCGTAGACGGCGCGGACGTGGCCGTCAGTGTAGCCGATGATGCGGCGCTGGGCGCCGGGCCAGGTGGTTATGTCGATCACCATACGCGGACTGTCGCGAACATCATCGGTCAGCGCTTCGGGTTCAAGGCGCACCCAGGCGAGCGGCGCGCGCTCACTGGCGCGTACGCCAGCCGATCGGATCGCATCGACAATCGCGTCGCGCGCCTCAGGCGGCGGATACTGCAGAAACACAGAATGATAAACGACCGTAGCAGCGTCATCGGCGCGGTTTGCGAGCTTCTGCGCGAGCCAAGTTGCAGCATCGGCGCGTTCAACATGGACGCCGGTCTCGCGCGCAAGCGCGACCGCGCCATCGAAGCGCGCCAACCGCTCCGGCTGATCGGGCCAGATATAAGATTTGAGCTGTAAACGTTGCGCGTCGTCGCTGATGTCGAGCGGGTTCAAATCACAAGCCGCGCGGCTGCGCACGGCGATGTCGGCAATCGGCGGCGGCGGCCCGCTCCAGTCCGTGTCGATCTGCACCGGACCTTCAGCGCCCCACGCCCAGCTCTTGGTTTTGTAGGTGTAGAGATCCCAATTCAGATTGAGACCGGCGCTCGCGCCAATCTCCAGCATATCCACCTCACCCTTCCAGCTTTCAGCGAATGTGAGAAAGGCCGCGAGCAGCGCGATGGAGCGGCGCGTCTCGTTGGTTTGCGGCGCCGAACGAATGAACTGCGCCGCGGCGTCAGGTTCGCGTTCAAGCAGCGCGCGCGCAAGCGGCCAGATATCTTCGATCGCCCAATTGGCGACGTTTGAGGGATAGTGCGCGGCCAGCTCAGCATCGCGGTTCATCAGGACGGCATGATGGAAATAGCCCGCAAGCCGTAACGCCAGCGCATCGGCGCGCGGGTTTGTGTTCCAGCCCTTGAGCAACACGGCGATAGGCCCACCGCCTTCGTAGTCCTCGCTTAGACTTCTGATGAGTTGCGCCGTGAACGGCGAACCGAACATGTCGCAATACATCGCCTGCTCGGCGAAGTGCGCGAGAATCTTGTCCTTCACGCTCTCTCAACCGCGAGCGCGATGCCCTCGCCGCCGCCGATGCAAAGCGAAGCAACGCCACGCTTAGACCCTTGCGCTTCGAGCGCCGCCAGCAATGTCACCAGTATGCGCGCGCCAGATGCGCCGATCGGATGGCCAAGCGCGCAGGCGCCGCCATTGACGTTGATAATGTCCTGACTGATGCCGAGCTCCTTCATCGCGATCATCGGCACGATGGCGAAGGCCTCATTGATCTCCCAAAGATCGACGTCGCTGACTTTCCAGTTCGCGCGCGCCAGCGCCTTTTGGATCGCTGGCACGGGCGCGGAGGTAAATTTCTGCGGCTCCTGCGCATGTGAGCTTTGCGCAACGATCGTCGCGATGATTTTCTTGCCCTGCTTTTCAGCGTCGCCGCGGCGCATCAGCACCAGCGCTGCCGCGCCATCGGAGATGGCCGAGGCATTGGCCGCCGTCACGGTGCCGTCCGGCGTGAAGGCCGGCTTCAGCGACGGAATCTTGTCCGGCTTGGCTTTGCGCGGCAGCTCGTCCGTGTCGAGATTGCCGGTCTTCAGTTCTATTGACGCGATCTCGCGCTTGAAGCGGCCCTCCGCCGTCGCATTCTGCGCGCGCTTCAAAGTTTCGAGGGCGTAAGCGTCCTGCGACTCCCGCGAGAACTGATATTCCTTCGCCGCTTGATCCGCATAGACGCCCATCGCGAAGCCTTCGTACGCGTCTTCTAAACCATCGAGCGCCATGTGATCGAACAATTTGTCATGGCCGTACTTCTGGCCGCCGCGATGCTTCGACATCAGGAACGGCGCCCGCGTCATGCTTTCCATGCCACCGGCGATGACGACATCACTCTCGCCAGCGAGCAAAGCCTGACGCGCCATTGCGACCGCCTGCAGACCGGAGCCGCACATCTTGTTCAACGTCACGGCTTGCGTGCCCTTGTCGAGCCCCGCCTTCAGCGCAGCCTGACGCGCCGGCGCTTGGCCGAGGCCAGCGGAAAGCACGTTACCCATGAAGATCGTATCGGCGCCTTTCACGCCAGCTTCCTTCACCGCAGCTTTCACCGCGACAGCGCCAAGATCGGGTGCGGAAAGGTTGGCGAGTTCGCCCAGCAAACCGCCCATAGGCGTGCGGGCCATGCCGACGATGACGATGTCTTCCTGGCTCATTGCGACGACTTCCCTTCCTTGCGGAGCACCATAAGCGTCGAGGTGCCGTGGGCCAACAGGCGCCCGCGCGAATCCGTCAGTGTTCCTTCGGCCGTGATAATGGTGCGGCCGCGCGCCACCACACGGCCTTCGGCGCGCACAGGGCCGGTAGCGGGCGTAATCGCACGGACAAAGTTCACTTTGGTTTCCACCGTGGTGTAGCCGACGCCCGCGGGTAGCGTTGTGTGTACGGCGCAGCCGGTGCAGCTATCGATCAATGTAAGCGCCCAACCGCCGTGGACAATGCCAAGCGGATTTAGGATGCGATCACTGGGATCGCCCATGAAGATGGCTTTGCCGTCTTCCACTTCCGTGAGCGCAAACCCAAGCGTGAGCGCGATCGACGGCGGCGGATGATTGCCGGCCATCATGTAGCGCAACCCTTCAAGGCCGGGCATCGACATCAGCTTTTCAGCTGCGGCTTTTGCGTCGAAGATTTCAGTATCGGACATCTGGACTTGCGACTCCAAAGTAGCGTCAGTCTGAGCTCGTCGAAGGCGGCGGTATTACGCCACGAAACTCACGATGCGCTCAATAATCCCGCGATCCTGCGCGACCATGCGGTGACCAAGACCATCACAGAGAACAAGTTCGGCATTCGGCCAGGTCTCGGCTATGGCTTTGCCGTTATCGTCCCATTCAACCGCGTCGTCGTCCCTCGAATGGACGACAAGTGTTTCGACCGGATGCGCAACGGCGGCGAGATCGAAGTTTGCGCGTTCCTGGCCGACATCGGCGGCGTAGAGTTCGCGCGCGCGATACACGACTTCCACTGGAATGCCGCGCCCTTCAGCCATCCTGAACCAGCCCTTGTTGCGCCCGCGCGGCGCGGCGATCAGCACGGCGCGGCGCACGTTGAGGCCGTTCATCAGTGCAACGCCCGCTGCGGGGCCACCGAACGAGTGCGTGACGATGGCGTCGATTGGGCCGAGTTCGCGCGCAACCACTTCGATCGCGGCGGCCGCGTCAACCGGCGTGCATTGATCGCCTTCCGAGAATCCATGACCAGGCAGATCAAACGTCACGCTCGCGACTCCGATATCGGCGAACGACTGAATGAGCGGGCTCCACAGCGAATTGTCGTCTTGCCAGCCGTGCACGAGCAGAACCGCCGGCCCCTCACCCAAGCGCCACGCGGCAATCTTGCCTGCCGGTGTTTCTATCTGAAAATCTTGCGCACCGCGCAGCGGCTCGGCAATACGTTGGCGCGCGCGCCGCTTTGGCGTCATCACTTCTTTCAGGAGTGCGCGGGCTTGTTCGTCCACGCTCACGGTGTGACTCGCCGTGAGACGCCAAGGCGAGCGAAATGCTCCCGCACGCGATCGGCGTCGGCTGGCGCGAACTCAGGACCGCGACCCCAGGCGAAGTCCAGATAGTCCTCACCGGAATCGCGCAGCGCGGCCACAAAGTGCGCCGCACTGCGCTGGCCAAATTCAAACAGCGCTCCATTGGTGTCCACAAACGCCGCCTTCTCGATCACGGAATATAATGCCCCGGCGAAAGCGTTCTTTGCGAGATCAGCGACAAAGGCAGAATTTGATCGTAGGAGATTGAAAAATGGAAGCAGATCGGACTTGATCTCCAGAGGGCAACTCTCGGCGATTTCGAACGCCACATCTTCGGCGGCGATCGCTATGCGGCCACTGACGACTGGACCATCTGCATCAACGCGAAAGAGATCGGAGGACGGATGGCGGCTCCACAAACTCACTCTGGCGCTGCGTTGGGCGCTCGCATTCCAAACGTAGGTTGGAAGACCGACCGACCATTGAACGATCGCGGGACCGTGCCGCGAGCACCATTCAAGCGGGCCCTCCCACTTGCCGTCGGCAAAGTGTCCAGGGTGTTCGTCGTCAGATGAAAGCAGTGGCCCGGACGGTTTCGGCGGCTCACGTTTCATGTTTCCGTGCCCATGATCCAGCCGCCGCCGAGGACGCGCGTAGAGTGCGGGTCGTAGAAGACGGCGGCTTGGCCTGGAGCTACGCCCTCTTCCGGAACGTCAAGCAAGACGTGCCATCCGGCGCCGATGCTGAGCTTCGCAGGTACGGGCGGGCGCGTGGAACGGACGCGCACAAGCACGTCGCGTCCGTTGAGCTCATCCTCGCTCGCAACCTGCTCGCCGATCCAGTTCACTCCTTTTAGCGCGATGCTCGTGACGCCAAGCGCTTCACGCGGGCCGACGATGACGCGCTTTAAAGGCGCGTCGAGCTTCACGACAAAGAGTGGTTCACCCGTGGCGATGCCGAGGCCGCGGCGTTGCCCGACGGTGAAATTGATGACGCCATTGTGCTCGCCCATTACCCGGCCATCGACGTGCACAACTTGTCCAGGCTCGATCGCGCCGGGGCGCAGTTTTTCGACGACGGCTTGGTACTTACCATTCGGGACGAAGCAGATGTCTTGGCTGTCGGGCTTTTCGGCGACGCGCAGGCCCAGTTCGTTGGCGAGCGCGCGGGTTTCGCTTTTCGGCAGTCCGCCAAGTGGGAAGCGCAAGAAGCTCAGTTGCTCACGTGTCGTGGCGAAGAGGAAATAAGTTTGATCCTTGCTCGCGTCCGCTGCGCGGTGGAGTTCGGCGCCGTCAGCGCCTTCGAGGCGTTGCACGTAATGACCAGTGGCCAGGCAATCAGCGCCAAGGTCTTTTGCGACGCGCTTCAGATCCTTGAACTTCACGGTTTGATTGCAACGGACACATGGGATTGGCGTCGCGCCGGCAAGATAGGTGTCGGCGAAATCTTCCATCACGGCGTTGCGGAAGCGGCTTTCATAGTCCAGCACATAGTGCGGAAAGCCCATCGCGTCGGCGACGCGGCGCGCGTCGTGAATGTCTTGGCCAGCGCAGCACGCCCCCGGCTTGTTCACTGCAGCGCCATGATCATAGAGCTGCAAGGTGACGCCGACGACGTCATAGCCCTCGCGCTTCAACATCGCTGCAACGACAGACGAATCCACGCCGCCGGACATAGCGGCGACGACCCGCGTGTCGTGCGCAGGCTTGGCGAAGCCCAGGGAATTGAGAGTGCGCGCCTTCGGCGGCGCATCTAGCATGGTCATCTTCTGTCCCCTCCCGGAGTCAAGGTCCGGAACGAAATCTGATCCAGGGATATGACGCGGAGTTCCGAGTTTCGCAAGACGCGCTCCCCCCGCTCCAGGGATGCGACGCAGTCGCGGACCCGGGACCCATAACCGCCAATGCGAGAAGTTGTGCGACGTCGCGAAAGCGAAGAGGCGTCGTGTTTGGGTCGCGGGCTCGTGCTTCGCATCGCCCCGGGGATGGGCGAGTCCGCCTAGATGTACTTCAGCAAGCTCATCCGTGAGAGTTCCGCGAACGTCTTCGCCGACGCCTCGTATTGGGCGAGTAGCGTGTTCAGCTTGATCGACACTTCGGCCAGATCGGCGTCAGTCTGATCGCCGATCTCCTTGCTAAGCAAATCGGAGCGGGCTTCGAGGCGAAGGCGATCGTCCTCCAGGCGCTTCTGCAACTGACCCGTGCGGCCCTCCTCGGTCACGAACTTCGCCGCTTGCAAATCTAGCTGACCAACGAGCTGCAGCAATTGGGTCTCGTGCGCGGCAATGATCGGCTGGCCGAGCGTGCCGCCGGCACTGTCGAGGAGCAGCTTGACTTGCCGCAGCGTGTCGAAAAGTCCAGTCGATAGGTCTGACGCCTTCGCCGCGATCTTGAGCGGCGTACCGGTTCCGACATCGATCACTTGTTCGCGCGCGGACTCATCGAACAAATCCGCCGCTTGCGTGGTCGTTCCAAGTTGTTCGAGCGTGTTGATCTTGATCGGCGTGCCGCTTTGGCGTTCGCCCGCGAAAAGCGGCTGACCGTTCCATTGTTCATTCAAGGCCGAGACGATGCTCTTGAACGAAAGCTCTAAGTCTGTGGAGACGCCGCGGCCATCATTGGCGCTCAACGCTTCGCGAATGCCTTGCGCCAGTGATTGTACAGCGCCCGACACTTGCCCAAGCGCCGCCGATTGCAGGCCAAAGCGGGCGTCGAGCTGACTGAGCACGGACGCACGCGCATCTGTCTGCGCGCGCATGCTGGCCGCGCTGACGATGCGACTCGATGCAGCGCCAAAGCCTTGCAGCGTGTTGGCTTTGACGCCGGAGGCGACTTGCGCTTGCAAACTGCCGAGTTCGCCGGTGATCCGGCGAACGTCCTGCTGCGCGCGGACGAAGAAGCGGGCGTTGAGCGGCGTGGCGGCCATAGTTCAGTTCACCTTAGCGGTAGCCGATGGTCATAAGCACATCGAGCATTTCGGTTGCTGCCTGGATGACGCGCGCGGAAGCGGCATAGGCGTTTTGATACGTCGTCATCTTCATCAGCTCGTCGTCGATGCTGACGGCTTCGACTTCGCCGCGCCTGTCGGCCGCTGCGGTGGAGACGGCGGCAGCGCCGGCGGCTTGACGCTCAGCATCGCTCGCCATGCGCCCGGCCTCGCCGCCAAGACGCGAGGCGTAGTTCGCAAGCGTCGAAGACTGCGCCGGCAAAACGCCAGCAGCGGAGAAATTGCGGACAGAATCGCGCGCCGCGAGCAAAGCTGTCGCACCGCGGTTATCGCCGGCCTCAACAACCTTCGTGCCGATATTGACGGCGATGTTTGGCCGGCCGACCGCAAGGCGAGACGGGTTGGCCGCGATTTGCGCGTTGACATCAACTTCGGTTGCGCGCGCCGCGGTGGCGGACGAGGCGAGGCCATGCAGCGCAGAAAACGCAACACCTGTGCTGCCGCGCTGAGTGGAGTCGGTGACGAGCTCGACCTTGAACGCCGGATTGGCCGCAAACGTAATGCGGCCAGTCGCGCTATCGAGCGAAAACGTGCCGTATTGGCCAAGGCCCGTGCCCGAAGCGTTGAGCGCAGACAGAACGTTCGTCCACGTCGCACCGGGTGCTGCGAGCGCGCCAGAGATCGAGATCGTGCGATCGGCGATGAAGCGGCCCTGCGTGTCGCGGATTTGGTATTGGATGGCGCCATTGGCGGCTAGGCCATGCGGATCGCTGCCGCTGACGCCGCTTTCGAAAAACAGCGGCGTCGGGCGCGAGACAATGTCGTTTAAGCCAAAAAAGTGCGAGAAGCCCCGCCCCGCTCGCAGCGCCGGGTCGGCCGCATCCTGCTGGATGATGATGCCGCCATTGTTGCTAAGGTTGAGCGAGAGCACGCCGTTATTGAACGCGGCGCTACCCGATGGCGTTTCTGCAGCAAGCGCGGTGTTCAACGCGCTGACGAAGCCATTGATCGTGGCGGGGCTCGGGAACGACACGGTGTTTGCAGGCGATTCCGAGGTGATCGTGCGCGCGTCAAAATCAATCGTTAGCCGATCCCGCAACACGCCGGCGGAGTCGGTGAGCGCGATCGTGGCCGATCCAGTGAAGTTGAGCGCGTCGCCGCCGAGCAGACCGGTTTGACGCCCGGTCATCGATGAAACCGCCGGCGACGAGGCGTTTTCGTTGTGGACCGAGTTCAGCACGTCGGCGAGCGCCCCGGCAAAACCACCGAGCGCTTCAGCAAGACCGGGCAAATCAACGTCGCGCGCTTGCAAAAGGCCCTTGATCGAACCGCCAGTGAGGAAAGGTTCGATATTGGTCTGCGAGCCGATGTCTTCGTTGAGCCCGATGACGCCATGGTTGGCATAAGGCGAGTCGCTCGGCGTATATGTTAGCCGCGCAGCTTCGACACCCACCAGCAGCGCGCCGCCGCCAGTGCGGACATGTATGCCGCCATCAGCTTGGGCCGTAACACGCACGTCCATAAGTTCGGACAATTCGTCGACCAATTGAGACTGCGCGTTTTCGGCAGAGCTCGAATCAGCGCCGGTGCGTTGGTTGAGACGGATCTCCGTGTTGAGCTGCGCAATCCGGTCGATCAGGTTTTGCGCTTCGGAGACGGCGTCGGCGATACGTTGGTCGGCTTCGCCAATCAATCCCTGCAGCGAGTCACCGATGCGGTGGATCTCAGCATAAGTCGCTTGCAGCGAACTGACGGCGTCCGACCGGCGCAGGCTCGAAGCCGGATCAACACCGAGTTCCGTGAGCGCGGACCAATGTTCGTCCAGCATGCCGAACATCGAAGACGCGCTGGACGGATCGCCGAAATTCTCTTGCGCACGCGACAACAGATCGGCGCGCGCTGACGCAGAACCAGCGGCGGCGGCGGCGATGTGACTGGCGGCTGCAAGGAAGCGATCGGCAGCGCGCTTGACGCCGGTGATCTCAACGCCGGCGCCCGCGCCAACCTGGGCGCGCGGCGCCAACACCATCTCGGTGCGGACGTAGCCAGGCGTATTGGCGTTGGCGATGTTTTGCGAAACGGTTGCGACGCCAGTCTGCGCCGCGCGCAGGCCGGAAAGGCCTGCCAGGAGGACGCTTGTTAGTCCGACCATGAGCGCGCCCCCGGCAAAAAGCGCCCGGCGCCCGGCGAAATCTGCCGGGCCTGCGCGGGCGCGCAAGGCGCTGTCAGTGAGCACTTAAGCGTTTGAAACAACACGCTTTCTCCTCCGCTCTGGCGCGAGCCGCTTAAGCTCACGCACGGTGCGTTGGGCGCTCACCACGCAAGCCTGGGGCCATGGTTAATCGCCCGGCAGAAGTTGCAGGGTGCGGCGGCGTATTTTGCCGTTGAACGGCGCTTTGAACTTCTGCCCGGCCCCATATTTTATTGTTTTTATTGGCTTTTATTATGGTTAGCGGCGTGGCCCGGGGCTTGCTCAAGGTCGCTGGCTGAACACGGGACAAACGTGTCGGCCTGGGGGACCTATGGATTTCGCGCCGGAGCCAGTTCGTGACGCCTTCCCGCTACCGCAGTCGCGGCCGGCGCAGGCAAACACTGCGCCTCGGGATGACGGCGGCCGCTCCTTTGATGATTACCTTGAGGCCGCAAACGAGCCACAGCCAGAGAACACCGCGCCGCCACAAAACGAAACCCGCGACGAACCCGCGGCGCCTGTAGAGACGCGCGCGTTGCGTTCAGATGACGCTAATCCTTCGGACGAAGATGTCGATGCAGACGCCGCTTTGCTGGGTGGACCCGCGCCACCGGCGCCACCACCAATGTCGGCGCCGGTCGTAATCCAAATCGCCGCCTCGCAAGCCGCCCCAACGCCGCAGACGCAAGCTCCGCCAGAAGGCGACGAGGCCGCGATCGCGCCGTCGCCGGGTTCGTCGGAGCCGGCGATGCCAGAGATGGCTGCCGCCGCGCAACCTGCAGCAGCGAACGAGACCGTATCGAGCAAGAGCAACGCCGCTGACGCGAAGGATGCCGCGGCGAAGACAAGTCAGGGCGACGGCACATCGCAAGATCAAGCACAAGAATCTGACTCGGCGTTAATCGCCGCGCGACAAGCAAGCGCACCTGCGCCATCGCCGGAGCTGCCCGACTTTGCGCAGCAAGCGATTGCCGCAACGATCGCCCCTGCTCCGCCAGCAACGGCGCCGCCGCGCTCGGCCAAGAACGCCACACAAGCGATCGACGCGAACACAGCGCCAGATGCGCGTGAAGCCAAAGTTGAGGCGGCCGCCTCACACGCGAAAACGCAAACGACCAATGCAGCAAAGGCAGCCGGCAACGGAAAGACCGCCGTCGACGCCGCGCCAGCCCCCTCAACACAGAGCGCCGCACCTGATGCGTCGCAGATTGCCGAGAATTCGGCGATTTCCACAACAGCAACTCAAGCCAGCACCCACGTCCAACAAGCCTCGGCCGAAACCGGCGCGCAGCGTGCGGCGCCTGCAGGGGCTCAGGTCGGGCGCGAGATCATCCGCCGCTTCAACGGCGGCACGACCAATTTCGAGCTGCGGCTTGATCCCGCCGACCTTGGTCGCGTTGAAGTGCGTATGGAAGTTACACGCGATCATCGTGTCACCGCTGTGATCAGCGCCGACAACCCGCAAGCGCTGACCGAGTTGGCGCGCGGGGCCCGTGAGCTAGAGCAGCAATTGCAATCCGCGGGTCTGCAACTCAGCGAGAATGGCCTGTCATTCGACCTGCGCCAAGGCGCGCAGGGCGGCGGCGATGCCAACGATGCAAACAAGGGCGCTCGCGGCAATTCCGAAGTCGCGCCCATTGAACAACAAGCAGCGCTTGTCGCGCGACCGATCGGTTACGAGCGGTGGCGCGGCGTGCGCGTGGACATGATGGTGTAGAGGCTTAAGCGATGGTCGACTTCTCAGGGATCAATGCAGGCACGGCGACGGCGACGCCAACAGATTCGGCAACCTCACGCGCGAGCTTGTCGGACAACTACGATACGTTCCTCGTGCTCCTGACAGCGCAATTGCAAAACCAAGACCCGCTCGCGCCTATGGATTCGACGCAGTTCACCCAGCAATTGGTGCAATTCAGCCAAGTCGAACAACAGATCCGCACGAACGAGCAGCTCGAGGGCCTAGCCGGCCAATATAGCGCCGCCTCCGCCGGCGCCGCCCTTTCCTATCTCGGCAAGGACGCCATTATCTCCGCCAACGAGACTTACCTCGCTAATGGCTCAGCCAACTGGGCCTATCGCCTTCCCGAAGCGGCGACGTCGATGACAGTCAGCGTCAAAGACGCTCAGGGACGCATCATCTACGAGACCAATGCCGCCGCGCGCGGCTCCGGCGAACACTTATTCAGTTGGGACGGGACGAAGACCGACGGCAGCACCGCTGCTGACGGCGTCTATACGATTTCGATCGAAGCAGCGAATGCAGCGGGTACGGCTATTTCGCCGAGCGTCACCGTTCGCGAAACTATTATGGGCGTAGACTTCACTGGAACGACGCCTGTCGTCATCACGCCTTCCGGCACGCGCGAGTTGAGTGCAATTCGCTCGGTGCTCGGCAACGGCTGACAAGCTAGGCGTCCGCCGAATGCGGATGCCGCCATACGCGCAGAAGCGCTCCATCTTTAGCAACAACCTTTTGCCGTGTTCGATGGGACGCACGCGGCGATGGAGCTGGGACACATATGTCTATTTATACCGCATTGCGTGCGGGCGTTTCTGGCCTCACCGCCAATTCGAGCGCCCTCGCCGTTATCTCGGACAACATCGCCAACGTGAACACTGTTGGCTACAAGCGCGGCGGCGTCGATTTCTCGGCGCTGGTCAACGCGCAGAACGCAAACACGACTTACAACGCCGGTGGCGTGCTCCCGCTGACGCGCCAGCAGATTTCGCTGCAAGGCTCGCTTGAGCAATCACGCTCACCGACCGACCTCGCCATCTCCGGCGACGGCTTCTTTGTTGTGTCGACGAACGACCAGCAGCTTTCGAACGGCGGCTCGGTTCTGTTCACACGCGCCGGCTCATTTACGATCAACGCAGATGGTTACATGGTCAACGCGCAGGGTCTCTACCTGCAAGGCTGGCCCGTGGGCAGTGACGGCAGCGTCACCTCCTCCCCGACCTCGCTTTCAGCCATCGAGCCGATCAACATCTCCGGCGTCGGCGGCCTAGCCGAATCGACGGGCAATGTCGGCCTCAACGCCAACCTGAACTCGGGCCAAACAGACTATGCCAACGCACAAGGCGCCTACGATGTCGGCGATCTCGCGACAGGCACGATCACGCCTCACTTCGAGAGCTCGCTCGAAATCTATGACAGCTTGGGCGCGGCGCGCACCGTTGCATTCGGCTTCCTGAAGACGGCGCCGAATACCTGGCGCGTTGAAGCCTACGCGCGTCCGAATTCAAACATCACAGGCGGCGCTGGCACAGGCGGCCTGCTCGCGGCCGGCATCGTGACGTTCAACACCGACGGCACCGTCGCAAACGTCGCGCCGCATGGCACCGTGTCGGCGGCGCAGGACATCGATGACGAATTCACCGTCAACTGGGCGTCGTCCACCGGCGCCGCTGCGCAAGGCGTCACGCTCGATCTCAGCAGCGGCATGACGCAGTTCGCCAACAGCTTCGGCGTCACCTCGGTGACGGCGGACGGCGTGCCGCCAGGCGATCTCGTCGGTCTGGTCCTCGAAGGCGACGGCTTCTTGACCGCCCAGTTCTCGAACGGCCGCGCCCGCGCCCTCTACCAGATCCCGTTAGCGACGTTTCTGAACCCGAACGGTTTGAAGGCTGACCAAGGCGGCGCATTCCGCACGACGCTGGAATCCGGCCTCTACAACATCAACTCGTCAAACGCCGGCGGCGCGGGCCGCATGGTGTCGGGCGCGCTTGAAGCCTCGAACGTCGACCTCGCGACTGAGTTCACGAACCTCATCACCACGCAGCGCGCCTACTCCGCTGCTTCGCGCATCATCACCACCGCGGACCAGATGCTCGAAGAGCTTTTGATGATCAAACGCTAGGTTGAGGCGTGGCTCGGGTAAGAAATGAGTAAGGGACTCATGTTCTAATTCGAGACACGCTTCTTCTTCCAATTCGATATGCGTCTTAGCCGTTTCTTTAGCGATCCAAGTTATGGTGGGTTGCTAAGAAGGAGAAAGGCGCATGCAGAAGCAACGCCGATATGATGGGGTGGTGATGGGTCCCGACGGGAATCCCCTCACTTTGGACGATCTGCCCGCGCCTGGAACGACCCGTTGGGTCATCCGCCGCAAGGCAGAAGTTGTCGCTGCGGTTCGCGGCGGCCTGCTGACGATGGAAGAAGCCTGCCAACGCTACGGCCTCTCTGAAGAAGAGTTCGATGCTTGGCGGAAATCGATCGAAAAGCACGGCCTCCCTGGCTTGCGCACCACGCGCATCCAGCACTACCGCGCGGCCGGCGTCTAACAGACGCCGCGCTGCTGCGGCAGCCGACCTGTAAAGCACCAAGGCTTTCAAAGGCCCCCGCTTCCCGGCGGGGGTCTTTGCGCGTCTGCAGCATGGCGCGAGTCGAAAGCTTCGCGGGCTCGCTGCCCCCTCAACGTGGTTAACGGTTGTTTCACCCCCAACCAGGCAAATTCTGCCGACCGGTGAGATTTGCCCAGTGATTCTGGGTGCGTTCGCCGTGCGTGCAGAGGACAGGCGTGAACGGCTTCACTCAACTTCTACTGAAGGCAGGACCGACGCGATTGTTCGCGGCGCTAGGCATTGCTGCGGTCGTGGCGGCGCTGCTCTTCACACTCGTCTTTCGCATGGGCGGCGAAGCCAAGGCGCTACTGTTCGCCGGCGTCGAGACCCGCGAGATGGCGGAAATCTCGCAGCGGCTCGAGGCGGCGGACATTCCCTACGAGATCCGCGAAGACGGCGGCTCAATCTATGTGGCGCGCTCGGAAGTCTTCAACGCGCGCATGATGCTGTCGGCGGATGGCCTGCCCTCACGCGGTTCGATCGGTTACGAGATTTTCGACGAGCCCGACGCGCTGGGCCAAACCCAGTTCCAGCAGAACATCAACCGCCTGCGCGCGCTTGAAGGCGAGCTATCGCGCACGATCGGCTCGCTCGACGGCGTGGCTTCGGCCCGCGTGCACCTTGTGTTGCCGGAGCGCCAATTATTTGCGCGCGAGACCGAGCAACCGACGGCCTCAATCGTCATTCAGTTGCGCCGCGACGAACTGACAGCCGGCCAGGTGCGCGCTATCCGAAATCTGGTGGCGAGCGCCACGCCGGGCCTGAGCGCCAACCGCGTCACCATCGTCGATGAAACCGGCCGCCTGCTCGCGGCGGCGCAGACCGGCGAAGAGGGCGCGGCTGACGGTATCGACGCGCGCCAAGTGGCGACGGAAGATCGCATTCGCCGCACAGTGACGGACATCGTTGAAGGCATTGTCGGCCAGGGCAATGCACGCGTTCAGATATCAGCCGAGATGGACTTCAACCGCGTCAGCTCGACCACGCAGACGTTCGATCCTGAAGGCCGCGTCGTGCGGTCGACGTCGTCGTCGGAAGAAACCGGCCGCAGTGGCGAAACTTCGCGCGGCGCGACTGCGGCGGCCAACGTGCCTGACGCCGGCGGGGCGGGCTCAGGCAACGGCTCCGAGAACGAAAACAACGCCAGCCAAGAGACGGTCAACTACGAAATCTCAAATACGACGCGCACCGAAGTGAGCGAAGGCGGCCGTATTCGCAGGCTTTCGGTCGCGGTTGCTGTCAACGGCACATCAACGCCAGGCGCTGAAGGCGCTGAGGCGGCATACGCACCGCGCACCGAAGAAGAGATGCAGCGTCTGACGGCCCTGGTGCGCTCGGCCGTGGGCTTCAACCAAGAGCGCGGCGACATTGTCGAGGTTGTGAACACGCAGTTTGCGAGCCTCGCCCCCGGCGGGGCGGCCGCTGCCGCGCCTGGCATGTTCGACTTCCTCGGCGGCATCGACGTGATGCGCGTCATCGAAATCGTCGCGGCGTTGATCGCAGCCTTGGCGTTTGTGTTCTTCGTGCTGCGGCCACTGGTCGGCGGCCTGTTGCGCGGCGGGAATTCGGCCACGGCGGGCGCGGCGCCTGCTCTTGCTGGGCCGCTATCGCCCACTGGCGGTGGTGCGGCGGCGGCGCTGCCCTCTCCCGACGGCGCACACGACGCGGGTATCGACATTGCACAAATTGGCGGTCGCGTTCGGCAGTCTTCGGTGAAGAAGATGGCCGAAGTCGTCGCTCAACATCCAGACGAGTCAGCGCAGATCATTCGCGGCTGGCTGAACAACGCGATGTAACCGATGAACGCATTGGCAAAGGCAAGCGACAATCTTCCAGTGCCCATCGCGGGCGCGCCGGACCTCTCGCGCTATAGCGGCGCCGAGAAGGCCGCGATCGTGCTCATGAGCATCGGCGAAGACGCGAAGAAATTATGGGAGCTGCTAGACGAAGAAGAGATCAAGGAGGTCTCGCAAGCGATGGCTGGGCTCGGCATGGTGCCCTCCGCAGTCGTCGAAGCGCTGGTGCTTGAATTCGTAAACCGGATGTCGGGCGCGGGTTCTATCCTTGGGTCGCTGGATCAGACGCAGCGCATGCTGGCGCAAATGCTTCCGAAGGAAAAAGTCGATGGCCTGATGGAAGAAATCCGCGGACCGGCCGGCCGCAACATTTGGGACAAGCTGGGCAATGTGCACGAGACGGTGCTCGCGAGCTATTTGAAGAATGAATATCCGCAAACCGTAGCGGTGGTGCTGGCGAAAGTTCGCTCTGAACACGCGGCGAAGGTGTTGGCGGAGCTGCCGCAGGATTTCGCAGCCGAGTGCGTGATGCGCATGCTGGCCATGGAGCCGGTCCAGCGCGACATTCTCGAAAAACTCGAAACCACGTTGCGCACCGAATTTATGTCGAACCTCGCGCGCACCTCCAAGCGCGACAGCCATGAGCTCATGGCGGACATCTTCAACAATTTCGACCGCCAGACGGAGTCGCGCTTCATGGGCGCGCTCGAAAGCAAGAGCAACGAAAGCGCCGATCGCATCAAGGCCTTGATGTTCGTGTTCGAGGATCTCGGAAAGCTCGATTCTGGCGGCATTCAGACCCTACTGCGCGCGGTCGACAAGAGCGATCTGGCGCTCGGCCTCAAGGGCGCCTCGGACGCGCTGCGCACCCTTTTCTTCTCAAACATGTCCGAACGCGGCGGCAAATTGCTGAAGGACGATATGGCCTCGATGGGTCCGGTGCGGCTGAAAGACGTCGACGCTGCACAGACTCGCATGGTGGCGACCGCGAAGGATTTGTCGGCGCGCGGCGAAATCCTGCTTTCCGACGGAAAGACGGATGACGAGTTGATCTACTGATGAGCAACATTCGCAAATATGCATTCGACATGGAGTTCGCTGCCGATGGCGAGATCGTACGTCAGGCGCCGAAGCGCATAACGCCAGAAGAAGTGCAAGCGGCAAACGCCGAAGGCTATGAACGCGGCAAGAACGACGCCACCGCGCAGGCCGAGCGGCGCACTGCTGCGGCGCTCGAAGCAATCGCCGACGCAACATCGGCGGTGCTGACACGGCTCAATGCTGAGAGCCAAGCAATGCGGGTGGAAGCCGCGCAAATCGCGATGGCGGCGGCGCAAAAGATCGCGGGCGCGGCGCTCGATAGCTTTGGCGTCGAACGCGCCGCACAAGCGATCGAAGCGGCGATGGACTCGCTTCGCCATCAGCCGCGGCTCGTCGTGAAGCTGCCGCCCGACATGGCTGAAGAACTGAAGCCGCGCATCAGCGCGATGTGCGAGACCCATGCCTACGCCAGCGCCGTGATGGTGCGCGCCGAGCCTGAGCTGAAAACCGGCGAAGTCGTGATTGATTGGTCCGATGGCGTCATCGCCATGGATCCGGCCGAGGCCACAAAACGCATTCAAAGTTTAATCGACGCCGCACTCGCGGCGCCGCACGAGGCGCACTCATGAGTGATCTGAAGCTCGACGAATTTCAACCGACGCCGGATGCCCTGTCCTCCTCCGATGGACTGGAACGCAGCGCCGCCGATTTGGCGGCTGTCTACGATGTGCCGGTGCACATCCAAGCGGTGCTTGGCCGCGCCAACATGGAAGTTGCGGCGCTGTTGCGTTTGAACCGCGGCTCGGTGATCGAACTCGACCGCAAGGTCGGCGAAGCCATCGACATTTACGTCAATAATCGCCTCGTCGCGCGCGGCGAGGTAGTCGTCGTCGACGATCGCCTCGGCGTGACCATGACGGAAATCATCAAGGACGGCGACGTCGCATGAGTGACCGCGCTTCTTCTTACGTAAGGAATATCCTATGCGCCTTTTGATCGTTGGTCCGCTCGGAGGACAAATCTCCGCCGCCACGAAGATCGCCATGGATCTCGGCGCGAAAGTCGCGCACGTGGACACGATCGAGCAAGCGACGGCAGCGTTGCGCGCCGGGCGCGGCGCGGATCTGCTCATGGTGGACGCGCGGCTCGATATCGAGGCGCTGATCAAGGCGAACGAAGCCGAACACATTGTAGTGCCGATCGTGGCCGCCGGTGTCGGTGTCGATCCCATGATCGCAGCGCGATCGATCCGCGCCGGCGCACGCGAATACATCTCCCTGCCGCCTGACGCGGAACTGATAGCGGCCGTTCTGGCCGCAGTTTGTGACGACGAACGCCCGCTCATCGCAGCCGACCCAGCGATGAAGCACGTCGTCTCGCTAGCTGATCAGATCGCCGCATCAGAAGCTTCGATCATGATCACCGGCGAAAGCGGCGTCGGCAAGGAAGTGCTGGCGCGCTACGTCCATAAAAAATCCAAGCGCCAGGACAAGCCCTTCATTGCCGTGAACTGCGCCGCGATCCCGGAGCAGCTCCTCGAGTCCGAACTTTTCGGCCACGAGAAAGGCGCCTTCACCGGCGCAGTCGCGCGCCGCATCGGCAAATTCGAAGAAGCCGACGGCGGCACGCTCCTGCTCGACGAAATTTCCGAAATGGACCTGCGGCTGCAATCGAAGCTGTTGCGCGCACTGCAGGAGCGTGTGATCGATCGCGTCGGCGGCGCAAAACCAGTGCCGGTGAACATTCGCGTGCTAGCCACGTCCAATCGCGATCTCAACACCTTGGTCCGCGCTGGCGAGTTTCGCGAAGACTTGCTCTATCGCCTGAACGTCGTGAACCTGCGCATTCCGCCGTTGCGCGAGCGCCGCGAGGACCTTTCGGCGCTCTCGCAATTCTTCATCGACAAATACGCCCGCTCCAACGGCCGCCCCGCCCGCAAGCTGTCGCGCGACGGTCTGGCGCTCGTCATGGAGCACAAGTGGCCCGGCAACGTGCGCGAACTTGAGAACGCCATGCACCGCGCCGTACTGCTGGCCAAAGGCGAAGACGTCGGCGCCGACGCCATCCGCGCACCGGACGGCGCGCCCGTCGGCGCACGCGACGCAACCGGTGAAGCGATTGAAGCCGCGCAGGCTGCGGCGCGCAATCTTGTTGGCCGCACCGTGGCCGAAGTTGAGCAGGATCTGATCCTGGAAACGCTGACGCATTGCCTCGGCAACCGCACGCATGCGGCGAACATCTTGGGCATCTCGATCCGCACACTGCGCAACAAGCTGAAGCAATATTCGGACGACGGCGTGCGCATTCTGCCGCCGCCAACGGGACAGGCGGCGTGAGCTAACACATGACCGACGCTGCTCAGCCGCAAGGCAACGACCTTTCCTTTGGCGTGCTTCGCGGCTTCATTATGCGCGGCGAGATCGCGCTTGCCGTCGGCGTGCTTGGCATTCTGGCGATTATGCTGGTGCCGCTGCCGCCATTCCTGCTCGACATGCTGCTGGCGGTCTCGATCATCTTGTCGATCCTGGTGCTGATGACGGCGCTGATGATCAAAAAACCGCTCGAGTTCACCGCCTTCCCGACCGTACTGCTGCTGGCGACGCTGTTCCGGCTCGCGCTCAACATTGCATCCTCGCGTCTGATTTTGGCCAATGGTCAAAGCGGCGAGCACGCAGCCGGCGAAGTGATCGCGGCATTTGCGCAGTTCGTCATGGGCGGCGATTTCGTCATCGGCGTGATTGTCTTTGCCATCCTGGTGATCGTGAACTTCGTCGTCATCACCCGAGGCTCGACGCGCATCGCCGAAGTCGCGGCGCGGTTCACGTTGGACTCGATGCCCGGCAAGCAGATGGCGATCGACGCCGATCTCTCCGCCGGCTTAATCAACGAAACCCAGGCGCGCGAGCGCCGCAAAGCGCTTGAGGACGAGAGCTCGTTCTTCGGCGCCATGGACGGCGCATCGAAGTTCGTACGCGGCGACGCCATCGCCGGTCTCCTCATCGTGTTCATAAACATTATCGGCGGCATCATCATCGGCGTCGCCTCGCACGGCATGGATCTCGCCGAGGCGGGCCACACCTACACACTGCTTACGGTCGGCGACGGCCTGGTGACGCAGATCCCGGCGCTCATCATTTCAGTCGCTGCGGGCTTGTTGGTCACAAAAGCCGGCATTGATGGCGCCGCCGACAAAGCCTTCGCGAAGCAGCTTGCGTCCTATCCCGTAGCACTCGGCGTGGTATCCGCGTGTGCGTTTGGCTTCGGCTTGCTGCCCGGCATGCCGATATTGCCGTTCTTTATTCTCTCATTCGGATCAGGTCTGCTGGCGTGGAATTTACGTCAAGCGAACCAAGCGTCGGTGAAAGCCGCAGCTCAAGCGCCGCCGCCATCGCCACCGGTGGAAGATACGCCGGCGTCATCACTCGCAATGGACGACGCCCGCATCGAAATCGGCTTTGCGCTGCTGCCGCTGATCAATGACGTGCAAGGCCGCCGCCTCACCGATCAGATCAAAGCGCTCAGGAAAACGCTGGCGCAGGACTACGGTTTCGTGATGCCGAGCGTGCGCATTCTCGACAATGTGCAATTGGTTCCTGACGCATACGCCATCCGCATTCGTGAAATGGACGCGGGCGATGGCAAGTTGAAGATTGGCGCATTGCTGGCAATGGACCCAACCGGCGCTGGCGTCGCGCTCCCCGGTGAGGCCGTGAAGGAACCCGCATTCGGACTCGATGCAAAATGGATCGATGAACGCGCGCGCGAAGAAGCAAGCTTCCGCGGCTACACCGTCGTCGACCCCGCCACCGTGTTGGCGACGCACCTCACCGAAGTCATCAAAGAGCACATGAGCGAGTTGCTCACGTTCTCTGAGGTGAAGAAGCTGATCAAGGATTTGCCGAAGGACACGCAAACGCTGCTCGACGATGTCGCGCCCGCGCACATCTCCTGGTCGGGCGTGCAGCGTGTCTTGCAAAATCTGCTGAAAGAGCGCGTCTCGATCCGCGATCTCAGCGCCATCATCGAAGCCATCGCCGAAGCGGCGCCCGCGATGCACGATCTCGTCCTGATCACCGAACACGTGCGCGCCCGCCTGGCGCGCCAAATTTGCTACCAGCACCGCAACTCGGCTGGCGCCCTGCCTATCCTGACAATGTCGCCAACTTGGGAACAGGCGTTCGCCGAGGCGCTCGTCGGCGAAGGTCAGCAACGCACGCTCGCGCTGGCGCCATCGAAACTGCATGACTTTGTGGCAGACGTCCGCACGGCGTTTGAAAAGGCGGCGCAGCAAGGCGAAACGCCGGTGCTGCTCACCTCCCCCAACATCCGCCCATTCGTGCGCTCGCTGATCGAGCGCTTCCGCCCGTCAACGGCAGTGATGGGTCAGTCCGAAGTGCACGCGAAGGTGCGCTTGAAGGCGATGGGACAGGTTTGAGCAAAAGCATCATATTGATTAGCGTTTGGACACAAAAATTCTCTGTAATTAAGCTCGCGTTTACCAAAATCAGCCGCGCCGCTAACACCTCTGCAAGTGTTACACGCGCATACCGGACGCATGTCAGGCGCGAATGTCGCGATTAACGATGGGCCGCTGCCACGCACACGCGTGGCGCCGATCTATGCGATAGCCTCCGGAAAAGGGGGCGTCGGCAAGACGTGGCTGTCGACGATGCTGTCGATCGCGTTCGGCCGCGCTGGCCAGCGCACATTGCTGGTCGACTGCGACCTCGGCCTCGCCAACATCGACGTGCAGCTCGGCGTACGGCCCACGGCCGACGTCCATTCGGTCGTGCGCGGGTTTCTTGAACTCGAAGCTGCGGTGACGCCCGTTATGGGCGGCCCCGGCCGCAATGGCGGCTTCGATCTCATCGCCGGCCATTCTGGCTCTGGCGCACTCGGCGCAGTCAAGATCGAAGAAGTGGCGCGCATCGCCAACGGACTCTCCAAGTTAACGCCACACTATGACCGCGTCGTGCTCGATCTCGCCGCCGGCATTGATCCAACAGTGCTGCGCTTCGCGCGCGCCGCAGACCGCTTGATCCTGGTCACGACCGAAGAGCCCACCGCCCTCACCGATGCGTACGCGATGGTGAAGCTGCTCCGGCTGCAAGGCTCGACAGTGACGCCGTGGGTGATCGTGAACATGGCCGAAAACCGCGTCAAAGGGCGCAAGGTGTTCGATCAGTTCTCACTCGCGTGCAACGAATACCTCGGCTTCAAACCGAAATTCGCCGGCGCAATCACCCGCGATCCGCGCGTGCCGGATTCAATCCGCGCACAAACGCCGCTCCCGACACGTCACCCGCAGTCACAAGCCTACGAAGACGTGATCCGGATCGTCGAAGCGCTCAACGCTGGCTGACTCAACTGGCGGTTTTCTATCCATACGCATTCACGCCGAAAGCGTTGATTTTCAAAGCCCCGCATAAAATCTGTCCGCGGGGCGCCAAAGACCGCGCACAATCGCGCCCATGCGCAAACCGCAACACACCATCAACGACCATCGCCTCGCCAGGCTGACGCTCTGGGCGATGGCGATCCTCGTTTGGGCGACGAGCGCTCTTTTCACTGACCGGCCGCCAAATCACCGGCACATGAGCCAACGCCACAATTTGCTTCCATCGACACGCTCACGCGGATGACGCGCAACCTGTTACTACTCCGTGCCGCCCGCTTTCGCATGCCGCAACCCGCAAGGCGCTGGCGGACGCGAGCGCGTCCAGGATTTCGCCGCCGCACAGAGCCACGCAGCCTCCTGCGCTCCGTCGCAGGCGCACGTCTACGACGCTTCCTGCAACACGGCAGCGTCGCGCAGCGCGTGAAGTGCCTCATCGACATCGTGCGCAATCTTGATCTCTACGCGCACCGCTTCATGTTGCGCCGCGCCCGCAACGGCATCACACGCTTGCTGCCGATCCGGCTCGCGCGCCCGTCACAAGCGCTGGTGTACGGTCTCGCCTCGTCCGCGCCCCTGCTCGCCGAGAGCTCCTAGACGGGCGCTCGTCCTAATTTGCAAGATCAGAACGTCGCCGCGCCAACGCAGCGACGCCAAACCCGCTGACTGCTTTCTAGGCTTGATGCTGACGCGCCGCACGCAGCGTCGCAACCTCGTCGAGTTCTTCGCTTTCGCGCTTCTCGGCCGTCACCTTCTTGCGCTGCTCATCAAGCTCAATCAGCCGCTCGAATTTTCGCACTTCAGTGTGCGCTTCGCCGATGAGGGTACGGAGACGTCCGATTTCTTGATTGATCAGCACGCGCTCGGCGTCGAGCGCCCTGCGAATGGCGATCGCAGCAACAGCGTAACCGCCATAAGCGCGCGCCGATTCATAGTCGCGCTGCGCCAAGAGCTGTTCGCTTCGGAGCGTTTGTTCATGACCATGAATACGCTGAACGACATTGGCTTCCTTGGTGATCTGATCCGCCAACGCGCGGCGAACAGCTTCCAGATCGCGCGCAGCAAGCTTCAAAAGCGTTCGAAACGCCCTCAACGCAACGCCTCTTCAAGCAAAGCGAAGCTCTCTTCCAGCGTCGAACGCTCGTCTCGCAATTGCATCAACACGCGTTCGACAGCAGGGCGCACGCGGATAGCTTCATCTACTTGTAGATCGGCGCCGGCCTTGTAAGCGCCAATGCGAATAAGCTCTTCCATCTCACCGTAAATGCTGAGCGCTTCCCGCGCGCGCGCGACGAGCGCGTTTTCTTCGGCGGTGTGGCACATCGGCATAAGACGCGAGATCGACTTCAAAACGTTGATCGCCGGATAGCGGCCGCGTTCAGCGATCGAACGCTCCATGACGATGTGTCCGTCGAGAATCCCGCGCACGGCATCGGCGATCGGTTCGTTGTGATCGTCGCCATCAACGAGCACGGTGAAGAGCGCCGTGATCGAGCCATGCTCGCCTTCCCTTCCAGGACCGGCGCGTTCGAGCAGCTTGGGCAGTTCGGCGAACACTGAAGGCGTGTAACCTTTCGTCGTCGGCGGCTCACCGACTGACAGACCAATCTCACGTTGCGCCATGGCAAAGCGGGTCACGGAATCGACCAGCAACAGAACGTCCAAGCCTTCATCGCGGAAATGTTCAGCGACAGCGCTGGCCATGTGCGGCGTGAGGCGGCGGCGGGCAGCACTTTCGTCGGAGGTGGCGACGACAACGACGGAGCGGCGGCGGCCCTCTTCGCCGAGCGTGTCCTCGATGAATTCTTTAACTTCGCGGCCGCGCTCGCCGACCAGGCCAATAACGATGACATCCGCCGCGGCCCCACGCGCGAGCATCGACATCAAAACTGATTTGCCAACGCCAGATCCGGCAAAAACGCCCATTCGTTGACCACGGCAGAGCGCAGCAAAGATGTTGAGCGCACGCACGCCAACATCGAGCCGCCCGCCAACGCGGGCGCGATCATGTGCTGATGGCGGCGCCGCGCGAACGGCGGTGGGCTTCATGCCCTGCGGCAGCGGCCCCTGTCCGTCGACAGGATTGCCGAAGCAATCGATCACGCGACCGAGCCAAGCCCGCGAAGGCCGCGCCATTGGCGCCGCACCCTCGAGCACCACACGCGCGCCGGGACGGATCGCTTCGATCGAATCGTAAGGCGCGAGCAATGCGCGATCACCGCGGAACCCGACGATCTCGCCGCGCGCAATTGTGTGGCCATGGATTGTCACGCGCGCGCCAAGTGCGAGAGCTTCGACTGGTCCCGTCACTTCGACGAGCGCACCCGACAATCCCGTCACGAGCCCTTCGAAGCGGCGCGGGTCGAGTGCGTGAATCTCTTCAGCAAGTTTAGAAAGAAGTGATGGCATCGCGTGTGCGAATTTCCCCACACCTGTTTCAGCCGTTATGGTGAATCAAAACCTAACGCGATGCTCTTGGTTTATGCGGCTCATTCGTTGCCCGATTCAAAATCAACTGCTTGCGGTTAGTTTTTCTTCAGCATCTAGAGCTTGCCACCAGAGTCGAACGCTGATTCACAGGTCTTAACGTAGCTGATGAGGGGCGGGTCGAGGCAACTAACGGCGGGATAACGATACCAATTCGTTGCGCCGTTAATACTTCTTACAGAGTTGATAGCGATTCTGTGGATTAACGTTGCCGAGGCCTTGCGCCAGCGGGGAGCATTCAATGCGAGTCTTGTTGATCGAAGACGATAGCGCCACAGCGCAGGGCATCGAGCTGATGCTCAAGTCCGAAGGGTTCAATATCTATTCTACCGATCTCGGCGAGGAAGGTATCGATCTCGGCAAGCTCTACGATTACGATATCATCGTACTCGACCTGACGCTGCCTGACATGCACGGGTACGACGTGCTGAAGCAGCTCCGGGTCGCTCGGGTCAATACACCGATTCTGATCCTGTCAGGCACCGCCGATATCGACACGAAGGTCCGCGGCCTCGGCTACGGCGCCGATGACTACATGACCAAGCCCTTCAACAAGGACGAACTAATCGCGCGGATCAACGCGATCGTCCGCCGCTCCAAGGGTCACGCTCATTCCGTCATCAGAACGGGCGACATCACCGTCAATCTCGATGCGAAGACGGTCGAAGTCACAGGCCACCGCGTCCATCTGACGGGCAAAGAATACCAAATGCTGGAGCTGCTCTCGCTCCGCAAAGGCACGACGCTGACCAAGGAAATGTTCCTGAACCATCTCTATGGCGGCATGGACGAGCCGGAATTGAAGATCATCGACGTGTTCATCTGCAAGCTGCGCAAGAAGCTGGCGGCCGCCACGGGTGGCGAACACTACATCGAAACGGTCTGGGGCCGCGGCTACGTGCTGCGTGATCCACAAGAGGCCGGCGCGACGGCGACCGTCACGACGGGCGTCGCGGCAGCCTAATTCTCCGATTTGAAGCTACACACTGCGTAGCGTTCTGAACTGACGTAACCTCGGGATCGAAAGATCCCGAGGTTTTCGTTTACCATGATCAATCGGCGCAAGGTGCTAGGTGCGGGCGCGGCGATGTTCGCGGGCGCGGCCATGCCCGCCGTGGCCGACGATGGCGCAGCAACTGAGTTACGCCGGCTCGTCGACCGGCTGGCGGATCGCTCGCGTGTGACGCGGCCGTTCTTGCTGCATCGGTTTGATGCGTCGCGATTGAGTGCACGCGAGCGCGTGCTCTACGAAACTTTATTGCCAGGCGCCGAAGCCGATGCGGCGTTAGCGCGGCGTTCGTGGGGAAAGAATGGCGCGCCCTACCCAGTCACGCTTCGCAATGGCAATTGGCGGCGCGCCGCGGAGTTGCGCGACGAGGATCGCATTCGCAATTCGGTGCGCTCCGTAAACCAGGACACGAATGCAATCGAAGCAAGCGCGCGGCGCGGGGTTGTAGCGCCCAGCTTCGTGATCGACGCAACATTGCCAGAGCTGCGCAATGCCGCGCGGCGCGTTGAAGCTGCAAACGTTGCTGATGGGGACACGCTGGTTGCGGCGCTCACGCGGCAGGCCGAGGCGCTGGAAGCTCAGCGCGCGACGGCGCCGCCCGAGGCAGGCGTTTGGCGTTTGCCGGACGGCGAAGAATTCTATGTGCAGGCGCTGCAATTTCAGCTTGGCGCAAAAGTTGATGCGCGTGAGGCTCATGGACGGGCGCTGGAGCGGTGCCACGAGTTGCAAACTGAAGCTGGGCGGCTCCTGCGCGCGCAGGGCTTGACGCAAGGCAGCGTGGCGCAACGCCTGAAGGCGTTCGCGGCGCAGGATCGCTACCAGATCAGAGATCGCGATGCGATCGTCGCCGGAATGAACGCACAGCTCGAGAATGTGCGCGCGCTGTTGCCGCCGGTGCTGGAGGCGACGGCCGCAGGCGGCGTTCAGCAACTCGACCCGGCGTTGAGCAATAACGGCACGCGCGGCCAGCGCGTTGGCTCAAATTATTTGGTAGATATGCAGGCACGACGGCCGACATGGTCGTTCGCGAGCGTCGTGCATCACGAGCATACGCCGGGACACATTCTGCAAAACCGCTTCAGTCGCGGCGTGCCGGAGCTGCAGCAACGTTACAGCAGCGGCTATAGCGAGGGTTGGGCGATCTATGCGGAGACGTTGGCCGATGAAATCGGCGCGTTCGAAGGTGATGCGCCCGGGCGCATTGGCTATCTGCAGTGGATGTTGTTCCGCATGGCCCGCATTGCCGGCGATACAGGCATGCACTTATTGCGCTGGAGCCGCGAGCGGACGATTGAGCAAATGTATGAGCTGCAGGGCGAGAGCATTTCGTTTGTGACGATCGAGGATGACGTCACGCGGTTTGCGGCGCAGCCGGGGGCGTCGGCCGCGCAAGGCTTGGCGTCGATGCACCTGCTTGATTTGCGCGAGCGGGCGCGGCGCGCCGCTAGTGATCGCTTCACGCTCGCACGCTTCCACGATGCTGCGCTTGGCGCAGGCCCGCTCTCCCCGCCCGGGCTTGAGCAAGCGATGCGAGCGGCGTTCGAGCTATAATGCTTCGTGCGTGACGCGGCCGTCGGAGACGGTGAGCATCGGCGTCGCAGCTGGAATGGCGCCTGGGTCGGCAGTCATGAGATCGACTGAAAACGCGCTGACGTTTGCGCGCTTGCCAACCCCGATGACGCCGCGCTCAGTCTCCGTGAAGGTTGCAAAAGCTGGCGTAGCGGTGAACATGCGCAAGGCTTCGCTCCGCGTAACGGCTTGCTCTAAATGCCAATCGCTGCCGGCAAATCCGCTGAGATCGTGCCGATACGTCGCGGCGTAGAACTCGATCAGCGGATCACCCTTCTCCACCGGCGCATCGGTGCCGCCAGCGATGACGGCGCCGGACTGAAGCAGTGCGCGCCATGCGTAGGCGCCAGCGAGGCGATCCGGACCAAGGCGGGCGGGCGCAAAGAAGAGATCGCTGATGGCGTGCGAAGGTTGCATCGAAGCGATAACGCCTTGCGCGGCGAAGCGCGGAATATCCTCGCTCGCGATGATCTGGGCGTGCTCGATGCGGAAGCGCGCAGTGCGCAACGCTTCTGGATTGTCGGAGAATGCGTCGCGATAGGCGTCAAGCACCATGCGGTTGGCGCGATCGCCGATTGCGTGCGTGGTGATTTGCACATTTTTCTCTTTGGCGCGCTGGATCGTCGCTGCGATCTGGTCGATCGGCGTGACCAATAGCCCAGTGGAGCCGCGCGCATCGCTATAAGGGGCAAGCAACGCTGCGCCACGCGATCCAAGCGCGCCGTCCATATACATCTTGATACCGCGCACTTTGACGGCGCCTTCGCCGTAGGGTCCGCGTTGCAAAACGATCTCGCCATCATCGGGCGTCAGGTAGAGGTCAGCGCTCAGCGGAAGGTCGCCATTGGCGGCGAACGCCTGGAAGAGCTGCGCTTCCGCGAGCGAGGTGCTCATGTTGTGGACGCCGGTCCAACCGCGCGATGCATAAATGCGCGCGCCTTGCAGCAAAGCTTCGCGCTGCATGGCGGCGGTGGGTGGCGGCAGCTGGCTTGCGACGATGCCCATCGCATTGTCGATCAACATGCCGGTGGCGGCGCCCGCAGCGTCGCGTTCAATGCTGCCGCCCGAAGGGTTGGCAGTGTTGTTATCGATGTTGGCGAGCTGCAGCAGCGCGGTATTCACCACCGCCGCGTGGCCATCGGCGCGTTCAAGAAAAACCGCGCGATCAGAAACAGCCGCATCAATGTCGGCGCGATTGGGAAAGCGCCGGTCGGGCCAATGAGTCTCAATCCAGCCGCGGCCGTAGATCGGGCCCTCAGCGTGAGACGCAGCATAAGTGCGCAAGCGAGCCTGCAGATCAGCCACTGACGTCGTGCCTGTAAGATCAAGCGTCAGCGTCGCGGCGCCTACGCCAGTGAGGTGGACGTGCGCGTCGGTAAAACCGGGAAACGCCGCAGCGCCTCCAAGATCAATTTCGCGCGCACCACGGGCGTTCGCCCGCGCATCGGCGAGCGAGCCGATGACAGCGAAGTGGCCCTTGCTGATGCGCAAGGCTTCGACAGGCGCATCAACAAGGCCGGTATAGATCGGGCCGCCGTGTATGATGAGATCGGGCGCACGGCGCGGCGCGCAGCCGGCGAGCAGTGCGCCAAGCGAGGCCTGCGCGAAATGACGGCGGCTCAAATACGGCATGACGTTCCCCTACTCCCGGCAAGCCGGCAGGCAGCACATCAACAGCGCCTACGTCAACGAAGAATTACGGGCGCTAAGTCTCGCCCACCGGAGCTTTTCGGCGCAAGTCCAGCGTCATGGCGAACTCCGGATTGTGTTCGCGAACGGGAACGTCTCGCACGCCGCTGCTGTGGCCTGCGCTTACAACCCGCGCCAAACGACGGGCTTGCGCTTCGTTGGCGTTGACCGGAAAGGTCTCGTAGCTGCGACCGGCGGGGTGAGCGACGTGATAGACGAAACCACCAATTGAACGTTTGCTCCACGTGTCGAAGACATCGAACGTCAGCGGCGCATCCACCGGCAAATTTGGATGCAGGCCGCTCGGCTGCTTCCAGGCCTTGAAGCGGACGCCGCCGACTTGAAGGCCGGCCTCGCGCGTGGCGGCTAAGGGAATCACGCGGCCATTGCAGAGCACGAGATGACGAGGAGACCGGGCGCCACGTACGCGCACTTCGAGACGCTCAAGTGAGGCGTCGACGTAGCGGACGACCCCGCCGGAAGCGCTCTCCTCGCCCATGACGTGCCAGGGCTCGAGCGCATAGCGCAGTTCTACATCGACGCCGCCGCAATTGACCGCACCGTAATACGGAAAGCGAAACTCACGTTGCGCGTCGAACCAGGCCGGATCAAAACCGTAACCGGCGCGAGCGAGATCGGCCAATACGTCTTCAAAATCTTCCCACACGAATTGCGAGAGCATGAAGCGGTCGCCGAGCGCTGCGCCCCAGCGCATGAGCGCGCCATTTTGCGGCTCCTTCCAAAACAGGGCGATCAGCGCACGCATCAGGAGTTGTTGCGCAAGGCTCATGCGTGCATGCGGCGGCATTTCAAATCCGCGAAACTCCACCAGTCCCAACCTGCCCATGGGGCCGTCGGGCGAGAACAATTTGTCGATGCAAATCTCGGTGCGATGCGTGTTGCCGGTCGCGTCCGCCAACAAATTGCGCAGGAGGCGATCGATCAGCCACGGCGGCGGCGCTTCATCCCGTTTCGGCGCGGCAATCGACTCGAGAGCGATCTCCAGTTCATAGAGCGCATCGTGACGCGCTTCATCTATGCGCGGCGCTTGGCTTGATGGGCCAATGAACAATCCCGAGAAAAGATACGAGAGCGACGGGTGACGCTGCCAGTAGATCAGCAAGCTCTTCAACAGATCGGGACGGCGCAGAAACGGACTGTCCTGCGGGGTAGCGCCACCGACAACGATATGATTGCCCCCGCCTGTGCCGGTATGACGCCCGTCGATCATAAATTTTTCGGCGCGTAGGCCACAGGCGTGCGCATCCTCATAAAGCGCGATCGTTGCCTCGACGCATTCGCGCCAGCTCTCCGCGGGCTGCACATTGATTTCAAGCACGCCCGGATCTGGCGTAACTTTGATGACTTTCAATCGCGGATCGCGCGGCGGCTCATAGCCTTCGATCCGCAGCGAAGTCTGCAGGGCGCGCGCGGAGTGTTCGACTGCCGCCAAAAGGTCCAGATAATCCTCCGCCGTCGCCAGCGGCGGCATGAAAACGTGAAGCACGCCGCCACGCGGCTCAACAACGAGCGCGGTGCGGACGATCTCGTTCGACGTCTGCGACGCGAGCGGTCTGACGGCCCTATAGGGTTCGGCAATGACATCGCGGCTCGGCAACGCCTCGCGCGGTTCGCTCGGATCGCGCTCGACGATGTACGGGTATTTATCGGGCGCCACCGCTGGCAAAGCGTTGAGCGGCAATCGATGCCCCGCCGGCGACTGGCCGGGCGCAAGACAGAAGCGATCGCGCTCCGTTGTCCATGCCTCGCTGATCCACTGATCGCCGCCTCGCGTCTGCAAACGGCGGACGGGCAAGACGTAAGCGGCGACAGTCTCGGCTTCACCGTCCTCGAAAGCTTGAAGCAAAAGCAGCGGATCAATGCCTAGTCGCGACGCGATTGCTGTCGCCAAGGCGCGCGCGGTATCTGGTCCGGCGTCGCCCTCTGCGCCTTCACGCGCAAAGAGCGCGGCGTCTTCAACTATCGCTTCGCCATCTGGCCGCCAGAACAATGACAGCGCCCAACGCGGCAATGGTTCTCCAGGATACCATTTGCCTTGGCCAAAGTGGATGAGCCCGAGGGGCGCATGCCTCACACGCAATGCGTCGAGGAGTTCGTCGGCTTTGGGGCGTTTGGTGGCGCCATCGGCTTCGATATTCCATTCCGGCTCTTGATAGTCTGCGATCGAAACGAAGGTCGGCTCACCGCCCATGGTCAAG
Source organism: Caulobacteraceae bacterium (assembly GCA_031379735.1). Lineage (GTDB taxonomy): Bacteria > Pseudomonadota > Alphaproteobacteria > Caulobacterales > Aquidulcibacteraceae > Vitreimonas. The sequence goes on along the minus strand of JANNFK010000029.1, from coordinate 73,968 downwards.
CGCACATCGTCCGAAACAAGATCGGCTTCGACCGCGTCGCCCAAGCTCGCGAGCGCGGCCCAGGCGTCATCTGGCACGGGCGCGCTCACCCGCGGCGCTTCCGCGAGCCGTGTGACTGACATCTCCACCACAAACTCGCTCGCGGGATGCTCGACCGATCCAGACACCGGTGCGGCCGCGGCAGGACTTGGCGCTGCCGCCAGTGGGATGTGCCCCTCCCCTGCAAGCAGCCCTGAGGTTGGATCAAATCCAATCCAACCGGCGCCTGGCAGATACACCTCCGCCCATGCATGAAGATCGCAACTGTCTTCGCCGCGACTGACTTCACCACCGGGATCGGGCGCAAGCTGCACCAGATAGCCAGACACAAAGCGCGCGGCGAAACCGAGGTGGCGAGCAAGGTGGACGAGTAACAACGCGCTGTCGCGACACGAGCCTTCGCGCAGTTTCAATGTCTGCTCTGCAGTTTGAACGCCGGGCTCCAGGCGCACGCGATAGGCAATGTCGCGGGCAAGGCTCGCATTCAGATCGACGAGCAATTGGACGGTTGGTCCGGCTTTTACCTGCACAGCGAGATAGGCATCGGCCAAGGCGCCGGGCTTTGCCGATTTCAAATAAGTCCCGAGATCGCTGCGAAGCCCTGTTTCATAACGGAACGGAAATTGAGTCGCGTAGTCCTCAACAAAGAAATCAAATGGATTGAACACCGCGTGTTCGAAGACGAGATCGGCCTCGATTACGAGTTCGCGCGCCCTCTCTGGAAAGACGCATCGCGCCACCCAATTGCCAAAAGCATCTTGCTGCCAATTCAGGAAATTCGGAGCCGGGCCGACGGAGAGCGCATAAGCCTTGATCGGCATGCGCGTGTGCGGTGCTGGCCGCAATCGGATCAGATGCGGCCCAATGTTAACGGGAGCATCGAACTTGTAGATCGTCTTGTGCTGCAGCGCTGCGAGTATGACCATTCCAGCTCCGAGCGTCCGCGCCGCTATCTCGCGATCATACACAGCACCCGCGCCGGGCAAGCACGCTAAAGCTTGATAGAAGGCGCGCCTTCCGTTTGCTCAAAGAATGGGCGCCGGGCTCGAGATGGTCTCGACAAGGTTGACGCTGATCGGGTCCTCTCAAGGAACGGTTGGCGCGCAAATGGGTTGGCAGTCACCGTGAATCCGACATCGTCGGCGCTTGCGGCTGATCAGTACGACGATTTGGAACTGTGCCTTGACCCGACTTCGCATCCGTCATGAGACAATCTACGAATACAAGCGCCCGGTGACGTTTGGACCCTGGCGGCTGATGATGCGCCCGGCGGACACCCATGGCGAACGCGTCATCGAGGCGGCGTTTGAACTGTCGCCCCCAGGTGAGACACGCTGGACTTACGACGCCTACGGCAACTCGATTTGCCACTTCACGCCACAGGGACCCAGCCAAACGCTGCGCGTGGTCAACAATTTGCTGATCGATCGCTTTCCGGCGCCACTGTCGCCGCTTTCGATGAGCGATCCGCATACGGCCGCGCCTATAATGTATGAAGGCCCGGCGCGCACAGTGCTCGCGCCCTTCATCACGCCTGCCACTGACGGCGACAGCCCCCACTATGGCGATTGGCTCGGCGCTAACATCAGCCGACCAGGCGAGAGCGCGCTGGAACATATAATGCGCATCAATCTGACCATTCACGGCGCCATGAGGTACGCGGCGCGTAATGCCTACGGAACACAATCGCCCTCCGCTACGCTTGAGAGTGGCGCGGGTACTTGCCGTGATTTCGCGTGGCTGATGATCGAGAGCCTTCGCCGCTTCGGCTTCGCGGCGCGCTTCGTCACTGGTTACATTCACGCGCGGACGAATGGGTCGAAAGGCGGCGGCGCCACGCACGCTTGGTGTGAAGTTTTTTCTGCCTGATCTCGGTTGGATCGAATGTGATCCCACCAACGGGTTGGTGGAATCGGAAGACCTGATCCGCGTCGGTTTCACCCGCACGCCGGAGGAAGCGTCGCCCATGGACGGCGTCGTTCACGACGATCCCGGCGACAGTCTAATGCGCATAGAAGTCCACGTAGAGCTGGTTTAACTCGATCAACAAATCTTTGCGGGTGTCCGTCCGCGATTCCGGCGATGGAGGTCATGGACGGAGTGCACGCGGATACTCGCCGAACAGCGCACGATACTCCGCTGCCACTGCTTCATAACATTCGCACGCGGCATCCTCGAGGCCGGCGCGATCAAGGATGGCAATGTGGCCATGCTGATAGCGGATTAGACCGGCTCGTTGCAGCATGCTCGCGGCGATGCTGACAGTGGAACGGCGCACACCCAACATCACGGCAATCCAATCTTGCGTGAGGGGCAATTCCGCAACACCGATACGGTCGTCTGCCGCAAGCAACCAACGGGCTAGACGTTGCCCGAGTTCGTGGTGGGCATTGCACGCCGCAGTCTGTGCAACCTGCACATGGAAGACGTGCGCGTAGCGCAGCAGCAGACTATGCAAACGCGGCGCAGTCGCGGATGCTTCTCTGAGCGCCACCGCTCGGATTCGATACGCGCTCCCGCCAGCCTGACAAACCATCTCGCTGTGTGAATGCGCAGCCCCAAGCACGACTGAAATGCCGGCGATACCTTCAAATCCGATCAAACCGACTTCCAGTGGGCGCCCGTCCGAAAGCGTCGTTAGCGCCGATATGAGGCCGCTCTCGACAAAATGAACGTAGGAAATCACGTCACCGGCGCGGTGTAGGATTTCGCCCGCTGCGAATTCAGTGTGATCGAGGTGTTGCGAAACTAGGGCAAACTCAGCCGCAGGAAGCGCCGCGAGCAGCCGGTTTTGAACATTTGCTTGCAGCGGGTGAGACATTCGATCGCCCCATGGCAATCAATTTCACTGGGCCCAAAATCAACGGGCCGCCGATCAATGTCATGGTAGCTCGGGCGCCACAACTCCGCCAGCAAGAACGCTCCCCTGCAGAAGATTGGTCGAACCGAAAAGCAAAATATCGGACATCAGTCAGTCTGCGGCTCTAACCAAGGGCGCTACATTTTTCACTTCATCACCAAAAAGGCGGTGATCTTCGCGCTTCACGGCTTCGTAACATTCGCAAGCGGCGGCCTCCAAACCGCTGCGATCAGTAACCGTGATCCGCCCGTGCTTATAACTTATGACGCCAGCCTTCTGCAGCGTCCCCGCAGCGACGCTCACGGTGGAACGGCGCACGCCCAACATGACTGCGATCAAGTCCTGCGTGAGCGAGAGTTCGGCAGCGCCGCTGCGATCGTGCGCGCCAAGCAGCCAACGGGCGAGACGCTCTGCGAGGTCGTGGTGAGCGTTGCAGGCAGCCGTCTGCGCGACCTGCACGTGGAAGATGTGGATGTACCGGCGTAGCAGGTCAAACAATTGCGGCGTCTGCGCGACGATCTGCTTCAATGCTACGGCAGGCATGCGATAGGCGCTCCCGCCAGTTTGGCACATAGTTTCGCAGTACGAATTTGGCGCGCCGAGGACAACCGAAACTCCAGCTACACCCTCCGAGCCAATCAAACCGATTTCCAGCGGCGAACCGTCTGACAATACAGCCATCGCGGAAATGAAACCGCTCTCAACGAAATAGACATATTCGATGGCCTCGCCTGCGCGCTGCATTGGCTGACCGAACGCCAAATCTACATGCACTAGGTTTTTGGCGAGCCGGGCGAACTCCAGCTCCGGCAACGACGCAAGAATCCTATTTTTCACGGTAGATTGATCAAGGTGAGACATCATGTTCTCCAGCGCCGAGGCGGGAGCTCAACGTCTCTCAGCCGACCGCGCGCCAAATCGGGCGGCCGATATTTCTACAACGCATGAATAGCCCAAAGGGGGCCAGCGACCTCTCAACAGCCGTGCGGGCGCCCGTTCAGACCGGTGCGTTGTGGCCCCGGCTACGGGCCTTCATTGTCGCGCCGGTGCTTATATTTGGCTCGTTGCGTCTTGTGAATCTGCTTCCATTGCGCTCGGTTGGCGGCCTCGGCTGCAGGATCTTCCTTCCGCGCAACGAAGGCGAGTTCGCGGTGCAACTTCAAATACGATTGCCAACGATCCTCGGTCAAAGTCGTGTCGGCCAGCGCCGCCAGAACGGCGCAGCCAGGCTCCGAAGCGTGCGTGCAGTTCGAGAATTTGCAGGTTTGCATGAGCTCGATAATATCCGCGAAGCTCTCATCCAGCGCTGCGTCCTCCGCGACCAAACCGAGTTCGCGCATGCCGGGCGTGTCAATCAGCAACGCGCCGTTGGGCAAACGGAAGAGTTCCCGGTGTGTCGTGGTGTGGCGTCCGCGGTCATCGGCTTCGCGCACCGCTCCGGTCGACATCAGCTCCTCACCCGCCAGCGCGTTCAACAGCGTGGATTTGCCCGCACCAGAACTTCCCAGCAACGCTGCTGTTGTGCCCGGCTGAAGCCAGCCATCAAGGGCATCTAGGCCTTCACCTGTCATTGCAGAAAGAGTCACCACCGGTGCGCCTCCAGCAATAGAGACAACCGCCTGGCGTTCGCCTTCGACGTCAGAACTCAAATCCGCTTTGGTCAGTACAATCACAGGAGTCGCGCCGCTGTCGCGCGCCGCCACCAAATAGCGCTCAAGCCGTCTTGGATTGAGATCGTTGTTCAACCCAGCAACCAAGAATGCAACGTCCACATTCGCAGCGACGATTTGCACGCCAACACCGCCCGCAGCCCGCCGGGAGAACGCGCTTTTCCGCTCCATTAGCGAGTGGATCAGCGCATCGCCGCCCTCATCAACACGCTTTATCGCGAGCCAATCACCTACGACCGGATGTGCCCCGTCAGCAGCTTCGGCGGCAAAGCGGCCACTGAGCCGGCCCGCACATTCTCCAGTTTGCGTCATCAAGCGCCACAGGCCGCGGTGATGCGCAATCACGCGCGCAGGCTCCAAGCCGGCCGCATATTGTGGTTCAAACGCGGCGTTAAGAGCTTCGCTCCAGCCAAAATCTTGGATCATGCGCTTATCCGACACCAAGCCCGGTGATCCGGCGACAATAGCACACCCCAGCGCCCATTCGCTGTACGCCACGACATAGACGGGCGAACACCCAATGGCACACGCGCACGCCCCAATTGAACGAGAAGCCACGTCGTTGGACGCGGCTTCTTTCTTCATGGATGAAGCGCGCCGGCGCAGAGCGCCGCTCGCCCTATCATTCTGGCGCGGAACGCTCCGGCGTATCGCGCTGACCTGGGCGGCCTCGCGGCGGCGGCGGGCAGGTGCCGAACGTCGCCCACTCGCGCAGATACATGCCGCGATCGCGGAACGCGTTTCTCTCAGCGTTTGAACGTCGCGTCCACACGTCCGGGCGCAACGTGCACCACGCCGTGAGGCCGCGCGTCCGCGTCAGCGCCTCTTGAGCTTCGCGCGCGAAGTCGTCGCCTTGAGCCGCAGCGTAGCCTTCCTCGGCCATACGGCGGGCAATGTTGAACTCTTGGCCATTGCGAACCGACGTGCAGGTGACCAAGCGTTCATTGCGCTGGCGGCGCGTTTCGCCGCGCGCCGGTTGCTGGTCGTTCTGACGCGCGTCCGGCTCGGTGGTTTGTGGCCGATTGTCGAGCGCACACATGACAAACGCGCCTTCGAGGATACGCCGCAGGGCAAGCGTCGCCTCAGCGCCGCAATCTTGCGTGCGTCCGTTGAGCCTGCAGATCTGCCCGGCTTGCGGCGCATTGATGCCGCGCAGGCGTACGAGATCGCCGTTCAGCAGCAGCGTGTCGCCGTCATGCACGGTTTCCGAGAGCACCGGACCGGCATAAGCCTGCCGTTCCTCGCGTTGGCCGAAGCCCGTGCCGACGATCGCCAGCGCAATGAGGCCACCGCCGATAGCGCCGATCATGCCGGCCATGATCGGCCGAATGATTTTTTCCATCAACTCGCCTGGACTGAAGGCGATGAGTGCAAGAATGGCGACGAAAATGCCGAACAGCAGGAAGATGTCGAACAGCGAAAGCACGATGCGCGTCACGCTGGCGCCGTTGCTATCCAGCATACGCGCCAACATGCTTTCGCCGGGATTTCCGATGTGTGCGAAGAAGTCGCCAAAGGCCGCACCAAGCTCGGGATCGCGCGCCGTGTCGCCGAGCGCCACTCCAGCGAGGATGAGCAACAACAGCCCACCGCCCCAAACCGAGCCACGCATCCAAAGCGCCCATTGCCGCGTGCTGACAATGAACAGAACAAGCGCGCCAATCAGCAACAAGAAAGCCAGCGTGGCCATTTCATTCTCCCCCAACTCACGCACCGCCCCCGCGAGCGTGCATATCAATCTTACGGCGGCGCGCTGATCGTCCCAAGCGATTCCGAACGGGTGCTTTGAATGATCGCGGCGTTCCGCGCCCGCGCCAGGTCGATTTCCTCCAGAAGTGCTGGCCGCGCCGGCGGCGCCGGCACGGCATTGGCGCTCCTGTCGGCGCTGATCGCGTCGATTTGTCTTTGTAACTCAGCGCGATAGGCAAGAACCGCGTAGGCATTCGGGCCCGGCTGTCGCTCGAGTTCCTCAAGCTCAGCCTGCCGCACGAAAACCTGCGTTACCGCCATGCCGCCAAAGGCCGCCCCGGCGAGCAGCAAAAGCACAATCCAGGCGCGCGCAAGCACGCGCACGATCAGCGCACCCCAAGAGATGCCTGGCGGCGGGGCTGTAGGACGCGCTTGGCTCACTGGGTCGTTTTCACGCGTGTCATTCATGACGCGCGCCTCTGGGTGAATTCATCGGGGCGCGCGATGTCTGGATTGCACCACGGATCTTGGCTCGTCAGCGAACACGCAGGCGCACTCGCTGCGGGCGTACAGCGAAGGGATGGATCACTGTCGATCCTGCGACTCTCAGCCTGATCGCGCCGTTGGCTCACGAGCGTGGCAATTTCGGCGTCCAACGTCTCGCGTTGCGCCGGGTCTTGGGTCTGCCGCAGCTGCCGGCGGGCCTCAGACAATCTCGTGTCTAGATCGCCGATGCGCCGATCGTAGATGCGTGCGCGAACCCGGCGGCACGTCGTGTCCCATTCGCGTCGCAGCGCATCAACGCCATCGGCGCCGTCAATGAGCGCATGCCGTTCGTTGCTTCTGCGCCGATCGAAATTGTCGGCTTGAACGCGCTCCACGTACTGTACCAAACCAGTCGCCAGAACGTTGATTTCCCGGCGCTCTTCGACACGGTTCGCGAGTCCGCGCGGTTGGCCATCCGCGTAGATGGGCGAGTAGCGCGTTTCATCGCGTGACGGGTTCCAGACGGCCCAGGAGCTCAACCCAATGACGGCCAGACAAACCGTCAGTAGTGACAACCACGCCAGCAAGCCAAGCGCGTTACTGGTGACAGGATCAAGCTGCCCCGGAGGGGCGCCCTGATAGATGATGATCGGACGATTGGAGTCGCGGATGATCTCCGGCAATCCGCCGATTGGTTCTTCGTGCTCCGGCATGACGAACCCTCCCCAGCGCGCTCAGCGAGGCGAGCCGCCGCACGGGTCGGGCATGCCCGACAATCTGAAGAACTTGCGCACGTCGTCGGACGCTGCTTCGCGATCGCCGTAGTCGAGGCTCGTGCAGCGGAGCACGTAACGTTCTCCGTAGTGCAGCAAGTCTTGAAGCGGCAGCGACGTCGGCAACGAAGGATGGACGCTCGCCACCTGGCCGCCCGCCGAACTGTCGGACAAGCCACGGTTGAACGCCTGGATGGAGCGCGACCAGCTGCGCATGCGTTCGCCGCGTTCGCGCTGCCCGCGGCGCAACCAGTACATGCCCTCATAGAGCATCGATTCCGCGCGTTCATCGCCCTGGCCCGAAGCCGAGCAATAGCCCTCCTCGCGCGTATTGCCGAACAACATCTGCGCCATGCACGCTTGGCGCCGGAATTCCGGACGCTGCACTGTGTTGTAGGCTTGGGTTGCGTAGCCGACTGCGTTCGACGCGTTTCCGCCCGAGGATGAACTGCCCTGGAGCAGCCGGTTCTGCTGCAGCATCGTCTCACGACGGCTGAGCAGGTAGAGCCCTTCGGCCCGCCCCTCCTGCCCTGACCCGATCGGCCGCTCGAAATACCTGAGCGCTTGCATCGCTTTGTTGAACGGCGGCGGATCAAGCTCACCGGCCGAACCCAGCCGCAAATAGATGTGACCGAGCGTCAGGCGCGCCTCTGAATTGTTGTCGTTAAGCGCAATGGCGCACTGGAGTTCTGCCTCCGCCTCGCGCAAAGCTTGCGGACGCGCCGCTATGACTTCCGTTATCGTACGCGCGAAAAGATCGGAGCTGTCGCGACGGCGCGTGTAGGACAGCGGCTCAGCAAAGCGTGTCCGCGCCAATTCGAGATAAATACGCGACGGGAGTTCGCCACGCGCATTGGCGCTCGTGGCACGGCCGCCCGGCCGGCATTGCGTGTCGGGGCCCGCCATGGCGAGCGCTCGTTGATAGCTGGCGCGTGCGCTTTCGAATTGGCCCTGCAGCACCTGCGCGCGCGCAAGCGTGAGCAAGGTCAGCGGACGATCAGGCGCCTGACGCAATTGCTCGACCGCCTGCGCAAGTTGGCGCTGCTGTTCACCGGAATCCTGGACGCGGCCGACGTTGGCGAGGATCGCGCAGCCAAGACCCCAGCGCGCATTGGCGGCAGCCTCGCCGCCTTGCGGCGACCGGCGGGTAATGGTCTCAAACGCATAGCGTGCATTTTGGAAGTGGCTGCCTGCGTCTGGCGCGAAATTGCCGCTAAAGCAATCAAGTCCGCCGGCCTCGCCGACCGCCGTCTCGCCCGCGATCGCCGTTAAACCTGGTGTTTCGCGAACACCGGCAGCCTTCAGGTGCGCCACGCCCAACTGGAAGAACGCACTCAGCAACTGGTCCGGTGTCGGCCGCCTGGGATAGCCGAGCGATCCGATCAGTTCGGTCTCGCCAATGCCATTGCTACAATCAATCGGCTGCTGGTCCGGACACGCCGCAGCGATTGCGTTCGCAACGGGCCCGAAATATCCAATCGCGCGCAGCGCATCAACGCGGCGCTGTTCGTCGCTCTGGCCTTCCTGTGCCAGTGCATCCTGGCCGAGCGACATGCCGAGCCAATAGAGCCAGGAGCGCCCGCGCCGGATTTCAGACGGCGTTAGGCCCGTCGGATCCGAAGCTGAGCCAAGCAACGCAATGTCGTCCTGCACGAACACGCCGCGCAATTGCTCGAACGCGCTCTCGCGGCCCGCTTCGCGCAGCTCGGCCAGGATGAGCATTGCCCGCTGATAAGCCACCGCCGGATCGGACGGGCGCAGCGCGGTACTGCTCAAAAGATTACGCGCCGCTTCGAGACGGCCGCTGGCGCGATAGGCGCCGACCAGTTCGAGCCGCGCCGCGCGCAACTCGCGTGCGAATTGGCTCTGAAAGTCTTGGCCAGAATTGACTGCGATCTCGAGCTGCCGGATCGCTTCGTCTTCTTGGCCCGCCAGCCGATTATAGGCTCGACCTGAATAGAACCGTGCTCGAGCGGCCTGGACGCCGCGCGCCGTGGCGCCGACGCCGGCGCACGTTTCGGCGACCGCGCGTTGCCCTTCCGCGTCATCCCAGCTGCGCGTCTCAAACACGCTGCGCGCCAGATCCCGGGTACAGTCCTCGGGACGAATGCGCTGTTGCGCCTCCGTGTTTGTACTGGTCAAGCACAGGCCAACCAAGCCTAGCACCACACCTATCGCGAGTTTATTCCCGGCCATTCTTGCCCCCTCGCAACCGCACGTCACCCGGGCAATATGGTTAACGCAATGGCGAATAAGGTAAAGCATTCATTGGGTTTCGCGCTTCAGGCGAACCGGACTGGCGGCCCTGTAAGACCTCCGGAGGCGACACGAAAGTGTTGCGCTCGCGCCTCGCGCGGAGGCGCCAGCTGTCACGATCCATCTCCGCTGGCGGGTCTCACAGCCGGCACTCCAGGGCGCGTCATTCGACGCGCGGGAATGCAGTCTCGCCTTGGTGCTCTGCCCAGCAAAACTCTGGAGAATTTTCAGCCATCGCCGCTGATTGGATGGTGGTGTGGATAGTCGCGAGCGAGCCGCGCTCTGCCGAATTTCCCTGCAAATCCCTGCAAACGTCTTTGTGTGCAGGGAGAATTTCCCGAAAGTCCGAACCGGAAACGCCGATCTTCGCAGAAACCTGCGACTTTCCCGAGGTTTTCCTGTCACGACCCCGAAAATCTGCACGGAAACGCAATTTGCGATGCAGGGAATTGGGCGCGCCAAAACATGGTCGTGCACGGGTTGGCCATCGGATGGAGACGGCTGACTGTCGATAGCGCGCGAAGATGTCCGGCTTTCGTAGCTCATCAAATGTCCGCTTCTTGTCTGGGCTCCACGGGGAGCCTCGACCGCTGAGCGGGCTTAAGCGGCCGATTTCTTGACCTCCTCGGTGAGCACGCCGGCAGCGTCGTAGCCCGCCAGCTGGCGCGGGCCGTGAAACACCCCCAGGCGTCCATCGGGGTAGGCGCGACAACCTTCAAAGAACGACCCAGTTCGGTCGCCGCAGTCCGCGGATTCTCGAAGGCCGCGCCGCTTCGCCCAGCGCCAGCCCGCATTGTGACCGGAGCAGTCTCGCGTACAAACATAAGCGATCGGAAAAGCCACGATCGAGTGTTCTCGTTGTCTATCCCCCTATCATCGCCATTGCATGCATGGCTGCGTGCAGCGCCGGGAATGTTGCCGCGACGGCGGCGGCGGGCCAATAGTTTGACCGCGCTGCGAAGAAGAGGAATCCGAAGGCGCTGGCTATGAACGCCAACCCCGTGTCGTGAATGAAATGCGCGAACGGAAGCGGCCCTTCGATCCGGCGGCCAACCATAAAGGAAAGCCAGCCGTCAGAATCCAAGAGCATGTAGGCGCCGCCGACCGTGTAAAAGATGCCGAGCCCGATCGCGATCAGCGTGCGGATGATGGTCAATTTGGTCACCGCATACCGGGGCGACGACGATATGTTAGGTCGAAGGTGACCTGCCACTGACCGTCGCGGAGCGCTTCGCCCCACTGGCGCACGGTGTTTGCATCGATCTGTTCGTAGCTCATTCGGCTACGAACACTTGCCCGCGCGCCGGGCGTGGGCAGCGCTTCAATGTCCATGCGCATGAGACCGTCGGCAAAGTCCCCGCGCATGTGCGTTCGACGTCCGCCGGCGCCAGCGTACTCCTGATGCCACTTGTGATCGTTTTGATCGTACGCGCTTATCGAGTAGCCATGCGCACCTTGAAAGGGACGCCAATTCTCCATGACGATACAGCCCTGTGCGAGCGCGGTGATTGTGTTTTCGGCAATCACAAATGTCTGGCCGGTGGGCGAAACGTCCCATTCGCCTAGCCAAAAATCGAACTGTCTATTCTCTGCGGCTGTGCAGCCAGCAGGCCGGTTGGCTTGCACGCCGCCATTGCTGATAAGCGGCCTGGCGGCAAACAGCTCCGCCTCGAGATCCTCTCGCGGCTCATCTGACCCAGCGGTTGTTGCGCAGCTGCTTCAAATGACGCGCAGCTACTGACAACGACGCCCATTGCAAGAAGTGCCCACTTCATAATCCGTCGCTCCTCACTCCAATAATTTTACCAACACGCGCGGAAAAGACTCGCCGATGTCCGGTCGCGCAAAGCCCACGACCGCGAACACACTCATCCTCGTTCGCGGGCTCTCGATCCCAAAATCCCCTTCCAACGAAGTCCTATCACCTGCGCCGTCAGCAGATTAAGGTCAGGTGTTTTTGCCGAAGGCGGCGCCATGGCTGGACGATTTCAAGTCAGAACTTCTGCAATTCCCGAATGGCCGTCACGACGATCAGGTCGATAGCATGTCGCAATTCTTGAATTGGAAGCGCACGCAATCGCTTCACTATTCCGGCCCCTCGGAGGGCTCTAGGCTTATTACCTTAGAGCGATCGAAAGCGGAGGAGGATGCGGACATCATAGACGATTGGGACGTCGATCATTCGAATGATGGGTTCTCCCCGATCTACTAGTGCGAGCCGCGCTTGAGATTTCGCTGTCAGGTGGGCCTTACGCGATGACGGAGTTCTGGTCGCACAATCCTCAGTTGGATTCGAAATCCTTTTGGGCGACGTACCGCAGGCTCCTCCGCGCAAGCGCGGCGCGCATCTTGTAGAGGTCCAGTTCGAAAATGCCGTTTCCAAACTGTTGACGCTTCGTGTTCTCTTCGGCGGCGCGCGCCCTCGCTATTGCAGCAAGGCGCTGACACAGCGCCTACTGAATTCACGAACAGCCACCGAGAGCGGAATCGCGCGACTGCTAACTTTCAACCGGCACTATCTTCCGAACTGAGGCGTATTCATTCAGGCGCGTCGCCAACTCGGCGACGAAATCGCGACCCAAACGCTTGGCCATTCTGCGCTCTCCATCTCTCACGCAAATCCCAATTTCCGCGAGCAGCTTCACGCCCTTGGCAGTGAACATGACAACCTTGGCACGGCCGTCGGTCCGGTCGGGTCGTCGCAACACCCAACCGGACGCCTCAGCTCTCTCCACCAGCTCTTGCATGGCCTGTTTGGTCAATCGCGCGCGCGCCGCCAATTCAGTGGGCCGTGTGCCCCACATATCCATATTCATAAACAGCGACAGCAACGCCTGCGGCACCGGCCCGGCGCCGCGCGCATCAAGTCGCTGCAACATCTCGTAGGCAAAGCGGTCCGCCGCTTCGGCAAATACCCGGCTGGCGCTATTGATACGCCACGCATCGTTTTTGACTGACATGCGGGGATTGTCCGTGATCGGCGACAGCACATTCAAGATCTCGCCGTCCGTCGCCAATTTCACCTTGGCCTCCCGCAGGAACTTGCGGCCAATTGCAACGGCCAATCGCTCTTCCGCTGCCAACACCCCTTCTCGGATTTCGTGCAACGCCTTCAGGCCCAAAGGTGTAAAAACGACAATCTTGGCGCGCCCATCATCGGGGTCGGGCCGTCGTTCAACAAAGCCGAGCGCTTCAGCTTTATCGACAAGCTCCAGCGTGCTTTGCTTAGTGAGGCGGGCCCGGGCCGCAATTTGGGTCAGGCGCGTACCGTCCACATCGACATTCTGAAAGACCGCAACGAGCGCGACGGAAACGGTGTCAAACCCGCGGCGATGCACATGATGCAGCTTCTCCCGCACCAAGCGGTCGGTCGCTGAGAACAAGGCGCGACCGACATTGGTGTGGCGCCACGATGTTTCGGGCGTTGCGACCGACCTAGACATCCAACAGCTCAAGAATAATCGCCCGATACTCTTCGTGACCAGGTTTGTAAGGGCTCGTCAGATTGAAGGGGCTTTTCGCCATGCCCGCCGCCAGATCCTCGATTGATCCCGCCTTGTATCCGATCTCGACCAGGCTGGCGGGAAGCTCAAGTGAACGCATGAGTGTCCGTAATGCGTCAGCTAGGCGCACACCAGCCGTGAGACCCAGCGCTTGCTCGATCCGTTTAGCTTTCTCGGCGGCGTGCGGCACGACCAACGCTGTGGTGAGTGGGAGAGCAATTCCGACAAGAGTGCCATGGTGATGATCCTGAGTTCCGCAAACTAAGGCGACAGCATGTGCGGGACCAAGACCCTTGTTGATGGCGGCGCCACCGGCAAAGGCAGCGGCCATCAATGAGCCGCGCGCAGCATCCCCCTCTGGCTCCATCGCGGCGTGAATATCTTTGAACACGCGCGCCATCCCATCGAGAGCGAGCGCATCAATGATCGGATGCGCTGGCTCGGAGAAAAAGCCCTCAATGCAATGCGCCAGCGCGTCGATGCCAGTCGCAGCGATCAGGCGTCGCGGCAGAGAGCGAGTAAGATCAGGATCGCAGATCGCGAGTTGCGGAACGAGGCGCGGGCTCCTCGTCCCCACCGCGATTGAGCCGGACTCGGGATGAAGCGCGCTCACCGGAGAGCATTCGCTCCCAGACCCGATCGTGGTTGGTATGGCGATCAATGGCGCTACCGCGCCGATGCGCGCCGGATTGCCGAGGAGCTCAGATGCTTGCGTGACCGAGCTACCGGCCAATGCTGCGAGAAATTTTGCGGTGTCGAGCACGGAACCGCCGCCAAGCGCGATGACGCCGTCGCAAGCATTTCTTTGATATGCCGCGAACGCCGCTTCCGCGCCCGGAAGACTGGGGTTTGCCTCAGTGTCTAGATAGGTAAGCGCATTCTGCGGCAGCAGCCGCTGCGCGCTCGCCACCACACCGGCGCTCTCCAGCCCTCGATCGCTGATCAAAAGGGGTCGCCGCATGCCGAGGACCTCGGTTTCTTTGCCGAGACACTCAATCGCACCACGTCCAAACACCAGCCGCGGCAAGGTCAGCTGTGTCGTCATCTCAAAGCTCCGCGGGGTTCATCGCCTTGCAAGTCACGCCTCAGAGATATAGTACGGCTTCCTGACTATCTCCGGCAACCCGCATCATCCAGCGCGAAGGTCGACCCATGACCCAATCCAACGTCGCCGCTCGCACCACCCACTACATCAACGGCGCCTGGTCAGCCTCCGGCGGCCGCACTTTTCCGAACTTCAATCCCTATAACGGGGAAGTCGTTTGCGAGATTGCCGCGGGCGGGCGCCCCGAGGCAGAAGCAGCGGTTGCTGCGGCGCACGCCGCGTTCCCGGCGTGGGCTCCCATGGCGCCGACACAACGCCAACGTCTCTTTTTGCGCGCTGCGGACATTATCGATCGGCGCTTGCCCGATGCGGTCCGCATGATGGCGCTTGAGACGGGTGCGAGCGCGACGTTTGCCGCCTTTCAGGTGCGCTGGTCCTCGAACCTTATGCGGCAGGCAGCCAACTGGTGCTTCTTGCCTTACGGCGACGTATTGCAAAGCGACACACCCGGCCGGTTCGCCATGGCCATTCGCAAACCCTTAGGTGTGGTCGCAGGCTTTACGCCCTGGAATGGCGCATTCAATTTGGCGTGGCGAACAATCATTCTACCGATCGCGTTTGGAAACACGGTCGTTATTAAACCCTCTGAAGAGGCCCCCATATCTGCGGGCTTGCTTCACGCGGAGATATTGGAAGAGGCAGAATTTCCGGCAGGCGTTGTCAATGTCGTCGCGCACGCGCCTGGCGACGCCGCGAAGATTGCAGACGTGTTCTTCGAAAGCCCCGCAGTTCGCTGCATCAATTTCACTGGCTCCGCAAACACCGCGCGAATTCTTGGCGCACGCGCCGGCCAAGCGCTGAAGCGCATCGTTCTGGAACTGGGCGGGTACAACCCAATGATCGTGCTGAAGGACGCTGACCTCACGCATGCAGTCAACGCCACGACCTTCGGCGCATTCTTCCACCAGGGTCAGATCTGCATGAACACCCGAAAGGTCTTTATCGAGCGGGAGATCCATGACGCATTCGTTGATAGGCTGGCGGCCAAGACGCTGACATTGAAGGCCGGCGACCCCCTTAACCCCGAGACTCTCATCGGCCCGTTGATCAATGAGCGAGCGCTCGTGCAATGCGAGGAGCGCGTACGCGATGCGGTTGCTCGCGGCGCGCGCTTAGTGACCGGTGGCAGAAGATTTGGGCGTGTTTTCGAGCCGACAATTCTCACCCATGTCCCGCGTGATGCGCCAGTCTCCAAGGGAGACGAAGAGACCTTTGGTCCGGTCCTGGTGGTTGAGGCAGTCGATAGTGCGGAGGAAGCACTGCAACGGGCTCAGCAAACGCCCTACGGTTTAAGCGCCGCCATCATGACGGCCGACCATGACCGGGGCCTCGCCATGGCGCAAAGATTCGACACTGGCATCGTTCACATCAATGGCGCGACGATGGCCGGCGAACCATCACTGCCAAACGGGGGCGTCAAAGACAGCGGGTGGGGCCGTTCGGGCCACTATTCGATCGAGGATTTTACCGAAATTCGGCTGACGACCCTCACCCACGGTCCTGGCCACTATCCGTTCTAGGCTCGCTTATCTGTGCACGTGCTCTTCGAGCTTCAGTAGCTGACGAGCATTCTCGAAATAGATTTTGCGTTTCACTTCGGCGGAAACGTCCAGCTCTTCAATCGAGCGGATGGTCTCACGAATAAACATCGGACCGCCTTCAGGATCGAACGGGCAATCGCTCGCGAACACCACATGGTCGTGTCCGAAGAAATCCAAACCGCAGCGCAACGCGGAGGTCGAGCCGCCGAGCACGGTGTCGCCGTAGAAGCTCCGGAAGTATTCCATGAACGGCTTTTGCAGGCCGCTCAGGACGTGGCTGTAGTCCTCACCGGCGGTGCGCGAACCCAGCTGCGCCCACAGCGTTTCAGCTCGACCCGCAAAATAAGGCATCATGCCCCCGCAGTGATGGGTAATGATTTTCATGTCGGGCAAGCGATCGAGCATGCCCGAGAAGACCATGCGCGCCATTGCCGCCGTAGTTTCATAGGGCCAGCCCATGACTTGCCAAATTTCGTACCGTGAGCGCGGCTCGGACGCATAGTCCGTCATGGTTGCAGGCCGGATCGGGTGCATCCAAATCGGCACGCGGTGATAATTGGTCGCTCGTTCAAACACCGGAAAAAACTCGGGGTCATCAAGTGGACGGCCGTTCACGTTGGTCTTAATCTCAATGCCACGCGCACCGAGATGCTGGATGGCGCGATCCATTTCGCGCACAGCCTCTGGCACGTTGTTCATGGGCAAAGCGGCAATGAAGGCGGGAAACTTCTGCGGATAGCGCCGCACGATTTCGGCCATTCCATCGTTCGCCACACGTGCCGCGTGCGGGGAGTCTTCGGGGCCTCCCAATGATTCCGGCGGCGGATTGGACAGACTCAATATCTGCTGAACCTCGGGCCACTGCTCAAGCATCGCCACCCGCGCTTCCATATCCCAAAGCATACGGATGTTAGTGAGCCGCCCCACCATGCCGGGATCTCGGTAGCCCTGACGCACCAGCTCCAAGTATGCCGCCGGGAGCACGTGGTTATAGATATCAATCTTCGACATAGCCCGTTCCACTCCCACACTTGAACTAGCACAGCCTGCCATCAAAGCAGGTATCGCCACTCCCGCACCGACCGCGCCGATAACTGCGCGGCGGCGGGAGATTCCGTCTGACGCCGTTTGGCTTTCGCCGCTATCGTTGTGATTGCAGGTCATTGCTCGCCTCCCCTCGCGATCGCGTCCTCATTCCGCAGTCCATCCGCCGTCCACGACTACGCTCGTCCCAGTGACTAGCCCGGCGGCATCAGATGCGAGGTAAACACAAGCGCCCATCAGATCCTCGACCGCACCGAGGCGTCCGAGCTTAATCTTTTCGAGCACGCTCGCCTTGAACTTGTCGTCCTCGAAATAGGGCTTGGTCAGCGGCGTCTCGATGAACGTCGGCGCGATCGTGTTCGATCTTATGCCGTGAACTGCAAGATCGAGTGCAAAGGCCTTGCTCATCCCTTCGAGGGCCCATTTGGACGCGCAATAGAGCGAGCGATCGGCTCCGCCGACGTGACCCATCTGCGAACTGATGTGAATGAGCGAACCAGAAATCTTCTGATCAATCATCCGCCGTGCCGCAGCTTGCCCCACGAAAAACGCGCTTCGCAAATTGAGGCCGAGCACCGCGTCGTAGTCACCTGTGGTGACATCCCACATAGGCTTCGGACGATTGGTGCCGGCATTGTTTACGAGCACATGGAAAGCGGAGCTTTCCGCGAAGAAGCTGGCAACGGTGTCAATATCCGACACATCGAGCACGGTGGAGTGTGCGCGACCGCCCACGTCGCGGATGGCATTGGCAGTCTCGCCAATCTCATTGCTAGTGCGCGCGACGAGCGTCACCTCCGCTCCTGCTTGCGCCAACGCGGCCGCCAGGGCCTGGCCAATGCCGCGACCGGCGCCCGTGACAAGGGCGCGCTTGCCGTCGAGACGAAAGCTCGGGGTCTGAGGAAGGGCCACCTACTTGGCCGCAACGAGCGGCTCTGCGCGCGCCGCATACGGGATGTCGCGTCCACCATAGCGGCGGACGCGGATATTCGCTTGTTCGCCATGCCCAGCGAACCCCTCCAGCGCGCACAAGCGGCTGCAATATTCGCCGATGTTGGCGGAGGCGGCATCGGTCAGCACGCGCTGGTAGGTGCAGGTCTTGATGAACTTGCCGACCCAGAGGCCGCCTGTGTAGCGCGCGGCCTTGCGCGTTGGCAGCGTGTGGTTTGTGCCGATGACTTTGTCGCCAAAGCTGACATTGGTGCGCGCGCCCAAGAACAGCGCGCCATAATTGGTCATGTTCTCAAGAAAATATTCTGGATCACGCGTCATCACCTGGACGTGCTCCGACGCAATCTCATCGGCGATCCGCACCATCTCGGCATCGTCGGCTGCCACGATCACGGCGCCATAGTCCTCCCATGCCTTGCGTGCGATGGCGGCCGTGGGAAGAATCTGAAGCAGGCGCTCGACTTCAGCCATCGTCTCGTGGGCCAACGCTTCGGACGTGGTGAGGAGAATAGCGGGACTATCGGGGCCATGCTCGGCCTGGCCAAGTAAATCAGTTGCGCAGAGTTCGCCGTCAGCGCCGACCTCGTCGGCGATGATCAATGTTTCCGTCGGACCTGCGAAGAGGTCGATGCCCACGCGGCCAAACAATTGGCGTTTAGCTTCGGCGACGAATGCGTTGCCGGGCCCAACTAAGATATCGACCGGTGCGATCGATTTGGTGCCGATGCCCATAGCCGCAACCGCTTGGATGCCACCCAGACAATAGATTTCATCGGCGCCAGCCATGGCCTGCGCCGCGACGATCGCGGGTGCGGGTTTGCCGTTGAAAGGCGGTGCGCAAGTTACGACGCGCGGCACGCCGGCAACCTTGGCGGTGATCACGCTCATATGGGCCGATGCCAGCAGCGGATACTTTCCGCCCGGCACATAACAGCCAGCGGCGCTGACGGGCACATGCCGGTGTCCCAACACGACGCCAGGTAGCGTCTCGACCTCGACATCGCGCAGGGACTCGCGCTGAATTCGGGCGAAGTTCCGGACTTGGGTCTGGGCGAACTCGATATCGTGCAGATCCTGCGGCGTAAGCAGGTCAATGCACGCCTGGATTTCAGCAGCATCGAGCCGATAGCTTTCTCGATCCCACTTGTCGAAGCGGATGGAAAGCTCGCGCACCGCTTCGTCGCCGCGCGCCTCGATGTCGGCGAGGATACCCTCAACAGTATCCCGCACTCGCCGATCGGTCTCCGCTCGCCCTTCGGCTACTGCGCCGCGCTTTAGATAGGTGGCCACCTAAATTCTCCTCCGCCTGCGCTACCCGACGCCGCCGCTACCGATCGATATCGGCGCCGGCTGGTGGGGAAGAGAATGTGAATGTGGACCGTCGATGCCCTTCCGGCATCTCGCGGTCGGCGATTGATATGCGCTGGGCATCGCCCGTGGCGTTTTTTGATCGCGCTGCGCAGGCTTGCTCATGCCAACAAGGGCAACGCCCCGCTAAGCGGGCCAGGGAGTGAAGAACAAGATGGCGACAACACCAGCACCCGCCTCAGCGGTCATGACCCCGCCGGCCAAGCTCGCACACGTCGTCGTGCGCACCTCAAAGTTCGAGGAGATTGTCTCCTGGTACAAATTCGTGCTCAACGCGACGCCGGCGTTTGAGAACGAAGGCATCGCGTTCCTGGCCTATGATGACGAGCATCATCGTATCGCCGTGATCAACATGCCGGGCCTTGCGCCTCAACCCGATGGAATCGCCGGCGTGCACCACGTCGCCTTTACCTATCCGTCGCTCACCCATTTACTGGATAATTATGCGCGCCTCCGTGCGAAAAACATCTTGCCGATCCTTTCGATCAATCACGGACCAACAACATCGCTCTATTACGCCGATCCCGACGGAAACCAGCTCGAGTTCCAGATCGACAATTTCGACACCGTCGAAGAAGCCGGCAAATTCTTCTTTACCGACGCTTTCGCTATGAATCCGATTGGGGTCGATTTCGATCCGGAAGAATTGCGCGCCCGGCTACTCGCCGGCGAGGATGAAACTGAACTTAAACGGCGCCCTCCGAGTGGGCCGCGCGACGTGACCGATATTGGCGGCCTGCGCTGAGACTCTGAGGCGTTCACGCCGATCACAAGAATTGTGAGACTCAAAATGACCAAGACCGCGGCAGTTCATACTGAAGGCGCCGAAATCGTTTATGATCACGAAGGATCTGGGCCGCTATTGCTTCTGATCGCCGGTGCGGGCGGTGAGGCGCATCGGTACGAGGGACTCTCGTCACTGCTGAAGGACGAGTACACTGTCGTCCGCTACGATCGTCGCTGCTGCACGCGGAGCACTGGCGACAAAACGCAGCCGATCAGCATCGCGCAACAGGCGCGTGATGCCGTCGCCATCATCACCCACTTGGGCGCCGACCAAGCTTATATCTTCGGAAGCAGCGGCGGCGGCACGATCGCCTGTGAAATCGCCGCGTTCCAACGCCACGCCGCTGCCGGCATGGTCGTCCACGAACCTGCGATCCAAACCATATTACCGGACGCCGACGAGATGGTCGCGTTCATGGACGCGGTGGAAGCGAAGCTTGAGGCCGAGGGAACGATGCCCGCAATGATCATGTTCGCCGGAAGCCTGCGCGGAATGCCACCGCCTAGCGCTGCGCCAGCGGGACGCCCTGGGCTCTTCACCAGCCCGAACGGCGAGTTCTTCATGCGCAAAGAGTTTCACGGAATCGGCCACTACAAACCAGACGTGGAGCGCATCCGGCAGAACCAAGTCGCGATGATCACGACGTCTGGCCGCCTGAGTGAGGACGTTTATTACGCACGCACTGCTCAAGTGCTGGCTGATCAGGTTGGCTGCCCATATCGCCAAATGTCGGGCCATCACCTGGCCTACGCTGCCGATCCAAGCACGTTTGCGGTCGAGCTTCGCCCGATGCTGAACGATCTCAAGCCTAAATGAGTCGAGCGTGATAGATCGGCGAACCCTTCTCACAGCCGGTGCGCTTTCGCTGCCGGCCGCGGCGGCAGCGCAAAGCGTGGGCGGCCAGCGCAATCGCATAATCGCCACTGAAGAAGCGTTCGCCACACCTGATTGGTTCGAGGTCATGGACGCGCTGCCGCTCTCAGGCCCCGAGGGTCACGAGACACGGTTTCTGCGTGCGCTCGAAGCAAACCCGCAGATACGCCGGGGCCTGCTCGATTTCGACCATCGCTTGCGCGTGATGGATGAGTGCGGCGTAGACGTCCATCTCCTGAGCCTAACGACGCCGGGCGTACAATCGTTCGAAGCGCAGACTGCCACAGAGATCGCACGTCGCTCGAATGACTTTCTGGCGGACATCATTCGCCGTCACCCATCGCGTTTCGCAGGCCTTGCCGCAGTGGCGCCTCAAGACCCCGCCGCCGCGGCGGCGGAGATCGACCGGGCGATTACAGTGCTCGGTTTCAGTGGGGTTCTGATCAACTCGTACACAAACAACGAATACCTTGACGACCCGAAGTTCGAGCCGATCTTTGCCGCCCTCGCAAGGCACGGTGCGCCGCTCTACTTGCATCCACGGGTGCCCGCGCCGTCGATGGTCGCCCCTTATGCGCAATATGGCATGCTCGGCGCCATGTGGGGCTTCGCAGCCGACACAGGTCTCCACGCGCTGCGCCTAATCTTGAGCGGCGTGTTTGATCGCCACCCCAATCTCACCGTCGTCCTTGGCCACATGGGCGAGGCCATCCCCTATTGGTTTTGGCGCATCGACAACATTTTCGACAAGGCGCGCGCCGCCGCTGGCTCGGCGTTTCGTGGTCCTGCGAAATTGCCTAGCGAATATTTCCACGAGAATTTTTACATCACGACGAGCGGCGTGAATTCTCACGCCAACCTTAGATTCGCGATTGATCTGTTAGGCGCCGACCGGATCATGTTCGCGATCGACTATCCGTTCGAATCTTCGGTCGAATCTGTTGCATTCCTGAACACCGCGCCGATCTCCGATAACGACCGCACAAAGATAGCATCCGGCAATGCCGAAAGCATTTTTCGGATACGTTCGAACTGGCCCGCTTCCGACGCTCCTCATCAGCGCCTCAGAACCGATCAAGGTCGCTTGCGACAGTGATGTCGCCTTCGAAGGTCGATGATGCGGCGGTGCGAAGAGCTTCCGCCTCCGGCCCACCGACCGTGCCGCCCATGTGGGTGATGATCAGGCGGCGCGCGTTGGCGTGCTGGGCGAGCAATCCCGCCTGCTCACCGGTCAAGTGATCCTGTTCAAAATGACGCCGCATGGCCAGGAACGCGATATCGGGAATGTCAGGACGAGCGGCGCGAATTTCAGCCAGCGCCGCCTCGACATCCATCGCTTCGCTGACAAGTAGATCCACATTCCGTGCAAGACGTTCAACGCTCTCGCTTGGCCCGGTGTCGCCGGTATAGGCAATCGAGCGATCAGGCAGATCAAATCGAAAAGCGAGTGACTCAGTAGTGTTCGGGTCCTGACCCGAGGCGCTGTAGTGGCTGTTGCGGGCGGCCAAGACCGTCGCATCGCCAATGACGACTCGACTGCCGTCAGTAATTTCCACCACCTGAATTTCGGTCTCCGGCCGACGTATGACCGCGAACGACGGTTGCATCGCTGCGAGCAAGCCATCGACCAACGCTTTTGTGCCGCGCGGCCCGTAGATCGTGGCAGTCCCCGGGTTCATGCCTTGGAGACGCATGCCGAGAAAGCCGTAGAGCCCACCGGTGTGATCGAAGTGCAGATGACTCAGAAAAACAGTACGCACGTCGCCAAGCGGAACGCCGGCCTTGGCCAGTTGCTCGGCGGCGCCGTCGCCGACATCTATGAGGATCGCTTGATCAGGCAAGATGAGCAGGTTCGCCGGCTGGGATCGGCCCGCACTTGGTATCGGGCCACCTTGCGTACCAAGTGTAACGAACACCGATGAAGCTACGCGGGACGGGCTGGTGTGGCCTTCAAGCGTTACGCGCGGCGAAGCCGTCGGAGCACATGCGCTGAGGAGCACAACGGCAGTCGCCAGCAAGCGTGCGCCAGACCAACTGAGATCAATCGGCATTGCTCACCCTCAAACGAGCCTCGATTGCGAGGACGGTTAGGCCTTCGCAATCGAGATCGACGTCGTCCCATCAGCCCCTGCTAGAACGACGCCGAAAGACGAACACCATAAGTTTGCGGCGCGCTCAAACCTTGCATCACCAGATTTGCAATCGGGTGCGTGGGGGCGAACACTGGCACACGCTCATCTTCGATGTTTCGCACGTAGGCGAGGATTTCCCAGCGATTGTCTGCGGGGCCAAACCCGACGTGCGCGTTGCTCACCCAGCTTTCATCAATCAGCTGCTGAGGCAAGTAATCGAAGCCGATATAACGCTCGCCCTTGTATTGGGTGTCAGCGCCCAATGTGAGTTCGAAATTACCCAGCGGGATCGTTTGCTCGACACCAAAGTTCAATGTCCATTCTGGCGAGTTGTAGGCTGGGAATGCGGAGCAATCGACGTTGTAGAGCGTGGCGGACGCGATTGAGTACGTGCACCCCGTCAATGGCGGCGGCGTTCCCGGCGCGCCGCGGCCTACTTGGTAGATGAATACGTCATTCTGGGCACTGAGGTATTGCACGTTCGAAGACACTTCGAGTGTCGGCGTGATCAACCAACGCGCCTCCAATTCGGCGCCTTGAATATTCGACTCACCGATGTTCTCGATGAATTGCGCAATGTTGCCGTTTATGTCGAGACCGACATGGGACACTTGCTGATCGGTATACTCCCACAAGAACGCTTCCAGATTGAGTTGAAGGCGGTTGTCGAAGAACCGGTTCTTCAAACCCAAAGTGTAAGCGGTGATGTATTCAGGATCGTAAGTCTCAAAACCGGCGGCGCCGTTGAAGCCGCCCGACCGATAACCGGTCTCAACACTGGCATAGGCCATCGACCGCGGCAGGATGTCGTATTCGAGTGCGAACCGGTAGGTGAAGTCCTCGTTCTCGAGCGTGTTGATGAAGAGACTGTCGGTGCGAATGACCAACGCGCCGCCATTGAACCCAGGCGGGCCTCCCTGCGCCGGGAACGGGAATGGCAATTGCGATGGGCTAAGGACTGTGGGGAAGAGAGGCGCCGCCGGACAGAAGGTCGGCGGTCCAACCGTACACACGATCGTACCACCGGTCGCGCGGCCCTCGAAATCCTTCTGGTCGCTATTCCAACGCACGCCAGCTACGGCGCGGAAGTCTTCCGAGAAGTTAGCTGTGATGCTGCCAAACGGAGCGAACGAGGTCGTATCGAATTGCCGGCTCGTCCACGCCGCGGTCGCCGAGAGGTTGATGATCAGATCGCTGTCGATGGCTTCGTGAAAATAATAGGCGCCAATTGTGTAGTCGAAAATGCCGATGCGATCGCCGACCAATCGAAGTTCAAGGCTTTCCTGCTCAGCGTCTTCAATTTGAAGGAAGGGGAAGCCGCCGCCGACATTTTGTGAATCGATCGTGGTGTGACGCCATGCCGGCACCAACGTGAATGTGCCGAAGCCCGCGTCGTACGTGATCTCAGCATTCACACCGCCGAAGCTGTTGTTGAGACCCGGATAGGGCGCGATTGCATCGAGGTTACGGCCTGCTGGACCCGCCCGTGCCCCCTGACGAAACGTCTGCGCGGCTGGTGTGAAAACACCATCGTCGGGACCACCAGCGAAGGGCACGAAGACGTAGCCGCCTCCTGGTCCCGGAATAAAGTTATAGCGCCCGAGATAGCCAATGCCCACGCCTTCTCCGCCGACCTCGGCGTAGTCGCCGGCGACGCGCACGCGAAGATTAGGCGTTACTTCGGTCAGGAATTGTAAGCGGAATGCCGTGGTCTCGTCCGCGCCGGTGCCGTCCTCCAGATATCCGTCATGGCTTGACGTGCTGATGGAAGCTCGGAACGCCGAGTTCTCGCCCAGCGCAATGTTGACAGCGCCTTCCGCCGTCAAAGCATTGTAATCACCGAAACTCGTCGAAAGATAACCCGATGTCTCGCCAAGGATCGGCGCTTGTGGAATGACATTGACTGCGCCGCCAGTTGCGTTGCGGCCGTAGAGAATGCCTTGGGGGCCTTTCAGAATTTCAACGCGCGCCAGATCGTAGAACGTGCCGTAAGTGGTGGAAGGGCGTCCGATGTAGACGCCGTCGTAATTGAACGCGGTTGACGGATCGCTGTTCGCGGTCAACGTAAAATTGCCTACGCCGCGCATGAAGATCAAATTGCCGGCGCTCGAAGGTTGGACCGTTAGCGCTGGCGACACTTCGCTCAGACGGCTCAACTCGGTAATGCCGCGCTCAAGCACCTCATCGCCGGTTACGACATCAACGGGGATCGCGGCGTTCTGAAGATTTTCTTCGCGGCGCTGAGCCGTAACGATTATTTCGTCGAGCCCCTCGTTTGAGGCTTGCTCACCCGCCGGCGCATCCTGCGCAAAAGCGGCGCACGGCGCCAAAAACAGGCACGCAGCAGTAGTCAATAAGGCACGGCGCATCACTTCTCTCCCCCTTGCGAACGCCTTTTTTGACGCTGGCCGCGGGGCCAGCTTTTGTGGCGATCCGTAGTGCGAACCCGTGGGCCCAGACACTCTCTTAACCGCGACCATAGGAGCAGTGTCTGATCATGGAACGATGGCGTTTCCGTCTGGGCGATAGTGAGCAGGCATCGCTGAACCAACTAAGGGAAAGACATCCAGGCGCGAACTCGCGTCGCTAGGGCAAACGCTGCGCGCGTAACGATCGGCGCCAATCAAACGATTGTCGGCGCGATACCCGGAATGGATGGCGGTTGCTCTTGCGGTTTGGACCGGCGGCGAGCATGGGCCCATCCTTAGCGCCATGCTGCAGTCACGCTGACGCGACGTACTGCCCCAGCTCCTTCGTCCCCTCAGCCCTCAGCCCTCGGCGACGACCCGGTTCTCGATGTAGCCGAGCTTTTCGATTTCGACACGCATGACATCACCAGCTTTCAAGAAGCTCGGCGGCGTGCGCGCGAGACCGACGCCGCTTGGCGTGCCCGTGGCGAGGATGTCTCCAACTTTGAGTGTCATCACCGTCGAGAGGTAGGCGATCTGCTCATAGATGTTGTGAACCATGTGGGCAGTGTTATCGCTCTGACGCTCTTCGCCGTTGATTAACATACGCAGGCTGAGATTCATCGGGTCATCGATCTCATGATCGAGCGTAAGCCACGGCCCGATCGGGCCATGTGTGTCGAACGACTTTCCGAGCGTCATCGTCTGGCTGCGCTTTTGCCAATCACGCACCGACACATCGTTGACGACCATGTAACCGGCAATGACGGAGCGAGCGTCCTTGGCTGCGACATGGCGGCAATTGCGGCCGATGACGACGGCCATCTCCGCCTCGTAGTCGAGTTGCTCTGATACCTTCGGCGCGACGACATCGTCGAACGGGCCGTTGATGCAAGACACCTGCTTGTTGAACCACAATTGATATTCTTGCAGCGGGATCCCCGCGCGCAATGCTTCCTGCGCGTGTTCGCTATAGTTCATGCCGATCGCAAGAAACTTCTCAGGGTTCGGCACGGGCGCGTGCAACCGCACCTTCGACAGCGGCAGGTGTCCGGGCGCGTCGTTGGACACGGCGGCAAACGTCTTGAGCGAGGCATCGCCAGCGACGAGAAACGCGATGACGTTGTCGGGAAGCGTCGGCGCGGCAATCGCAAGATCGACGATCGTATCGCCAAATACTTTGCCGAGGCGGCGCGGTCCTGCGTCCGAAAATACAGCGAGCGGCATCGGTTCTATTCTCCCGAAACGTGAAATGGGTGTGCAGCTTGGCGAAGCCGCATTCTGCGACAGACCATATGCAGAGGTGCGCCCTTGAAAAGAGAGCGCTTCGGGTCTAGCGATGCCTAGAGGGCATCAGTGGCCCAGTGGGACGCCCGTGAAGCTTAGTCATATCCGCGACGTCCTCGCTGTTGCCGAATGCGGCAGTCTGCGCGCGGCTGGACGGCACCTAAACATTGCTCAGCCGGCGGTGACTCGCAGCATCCACGAAATTGAACGTGAATTGGGCGTCTCGCTATTCGAGCGCCATGCAAAAGGTGTCCGCCCGACTGCCATGGGCGAGGCGTTTTTACGTCGCGCTAAGGCGATTGAGAGCGAGCTGCGTCGTGTCCAGGACGAGATCGAGCAACTGAAAGGCCACAGCGTTGGGCAGGTTTGCATCGCCCTGTCGAGCGCATCGCTCATTGCCCTGCTGCCGACCGCGATAACGGCTTTCCGCAAACGCTACCCGGACTCGTTGCTCAAGATCTCGGAGGGGCTGTTTCAAACGGTAGAGCCCGAAATACTCAATGGGCAAATCGACTTCTATGTGGGGCCAATTGACCCTTCGATTTCATCGACGAGGCTCATGGTCGAGAAGCTCTTCGATAACCGCCGCGTGGTCACGGCGCGAAAAGGTCATCCTTTAGCAAACGCGCGAAGCTTAAAAGACCTGGAGGGCGCGTCATGGGTGCGTCCCACGGTGACACCCCGCAGCAGCGAGGCAGACTTTGAAGTGATGTTTGCCGAACTCGGAATGAAGCCACCCCATATCGTCGCGCACGTGCATTCCGCGTTGAGCACGCTGGTAACCGTCGCCAGCTCCGACCTACTATCAATATTGCCCCAGCAATGGTTGGAATTTCCCGCCACTGCCGAACGCCTGATTGGTTTGCAGCTGGTCGAGAAGATGCCGGCCGCGCCCGTGTGCATTGTCCGCCGCCACGATATGCCGCTAACGCCCATGGCCGAGCATCTGTGCGATTTGATGCGCCGCGCCGGGGGACATTACATCGCTAGACGACGCAAATTGCCGGCCTAGCCGGCTGCAACACTCGACGCCGCGCGAGCATCGCCACTTTTACGCGCGCGCCCGCTATCTTGGCCCGTCACGAGCGAGAGCAGACCTGGCGCCCATTCGTCGCCTCGCCACGCCACGTGTTGATCTGGTCTTATCAATGCGCGCGTTGCCGCATAGCGCGCCGCAAGCTCTGCGTTTTCCAGTTTGACGACTTTGAAAGGCACTTCCAGACGGGTCGACTCTTGCCAAGCCTTGGCGATGTCGGCGCCGTCGATGTCAGCGAACACCAACAACGTGAAGCCCTGGCCGAATAGATCATAGAGTGATCGGCCGTCATCCAGCCAATGGTGCGGCGCCCGGCAGCCTGGTGCGGCCGACGGCTCGTACTCGCGTGACCAAGTCCAGCTATCGTCGGCATCGTAGGCGATCAGCGGCGAGTTCTGATACCGATATCCAAGCGTCACCCCCATTGAGTAGAACTCGCTCCGCTTAGCTTTGCGGATGACCTTCGCCACGCTTTGGCGCACGGCCTTACCCTTCGGCGAGTCCTCCTCAAGATGGTCGCGCACCAATTGGTGCGGCAGAACCGCATGATTGGCTGCCGCCTCGTCGACAACGAATTGGTGGGTGGGACGGCGCTCAGCCTCGTAGCTGTCGAGCAACGCGCGCGTCCCCCAGCCCTGCAAATGCGCTGCGATCTTCCATCCAAGATCGACGGAATCTGCGATGCCCATGTTCATGCCATAGCCGCCAAATGGCGGATGGAGGTGGCACGCGTCGCCCGTGAGGAAGACCCGGCCATCGGAGTACCGATCAGCGATCAATGCGCTGGCGACCCACTCGTCCGATGAGAGAATTTCGTACGGAAGGTCGAAGCCCGTCGCCCTCCGGATCAATTCGAGCATTTCCTCATTCGAATACTTCACATCAGGACCGATATTGGTCGGCATGAAGTACCAGAGGTCTCCTTGATCCATCATGCCGAGCACGCTCGGCGTGTCGCTGTTGATCTGCCAGATCATGATGGCGTCGCCGTGCTTGTGCGCCTCGCGCAGTCCTGGCGCTCGAAAGATGGTGTTGTAGTTGCGCGATAAACCGTACTTGCCGATCATCTTTGCGCCGATCGCCTCGCGCACGGCGCTCCGAGCACCGTCGGCGCCCACCAGAAAGTCGGCTTCGACAATGCGCTCCTCACCCGTCTCGACGGTGCGCAGGCGAATTCTTACGGCCGCATCATCTTGCTCGAACGACACGAACTCTTCGCCGAACGTGATCGTCACGCCTTCCAGTGAAGCCGCGTGCTCGCGAAGGACCGCTTCCAACTTGTACTGCGGAATCCATTGCCCGTGCTCAGCGTAGCGCTCGTCCTTGGCTGGTGAACAACCAAGTGCGTGCTTGAAGGTTGTGATCTTGGGGCCAGACAGACGCGTGACGAACGTGATGTTGGTTGGGTAGTCGATACCGAAAGGCGATGCCTGGGCGACCTTTTCGGCAATCCCCCATCGCCGAAGATGTTCCCTCGTGCGATTGTGGGTGGTCTTCGCGCGCGGCGCCCAACCGGCGCGAACACTTCGCTCAATGAGCAAGCAAGGGATCGAGCGACTTCCAAGTTCGATTGCTAGTGCAAGCCCAGACGGCCCTGCACCCACGATGACGACCTGCGGCCGGTTTGTGTCGTCAGTGCCCAAAGTCGTCTCCACAGAGAAACACTAGCGGCGATGACGGTGCGCGGCAGGATGGCAGATGATTGGTTGCGATGCCGCGCGCGTATCGCTCAATTCAGGGTGCGGTGAAGCGCTGCGCCACCTGCGCCTGCAGTGAGTCAAGATCCGCGCGCGAATAGTATCGACCGTCCCGAACGACGCCTTGGATCGCATGCAAATTCGCCACTGCGGCGGTGGGGTCGGCGCTTAGCAAGACGAGGTTGGCGCCACGCCCAGCTTCCACGGTTCCCATGCTGGCCTCGCGTCCCAGGAAGCGGGCGGGATAAAGCGTTGTCATCTGCAGAACACGCAGGGGCGCAAGCCCTGCGTCATTCAACAAGTCGAATTCCTGATGCAGGCTAAAGCCTGCCACGCCCCATTGGCCGCCAAAGTCAGAGCCAGTGAGCATCGGCACGCCGGTCTCGTCGAACAATCGAACGACGCGGAACTGCAGAGCCAGTGCAGCTTGTGCAGCGCGTTTTTGTTCCGGGGTCACGCGGGCGCTGAATTGCTGCGCGAGTTCTTCCCAAAGACGACGCGTCGGCGCCGGCACGTACCGAAGATTTGGGTCGTTCCGATAAGCCGCATCATCGCCGAATGCTGATTGGCGTGTCCGCACCAATGTTGGTACCTGCCATGTCTCATGCTCGACGAAACGTTGCGCCAGAGCACGGCAGCGTTCTTCGCTATAGCTATCGACCACGCGACCAAGGCGATCGAGGCTTGCGCCGCCGCCGGCCAGCACAGTCATCAACACTGTGTTTGCGAGCATGCGCTCGGTCACTTCCTGCGGCACGCGCCCCGGTACGATCGTCAACGCCGGGCGTGGGATCGCGGCGACTTCACGCCGAAGCGCCTCGGCATCACTCGAACAACTGAGCAGCAGGTTCTCGCCAGGACCGAGGTGCTCAATCGCACGCATGCCGGCGTCGGCCGCCTCTTCGGGCGTCACCGATCCAGGCAAGTGTCCCGCCACGGGCATCCCAAGGCGACGCGCTTCGGTGAGCGTCGCAAAGAAGGCCGGGCGCGACACGTCAATCATTTTGATGAAATCAGCACCTTCGGCATGCTGACGGTCGACCTCGGCGATGGCTAGTTCGGGAGTGGCGGCAACAGGCCCCACGAAAAGCGCTCCCGGCATCACCAGGAGTTCCGGCGAGTCTGGCGAGTTCAGCGAACCTGCGCGACGCTCCGCCAATAGCTCTGGCGAACTCGCCATTTGCCTAAATCCCGTAATGCCGTTCGAAAGCATCATGGTCAGCGCCGCAGCGCGCTCGCTCGCCTGCACAGGGTGAGCATGCATGTCGTTATAGCCGGGCACGACGAACGCGCCGGCTCCATCGACGCG
Source organism: Caulobacteraceae bacterium (assembly GCA_031379735.1). GTDB lineage: Bacteria > Pseudomonadota > Alphaproteobacteria > Caulobacterales > Aquidulcibacteraceae > Vitreimonas. The sequence goes on along the minus strand of JANNFK010000029.1, from coordinate 43,154 downwards.
CCGCCTCACGCCGCGCAATCTCGCCGAAGGCGCAACGCGTACAATGGTGTCGCCATCGATCAAGACCGCCATGTGATCGGCGATGTCTCCGGTGCGTGTATCGACGACCGAGACGTTGTCGAGCACCCACAGAGAAGACGTGCCGTCATCGCTTGCACTTACGCACGAGGCGAGCAGCGCGAGCAGCGGCAGAACCAAAAGGCGGCGTGTGATCGAAACTGGAGTTTTCACGCACTTTGCTCCGCTTCATCCTTGCTGAGACGCAAGAAAACTAAGACGATCGCGGCCACGATTGCGCACGCGCCCATGAAGATGGAAACGGCGTCACGGCCGAACCCGTTGGCGAAAAGAAGACCTGCGATAATCGGCGCCAACGCGCTGCTGGCGCGCCCCATCCCGACCACAAACCCTGCACCAGTGGCTCGCGTCTCGGCGGGAAAGCTGCGCGCGATGATGGTGTAAATTGCCACCATTCCTGGGATCATGAAGAATCCCACCAAAGCGCCCGCCCCGCGCAATTGTCCAATGTCGGAAGGTGTAAAGCCGAACACCACAGTCGCTGCACCCAGGCCAAGGAACGCGACGATGGCAAGCGGCTTTAAACCAAGATGTGGCGCCGCCCATCCCAACAACAGGCCACCGATCACGCCCGTCAGATTGGCGATCACAGACACAGACGCTGCCGCCGACGGCGAAAACCCTGCGTCTGCGGTCATCTGCGGCATCCAGCTCAACATGAAATAGACGTTGATGACGAAAAAGAAGTTGAGCGCCGTGACCAGCAATGTTCGCGCGATCGATGCGGTGCTGAAAATTGACGTGGCGCGCTTGGACACTGGGCCTTCGGAAGACGCCGGCATTCTTGCAATGGAAGGCTGACCGATGCGGGCAAGCACGCGGTTCAAGTGTGCGAGCGCCTTTTCGCTTTTCCGCGTGAGCAGGTAGGCAATCGATTCCGGCGCCCAGCGCATGACAACTGGCGTCATCACCAGCGCGACCCCAGCGCCCAGGAAAAACACGGCTCTCCAGTCGAACCATTGCAGCAACGCGGCCGCGATTGAGCCCCCAATCACGCCGCCTATAGGAAAGCCAAGTGCGCCAATACCAACGGCGAGGGTCCTGCGTCGCGCGTTGGCAAACTCCGCTGCCATCGGAACGACGACCGAGACCATTCCCCCGATGCCCAAACCGGTCACGACGCGGTAGATTGAAAGCTCAGTGACGTTTTGCGCAAATGCCGAGGCCAACATGCCACCGGCCATGAGCCACAGAGTGACAAGCACGAGAGGCTTACGCCCGAACCGATCGGCAAACGGCGCGATCAAGAACGAACCGAGCGCCATCCCCAAAAGTCCCATGGAAAAGACGATGCCGAGCGCTGCGCGGTCGATCCCCCACTCCGCCGTAATGCCAGGCGCCGCAAATGTGACCGCCAAGACGTCGTAGCCGTCCAGCGCGGCGAGCGCCCCCAGAACGGCGACAGCGCCGATCTGCGTCCCGCTCATCGGCGTCTGATCGAGATGAAGCCGAAGGTCGTCGGCGATCGCTTGCTCGCTCATGTGAACTTACCCTTCCGCCGAGCGCGCGTACACACGTGGCTCAGCGTCCCTCCCATGGGACAATTGGCTTTGCGCCTTGCCGACAGGACTAGGGGGACGCTGCGCGATTGCAGAGAGACGGGGTTCGGACCAGCGATACCACGCTGGCATCGCGATGGCGATTTTCCTGTCTTTGAGCGAAGGCAACTTGGAGGTACGGCGGTGCACACCGATCGGAGAACTCTCATGAGCCACGCGAAGGCGATCGATATTGCCTACGTGCGCTTCACCGCGCCCGACCTCGATCTAATGGAGACCTTCCTCACCGATTTCGGACTGACGCGCGCGGCGCGAACCGAAGACTCGCTTTATATGCAGGGCCTCGATGGCGCGCCATTCGCGCATGCGACCGAACGCGGACAACCAGGTTTCGCAGCTATCGGATTCGAGTTGGAAGACACAGCGGCGCTGGACGCGCTTGCAAGCGCCACAGGTCACGCCATTGAAGACATCAGTGATCCAGGCGGTGGACGTATCGTCCGCTTGACCGATCCAGATGGATTTCGCGTCGAGGCCGTCGTGCGCCGGTACGCGGCATCCACTGCGCCGGCGACACGATCGCCCCTGAATGACGGGCGCTCACAAACTCGCTTGAACGCGACGAGCCGCGTGGCGCAAGGGCCAGCGCAGGTTGTGCGACTGGGCCACGCCGTTCTCAACGTGAAGAATTATCGCGTCAGCCAGCAATGGTACCACGAGCATTTCGGCTTGATCGTCTCCGACGAGATCGAGCCTGAACCCGGCGTCGCGTTTGGCGCATTCATGCGCTGCGACCGGGGCGACATGCCGGTGGACCACCACACCCTCTTTCTAGTCGGCATTGGCGTATCAAAATACAATCACGCGGCGTTCGAAGTCGTCGACTTCGACGCGCTCATGGCCGGCCACAGTCACCTCAAAAGCAAGAATTACCACGCCGAATGGGGCGTCGGCCGTCACATCTTGGGAAGCCAGATATTCGACTATTGGCGCGATCCCTGGGGTCATACGGTCGAGCATTGGACCGACGGCGATCTCTTCAACGCTGCAGCAGGTTCGCGCAAAACGCCGATGCCAGACTTACTCGGTGTCCAATGGGGGCCTGAAGCGCCTCCAACTATGATGGAGTAGCGCCGCAAAAGCCGTTTGCACCCAACGCGCGGTTTTAGCGCGCGGTTAGTTCAGGTAGCCACCACCTTTGGCAACGCGCTCTTTGAGGGCGTCGAGATCCTGTTTCGAATAGTGAAATCCCGCGCGCACAACGCCAGCGATGCGGCCCAAGTTCTCGACACTCTCAAGAGGGTTTGCATCAAGAAGCACCAGGTCCGCATTACGGCCGGGCTCCACCGTTCCCATCGTGTGCGCGCGGTCGAGATATTCTGCCGCGTTAATCGTCGTCATCTGTAGAATTTTGAGAGGCGACAAACCCGCCTCCGCCAATTGGACGAACTCCTCTTGCAGCGTCAGCCCCGGCGCGGAAAGCCAGCCACCATCTGAGCCCGTCATCATGCGAACGCCGGCATCCGCCAGCAATTTCGTGAGCTGCTGCTGACGCTGATAAGCCTCGACGTATGTCTGTCGCGTGACCGCCGGAAGCTTTTTGAATTTCTTGGTGACACCGCGCCACGCCTTGATTGATGATTTGGGCATGAAGCGCAGGAACGGGTCGTTTTCGTATTCAGGAAGGTCGGCCAGCTCTTGGGTGCGAAGCCGCACTAGTGTCGGGACATGCCACGTCCCTTCCGCGACGAACCTTGCCGCCAACGCCTCGAACTTGCTTTGGTCAAATGTGTCGAACGCGCGCTGCATCATCGCGACGTAGGCCGGCGGCACGAATGCGGACGGATTGATCAGCACCGTCTTGAAACGCCACATAATCAATTGGCGTAAGAATGGAATCCAAGCTGGCGGCGCTTTGATCTCGATCGGCTTGGCGTCACCTTTGAGTTCAGCCTCTGCGCTCGAACAGGCAACCCAGACGGTGGCGCCTGGTCCCAAATGCTCAACCGATTTGAAACCCGCCTCGGCGCTCGCCGCCGGATCGGCGCCGTCTTGAAGATGGCCAAGGATCGGTATCCCGGCCTTTTTGGCCGCCTCAATCCCGACTGCCAGGACGGGTGCGCTTACGAACGCGACCTTCATGAAGTCCGCGCCTTGCGCTTTCTGGCTAGCGATTTCGGCGACGATCGCTTCGCTCGAACTCGCGTTCATCGGCGTAAGCACCGACCCCGGCATTTCGAGAAGAGCAGGCTCGCCTTTGCCGACGGGAAGCGTTTGACTGCGCCGCGCCGCCAGCAATTCCGGTGAGCCCGACATCTGGCGGAAGCCTGTCACACCTTGCGCGAGCAGAAGCGCCAGACCTCCAGATGGATTGTCGAGCTCCAACACGTGCGAGTGCATATCGTTATAGCCAGGGACGACAAATTTTCCGGTGGCGTCAATCGTTTGAGCTGAAGGATCAGACTTCGCAGAACCCGCAGGCTGCAGGGCGACAATGCGCCCTTGGCTCACCAGAATATCCATGCCTTCGACCAGACTGCCGTCGTGTGGATTTACGATCGTGCCACCCTCCAATCGCAATCGCCCCGAGAGCGGCATCTGAACGCGCGCGCGCGATACGGCGGCGTCCGCCTTCGGAATAGCGATGCTCGTGAACCGTGACGCGCTCTCTGGCGCACGCATGCGCCCCAAGCAACAGGCGCACACCCCGTTCATAAGCAGCGAGGTTATCATTGCATGCGTCTCCTAATGTCGCCCCGGGCATAGGCGCGGCGCTGCAGTTTGCGGAGAGTGAGACTTTCGCGCCGCGATAGCGAGCCGGCATCGGTTCTGCGGTTTTCTCGTCTTTCTGACGCCGCCCCGGCGCGATACGGCTTAGGATCAGACCAAAGTTAGGATGTGATCCTTCTAAAGGATCGGGAAACGCCGCGAACGGAGAAGCCTCGATGTACCTTCGAAACAGCTGGTATGTGGGCGCGTGGTCGAAAGAAATCAGCGATAAGCCAGTAGCGCGCAAGCTGCTGGATGAGCCGATTGTGATGTTTCGCGTCGGCGACGGCGAGGTCGCCGCGCTTGAGGACCGCTGCCCTCACCGCCATCTTCCTCTTTCAATGGGCACAGTCGAAGGCGGCAATTTGCGTTGCGGCTACCACGGCATGGTGTTTGACCGAAGCGGCACATGCCTTAGCATTCCAAGCCAGGACTCGATCCCATCAGGCGCCAAGGCAAAGAGCTATCCAGCCGTCGAACGCTACGGTTGGATCTGGCTTTGGATGGGAGATCCGGCAGCGGCCGATCCCGCGCTTATCCCCGACTTTCATCGGCTGACTGATCCCGCCTACACGGCTGTCGGCAAAACGAACCACGTCAACGCCGCCTACAAACTCGTCACTGACAATCTTGTTGATCTCAGTCACGTGGGCTTCGTGCACACGTCGACGATCGGCAACGCCGCCTTTACCGAAAAGGGACGCCAACTCAAGGTCGAGCCGACGGAGCGCGGAGTGCGTGTGACGCGTCTCGTGCCAGACGTACCTCCGCCGCCAACTTATGTGAAAACCGGCCGCCTCCCTGAGGGCAAAACCATCGATCGCTGGCAGATCATCGACTTCATCGCGCCTAGCTTTGTGAACATCCATGTGGGCGGCGCCGAAGCTGGCACCGGGGCTCTTGAGGGCCGCTACGAACACGGTCTCAATTTCTGGATCTGCAACGCCATGACGCCCGAAACCGCATCGACAACGCACTATTTTTGGGCGTCGGTCAGGAACTTCGCGCTCGGCGATGCGAAGGTCGACGAACTTCTGTTCACGGAAGTTTCGCGAGCGTTTGAGGAGGACCGGGTGGTGCTCGAAGCGCAGCAGAGCGTTCTCGATACCCGCGAGGATACGTGGAGCGTCGCGCTGGGCGCGGACGCAGGCTCGATCCAGGCACGTCGCCTCCTGCAGCGCATGATTACGGCGGAAGCATCGCCATCGCCGCTCGCGGCAGCAAGTTAGGCTGATCAGGCCACGAGCTTGCACCCTTCGCGCATCAACACCTTGTGCACGGCTGGTCGCGCGAGCATGCGATCCTTGAAAGCGGTTAAGTGGCGAAGTTCGTCGACCGGGTAGCCGCCGATCATGCCCCAATTGTAGAACACCATCGGGTATCCGTCGGCGATCGAGTACGCGTCGCCTAGCATGTAGGGCGTGCGCGAGAGGCGATCGTCGAAGGTCTGGAGCGCCTTCCAATAGAGTTCACGTCCAAGAGCACGAATGCCGTCGTGCGCCGCTTCATCGGCCGAGAACCGGACCGGCCGAAACGATTGACGAAATGCGATGTGAGCTGTGTTGGAGCACCAGGCCAGCAGCGAAAGGCACTGCGCGTAGTCCCACGCATCCTCGGGTGCGAGTTTTGCTTCCGGCGCGAGTCGGGCAATGTGGCACAGGATAGCGACATTCTCGGTTAGCACCTTTCCATCGACCACCAACGTCGGGACAGTGCCTTTAGGATTCAGCTTCAGCAGCGCCGCGCGCTCGCCCTCGACGCTCAAGTTCACCGGTTGGGCTTGATAGTCGAGCCCAGATTCCTCCAGCGCGATATGCGAGGCCATCGAACAGCCAGGATAAAAATAGTGAAGCGTGATCATGTCGGTGCTTTCGTAGGTGTCGTGCTTTCGCACGCGCACTGAAGCGCAAAGCCAAGCTGCTGAATTTGCAGCGCCTTGCCTACGTAGTGAAAGTCCATGCAATGGCCGGTCCCGCGCACCATTGCCGCGTCCACGCGCGATGAATGCGTGAGCGCTCGGGCAAAGGCGTCGACCTCGCCCTGATTTACGATCCAAAGCTGATCGAACTCGGCTTGCCGATAGTGCACAGGTGCGGTGATCCGTCGCAAAACATCGGGCGCCACGGTGTGCCAGGCGCCGACGATGTCTAGCAGCTCGTCGCGCGGACATAGGGTGTTGGCAACATGGCTCGCAGCCGGCATTGACGCATCAAAGGCGCCAGGTGGGCTGAACATCAGAAAGTCTTTCGCCGCGAGCGGCATCTCCACCAGGGGAGTGTTGGGCAGGCTCGCCCACTGGTCCTGATGCTCTGTCGGCGTGCGCATGCCGACGCCGGAAACCGCCAAGCCGATAATCGGGAGGTCTTCGGGTTCGCTCGCAATGGTCGCGGCTATCGCGCCGCCAATCGAATGGCCAATCAGCACGATACCTTGCGTACCTTCACCATAACGCTTCCAGGCGTCGCGCAACGCAACGGTTAGCGCGCGCGCTTGACCGCGGATCGTGCCCTCGCCGTCAGGTAATTTCGCGCTGTCGACGTAGCCCGGGCGATCCGGCGCCACCAACGGAACGCCAAGCGCGGAGGCTCGGTCCAGCAGTGAGTACCCAGGCACGTCGAAATATGCCGAAGAATAGGTCCCGCCATGCAACGCGACGACGAGGGGCGCCTTCGCCGTGGGATGGCGTGCCGGCGTGCGCTGCCTGCCCGACAATCCGCCAAAAATCTCCATTCTCGTCCCTCCCTAGTCCAGCCTGGACTTCGCCGGCTCTACGGCCGCTTTCCCGCACACCCTATTAATGAGCCGCCGCGCTGGCGTGATGACGAATGAGCCGCGGCGATGCTGATCATGCATCGCCGTCAGCTCCTGCGGGGAGCGCCTCCGCGATACAGGATGACTATCAGCGGCGCCGACGCGCCATCTCTCCCCGCCCCATCCCTTGTGCAACGCCTCTTGGCTTCGATCACAGCCTCCCCGCGTTCACCTCGCCGCCAACTCCACGGAATTCTATGTCCGAGACAACACTTTCGACTGCCGCCACATCCTCAGAGAACGCGCTCGTATCGCACCTGAAGCAGCTCGACTCGCGCCTGCGCTGGCTGTCGGCCTGGACGATCCATCATGCCAACCACATTCGCGAAAATCGCGACGGCCTAAAGGTCGGTGGCCACCAGGCCTCGTGCGCGTCCATGACAACGCTGATGGCTACGCTCTATTTCGGGGCGCTTCGCCAAACCGATCGCGTCGCCGTGAAGCCGCACGCAAGCCCGGTGCTGCATGCGATCGAATATCTGTGTGGCCGGCAGAGCCTTGATCAATTGCACCGCTTCCGCGCGCTCGGCGGCATCCAATCCTACCCTTCGCGTACCAAGGATAAAATCGACGTAGATTTCTCGACTGGCTCCGTCGGGCTGGGCGTCGCGATCACCGCCTTCGCGTCGCTGACGCAAGACTACCTGACGGCACACAACTGGCTCGATCCCTCGCGCCAAGGCCGGATGATCGCGCTCTTGGGAGACGCCGAACTTGATGAAGGCAATATCTACGAAGCGCTAATCGAGGCCTATAAGCACGACATCCGCAATACGTGGTGGATCGTCGACTACAATCGCCAAAGCCTCGACGCCACAACCGCCGACCGAATGTTTGATCGCTTCGAAGACATCTTTGAAACAGCGGGCTGGCGGGTGCTGACCCTCAAGTACGGAAAGGCGCAGCGCGAAGCCTTTCTGAAACCGGGCGGTGAAGAGCTGCGCAGTTGGATTGATTCATGCTCCAACGCAGAATACGCCGCACTCACATATCAAGGCGGGAGCGCCTGGCGAGCCAAGCTCGACGCAGATCTCAGCGAGCGCGCGCGATCGCTCATCTCGAGCTACGACGATGACGCGCTCTACGCGCTCATGACCGGACTTGGCGGCCATTGCGTCGAAACGCTTCTGGAGGCGTACGCGCTGGCGCAGGACGACCGCCCCACGCTGTTCACCGCTTACACTATTAAAGGCTACGGCCTCCCCTTCGCCGGCCACAAAGACAATCATTCGGGACAGCTCACGGCGGCGCAGATCGAGACTTTGCGTGACGGCCTCAACATTGCCGCCGGCGATGAATGGTCGCCATTGGCGGGACTGGACGTTTCCGAAGCCAACGCGCTCAGCGCCTTCATTGCTTCCACTGCGTTCGCGCAAAATCATTCCCGGCGATACGCGGCGCCGGCCATTGTGGTGCCGAGTATCGAAAGTTTTCCCGTTCCCAAAGCGGAAGAGATATCCACTCAGGCGGCGTTCGGACGCATCCTGGTCGATCTGGTCAAATCCGACCCCGACTTCGCAAAACGCATTGTCACGACATCGCCAGATGTCACCGTGTCGACCAATCTCGGTGGATTCGTAAACTTGTGCGGCCTCTTCCACCGCCGCGACATGCCCGACGTGTTTCGCAACGCGAAAATACCCTCGATGCAAAAGTGGGGTGGCGGCGCAGCGGGCCAGCACATCGAACTCGGCATTGCGGAAAACAACCTTTTCCTCGTGCTTGCAGCGCTCGGATTGTCCGCCGACCTTTGGGGCGAACGCCTATTGCCGATAGGCACGCTCTACGATCCATTCATTGCGCGCGGCCTCGATGCCTTGAACTACGGGTGCTATCAGGATGCGCGCTTCATGGTCGTCGCGACGCCGTCGGGCATCACGCTTGCGCCAGAGGGCGGCGCGCACCAATCCATTCACACGCCGCTGATCGGGATCGGACAACCGGGCCTCGCCTATTTCGAGCCAGCCTACGCTGATGAGCTCTCCGCAATTATGCGCTGGGGCTTTGAGCACATGCAGGCGAAAAATGGCGGGTCGGTTTACCTCCGACTCTCAACGCGCGCGCTCGATCAATTGCCGCGCACGCTCACTGCACACGATCACGCCGACATCATCGCCGGCGCGTATTGGCTGCGCCGCCCACAAGGTTCGACGCCGCTTGCGCTCGCCTACGCCGGCGCGATTGCGCCCGAGGTCATGAGCGCGGTGAATGACTTGATGGAAAGCTATCCGGGGCTCGGCGTGCTGGCGGTGACCTCGCCAGACCGGCTCTACAACGCATGGTGCGCCGCGCGTGAAGCGCGGGTTGAGGGCGATCGTCACATCTCACACGTGGAAGCACTTCTCTCGGCTTTGAGCGTCGATGCCGGCATCGTGACCGTCATGGACGCACACCCATTGTCGCTGAGCTGGCTCGGGGGCGTGCAACGCAATCCTGTGCATCCGCTGGGCGTGCGCAGCTTCGGTCAATCCGGCGACATCCAAGATCTCTACGCAACCCACCATCTCGACGCGACCTCGATCGTTCGCGCGGCGCACGCGGCTGCGGGTTGGGCGCGTCCCTCAAGGAGTCGGATCAACGATCAGTGACAACTTTCAATAGACCGCCCCGGGCCAATCGATGATGGCCGACCGGATGCTGGGAAGCCCTTCCGCGCGTTTCACAAAAGCGTCCACTCGGGGCAATTGTCCGTTTTCCCAAATCCCTCCCGCGCCGACATTGGCCGTTCTCAAGAGTTCGATCCCCCAGAACAAATCCGCCATGGTCACGGCGTTCCCAAATAACCATGCGCCGTCGTGGATCGCCAGCCTTTGCTCCAGGCCGCGAACGGCGCTCTCCACCCGTGCGTATGCGTCTCGCATCGCGTCTTCGGAAAAAAGATCGGTTGCGGCGGAGAGTTCTTTTGCGCGCTTGGCTTCGTAAGCGCGACGCAGCGTCTCATCGCCGGCGTTCTGGAGGAGATATTGGTCGCACCATGCGACCTTGCGCTCGGAAAAGCTCGCACCTGTCATAGCGCGGCTGGAGGCGTCCTCTGCCGCCACCTTTCGTCCCATCAGCATCTGATAGTTTGGCAGGTTGTCGATGATCTCGATCTCCTCGTCTATTGCGCCGGAGAAAGGCGCCGGCCGAAGTCGCTTCGGCTCGGGCGCGAGATTGTCGAGATAAATACAAATGCGTTTGGAATCGACGATGACCTCGCCTGTAGCGCGGTCGACGAGCGTTGGAACCACCGCGCCGTCGCAGCCGCCCCGGCTGGTCGATGTGCTGCCGCTGTGATGCGCAGCAAGATCCCCGCCCAAAGCGTCGCAACCCAACATCCGCAAACGCACATAGTCGGGCAAGTAGGTCTGTCCCTCGAACAGGTTCATCGAATGACTGAGGAAACCGAAATCGTGATGGAGGAGCACGACGCGGACCTTCTGCGAACAGATCGACTTAGCTGCATGGAAAAGCTCAAACGCGGGTCCGTGCGAGGAGATGGGTCCAATTGCATCACCGCTACTGCCAATCGCTAGACGTGCGTTGGCGAGTATCACATCGGGCGCTTGGCTCATGTCGTCTTGTTGGCGCGAAGGCTTTGCATGACGCGCAGGAGGGGCGACATCTTGTAAGTCGCCGCCGAAATAGTCTCGGAGATCAGCGTTTCCCGAGGCTGATCGACCGAGAAGGCCGGCCATTCAACGCCGCCAGTACTCCGGGGCACGCCGGTCTTAGCGAACTCGACGAGAGCGAACATCATCTCATATGACAGGCGCTCATCCACCGCGTCGAAGGTGCCATCATCGGCCATGGTCTTGAAGAGATACGGCACCGGGGTTCCGTGCGATGCCAGCCGGTTTGTCACGACGGCCTCGGGACTCGAGCGACTGAAGTGCATGTAGAAAACGGTTCGACCGCCCTCAACGAAACGCTTCATGCAGCTAAATGCAGGCTCCACCCACACGGCCATGGTATAGAGGCGATCGAGCTTCTCGAAGACGCTGCCGCCGCCCTTGTTGAGTAACGCGAGGACCTCGTTAGCCTTGTCTGCCGCAAGCTCCCCGACCATGTTCTCCAGCAGCTCGGGCGTGTAGTCTTCGGTGGGGCTCAAGGACCATCTGGCCTCGTTTTCCGTACAGCCGATCATCAACGGGACGTCGTCGGCCCAGCCGGCCTGCTCTTCCTTGATGACTTTGCCGTCGGGAACCGGCATCCACACGAGATTGAGAGGCGTGTGAATGTGATCCGGCTTCGGGAAGATGCCGGACAGCGGGTGCGCGGCAGCCCCGATCACCTCGGGCGGAAGCTGGCGCAAAGCGACGGGGTCTCGCGTCCCGAGCGCATCCAAGAGTTTTTCGGTGGCGACGCGGGAGCGCTCGAAGGACCAGCCTCCGCCGTTCGCGGGATCGTCGAATCCGGCGCTCTGCATATACGCGCGTTGGAAGAGACCCCTGGCGTCAGGACATTCCAGAAGACTTCGTACAGCAACCGCTCCGGCCGAGTTGCCGAAGATCAGAACGCGTGAGGGGTCGCCGCCGAAGGCTGCGACATTGTCTCGGATCCAGCGAAGCGCGGCCACGTCGTCCTGGATTGCGAAATTCGCGCCCATGGCATGGTCGTTGAGAAAGCCAAATGGCCCCACCCGATAGTTCGGGGTTACAACGGTCACGCCGAGCTTGGCCAGTTCCGATCCGTCGTTATGGGCGAACGAGCCTGCTCCGCGAAGATTTCCGCCCCCGAAGAAGTATACGAGCACTGGTTGTTTTGCGGTGGGATCCGTGGTCGGGGTCCAAACGTTTAGATAAAGGCAGTCCTCGGAAATTCCGTTGGACCTGAGTGGAATCGGTACTCCCACGGTCTGGTAAGGCGCTGCGCTGAACGCCTTGGCTGGCCGCACCCCCTCCCAGCTTTCAGGCGGCTGCGGCGCCCGCCACCGAAGGTCGCCCACCGGCGGGCGCGCGAAGGGCATTCCGAAAAACTTTTTCACACCGTCGTCTTCGAAACCTTCGACCCGGCCTTGCAGTGTGGTTACTGTAGTCTCGTTGACTTCAGGCTCGGCAGTTACGCGGAAACTCATCGCTTGGACCCTTTTCTGGAGAGAACGCCGGTTAGCGCCGGGAGTCGCACAGCGACTATGGTTATTAGTGCAAGGCCCCACGCGCGGTGCATCGCGGGATTAGACATTGAGAGCGGACTCCGGCGTTAGGCGGTGACCAATTCTCCACTCATCGTCAGGGCCTCAAGACGAAGGATCGCCTCGCACGCGTCCGGCGCGTCGAACATCAGGAAATGTCCAGCTCCGGGGAGCGAATAGATGCGGACGCCCGGGTGTAGAGACCTGATCTCATCCGCCGCGACCGGCCTCATCCCTGAAAATATCATTGCCAGTCGGCGCCGGCCCATGGCCTTGAGTCCATCCGCGGCGTCGTAGGCGTTCATCGCCCCTCGCGCGCCGGCCGCCACATCGCGCGGTGCTGACGTCATCGCGTCGATAATTTTGGTTTGCAGCGCAGGGTCGGAAGCTGGCTTGAACATACCCTGGCGCATTGCCGCCTTGATGGCCTCCAGCGGGAGCTGCGGAGGAGGCGGTGGCCTGGCGCTTGGCTGATGCAGCATGTCGACCACGATGACCCCAAGCGCTGAGTCCCCCAACTGTCGGGCCGCCTCAATGGCTACGATCGCGCCGAGGGAATGCCCCACAAGCACAACCCGGACGGCCGCCGCCGCTTCAATGGCGCGGACCACGTCCCCGCCACACCCTTCGATGCTCCAGTACGGAGCTGCGTCCGATCCCCCGTGGCCCGGAAGGTCGATGGACAGCACGCGATGGGTCGTCGCGAGCCGAACCGCCTGGTCGGCCCAATAGGATCGGTCGCACAGGCCACCGTGGATCAAGACAAGGGTCGGTTCCCCGTGCCCGAGAATTTCATACTGTATGCGCCTGCCCTCCGGCCCGACGACCGACGCTGACTCGCCGCGCACAGCGGTGGTGAAGACGGGATGCCGCCAAACGTACGGAGAGGGTGGGACGGAATTCGACATTTGGCTTTCTTCTAGGATACCAGACCAGCGGCCCGCTTCATTTCCTACAACGGACTACCGATCGCACAGCGGACATTCACGTCGGCACGTGGCCTCTGGTCATTGTAATCAATTTAGTGTTTGCCCGCTGAGGGCGCTGGTTTGAATCCGCTCGCGGGAGCCGCAGGTCGGCTAAACGCACTGCCTTCGACGCCCGCGTTCAATGCCTCCACAATATTTTCGCACGACTTACGAAACACCATCGTATCGAGCCCGAGGCACATGATGGTAACGCCAGTCTCAAGCGCTTTCCGGCACGCTTCGGGCGTTGGATCCAGCACCGGGCCGCCCATAACGTGAACATTGTGGCGTTTGGCGGCGTCGAGAACCGTTCGATAAGCGGCTTGCACCTTCGGGCTCTCCATCATCTTCGACGCTTCGCCCATGGCGTAGGCGAGATCGCCCGCGGCGAAGACGATAATCTTCACCTCTCCAAGTGCGCAAATCTCTTCGATATTGTCCAAGGCTTCGACCTGCTCGATCATCGGGATGAGCAAGACGTTTTCGTTGTTCCACTGGGCATACTCTTCGAAGTTCGCCCAGTTGTAGCGCCCGGCGCGAAGCGACGGACAAACGCCGCGCTTGCCTTTCATCGGAAAGAACGCGGCGTCTGCCGCCCGCTTGATATCGTCCGCGGTTTTGATCAACGGCAGAAAGACGCCCATAGCGCCCGCTTCGATCGCACGATGAATGTCGCTGTCATCATCGTGTTTGGAGACGCGAACGAAGGTCGTGAGACCGACATTGTCAGCGGCGCGAAGGAGGTCTTCCAGCTTTCGCGCGTCGTTGTTCGAATGTTCGGTGTCGATCATGACGAAATCGAAACCGGTAAGGCCGAGAATCTCAACGAGCGCGCCATGCCCGGTGAATACCTGCATGCCTAGCGGCACCTGCTTGGCGTTGAGCATCGCCATGATGCGGTTCTTCTCGTACATCGCTCACTCCTCGTAGCGCGCGCATCGCGCGAGCGTACCGCGGTTTCCAATTACGTTCCTCGCCGGGCATTCATCGCCGCCATCAGCGGAGTCACTTCGAACGGGCGCTGCTCGGCACCATCTCCGATCCAGGTCATCACCGGATCGGGCGCTTGATACGGGCCGAACGCTTCACCATTGCTCCAGCGTGGAACGCCGTCTCGCGCGAACGAAAACCACGCGTGCTGCACGCCCTCTGACACACCAACGTCTGTATGGTCATAGAAGCCATCATGCGTGAGCGTGCCGAAGGCGTACCGGATCTCGCACGAGTGCTGCGCCAACTGACCGTTGGCCCGCGCTCCGGGAGATACGCGCGCGAAGTGATAGTAGAAAAGCTTGCGGCCAGCAGCAGCGAACCGCTTCACCGTTGCAAATGCCGGCTCGGTCCAAATCGCGGTCGTAAAAACCCGGTCAAGCCTTTCGTAAAAATCGTCATGGCTTGCAGAAAGGAGGGCGGCCACGTCTTGAGCCGCTGGGCCACACAGCGACTGCGTCATGCCGTCGAGCAATTCGGCGGTGTAGGGAACTTGCGAAGGACCTGGGCGCGGCGGCGAACCGGGCGGACGAATGAAATAACGCGCTTCGTTCTCAACGCATCCCAGCATCACCGGAACGTCATCCGGCCAACCGGGGAACGCGCCGTCTACGACGATCTCACCGTCAGGCACCGGCATCCACACGAGATTTGCCGGCGTGTGCACCTGCCCTGGCTTCGGAGCAGCGAATGCATACTCATTCGATGCTTGCTTGAGCGCCTCACTGGGCAGGCGGCGAAGCGCATCCGGATCACGCGTACCCAAGCGATCCATAAGCTTTTCCGCGGCGGTTGCCGCGCGCTCATAAGACCACGACGGGGTAAAGGCTGGCTCTTCGAAACCGGCGCTCTGAATGATACCGCGATGGAAGAGCCCACGCGCCTGCGGGCACGACAGCAAGGTACGAACGGCCACGGCGCCGGCCGACTCTCCAAAGATTGTCACGTTGTCGGGATCGCCGCCGAAAGCTGAGATATTGGCGCGAATCCAGCGCAGCACTTCGACTTGATCGAGCACGGCAAAATTCGCGCCGATGCTGGGATGCGCCAAAAATCCAAACGCGCCGAGGCGATAGTTGAACGTCACGACCGTTGCGCCGCGTTGCGCGAGAACCGAGCCGTTGCACCACTCCTCCGAGCCGGCGCCCCCCAAATTGCCGCCGCCGTGAATCCAAACCATCACCGGCTGGCGCGCGCTCGTATTCAGCGACGTCGTCCAAACATTCAGATAAAGGCAGTCTTCGCTCTGCGGCACGGACTCGATGCCAGGCTGTCCACCGACCGTTTGCATCGCGACAGGGCCGAATTGCTTCGCCTCGCGCACGTCAGTCCACGCGGGCGGCGGCGACGGCGCGCGCCACCTGTTGTCGCCTATTGGCGCCGCCGCGTAAGGCACGCCGAGAAAACTGTACACGCCATCTTTCTCGGCGCCTTCCAGTGCGCCTTGAGCCACGCTGACATGCGGTTGAGCGCCGATCATCTCATCACCGCGCTTCAGTCGGCTCAAAACTCGCAGCGTCGTTCGGGTCGCCCGTGCCTCTGTATCGCGCGGATTGCGGATACGGATAGAGGGGACGTGTGAACACGGTCTGCCCTACTTCGTTACGGCGCGCGCCGATCATGACGTCCGGCGCCTGATCGCGTTCAACCCAATTCTCGATGTATGTGAGGAAGTCGACGCTGTCGGCACCTTCGCCGCCACGGCAATGCAGCGCGCCGGGGATCATAAACATTCGGAAGAAGTATTCCGTCTCAGCCCGACCGCCCATCGTCCGTTGCGTGGTTTCGTAATAGTCGATTGCTTCAGCGGGAATGGTGCCGAGATCGGCCCAGCCCACATAATTGATGAACTTGCCGCCGGCATCGCGGAAGCGGCGCAAGTCCGGATTGTCGGCCGCGTACAAGGTCTCCATCACGTCGTTGCGCCGATAGTCCTGGTCGAAATCGTAGGAGCGCGGATCCCACGCTGCGCCAAGGTCAGGGGTGCGCCCCATATAGCGGAAGTAGTTGCTCGCAAGCGCGGCCAGACCCGTGCCGTCCGCGCGATAAACGCGCCGCCAGAAGAGCTCCGATCCTACAGCCCAACCGCCAGCGGACGTTTGTTGCCCGGCTGAATTGACCGGCCCCGAATACATTCGGGTCGCGACCGCTGCGATACGACTCGATAAGCATCCGCTGCGTTGGCCACGACGACAGCTCAATTGCGATGGATCGATCCTACACGTCGTGGGATCATTGATGAGTCCATCAGCGAGTCCATCGTTCAGGTCACAATTGGAAAGCACGGCGCCATGTAGCACCGCAATGTCCGCCTCTGAAAAGATCGGCTGCAGATTTTGATCGTACGCGTTTGAAAGCGCCCAAAGATTTTGCTGCATCAAGGAGCTGAGACTGTTCGGCGCGCCACCGCCGACAATGCCATCAAAGTCCCAGGGAAAGCGCTGCGCTAGGACCATCGCTTGATGACCGCCGTATGAGCACCCCATGTAGTAGGAGTGGTGGGGTCGCGAACCGAAAAAGTGTTCCGCGATCGCCTTGCCGGCGACCGACGTTACGTGATTGCCGCGCCCACCATAATCTAGCTCAGCCTGCAGATTATCGTACGCCCACTGCCCGTCGGTCCAGTTGGTGTCTTCTGGCCGAGCGACGTGACCCGCGTCCGTGGCGATGCACGCATAGCCCCGCCGAAGCGGATCGTCGCAAGCGTGGGCATGGATCGTGCCGCACCAATTGCCGCAACCGGCCTGGAAGAAGCGACCGTTCCAATCGGCAACCGGCAGCTTGAAGACGATGCCAACATTTGGAGCAATCGTACCGCGAATTTCGCAGAACGCAGGCAAGTCGCCCGCTGCCTCAACTAGACGCGCGCCGATAATTTGCGTCGGCGCTTCCGGAATCTGCGAAAAGTCGGTGCGCCTCAGAGAGGCGCACCGTGAGGACGGGTCGGAGGTTGCAGTGGTCTGCGCCGGAGCCGACGGCGCGACGCCGACCAGCGCTGACGCAAGCACAAGAGCGAGCAACACGTTCAATTTCATAGAGAGGCGCTCCCGCCTGTATCCAACCTAGGAGTTGCAGTGACCGGGCTTTCGCCGCATCACCACTCATAACCAAGGCGAATGCCGTAAGTGCTTGGCGCACCAACGATCCCGCCTGGCACGATGCCGTTGCCTGAAACAGTTTGGTAATAACGCTCATCAAGCAGATTGCGGCCGAACAGGCTGATCTCCCAGCCTTCCAGATTGACGGGGCTGAGCGTGATATTGCCGTTCAGGAGGCCGTAGCCATCCTGGCTCGCAATCGCGACATTGCTCGCATCGAAGAAGCGTTCGGTGCGATAGGAATAGTCGATGTGGAAGGCCAAGTCGAAGTTCCCAGGAACCGACGGAGTGTAATCGAGCGCAACGAGCCCAGTCCATTCCGGCGTATCGCTCAACCGATTGCCCGAGGCATTGGTGTTGCAGGTGGTCGGGTTGAGGCAGGTTAGATTGGCCGGCGCAATGTATGGGATGAGTGCGCCCGGAACCGCGGCAGAATTGAATTCGTCATAGTGCGCATCGATCCACGCGCCATTCAGAGTAATCTGAAGGTCAGGCGTCGGCAGCGCGACTATTTCAATCTCAACACCGTCCACGACCGCGGTCGCGGCGTTGACAATCACGGAGTTGCCCGGCCCGAGCAGCTGACGAACTTGCAGATCTTCGTAGTCGTAGTGAAAGCCCGTCAGATTGAGCCGCAGACGGCGGTCGAGCCACTCGGTCTTCGCACCAAACTCATACGACCAAATAAACTCCGGCGAATAACCAGCTGTGAGCGGGCTCGGACCCTGGCTGTTGAAACCGCCGCTCTTGAAGCCGCGCGTTGCCGAGAAATACAGGAACGCGTCGTCGGTGAGCTGATAATTGATCCCAAATTTCGGCGTCAGCGCATCATCGGTGCGCTCGATGGAATAGATCACGGGGAAGCCGGCGAGGTTCGCGCCGAGCGTCGCGGGGTTAAGCGACGTCGCCTCGAAGTTTTGATCCATCAAGACATTTTCTTCCGTATAGCGCAGGCCCACGAGCACTGAGAGATCGGGAGTGATGTTGTAGTCCAACTGACCAAATAGCGCGATCGACTCTGTCTCAATGTTAGGATGCGCGTAGCGGATCGCGGAGCGGTTAGCCGGCGTAAAAGCGCTCGGCGGGACGACAACGCGGCTACCCGGCGCTTCATCAGCCGAGAAGTAGAAGGCGCCGGCGACAAATGTCAGGCGATCGCCATTATAGCGGAGGTTGAACTCCTGCGAGAGTTGCTCTGTATCGGCGGTTGAGCGGAAATAGAGGAAATTTGCTTCGCTCGCATCGTTGTCATTGAACGCAGTCGAATCGAACGAACGCCACGCCGTGATCGAAGTGAGCGTGAAGTTTGGCGCGAACCCCCAGGTCAGTTCCTCCGACACGCCGCCATTGTGCATCTTGTAGGTCTGCGCGCCGTCGAGAGCGACATCGCCAAAGCCGCCCACGAGCGAGTTAGCGAGCGGCGTCGCAAACGGCAATGGCGCCAGCAAATGGTCGTAACTTTCAAGGAACTGATCGGCGGAAAAGTAATCGACGCGTGTGGTGGCGTCGAAATTTTCCGTCGGCGCCCAGCGCAATTGCGCGCGCCCCCCAAAGTTGTCGACCGAGTCGATGTCATGACCGCCGGGCGCAATGTTGTTGTAGTACGGATCGCGCGTGTTGCGAGTCACCGCTAAGCTGGCGGTGAGTTCATCGCCGGCGATTGGACCAGTGACGTACGCCGAGAGCGAGGTCGCGCCATAATTGCCGTACGATGCCGACAGTCGGCCACCGAACTCATCTGAGGGTTGGCGCGAGATAAAGTTGATCGAGCCGCCAGTTGTATTGCGGCCATAGAGCGTGCCTTGCGGGCCGCGCAGAACTTCCACGCGCTCGATGTCGGCAAATTCTGTGAACGCGACGGAGTTGGCCATGTAAACGCCATCAACTTGCGTCGCGACGCTGGGCTCAGAACCACCATTGCTGCCGATGCCGCGCACCGTCACGAACGAAGCGGAGATGTTTCGGCCAACTGTCAGGCCAGGCACATAGGTCGCGATATCCTCAACACGCCGCAGCCCCTGAGCTTCCATCAGGTCGCCATCGACAACGGAAACCGCGATCGGCGTTTCCTGCAACGCGCGCTCGCCGGTCTTGTCGGCGGTGACCACGATTTCATCGAGGCCGCCGTCAATGGTAGCGTCCTGCGCTAGCGCCGGCGTTGATATCAAAGCTGTGAGCGCCATCGCGCTGCCCAGGGCCAACCGCGTCTTGAAAGTCGACTTCATCTTCCTCCCCCTTCCCGTTCTCCGGCCGTTGGTTTTTTGTTCGGCCGGAGCAATATGCGTTGAACCAAAATCAGCGTGGGCGCGCGTCCAGCATTGCGCCGATGAGTAGTGCGGGCTCGTTGGAGCGATTGCTCCAAGCATGATTGACCCCGCGAATGACGACTGAATCGCCGGGCTTCATCAGCACCTCGTCACGATCGGTCATGAGATAGATTTCACCGCGCACGCAGATGATCACATCGAGCGTATCGGTGCGGTGCATGCTCGGATGACGGTCGAGGTCGTCCGGAGTCGGCATATGCTTTTGCTTAACTTCGCGATGAAGTTTTTGAATCTTCTGGAGCTGCTCTTCGCGCTCTGCGCCGGTCTTGTCCGGGAAAATCTCAAGTGCGCGGAACGTTGCACCGTTCGGCATGGGCTCGCGTGTGACCGAGGAGAGCGCGCGGTCTTCTTCGATCCGATTATCGACTGGCGTTTCGGCCGTTGCCCACAGATCGACGCGATAAAATACGCCTGGTTCTTCTTTCACCATCGTCGCTTCGGTGGACTTAGTGAACGAGCGGCCGTCGTTATCCGACGTGATGACGTAGCGCTTCCACTTGGCCATTGCCGACGGTCTCCCGGTCTAACGCCCAGAGGTGCCAGGAACGGCCGCCAAGGGCTGAGCCACACAGAGTTCCTTGAACGGACACCAAGTGGCCAATTCACCTAGTGACATTGAAATCTAGATGTCAATGACAAATCGCCGACCGACCGGTCAGTGTCTCGGGCTGTCCACCTCGCCCTTGAGCTGGACCGCGGCTATGCCGGCAAGGCCGCACACCTCGTCCTGATCCGGCAAAGCGCCCGAAACGCCGACCGCACCGACCAGCGTTGCTCCATCGAGTATGAGCACCCCGCCGGGCACCGGCACCAATTGTCCACCGGCCAAAGACGTGACCGAGTGGATGAAGCTCGGATGACTTTCGGCCCGCTCTGCAAGGGCTCTGGAGCCCATTCCCATACATAGGCTGCCATAGGCCTTGGCCTGCGCGATCTCGGGGCGGAGTAGGCTGGAATTGTCCTCTCGCTTCAGCGCAACGAGGCGGCCAGCACTGTCCAGCACCGCGATCGTCATCGGCGGCAGCGCCAATTCGCGCGCCTTTCCTAAGGCCGCGTCCACGATCTGGCTGGCCTGGGCCAAGGTAATAATATGGGTCATCTAGCACCTCCGAATGGGCGCGATCCGCTTGACCGCTTACTCAATGGCATTTAGTCACTTAATGACTGTGTAGATTTTCTGGTCCCTGGAGGCAAGGTGTCGTCGGCGGTTGAGAAGAACGGAATTGCGTTGGCGCGAAGCCGCGTGGCCGATCAGATCTTCGATGATCTGAAGCGGCAGATCATCACTGGCGCCCTACCCCGCGGCGCCAAACTCCAGACAGAACGCGAGCTGGCGGAGCGCTACCGTGTCAGCGCTCCCACCGTACGTGAAGCGATCCGCGGGCTCTCCCTCAGCGGCCTCATTGAAGTTCGCCACGGCAGCGGCGCGTACGTCACTGCGGACAGCGAATCGCTGATTGCCATGTCGTTGAGCGCCGTCATCCAGCTCGAAACAGTTGGCGTTGCTGACACACTGAGCATTCTCAGCGTCCTAAACTGCCATGCTGCAGGCTGTGCGGCGCGCCTTGCAACGCCATCCGATCTGCAGCGCCTGAGGGACGCGACCGAGGCGCTCATCGATGTTCAGAGCGCGCAGCGCGCGGAATCCGGCGTGCGCGCGTTCCATCACGCGCTGGTCAAAGCAGCGCACAACCCGCTACTCGAGGTGATTTGCGGGTTCTTGGCCAATGTCCAGGTCGCCTTCGCAATGGAAATCACGGGCGGGTCGCTTGAGTTATGGCGCGAAATTCTTACCGGCCTGAAGGATGTGCGCGCGCGGTTCGTGGAAGCGATCGAACGGCGCGACGTGAAAGCCGCCACGAACATCGCGCTCGAATTTCACACCGAAGCCATGCGTCTGATTACCTCACTTCCAAGAGCGCAGCAGGTGCGGATGTCGGATCCGCAATTGGCGACACTGTTATCGTCCATCGTGAACGGCATGCGGCGGACGCCTTCCAACGAAGTATAAGAAAAACGGGGGGAACGCGATGAGTCCCGGCACAAGCGCGGCCGTTTTCGACGCTGTCGATGACGGAAAGATTAGCGTCCTTCAAGCGTGGCTAATCACGTTGTGCGCGTTCATCGCCATGCTCGATGGCTTTGATACACAAGCCATCGGCTTCGTTGCACCCGTCATCGCGGTTGAGTGGTCGCTTCCGCTCTCAGAGTTCGGTGTGATCTTTGCGATTGGCCTGTTCGGAGGTCTCGTCGGCGCTGTCGCGTTCGGCGCGATCGCCGACCAGATAGGCAGGCGCTGGACGTTGCTGATCACGGTCGCGCTGTTCGCCATCGGTTCACTGCTCACAGCGCTCGCGACATCGGTTCCTGAACTCATCACCTACCGCTTGCTCACCGGCGTCGGCCTCGGCGGTGCGTTGCCAAGTTTGATCGCGCTTACGTCCGAGTACGCGCCGAAGCGCATGCGCACCATGCTCGTCGCCGCGATGTTCTGCGGATTCCCGCTCGGCGCAGTTGTCGGCGCCATTCTGTCAGCTCCAGTTATCGAAAACTTCGGCTGGACCGGCGTCTTCATCGCCGGCGGCGTTTTGCCTTTGGCGCTACTGCCGCTGATCGCTTTCGCGCTGCCGGAGTCTTTGGCTTGGCTAGTCAAGACCAAACGACGGGCGAAGGCCGAAGCGATTGTTGCAAGCATGAAAAAGGTCGCGCTGCCGCTAGACGTAAGCGTCGATACCTCCGCCCCGCTCAACGGGAATTTCGCGAGCAGCGTATTCGGCCAAGGTCGCGGGGTCGGCAGCATCCTGCTCGCGCTGATCTTCATCATCAGCCTGCTCTTGTCCTACCTCCTCGTGAGTTGGCTTCCGAGTATTGCCGTCGAGGCCGGGCTTCCGGTTCGAACCGGCGTGTTGGCCGCTGCGGCACTCAACCTTTCCGGCATCGTAGGCAGCCTACTAATCGGCACCATCAGCGACCGCGTCGGCGCGTTTTGGATCGTCGGCGTTGGATATATCCTTGGCGCGACGGGCATAGTCGCACTCGTTTCACTCGGCCAATCCGGCGCGAACGTGTTTCAGTTTTCGTTCATCGCCGGCTTGTTCTGCATTGGCGCGCAGATGTGTCTGGTCTCCGTCGCTGCTCAATTCTATCCGCCGGAAGTTCGCGGCGCCGGCGCAGGTTGGTGCATGGGCATGGGTCGCATCGGCGCCATCGCGGGGCCTCTCGTCGGCGCCACCATGGTCACCACCCAAAGCGCCGACTCGATGTTCATCCTCGTTGCTGCGCTTTCCGCAAGCGCTGGTCTTGGCGTCGTACTCATGGGCGTGATCTATCGGAAGTCTTCTCCCTCTGGCCCAACGATTACCGCGTGAGCGCATCGGAGC
The DNA here is from genome assembly GCA_031379735.1 of Caulobacteraceae bacterium. GTDB lineage: Bacteria > Pseudomonadota > Alphaproteobacteria > Caulobacterales > Aquidulcibacteraceae > Vitreimonas. The sequence continues at coordinate 20,121 of JANNFK010000029.1, read as the reverse complement.
GAGAATGGTATGATCTCGATCACAGACGTAGAAAAAGCAGAAGATGCGCGATGCGCAGCCATGCTCAGCGGCGATATCGCATGGTTTCAATCCGCTTTCTCAGATCAACTACTTTGGGCGCACGCGTCTGGTGCAGTTGACACCAAGCAATCCTTCATCGCTCACTTCCAATCCGGCGATACGCTCTGCTATCGCATTGACCGCAACGACGTTGTCATTCGCGTCTTCGGCAACGCCGCAATCGTGACCGGTCTTCTCGATATGGAGGCGATGTACGCGTCTGTCAGAAAGGCCGGGACGAGCCGCTATCAAGGCGTGTGGGTCGAAAGCGACGGACAACTAAAACTCGCAGCGTGGCAATCCGCGCGCCTGGCATAAAGCACAGAGCGCGCAAAGCGCCGATCATTTAGGAGAGTCAATCAATGCCGCGTATTGGGCTCGATGCGATTGAATCCGCCAGCCGCGACGAACTCTCGGCGCTTCAGTTGCGGCGACTTAGGACGACGCTCAACGCCGCCTACGAGAACGTCGCGCATCATAAGCAAGCGTTCGACGCCAAAGGCGTGCATCCGAGCGATCTAAAAACACTGGAGGACCTTCGCCACTTCCCACTGACGGCGAAAGAGGACCTCCGACGCAATTACCCCTTTGGTATGTTCGCTGTCCCCCGCGAGCGCATCGTGCGCGTTCACGCATCAAGCGGCACGACCGGCAAGCCAACTGTGGTCGGCTACACACAATCCGACATCGACATGTGGGCCAATTGCGTTGCGCGCTCGATCTACGCTGCGGGCGGACGCCCCGGAGACATCGTGCACATCGCCTATGGCTACGGCCTTTTCACCGGCGGCCTAGGTGCGCACTACGGCGCCGAGCGTTTGGGGTGCACGGTCGTGCCGATGTCAGGCGGCCAGACCGAGAAGCAAATTCAACTCATCCAAGACTTCAAGCCGTCCGTCATCATGGTGACGCCGTCTTACATGCTCGCGCTCGCCGACGAATTTCGCCGTCAAGGTATCGACCCCCGCGCGACCAGCCTGAAGATCGGCATTCACGGCGCCGAGCCTTGGACTGATGAAATCCGGCGCGGCATCGAAGCAACGTTCGCAATCGACGCCGTCGACATCTACGGCTTGTCCGAAGTGATCGGGCCGGGCGTCGCCAATGAGTGCGTCGAAACCAAAGACGGCCCCACCATCTGGGAGGACCACTTCTACCCCGAGGTCATCGACCCCGATACTGGTGAGCCCGTGCCCGACGGCGAAGAAGGCGAACTCGTCTTCACTTCGCTCACCAAGGAAGCCATGCCGACAATCCGCTACCGCACACGCGACCTGACGCGGCTTCTACCCGGCACAGCGCGCACGATGCGCCGCATGGCGCGCATTCGGGGACGCACTGACGACATGCTGATCATTCGCGGTGTAAACGTATTCCCAAGCCAGATCGAAGAACTCATCGGTCAGGAAGCCCGCCTGGCGCCACACTACGAGCTGCATGTCTCACGCTCTGGAAATCTCGATGAACTGATGATCAAGGTTGAAGGCGCGCCGGGCATGGACGACGCGGGTGCCGGACGAGATCTCGAGCACCGCATCAAGGGAAACATCGGCGTCAGCGCCACCGTATGCGTCGTCCGCCCAATGTCGATTGAGCGCAGCCAGGGCAAAGCCAAGCGCGTTTTCGATAGCCGGCCACGATAGATATTCGCGAAACACGACGCAGAACGTCCGAGGAAGTAGCAGAGGCAAACGGTAGCGCTCGCAACGTCCGCAAAGCATGGGCGTTCAGATTCATCCCAGAAGCGGTGGCTCCCGACAACGCGTCCGACAACAGACGTACATCGGGCGGCTAGCCACTTATAAAATCGGCACAACAGGTCGGGGCCTTCGTGCAACACTAATACTTGCCGCGCGTACTCCGTGATTTCGCAGCAACCTCGCGGCGGCAGCCAAGTCTTCAGCGTTTCGCGATCGCCTGGGACTAGCGCATAGCAACACGCGCTATCTTCGTTCGATGCATTTAGATCGACGCCGGCGTCAGCCTTGAGCCCGCGCGCAATCGTAGTTGTCGGCCAACTCCTGCCTTTCGCGGAGGTCCATTGTCCAGGCAACATTCGCTCGGCCACATCGCGAACTCAGGCATTCGGCGCGGATGCCTAACTGGCGGCCGCAACCGCTTCGGCGCGTCGCAAAGTGCGTAGAAGATTTCCACCCGCGAGACGAGCAAGATCGGAGTCGCTCCAACCTCGGCGGATCAACTCAACAAAGAGGTTAGGATAACTCTCCACGCCGTCCAGGCCGACCGGCAAGTAAGGCACGCCGTCCATATCCGCGCCAATGCCAACATTCTCAATGCCTGCAGTATCGCGGATGTGTTCGATGTGGTCGGCGACCTGGGCAACAGTCGCGGCTGGCCGCGGTGTCGCGGCTTCCCATGCGCTAACGGCTGTTTGCACCGTTTCTGGATCATCAGGATGAAGCGCTTTTTGACGCGCCTCTTCCCCTGTGCGGGCCGCAGCCCACCTGCGGACTTCTTCCGATACAAAGCCCGGATAGAAGTTCACCATCACCACACCGCCATTCTCATGCACCAGACGCAACACATCGTCTGGTACGTTTCGCGGATGGGACGTCAAGGTATAAGACGATGAGTGCGAGAAGATAACCGGCGCCGTTGAAACACGCAGCGCATCACGCATCGCGTCTGCGGAGACGTGGCTAAGATCGACCAGCATGCCGATGCGGTTCATTTCTCGAACAACATCTTCGCCAAATGGGCTGAGGCCACCGTGGCGCGGCGCGTCCGTTGCGCTGTCGACCCATGAGGTCGTCTTCGAGTGACAGAGCGTCATGTAGAGGACGCCTTGCGCGCGGAAAGCGCGCAAGATCGAAAGGTTGTCGTTGATCGGCGCACCGCCTTCCATGCCGATCATTGATGCGATCTGGCCGCGGCGATGAATGCGCACGATATCCTCGGCCCTATCGGCGAATGCGAACACATTCGGATAGCGCGCAATCATCTGGCGGACGACATCAATCTGAACCTGAACAGCCTCGGCCGCCGCTGGACCAGAGAGATCAGCCGGCACGTACACTGACCAAAATTGCGCACCTATGTGGCCACGGCGCAGACGCGGAATATCGGTGTGCAGAGGCGGCGTCAGCTGGCGCGTATCAGCATTGAGATCGACACGCGTGATGTCGCCGCCGAAATTGTCTTTCACCTGATCAGGAAAGTCATTGTGACCGTCGATCAAGGGCGTCCGCGCGAAAATGCGCTCAACCTGATTAAGCTCGCGCGGCGTTGGCGCCGCCGTTTGCGCCCAGGCAGGGGTCGCATATGCAAATGCAAGCGCGCTCAAAACGGCAAGTCTCAAGTCACGCCCCCTGTCCGTTGCAAGCCGGCCCGAGGCAGGCAGCCACTAACTCGTCGAAAGCCCGCCCACCCCGAATGGGATCGGCAACGGGCATGTTCAGCGCCTCTCGCTCACGCGCCAGGAGATCTGCTGCCTCCGAGGCGTCGAGAGTGTACGTGTTCAAGCTGACTCCTGCGCAGCGAATGTTCGGATTGACGCGCGATCCCAGTGTCAGCGCGAGATCAATAAGCTCAGGAATGGTGGGCAATTTGTATGACGGGTAGCCCAGCACATGCGTGCGCACCGCGTCATGGCATACGACGATTACGTCCGGCTGGCTTCCGTGCAAAAGCCCGAGCGAAACGCCAGCGTACGCAGGATGAAAGAGCGAGCCCTGGCCTTCGACGACGTCCCAGTGGTCCGGCTTGTTGTCCGGGCTTAGCATTTCAGCCGCGCCTGCCACGAAGTCCGACACAACGGCATCGATCGGCATGCCGCTGCCGGCGATCATGATGCCGGTTTGGCCAGTCGCGCGGAAATCTGCGTCAACGGCTCGGCGCTTGAACGCGGATGCAAGCGCCAGGGCTGTGTATTTCTTGCCGAGCGCGCAATCGGTGCCAACGGTCAGCAGACGATTGCCTATTCGCTTCTTGCCGCTGGCGACGGGAATGTTTGGCGGCGGCGTGCGCACATCGATTAAGCGCCGGCCTAATCGCGCTGCAGCTTCTGAGAGGACGGGGATCTCGTTGAGCTTGACGTGAAGTCCGCCGACCAGATCTAGACCTGCTTCAAGTGCATCAAGCAGAACCGGTAGCCAACTATCAGGAATGAAGCCACCAGGATTGGCGACGCCGATGACGAGTGAGCGCGCACCTGCCGCCCGCGCATCGCGCGGCGTGTAGCGCGGCAGATCGATGCTGACGCCACCGGGCAACCCGCACTCGCCGATGCAGTGCTCAGCCGCCCAGTCGCGCAAACCGATGGCGGTCTTGGCATAGCCGCGCTCGGGCGTGTCACCCAAAAAGAGCAGGTACGGCCGCGGCAGATCGAGCATAGACATCTACTCCGCAGGCACGCGGCGCGGTGGGGCAAAGCGTTTAGGCCCGGCGCGTTCGATCTGGCCGCGCTTGCGTTCGGCGACTTCTTGAAGCTGGGCTTCGGCCCCGGTGCAGATAGAAAGCACGCGGCAGACGCCTTCGCTGGCGGCGATGTAAGCGTGGCCCATAGCGCTATCAAAATATATGGAGTCGCCAACGTTCAGGCGAACCGGCGCATAGAGCGCAGTGTAGAGATCGACTGCGCCTTCCAGCACGTACGCAAACTCTTCACCCGCGTGCGTCACGAGTTCGCCAAACTCAGCCAGACTGCGGATTTTGAGCTCCGCGACGACTGGGATGAAGCTTTTGCTCAACAGATCCGCGGCGAGATAGCGGTGCCCATAGGTCGGGGTTTCGATCGAGCGACCTTCGTGGCGGCGCGTGACACTCCTGCGCCCAATGACCGATTTCTGCGGAGGCGCGTCGCCGCCCCCAAACAGCCGCGAAATGTCGATCTCCAGTCCCTGGCTGAGGCGCGCCAACTTATCGTAGCTCAGCGAAATCTTGTCGTTTTCGACCTTGGACAGGGTTGAGATCGTAAGGCCGGTCCGCTCGCTTGCGTCGGCCAGTGTCCAGCCCCGCCGCAAGCGCTCTTCCTTCACGACGGCCCCTGGCCGCGCCTGGCTCAATCCCCCCGTGTCGGCCATTTTTACCCCTCAAACGACGACGTTAGCCTCTAAAAGGCAAAAACGCCACGGGTGTTGCGTAAAATTTCCCTCATGGTGCAAACCGATTGCGCAATCGGCAATAGTGGTGTCATATGACGCAAAATCTGGAGGTGGGGCAAACCCGCGCAGATTTACTCGGGGGAGAATTAAATGTTTGGCCGATTTGCATTCGCCTTAGCTGCTTCCGTTTCCTTGCTGCCGCTTGCGGCGCACGCACAGGAGGCGATCGTCGACGACGACATCGTTGTGACAGCCAACAAGCGCGAAGAATCTCTTCGTGAAGTGCCGCAATCGGTGACGGCAATCACCGAAGAAACGCTCGAGCGGCTCCAGGCCAACAATTTCTCCGACTATGCTGGCCATGTACCGGGACTGTCGGTGACAGGCGGCCAACCCGGCAATTCACGCGTCACACTGCGCGGCCTCAATACGGGCGGTGTTGGATCAACCGTCGGCGTCTATGTCGACGAAACGCCATTCGGTTCAAGCTCTTCACTCGCCAACGCGGCGGTACTCGCGCTTGACCTTGACCCGTTCGACGTCTCGCGGATCGAAGTGCTGCGCGGTCCCCAAGGCACACTTTACGGCGCAAATACGCTTGGCGGCCTCATCAAGTTCGTCACGGCTGCGCCCGATCCAAGTGAGTTTTCGGGGCGCGTCAGCGGTTCTTATGAAGCCACTGAGGGAGGCGACTCTAGCTGGGCGACGCGCGCCATGATCAACTTGCCGCTGGGCGATCAAGCGGCGTTGCGTATCAGCGCGCTCCGGCGGTCCGAGGGCGGCTACATCGATGATCCCTCGCGCAGTCTGGAAGACGTCAACGGTACGGAAACAACGGGTGTGCGTGCAGCATTCTTGCTCAACGCCACTGACAATCTAACCATTCGCCTCTCGGCCCAACAGCAAGACATCGAAAGCGAGGGCACTGAGTCTGTCGCCTACTATGCAAACCTCCAGCCCGTCGCCGGCGAGACCGATCAGTTCAGCCCGTTTTCAGTGTCGTCCGATGTGACGTATCGCATCCTGAACGCGACAATCGATTGGGATCTGGGCTTTGCGTCGCTGACATCGTCATCGAGCTATAGCGAACTCGAACAACAGCACTTTGAAGACGGTACGCTCGCGTTCGGCACGCCTTCCTTCCTCGATGAAAACATCCCACAAGATAAGTTCACGCAGGAAGTTCGGCTCGCCTCGAACGGAGAAGGTTCGATCGATTGGTTGATTGGCGCTTTCTTTACCCGCGAGAATGGCTTCCTCGATCAAGCGATCTACTTTGGCGTGCCGCCTGGAACGTTCACGGGCCTCACGGCCGTAATTGACTCCGAATACGAAGAAACCGCCCTGTTCGGCGGTGTCACATATCGATTTACACCGCAGTTCGACGTCGATGTTGGCGTTCGCTACGCGCGCAATGAACAGCACATGGTTCAAGGCGGCACCGCCGTCTCCAGCGGAACCCAAGATTCAACCGACACCGCAGTGACGTACTCGCTCGCGCCGCGTTGGCGCCCCACCGACCGGACGATGCTCTACGCACGCTTTGCAACAGGCTATCGCCCTGGGGGCCCGAACATTTTCGGCGCGCCGACAATCATCCCGCCGACCTTCGATCCGGATGAAACCGTCAATTATGAACTCGGTATCAAAACCGATCTCATCGACGGCGTGTTGCGCCTCGACGCCTCGGTCTTCCACATCGACTGGACCGACATTCAGCTGCTTGTCTTCGACGGCGCAGTTGCCGGCAACGCCAATGGCGGCGGCGCGCAAAGTCAGGGCCTCGAATGGGCGGCGACGCTGACGCCAGCAGACGGTCTCACGTTTGCTTGGTCTGGCGCTTACATCAATGCCGAACTCACCGACGATACTGACCCGATCGTGGTTGGCGGCGCCAATGGCGATCCGCTTCCCTATTCGCCGGAATGGACGAGCACGCTCGATGTGAATTACGAGTGGACCGCATTTGGCGACGCCACAGCCAGTATCGGCGGCGCTTGGCGCTATGTCGGCGAACAGAGCAACGGCTTTCCGGGCGTTGGCGGCTTCCTGAACGGCGTGTCGCAGCAGGAGTTGCCGAGCTACAACATCGTCGATTTGCGTGCCGGCGTCGATTTCGAAACGTTCTCGGTAAACCTCTTTGCCAAGAACGTGACCGACGAACGCGCGATCACACAATTTGGCGGTGTTGGCGAAACACTTCCGGACGTCGCGCTCGCCCCGAACGGCGCAGCTGTGTTGGTGCGGCCGCGCACGATCGGCGTCAGCTTGAGTGCAAGGTTCTAAAGCCTGGGGAGGCTAGCGGGCGTTTGGGCGTCAGCTCAGCGTCCGCCCTATCCTCGCCTTAGCCACAACAAGCGCGCCACCTCCTCCTGGCGCGCTTTTTTGCTGAATGGTTCTCAGCGAGGTCCGTTGCCACGCAACCGCATTGGAGGCGACGATGAATTCACACCAAGGATGCCCGTTCCGACCTCGCGCCAGAACGCACAGGGGATGAAGCATTGACGCGCTATGCGCGGCTCAGGACATGGCTGGCGCTCGCCAATGGCGGGGCGTTTCTTGTCGTCGTGAACATCGCCTTCTCTGAACGTATCTGCGATTGGAGCGAGTTGACGGGCGCCAGCATCGCGTTCGGGCTGGGCGCGGCTGCCACATTCTTGGCGGCCGCGTCGGTGGCGTGCGACAACCCGCAAAGTCGAGTTGCCGACGAGAGTTTGTCCGAGACAACCAGGCCTAACTTCGGCCGGTCACATTATCTCGCGTGGATACTCATCGTCTCGAGTATTGCCGCGCTCCTCTACGGCGGCGTGACCGTCACGTTCATTGATCATGCTGTAGCGCTCTGCCAAGCGCCCCGGAGCATCGCTTCCCCAGGTCAGCCAGAGAGCATCAGCGATTGGATCGAGTAGTTTGAAGGTTCTGGGATGATCAACGCGAAACTAACACCGGGCGCATAAGATGCGCCGGTCGACACTGTCGACCGGCGCTCTGCAACTTCAATCCTCCGCTGGCACGGGATGCGCTTGCAATCCCGCGGGCCGAAAATTCAGATCCTGATAGTCAAAGCTGAAATCCGCCAACGGTGAAACCGGCCGCATCGCGATGCGATCAACTTTGCCTTCGGCATCAAGCGCGAACGTCACGTAAACGGGCTCAATCAAGCGATCGCGCCAGCTGACCCGGAATGTATCGTACTGCCAGTGCGTCAGCTCGCCGGTCATGCCTGGGGTTTGCGTGAAGTTCATCGTGAGCTTGCCATTAGCGTCGCGCGTGATGGTCATGGGCCCATACCAAGCGTCCTCATAAGCGCCAGCGTAGCGTTCAAGCGGCAGAGACGGTTGCGACTGGGCCGCAACTGTTGCGTTCTGCTGGGACAGCATCGTCACAGCGCGCGCATCGCGTTCCCGCACGAAAGTCTGCCATGCCGTGCCCCAATCGTAATACGGCCGACCGAGATAGTGATCGAGCAACTCGTAAGCGAGCCCTAGAGCCGCCTCACCATCCTCACTGTTGATCGCAATTGAGAAGCCAACGTTGCGCTCAGGAATGAGGATAAGAACTGACTGCGCGCCAAAGACGGCGCCTGTGTGCATGACGAGTCTATGGCCTTGATAATCTCGCTCCATCCAACCCAGCGCGTAGCTATTAAATTGCGGCGTAGACGCCGCGACGGGCTCCGGCGCTTGGCCGAACGGCACGTGAATTTGGGGCCGCCACATCTCACGCGATTGTTCTTCACTGAATAGACGCCCGCCTTCTGGCGTTGCACCGCGCGCTAACTGAATGGCGATCCAGTGCGCCAGATCGTTTGCACTCGCTGCGACACCACCGGCTGGAGCAGCATTTGCGCCGAGCTCGGGATCGAACTCCGCGCGTCCACTGTCATCCATCAATTCTTGCGTGCCCATTCCCGTCATCGGCCCATCGCGGCGGCCGTGCGGCCAAGCACGGTTCCGCGTTCGGCGCCGCTCGACGCGATCAGAGGTCGCGGTACGCATGCCCGCAGGCACGAGAACGTCTTCACGCATGAAGCGCTCCCACGTCTTGCCGCTGACCTCTTCGATCAGCTGCCCTGCGACGGCGTAAAGAACGTTGTCGTAAGCGTAGCCACTCCGGAAGCTCGTCGCAGGCGGAATATGACGCAGCGCACGCACCGTATCTTCACGCGAGCGCGTTGAGCGCGGCACGAACATAAGATCGCCAGCCCCGAGGCCAAGACCGCTGCGATGCACGAGCAAATCGCGCACGGTCATCTCACGCGTCACGTAGGGGTCGTACATCTGGAAGTACGGGATGTGATCCGTGACCGGATCATCCCAGGCGATCTCACCCCGATCAACAAGCACCGCGAGCGCCGCCGTAGTAAACGCTTTGCCGACCGACCCAAGTTGAAAGATCGTGTCAGCGTCCACGCGCTCATTCGTGCCGAGGCGTCGCACACCGAAGCCGCGCGCAAACGTGGTCTCGCCATTCTCAACGATCGTGACCGACATGCCCGGCACGCCAACCTGACTGCGGATCTCCTCGACACGCTGCTCAAAATTGGCCGGCGGCTCGGCCCACGTGGCGCTGGAGATGCAGAACGCCAAAGCTGCGAGCGCGCTCGTTGTGAAAAGCCGGCTCATGGTGTCTCCCCTAACGTTTGTTGCGCGGACGGATTTCGGCTGAGTTGCCAGAGGCCGATGGTCAGGATCGGCGCTATGAATAGAACGAGAATGGTCAGCGAGAGCACGCGGTAACCCTGCGCGATCAGGGTCACGAGACCGAGCGCGTCGGCCAAGAAGACCGCGAAGAGCAGAATGACCGATGCGATGGCGAGGCGCGCGAGCGCTGAAAGCTCTTTGCCTCTGCGGGCCTTGTAAGCGCCAGCAATGCGCTCATTCAACGCGTGAACGCTGCCAGCGCCACTCTCAAGCAGCGCCGAGAAAATCATCAGCTGAAAGATGATGTGAAACGCCGGCATGTTGAGTTGGCGCAGCAAATAGTCGGACGGCAGCGTCTCCTGTCCAATCGCCGGATAGAACGCGATCATGCATATGAAGAAAACAAGTGCCGGCCAAATCGCGAGCGGGCCCGACAGTAGCCCGGCGATCACTGCATCCTTGCGGCTGGTGATGTGACGGATCACGGGCAGGATCACCACGGCGCCAATGACGTTATAGCCCGCGTACGTCAGGCCATCGAGCCACCAATCGCCCATCGGAGTAGGCTCGGCAAAATTCCCAGCGGCGCGGCCACCGAACGCTGACAATGCCAGCACCGCGAAGATCGCGTACACGGCGTAGAGAAAGATCGTCACCCATTTGAACAGGCGCTCCACCGCCTTGTTGCCAAACGCGACGATGACCGCGATCGAAACAACAAGCGCAAGCGCTCCGACTAGTGTCGGCAACCCAAACAATGCCTCACCGATCGCGCCAGCAGCTGCGCCGAACACGGCGAGGATGAGCACGATGAAGAGCAGATAGGCGACCTCAAACAGCATCCAGCCAGGGCCGAGCAATTGTTTGAAGAAGCTGCGATAGTCGAAACTCTGCGTCGCTTGCGCCAGTGCGAACGTGAGCGCGCAGATCAAGCTCCACACCACCATCGCCAGCAGGATCGCCAACACGCCCCCGGTTGGGCCATGCGGGAGAAAGAATTCCGCGAGCTCTCGCCCCGTCGCGTAGCCGCCGCCGATGACGACAGCCTTGAACGCAAAGCCCGGCAGCAAATAGCGCTGGAACCAACTCGCCTGCTCCTGCGCCACGGGCCGCCTCCTAGTTTGTTGCGGACGCGCCGGTTCGCGTGCGTCCCATCAAGAAGAGGATCACCGCAGCCAACAACGCTGTGCCGACACCGATTGCGAAGAAAATCTCGGTCGGGATGGTGAGCCAGAGCGTGCCGATGAAGCCGGCGGCGAGGCTGCCGATGAATTTGGCGATATACCAAGCGCCCATCATCATGCTGGCGATTTGCACGGGCGAAAGCGTGGCGAACAATGACAGGCCAATCGGCAACACCAATAGCTCGCCAAGCGTGAGCACGACGTAATAGCCCATGACCCACAACGCGCTGACCTGCTGGCCGCCATTTGCGTTATAGACAAGCGCCGCGACTACCATCACCAGCGAAGCAAGCGCCGCCAAGACGCACCCGAGCGCCATACGGTGGAACAGATTCGGTTCGTGCCCTGCTTCTTTGCGCTTGCGCCAGTAAATCATCAGAAACGGCGTTACGACGATAATCAAGAACGGGTTCAGCGCCCAGAACCAAGAGACAGGCACATCCCAGTCGCCGATCGAGCGCGCAGTGCGCTCCGCGATCCAGAGCATTATGGTGTTGCCGCTCTGCTCATAAGCGATACGGAAAAGCACAACGACAGCGACAACACCTAGCAGAGTGACGAGAGCGCTGCGTTCGGTTTCGCTCAGCGCCTTGCGTTGAGCTTGCTCAGCGGTCGGGCGCGGCATCTCAGGCGGGATGTAACGGCGAAAGCCAAGATAAACGACAAGGCCAACCGCCATGCCGACGCCGGCGGCCGCAAAGCCCCAATGCCAGCCATAGGTCTGCGCGAGCCAGCCGCAGAGCAACAACGCAACGAGCGCACCAAGATTGATGCCCATGTAGTAGGCGCTGAACGCCTGATCACGGCGCGCATCGCCGTCCCGATAAAGCTCGGCCACTTGTACTGCAAGCGGCGGCAAGAAAAGGCCGTTGCCAAGCGCGACAAGTGCAAGCGCCGGAAACAGCAATGGTTCAAACGCCATCGCAAAATGGCCAAGCATCATCATCACGCCGCCAATGACGACACTCTTGGTTTTGCCGAGCCAGCGATCGGCAATGACGCCGCCGAAGAACGGGCTGAAGAATGCGCACGCGGCGTATGTGCCGAAGATAATCGAAGCATCCGCCTGCGGCAGTCCCAGACGCTCGGTCATGTAGAGGACCAAGAGCCCCTGCAGACCAAAGTATGAGAACTCGGCCCACGTCTGCGTGAGAAAGAGCACTGCCAGCCCAGGCGGGTGTCCGAAGAGACTCCTGCCCGAGCCGACCGGTGCGCTCGCGCTATCGCTGACCGACACGCGCGCGGCCTAATAGTTGAACTGGAAGCTGAAGAAGTTCATCGCGCCGGCGAACCAAAGGACCACCACGAGCGAGAGCAACAACAGCAAGCCCCAGATTTTCGCGAACCACGTCGATGGCGCGCGCCAGAGCGAGAAGTTTGCGTACCCTGCACCGGCCAACGCCAGCACCGGCAACAAGCCAGCGACGTAGAGCACAGTCAGCACCGTCGTCGACATGCCGCCCGTGTTGCTTGTCAGCGACTCCATCAGCCACAGAACGAAACCGACCCAAGCGGAAAGATAGACGATTGCGAGCAATGACGCGCCAGCGCCGAGGCGATGCGCAAGCGCGCGTGAGCCTTCGTATGGGAAGGCCGTCTTGAACGACCAACGCGACACCGAACGCACAGGCCAACTCACCAAAGTCAGCAGTAGAACAAGCAGTGAGATGCCCAACAGCGGCATCAGCGGCGATTTCCCACGATACGCGGGCGCACGCGTCGAAGGGATCGCGAATGAGAGTGGTTCGAACGCAATCGCCGTGACGGCGCCGTTCTCATCAACGCGCGCGCTGAGGCGTTCGTCACTGCCGACGGCCTGCCAAATCCAAGGCTCAACCTCTCGCCAATGCTTCTGGCTGCCGTTCACTTCCGGCAGACCCGGGCCTACCAGATCGCCGTTCGGCAACATCGCAACCGTCGTCTGGCCAAGGAAGTACGCAACAAGAAGCGGGCTCGTCTCCGCGCGGCGTGCGCTTTCCCAATCGCCGATGAGCGCTGCGCCATGCTCTTGCGCGGTCGGCAACGCGACTTGCTCGGGACGCGGACCTGTGCGCGGGAAATAGCGGTTGACGAATTGCTCCATGAACTCCCAGCGCAGCAGTGCCGCGACGGGCGTGCCGCTACCGCCGGAGTTGAACGAGATATAAACGCCAACATTCTGATCCATCAGCAGCGACAGGTTGGAGTGGAAGAATGTCGTGTCGCCGCCGTGCGCGATGATGCGCTGGCCGGCATAATTCTCTTGATAGAAACCCAGCAGCATACTGTTCACGACAGGAAACTGCTGGTCCACCGTCTCGTGCATCTGCCTTGCGGTCTCGGGGCGAAGTAGTCCGGCGCCATTGTTGAGATGCGCGTTCATGAACAGCGCCATGTCGCCGCTCGTCGTAGTCAGTGAGCCCGCCGGTGCGGCTGGGATAATCTCGAAGAAACCCGCTTCGCCATCAGCGCCGTTCTTGTAGCCACCAGACATGATCCCCGGCGCGCCTTCCGGTAGCGGTTGCACGAACGTGGAATGAGTCATGTTGAGAGGTTCGAAAATGTGCGCGCGGATGTAGTCGGCGAACGCCTCGCCAGAGACACGTTCCACAACGTAGCCCGCGAGCGCCGTGGCATAGTTGGAATAAGCCGGCATCGTTCCAGGCGCGTAGATGCGTGCTGGAATGTGGTTCTTCAGGTAGTCGCCAAGGCTCATGCTGCCGGCGCCGGGATCGGATGAGATGAGATCGCGGATGACTTCTTCGAATCCGCTCGTATGCGTCATGATCTGACGCATCGTGATGGGCTGGCCACCATACGCAGGAATTTGAAAGTCGATGTAGGTGTTGATGTCGGCATCGAGATCGATCCTGCCGGCTTCGACTTGCTGCATCACTGCAGTCCAGGTGAAGAGCTTGGAAATCGAGCCCGGGCGGAACAAGGTCGTCGCCGGATCGACGGGCGTGCGTGTCTCAAGATCAGAATAGCCGTAGCCACGATTGGCGACGATCTGGCCGTTATGGGTGATCGTCACAACCGCGCCGACAATGTCAGCGTTGGAAAGCGCGAGCGGCATGAAGCCATCGAGCCACGCATTGACGTCAGCGCTTGTAAGTTGCGGAACTGCCGATGAAGGCGCGGTTGCGGCGCCCGTCTCCTGCACTTGCTGTGGCGTGACTTGACCACTTGACTGGGACGCGCTGGCCCCAACTAGCGCCAGCGCCAAAAGCGATGCCCCCCACCCCTTAGAAACGTGCCACATCCTCAGATCTCCCCGTCCGCCCAGCGTATGGCCAAGCCACAGATTGCCTGCCTGAATACATTTTGCAAGAGAATTTGCATACTTGCACAATCTTGCGCATCTATATTTTTACATTTACTTTCAATAAGATAAATCGTCGTAAATCTACTTCGACCCGGAATTAGAGCGCAAAAGACGGTGACTTTTGTCCGCTTTCCGGTTTATGTTGCATTTGCGCAAATTGGTGGGGATTTGCGTGCGCTGTTCGGAGGACCAAAAATGGCCAGCAAACGACGTGTCTCGCTTAAGCTTGAGCGGTGGCCGATGCACGCACCCTTCCGCATCACCGGTCACGTCTTCACGGCGCTGGATTGCGTCGTGGTTGAAATTGCCGACGGCGCCGCGGTCGGCCGCGGCGAGGCTGCGGGCGTCTATTATCTGGCCGACACGCCGGACCTAGCCTTCGATCAGATTTTGGCGATCAAATCCGATCTTGAGCACGGTCTCGATCGCCAGGCTTTGCAAGCGCTCCTTCCTGCTGGCGGCGCGCGCAACGCGGTCGATTGTGCGTTGTGGGATTTGGAGTGCAAACTCACCGGCCAATCCATTTGGGCAAAAGCCGGCGTGAGCGATCGGACACTAACAACCTGCCAAACCATTGGCGTGCTCGATACGCCAGAAGATACCGGCAACGCCGCAAGGGCCTTAGAAGGCTTCAAGCTCATCAAACTAAAGCTCAATGGAGACCGGCCGATCGATCGCGTGCGCGCTGTGCGCGCAGCGCGCCCCGACGTCCGCCTCGTCGTCGACGCGAACCAGGGTTTTACCCTCTCTCTGCTGAAGGAGTGTCTGCCAGAGTTTGCCAAGGCCGAGGTCGAACTCATCGAGCAGCCCTTGCCGCGCGGCGATGATGCTAGCCTTGAAGGCATGCCGCGCGAGGTGCCGATCTGCGCCGACGAGAGCTGCCTACACCGCGGCGAGTTCGAGCAGGTGGCGCGGCGCTACGACCTCATCAACATCAAGTTGGACAAGACGGGCGGACTGACCGAAGCACTCTTGTTGGCAGACGCAGTAATCGAGCGTGGGCTCGATGTCATGGTCGGCAATATGCTGGGTACTTCCCTAGCCATGGCTCCCGCTTTCATCGTATCGCAGAAGGCGCGAATCGCCGATTTGGACGGCCCCGTGGCGCTGAAGACTGACCGCATCGGCGCAATGGAATACAAGCATGGCGTGGTCGGGCCGTTCACGACTGAACTTTGGGGCTAGGCTCGATGGACGTTCGCAAACTTAGAGATCACTTGGTTCTCAGTGGCGGCGCCCCTGAACCTAAATCCGACCCGCGCGACACGACCAGCGACGAGATCCCGTTCGACCAAACGTCTTTCGGGTCAGCAGTTAGAAAATTGCGCACCGAGCGCGGCTGGACGCTCAAGGATTTGAGTGAACGCTCGAAGATATCTCAGTCTGCGCTATCTCGTGTCGAGACCGGTCAGATTACATTGTCGTTTGACCGCGCTCATGCGCTGGCGCGCGCACTCGACACCGACTTTGGTCAGATAGTCAATCGTATGGTGACGCCCAACGCGCCTCGCGTGCACGTGCCCACAAATGCAACGGGCTGGCGCAGCCTTACGCGCAAGGGCGATGGTCATCAGGTCACGCAAAGCAACGGTAATTACGAATACCTCTGCACAGAATTTTTGTATCGTAAGCTGGTGTCGGGTTTCGCGACCGTCTCGGCGCAAAACCTCGACGAACACGGTCCGTTCGTCACCCATCCGGGAGAAGAATTTATCCACGTCGTTGAAGGCACGATTGTTGTTGAGACCGAATATTACGCGCCCCTGACGCTGGAGCGCGGCGATAGTCTGCAGTTTGACTCCACTACGCCCCATGCGGTGCTTACCGCCGGCCCGACGCCCGCTCGCGTGCTCTTTGCAATCACAGATCCACGCTGGGAGTAGCGCTGCTTCAAAGTTTGGCGCTCCGGCGAATCCGTTGCAGGAAGCGGCGCGGGCACAAGCGGGGCCACCATAAAAGCGATCGGACACCGATCGCAAAAAGCTGAGCATCTGGCCGCGTCGCGTTCGGCGTCGCCTACACATTCAATGGCCGCGAACGTAGGATGAGCATAGGTGCCCATCCAGAGCTTTCGGTTCTGGCTGCACGCAAACTAGCCGTGCGTCGCCGCGCTCAGGCGGTCACCGGACAAGACCCGCTTGAGCAGAGGCGGAACGCCCGCAAAGAAACGTTAGCCGCTAAGCGCGCGCCTACGTTGGGCGATTTGCGCGATCACTACTTTGAAGCGCACATCACCGCTTATCGCGCAAACGGCGAGCCTGTGCGTGCGCGGAGCAGCATCAAGGACGAAGAACGCTACTGGCGGGATATTCTCAACACGGGCGGCTCCAATACGAAGCTGGCTGACTTAACAGGCGAAAGGATTGAGGCAATCCACCGCGCCATCAGCAAGAGAGCACCTGTCGCCGCCAATCGCGCCTGCGCTTCCCTCGCTCGCGCACTTGGCATAGCGATGAAGGCGGGTTGGATCGACCGCAACCCCGCTGTCGGGATCAAGCGAAATCCAGAAGAAGCCCGCGAACGCTATCTGACAGAGGTCGAAATAGTTCGTCTGCGCGAGGCGGTTGATCAAAACCCTGATCGGGCATCGGCACTGATAGTCTGGTTCGCGTTATTGACCGGCGCGCGCCGCGGCGAAATCCTTCAAGCCCGATGGCCCGACATTGACTTGAAGGCGGGTGTCTGGATGAAGCCGCGCCTCACGACCAAACAACGGCGTACGCACCGCCTCCCCTTGTCTGCCGACGCAGTGGCTGTGTTGCGAGAGCTGCGCGCGCTAAATCCATCCATTGACCTCGTGATCCCGGGCAATTCCGAAACGACTTTGACGAGACTGAAGCGTGCATGGAACGCCATCCGCAGGCGAGCGAAGCTCGAAGACGTACGCTTCCACGATCTGCGCCACGCACACGCCTCCATACTGATTTCGCGTGGCTGTTCGTTGGCTCTTGTAGGCGCAGTCCTCGGTCACACGCAGGCGCAGACTACTATGCGCTACGCACATCTTATGGACGGAGCATTGCGCGATGCCGCCAACCTCGTCGCGTCTGTAGCCGCGCCTCGTCGCGCGAATTGACACAAGAGTTGCAGCTAGCTGCACTTTTCCCTTTAAAATCACTGTGAGTAAAAGTTCGCGCGAGCTTGACCGATGGCGCACGCGCACTCGATGATGTGCAAATCGCGACCAAGGAGGGTGTGATCATGCCCTCCTCCATTGGACATGGTCACACCGCCGTACGGAGGTGTCATGTCAGAAAAACTTTCCCCCCAAGATGCCGCCCAATACTTGGGCTTCAGTGTGCCTACGCTTGAGCGCTGGCGCAGGCTCGGCGTTGGCCCAAAATTTGTGAAACTCGGCGGCAACCGCGTTGCTTACCTGCAAAAGCACTTGGACGAGTACGTCGAAAGCCGGGTGCGGACACCTGCCATGGAGGGCCAACAATGAGCCTCCCTCGCCCGCGACGCAAAGCGCCTACTACCACGCGTTTTTTGCCTCGCTAGATGCCCAGCGCGCCGCCCTGATCCGTATCGGCGAGGCCGCGGCACTTTGCGGATGCTCACGAACTACATTTTGGCGACTGCGGAGACCCGAACTACTTTGGCCGCGCCGTCGTCGATGATTGCGATCACTTGTTTATACCCGACTTTCAGGTGGATGCCGGAATAGGCTGGCGCAGCACGTTCTCCGAACTCTACAAGCTCGCTGAGTTAGTTCGGCATCGCGTCGTGGCGAAGAAGAAGACTTGGGTTGGGATACAGAACCCCAACACCTTGCCCACCGACGTGCGTAACTTTTTATTCGCAAACCTGAGTGTTCGAGAGATCGATCCCGCCGCTCAGCTCCCCCACCCTGATCGACAAGCTATCCATGCGGCCACCATGGCTGCTCGCGCAGAGCTGGGATTGGCGAACGTCCCGCCTCTCCGCATCACCCGCCCTACCGAAGAGGAGCAGGAGCAGGACATGTCGCAGGGCCCCTATAGACATGAAAGCTAAGGTGGCTCGCCCTTACGCTACAGGTGGCGGAACTATCTGTACCCGTACCGGTCACCCCGTTACGCGAAAAAATCTGACTTCGTTGGCTCCGACTTAGTGATGCTGGACCGGCCCCGGCTTCCGCGCGCGCCGCGTCCGGCCCACAAGTAGTTGACGGGGAGTGCGGCGGCAGCGGCAGAGCCTCGTCTCGCTCAATGGCAACCGGCCTGAACCGCCGCCGGGCGTACCGCGTGTGATCAGCCTAGAGCGGCGAGCGCTGCGCGTGCTCTGGCGCAATCGTTCATCACGCCGCGCACGAAATCGAAAACGTGAAAGGTGGCATCGCGCGTTTCTTGTACCACAAGCGCGCATGAGCGGCCCTGCGTCACGAGGCTGGGGGTGATCGCGTCGCGCTGAAATCTTTTGATTATCACGTACGCGTCTGCGTTTGTGTCCCATTCGAGAAACGCTAAGCCCTCGGCGGTGATGACGATCACGCCGTCTTTCCATGGCAACGCAGAGAGCACGCCGCCCGTATTGGCGAACTCGGCGATCTGGCGGCTGTTCGGGGTCCACATGCCGGGGCCGTAGACGATAGCGCCGGGAGCCGCTTGCGCCACTAGCGCGGGGAAGGCGGGCGAGCCGACCGGGCCGGGAGTGGTGGCGCAACCGGCTAGCAATAGAAACGATAAGAGAGCGGCGCGCATTCGGTGTCCTCCCGAACCGGGAGCTTGCATGCTTTGTTCGCCCCGCCAAGCCCGGCTTGTCGGGTGCGCTCTAACTTCGATTGCCCAGGCGCGGGGATAGTCCCGCGTCATGTGGATCGTCCCCATCACAGCCCGGCGCGATTTCCTCCAAAGCGACGTGACAGCCGCCCGATTTGCCAGTGAGCGACGCATAAGGGCCCTTTGCGGAACGCGGCGACTTGAGGTTACCTCCCAGGGGGCGAAAGGCTCTTTTGCACCGGCGCGTTTTTCGGAGTTGCAATGCACTGCACTTGAGATCCCAGATGGCTTGGGCCTGCTGAGATTGCCCGTAAGCTCAAGATTGGGAGCGCGAGCGTGTACCGACTTGCTGTCCTGAAATCATTGCTGAGTTGAACACTGCCTGCTTGCACCGTCGTAGGCTTGTTCCAAGCGGCGTCGTTCTGCGACGGGTAATTCGGCGAAGTACTGCTCCTCAGCACTCCGTTCCGCGCCTCCCGCTGCTACGGCGCGGAACCACTCTCCAACCCCGCGAACCGTAGCGACATCGAACCGCCCCTCAATTTCGCGCGCAGTGCAGTGACACCAATTTGGGGAGGCATCAAGGCTCATGCCAGCTTGGCCATTCGCCGTCCGGCGCGAGGCGCGCAGGTTGATGGCTCGCAGGCGTTGCTGACAATATTCTATATAGAAGGTGGATGCTGAGGTGGGAGAAGCGGGGAGCGTTCTGGCAACGCGAAAACCCAGATCGCCATACCGATGTGTTGGAACGTTGCTGCTGCGACTGGCGGATCGGAGGCTTTCAGGAGGAAAGTACCAAGAGCCGCCTCGATACACACGGGTCGAGCAAGAACCTTCATAGGCAGAGCCATCAGTTGGGAGGCCGGTATAGGATAGCGTGAAGCAATCTTGAACCCACTCCCAGACATTGCCTTGCATGTCGTACAGGCCGAAGGCGTTTGCAGCGGAGCTAGCGACGGGTTGCTCGCCGCGCGGCACCGGGGGAAGTGAGCCGGTCGAGTAAGCCGTTGTTGTGCCTGCACGCGCGGCGTACTCCCACTCTGCTTCCGTCAACAAACGGTAATTCTGCCGCGTCTCTCGCGAAAGCCACTGCACGTATTCGCGTGCGACGTCCAATGACACGCGAACCACAGCCCGACCGACAAGAACCCTAACCCAACGGTCCTC
>JANNFK010000001.1:0-4757 GCA_031379735.1 Caulobacteraceae bacterium | reverse complement strand
GGCGCGTCCGGCGCGATCGTTTTCGGGTTGGCGGTCATGATATCGCGTGCAGTCTTAGCGAACATTTCCGGCGAGAGTTTCCGGCGCAGGTCGCCGTCGGTGACGATGCCAATAAGCTTGCCACCTTCGACCACGCCAACTGCGCCGATCCCGCCGACGCTCATCGCCTTCATCGCATCAGGCACTGAAACCTCCGGTGCGATCAGCGGGTCGCTCTGGCCGGCGCGCATGACGTCGCTCACCTTCTTTAGCGCCGCGCCAAGTTTTCCACCTGGATGGATCGCGCCGAAATGATCGGCGGTGAAGCCGCGCGCATTGATCAAAGCGACAGCAAGCGCATCGCCCATCGCCAAGCACATCGTGGTTGAGATCGTCGGCGCGGGCGCTTCTTCGCTGGCCTCGCCGCACTCGGGCAGCACCAACGCAGCGGTCGACGCATTCGCCAACGACGAGCCCGGATTAAATGTCATGCCAATGATCGGCACGTGGATGCGGCGGCAGTGGTATAGTAGATCGGAAAGCTCGGCGGTTTCGCCCGAGCGCGAGATCGCCAAGACGCAATCAGCCTCTACGATCATACCGAGGTCGCCATGACTGGCCTCAGCCGGATGGACGAATTGCGCTGGGGTGCCGGTTGACGCCAAGGTCGCGGCAATCTTGCGCGCGATGTGACCCGATTTACCCATGCCGGAGACGATGACCCGCCCCTTGGCGTCCGCTAAGAGCTGAGCCGCGTGGACAAATGGCTCGTGCAGCGCACCCGCGAGCGCCTCGGCAAGCGCATCCAAGGCCCGCGCTTCAGCGCGTATTGTGTCCTGACCGGCCGCGATGGCGGCCTTCGGGTCGATAATGCTCATGCGGGCCCCTCTCGCATGCACGGGTGGAAAAGTCATCTGCGCGCAAGCGGTTGAGGCAGGCGCCGGCGACCTCTATGTCTCAGCCGCCGCCATGACCAGTCGCAACTCCCTCGCATGAGCCTTCTTCAAACCATGGGCTCATCCGCCAATGGCGGCGCGGAGACCTATTTCATCAGCCTAACCGGCGCGTTCTGGCGCGCCGGTATCCGGCAAGCCGCCGCTATTCGTGCGCATCGGGGCCGCCAGAACGAGTTGAAAAGCTTCGCCGTCCCGACGCGCGTGCTGGCGTTCTCCAAGCCGTTCGACTTCACGACGCCCAGCGCAATCGGCGCGCTCGCCGAAGAGCACAATGCGCGCATCGTCATCGCCTGGATGAACCGCGCAGCGAGCCTCACGCCCGCGGGACCTTGGAAGCGCATCGGCCGCCTGGGCGGCTATTACAAACTCAAGAACTATCGCGACTACGACGCGCTCGTCGCCAACACCCAAGACATCGTCGATTGGGTCGTTCGCGAGGGCTGGCCGAAGGAACGCGCGCACTATATCCCGAACTTCGCCGGCCGGGGTCACGGAAAAAAAATAGATCGCGCCACTTTCAACACGCCCACTGGCGCACCTTTGCTCCTCGGGATGGGCCGGCTGCACGAAAGCAAGGCGCACGACATTTCGCTACGTGCGCTCCAACTTTTGCCGGAGGCGTATCTCTGGATCGCAGGCGATGGGCCGGACGAGGCCAATTTGAAATCGCAGGCGCAAGATTTCGGCGTCGCCGACCGCGTGCGCTTTCTGGGCTGGCGTGACGATGCGCCATCGCTTTA
Source organism: Caulobacteraceae bacterium (assembly GCA_031379735.1). Lineage (GTDB taxonomy): Bacteria > Pseudomonadota > Alphaproteobacteria > Caulobacterales > Aquidulcibacteraceae > Vitreimonas. Next base: position 3,082 of record JANNFK010000001.1, on the reverse strand, counting down.
TCGCAGCGCCGATCTTGTGGTCTTCCCGTCGCGCTTTGAGCCGCTCGGAAATGTCATCATCCAATCCTGGGCGCATGGCGTACCGGTGATCGCCGCCAAATCCGCGGGGCCTGGCGCGCTCATCCGCGACGGCGAGGATGGCTTTTTAATCGAGATCGACAATGCCGAAGCGCTTGGCGCCAAGGCTCGCGTGCTCCTCGCCGACAAGGCGCTCTGCGCGCGTTTCGTCGCCAATGGCGCGAAGCGCGTCGAAACCGAATTCTCCGAAAATGCGGTCGTCGCACAATGGCGCGCGCTCTTCGATGCGATGGGAGGCCTCTGATGTGCGGCATTGCCGGGATCATTGGCGAAGCCGAAGGCGCGCGCGCGCTCATCGACGCCATCGCGCATCGCGGCCCCAACGGCATCCGCGTTGAGGAAAGCGCGCGCTACTCGCTCGCCCATGCGCGGCTTTCGATCATCGATCTCGAAGGTGGTTGGCAGCCGCTGCACGCCACAGGCTCGACCATCATCGGCAATGGTGAAATTTATAACTACGTCGAACTCACTGACGAATTTCAACTGAAGAGCAAACTCGCCACCGGCTCAGACTTCGAGCCACTTTTACACATCTATGCGCAAGAGGGCGAAGCCGCGTTCGACCGTTTGCGCGGCATGTACGCCTTTTGCCTCATCGGCGCCGACGGCCGCACCTGGCTGGTGCGCGATCCCTTTGGCATCAAACCGCTTTACATTCAGGCATGCAACGGCGCCGTCGCGTTCTCGTCCGAGCCTCGCTCGTTTGGCAAGGCGCGGGTTGTGCCTGCCATCTCAAACCAAGTCGCGGCCCTCCACTACGCGCTCGAAAACGAAACGGCCTGGCCGGGCGTTATCCGGCTGGAACCGGGTGAAAGTATCGAAATCGTCAACGGCGCGCCCAAAAGCCACCGCATCCGCCCCGCAATCCCGCCGCAACGCGCGCGTGTGAGCGACGACGCCGCGGCAATCGCCGAACTTGATCGCGTCCTCGAAGACGCGATCAAAGTTCACCAACGCTCCGATGTCCCATACGGCCTCTTCCTCTCTGGCGGCATTGATAGCGCAATTGTCGCAACTTTTATGGCGCGGCTGAATGAGCGCCCGGTCGTCGCCTATACGTGCGGCTTTGATGCGCCCGGCGCGCGCGATGAACGCGCGCAAGCCGAACGCGTGGCGCGCGCGCTCAATCTCGACTGGAACAACGTCACCTTCGGCGAAGAAGACTTTTGGGCCATCGTCCCAGACGTCGCTTGGGCGATGGACGATCCAGTCGCCGACTATGCGTGCTTGCCCACTTATAAGCTCGCACAGGAGGCCAAGAAACGGCTGACCGTCGTGCTCACCGGCGAAGGCGGCGACGAACTCTTTGGCGGCTACTCGCGCTATCGCCGTGCGCAACGGCCAACATGGCTGGGCGGGCGCGCCGCCGAACCGCAAATGGAAGAAGGCATGGGCGCAGATGCGCTCAAGGTCTGGCGTAAGAACGCCTCGCCGCCGCAGGGCCTCACCACGCTCCAGCAAGCGCAGTACGGCGACATCAAAACCTGGCTGCCGAACGATTTACTCCTAAAGCTCGATCGCATGCTGATGGCGCACGGGCTCGAGGGCCGGACGCCCTTTCTCGATTCAGAAGTTGCAGCGTTCGCGTTTCACTTGCCCGACAATCTCAAAACCCGCGGCAAGTTCGGCAAATACATCTTGCGTGCGTGGCTCGAAAAAAACTGCCCCGCCGCCGAGCCGTGGGCAAAGAAGAAGGGTTTCACCGTTCCGGTTGAAATGTGGATTGGCCCGCGCGCCGCCGAACTCGCGGAAACGCTGCCGAAGGTCGAAGCCGTCCGCGCCGCTTTAGATCCCGCAATGGTGCGCGCGCTCTTCACTGATCAATATAGCTCAACCCCGCTCTATCCGTTTCTCTTCCTCGGCCTCTGGGGCCGCATCCACACTGAAGGCGCAACGCCCGACGAAGCGCTACGAAGCTTGCTCAAAACACCTTGAGAAAATGGCGGGGCCGCTTGGGCGGTCCAGGGCAGAGGGAAAGCGGCCCCGCTAAGCGTGCAATGGGATCAGGAGGCCACCGCCGCGCCAACTGCGAGCACCGGCACAGCCACCAGCAGCACCAACAGAGTCGCCACGGCGATGGACGCTGCCTTCACCGCCAATGGCGTCCCGTGTTCGAGCGCATCGATATAAAGACCAGCAGGCTTCAGCATTGTCGTTCCTCCAATTTAGGGCCGGGAAACGATAAAATTCTCTCGGCGACAGAACGGAGATGGTGGCCCCACCCCTTGAATCCGAACGACGAGTCCACGACTTGGTTGTGAGCGGATTTCACATCCAGCGAGGGGTTAAAACGGATGTCTCTGCCTTCCCTTCAGACGCTGCGCGCCTTTGAGGCGGCGGCGCGTCTGAAGTCCTATTCTAAGGCTGCCGAGGAGCTCGGCCTCACCCACGGGGCGGTCAGCCACCGCATCCGCGAGCTGGAGCAACGCCAAGGCGTTACGCTCTTTCGCCGCGCCGGCAACACCATGCAGCTGACGCCGGATGGCCAGCAGCTCGAAGCCCAAGTGCGCCAGGGTCTTTCCATTCTCGAGGAAGCCTTCCCGGCGCCGAAGCGCACGAGCGGCAAAGCCCAGCGCCATGTCGTCGTCACGGCCGTGCCCAGCCTTGCCTCGACTTGGCTCTTTGCCCGCCTCGGTCAATTTCGCGCCGACAATCCCGACATCGATATCGAACTCCGCGTCACCGAAGCGCTGAACGATTATCGCAAGGAAGGCATTGATCTTGGCGTTCGCCTTGGCGCCGGGGGCTGGCACGGGCTCCATTCGGTAAAGCTGTTTGACGAAGCTTTGACGCCGGTCTGCACGCCCGACTATCTCGACAAACTCAAAATCAAGACGCCCGCCGATCTGCAGCGCGCCACCTTGCTGCGCAATCCGTGGACGCCCTGGACGCGTTGGTTCCGCGCCGCGCATTTGGATTGGCCCGAACCCAATACCGGCCCAAAATTCGATGATGGCCCACTTTTGCTACGCGCAGCACTCGCCGGCCAAGGCATAGCACTCGG
>JANNFK010000094.1:0-2282 GCA_031379735.1 Caulobacteraceae bacterium | reverse complement strand
GCAAGGCGCTTCATGTCGCCATCAATGGCAGCGATCGCTGCTAGGACAGCTTCACGCGCCGCGAGCAATCCGCGCATCGCAGTAGATAGGCCAACGACGCCATCACTCATCCGCATAACCTCGTCAACGAAGGCGGGGCTTAGGCCGCGCGGAAGGCGGACGCCAAAGGCGATCGCCAAACCGCGCACTTGATTTTCGAGCGTCACCCGTTGTCCGACCAGCTTCTTTCGCGCGCCAATCAATGCGCGAATGGCGTGGGCCGCGAGCGACTTCACGTGGACAGACTTGAAGAAACCCGTTCGCGCCAGATGCGCCAGTCCGCGCGCATCGTTTTTGTCGGTCTTGTGCGTCGCCATGGATTTCAGCGCCTGGTGGGCTTGTCGGCTCTCGATGCACGCCACCGGAACGCCGAGTGCATCCAAACCATGATATAACATCGGCGCCATGCGACCCGTCTCAAACACCACGAGTTTGCATGGCGGAGCCCTCACCAGCGTCGCCCTGATCTCCTGAGGCAATGACGCGGTCTTCGCCTCCAATACGATCGCGCCGTCGCGATCGACCACGCAGACGTGCGTGTCTTCCATCGAGACGTCTAAACCAGCATAATATTCCATGGCTGCTCTCCTCTTTGCATATCGGAGCCGATCATATCGGTCTCCTGGAGGGCAGCCGCCCATTACCCAATGTTGAAAAACTCCGATCTGGCCCAGAGGCGAAATTTTGCTTGTTGGTGTGGACGGCCTCCGTACGGCATCGATGTGCCAGACTGAGGTCGTTGCAGATCTCAGACACAGGAGACCGTCCGTGGAACAGATTATCCGAATTGGAATGGATACGTCAAAGCACGTCTTTCAGCTGCATGGCGTGAATGCGGCCGAGGAAGTGGTTCTGCGCAAGAAGCTGCGTCGTAAGGAGATGATCGCATTCTTTGAGCAGCTGCCGCCAACACTAATCGGGATCGAGGCCTGCGGCGGGTCGCACCATTGGGCGCGGTTGCTGACCGCGTTCGGTCACGAGATGAAGCTGATCCCGCCGCAATACGTCAAGCCTTACGTCAAGCGCGGCAAGAACGATGCAGCCGATGCCGAAGCGCTGTGCGAGGCGATGAGCCGGCCGACAATGCGCTTCGTGCCGGTGAAGACCGCCGCGCAGCAAGCGGCCCTGATGCTGGTTGGGGTCCGCGACCGGTTGATCCGCAACCGCACGCAGCTCGCCAACGCGATCCGCGGCTATGGCGCCGAGTTTGGGTTGAGCGCCGCGACGGGGATCGCGCACCTCGCGCCGTTACTCAATCGCATCCAAGCCGATGAAACTCTGCCGGCCTTGGCGCGCGAGCTGTTTGCGGCCCACGCTGAGGCATACGCGCAGCTGCAGACGCAAATCGACGAAGTCGAGGCCAAGTTGATGGCGTGGCATAAAGCCGACGCGCGCAGCAAGCGTCTCACCAAGATCCCCGGCGTTGGCCCGATCGGCGCTGTGATGTTGAGTATGAAAACGCCGGCGCCTGAAGCCTTCCGATCGGGGCGCGACTTCGCGGCCTGGATCGGCTTGACGCCAAGGGATCATTCCACCGCTGGCAAGCTCAGGCTCGGCGTCATCACGCGCGCCGGCGATGAGGCCTTGCGCAGCGTGTTGGTGGTCGGCGCCACCGCCGTGATCCGGCACGCACGAAATGGCCAAGGCGCGGTCTCGCCCTGGCTCGCCGACCTGCTTAAGCGCAAGCCGCCGAAGCTCGCCGCTGTGGCGCTGGCCAACAAGAGCGCTCGCATCGCCTGGAAGATGATGGTGACCGGCGAGACATACAGAGCCAAGGCCGCGCCGCCGATCTCGGCGCGAGCGGCTTAGAGATCAGCCAGGCCACGGCGCGTGCATCAAACGCAACCGTGCTGAGCTGATGCCGGAACTTGCAGAAAAGAAGCAGATGGTGTGATCGATCGATCCAAGACGCGAGACACTCCGGAGCGGGCAATGGCCCCTTGAGGTCGCTTGCTTGTTTGGAACTTGGCGTCGCGGAAACCATCTTGGCCAGCGTTCATGTGCGGGCGCAAAAAATAGGCCGGACATATGATCGCAAGCGATCCGATCAAAAATCTGCTCAACGTCTTGCAGGGAGGGGGCCGTCCACATATGCCCGCTGAACCGCATTGCGCATCTTCGACACGAAGGGATCGCTGCATACGCAGAAAATCTCGCCCAGGAGCCTTGCAGCGCGTTCGCGCCGGCTTCTAATGAGATCGCTCCCTTGCAAATTCACTTCGACGAAATTCATGCGCAAAGCC
>JANNFK010000071.1:0-1590 GCA_031379735.1 Caulobacteraceae bacterium | reverse complement strand
CAGATCGGAGATCTGATCTTCATCCGGCAGCGCAGTTTGTTTGGCGCGGCGGCGGGTGACGTCGATGGCGGCGTTGCGGCCGACCATAATGAGCCAGGCGGCGGGATCGCGTGGCGGGCCGTTTTTGGGCCAGTTCTTCAGCGCCCGGAGACAGGCGTCCTGATATGCTTCTTCGGCCAGATCGAGATCGCGGAAGTAACGCAGCAAAGCTGCCACGGCCTGGGGCCGCGCGGAGACGAGCGCCGCGTCGATCCAGGCCAGGTCAGTCACTAGCGCGCCTCTACAGGGGCGCCCGGGTTATAGATCATGATCGGACGCAGCTCGTAGGCGCCGCCGGGGTTAGCGGCGGTCAACTCGCGGGCGAACTGGAGGCCTTCTTCGAGATTGTCGACCTCGATGACGTAGAAGCCTAGAAGCTGCTCCTTGGTTTCAGCGTAGGGGCCGTCGAGGACTTCGTTGTCCTTCTTGCGGAGCGTGGTCGCAGCGGAAGTCGGAAGGAGGCGGATCGAGGGCTTCAGCTTGCCTTTGGCTTCCCACTTTTGGTGGACGACGTTCAGGCGACCCATAACGGCATCGTCTTCCTCTTTGGTCCAGGAAAAGACGGCTGCTTCATCGTTATAGCAGAGCACGGTGTAGAGCATCGGATAGAGCCTCATATCTGGAGGACGAACGGCCTACCCCCTCTCCCGACACGTCGTCGAGACTTTCTTCAGGTCGCCGCGCTGCTTCCGCCACCGCCAGGCGGAGCGGCCTCAACTTAAGTCGCAGCAATGTTCCACGTCTTCGCTTGACGCTTACGCGTCCGCTTCGGTTCAACACTGACCGAGGTGGGAGACGCATGGCGGAAGTTTTCATTGCTGCGGCGCCTGACGCCGACGCGCAGGCCGGCGGCCTTGCACAGGCATTGAAGACGTTGGGGTTCGAAGCCGCGGCGGGCGCGCCCGCGGAAGCCGACATCGAGAAGCTGGTGGATGACGCAAAGTGCGTGATCGGCCTCTGGTCGCACGGGGCGCCGACCGCGGAACTGGCAATGCTGGCGGCGCTGGCGCATGAGCGGAAGAAATTGGTCAGCGTTGAACTGGTGACGGATGCGACGCCGGCGCCGTTTCGCGGCGCGCCGCGAGTGGATTTGGCGCTGCGGGACCGGACAGCGTTCAAGACGCGCTTCGAGGCGCTGATCGTTGAGATCGACAAGCTCTCGACGACCAAGGCGAACGTAGCGGCGTTGCCGAGCGTTTTGGCCGTTGTGCGCGCGGCATTGCTGAAACGGCGCGAAAGCCCGGGCGAGAAGCATTGGAAGACGTTGGGTGTATTCGCGGCGGCAGTGGCGGCGCTATTCGTGGTCGGACTTGGCGCCGGGCGCGTGATCAACTTGGTGCGCTCGGGCGAGCTTTCGTTTGCGACGACACAGGCGCAAGCGGCGGCGACCTCAACGCCGGCGCCGGTCGTGACGTCGGCGGCGCTGGAGCGGACGCCCTGGCGCGAGGTGGCGGCGCAGATTGACGAGACGTTCGCGGAGCAGATCAAAACGCGCGCGCGCGGGGGCGACGCCGATGCGCAAGCATTGGCCTGCCTCGGGCACATGGCCGG
>JANNFK010000070.1:0-98759 GCA_031379735.1 Caulobacteraceae bacterium | reverse complement strand
GCTGCATCGAGCGCCAGAGACGGAAATAGTGATCGGCGTGTTGCAAATAGTTTTCACTCAACACGCGATCACCCGAACTTGCGGCGTCGCGCGCGAGTTGAAGATAGCGCTCGTTGATGTGTGATGCAGTCCCGCGGACCTTGGTCTCAGGCCCATTGCTGTCCAGCGACCGGTTGGGATGGAAATGACCGCCGCCACCGCCGCTGCCTTGATTGGAGTGGTAGTTGCCACCACCGCCGCCGCCCGGCTTACGACCACGGCCCCGCTGACGCTTCATTGGATGCTCACCATTGTGCTTGTGGTTCCATTTCGGGCGACGCTGGGCAGGCCAAGGGCCGCTCGCGAATTGCGCCTCATTTAAAAAGCCCGTTCTCTATGCTTCGGGCCGTGCCAAGCGGCGCCGTGCGCCGCGATAAACCTCTTACTGAGGGAGCTGCCAGCGGCGCTTTAACGCCTGCTAGCCTATCGGTTCGACGGACAGAGCCCCTCCACCATCGATTCCGACTCCGAACTTAGTATGTTGCGTGGACCGATCCAAGGGGTTTTTCCAGAACGAGGATCAAGCCGCATATCCCACAACAACGCGGGGAATGCCGGAGAGGTCCGGCAAGGGTTCACCTGCCCTGAGCCCGGCCGCTTCCGCCAGCGCCCTGACAGCCTCAGTCTGCCCTAGACCCACCTCCAGCGCGAACGCCGCCCCAGGCTTCAGGAGCCTTGGCAAAGCCGCCGTTATAATGCGGTACGCGACGAGGCCGTCGGGGCCGCCATCGAGCGCCAGGTGCGGCTCGAACTGCGAGACTTCGGGTGGAAGGCCAGCAATGTCCGCTGACGGGATGTAAGGCGGATTGGAAACAACGAGATCAAACCGCTCATCAAGGCCGTTTGCCCAATCGCCTTGCTGAATTTGCACGCGATTGGCAACACCGACGTGTTCAGCGTTCGCGCGCAAAACCGCAAGCGCGTCGTCGCTGAGATCGATGGCGACACCAGTCGCGTTCGGCCGATCCTTCAGTAGCGCCAGAATGATCGCGCCCGACCCAGAGCCAAGATCGAGAATGCGATGCGGCGCCTCGGCTGGCAGCATTTCACGCAAACCTGCTTCGACAACAAACTCAGTTTCAGGACGCGGCGTCAACACGTTCCCATTGACCGCGAGGTCAAGCGTCCAAAAATGTCTACGGCCGATTATGTGACTCATCGGCTCGCGCGCCTCGCGGCGTTTGGTGAGCGCGTCCACAGCTGCGACTTGCTGATCGCTCACGGCGCGGCGCGGATCGGTGACGATCTCAAGCCGCGACACACCGGCGCCCGCTTCGAGCAATAGGCGCGCGTCCAACACCGGCGAGTCGACACCAGCGGCCTCCAAGCGTTTGCGTACGTCAGTCCAGAGCGAAACCAGCGTCTCGCTCATTCGTCCTGCTCCAACGCGGCAAGATTGAGCGCCTGCTCTTCGGCGGCGAGTGCGTCGAGTACAGGATCAAGACCCGTCCCGTGCAGCACCTCCGGCAAGTTATAGACGGTGAGGTTGATCCGGTGATCGGTCACGCGCCCCTGGGGAAAATTGTACGTGCGGATGCGTTCGCTTCGATCGCCAGAGCCAATTTGACCCTTGCGCGCCGCGGCGCGTTCGCTGGCTCGGCGCTCGCGTTCGGCGTCGTAAAGCTTCGCTTTCAAAACTTTCATAGCATTAGCGCGGTTTTGGTGTTGCGACTTCTCCTGCGCGACAACCACGATGCCCGAGGGCATGTGCGTTATGCGCACTGCGGAATCTGTTTTGTTGACATGCTGACCGCCCGCGCCTGACGCGCGCATTGTGTCGATGCGGATGTCTTTGTCATGGACGACGATATCGACTTCACCTTCGGGCTGCGGCAGCACGGCGACCGTCGCGGCTGAGGTGTGAACACGGCCGCCGGCTTCAGTCTCTGGCACGCGCTGCACGCGATGTACGCCACTTTCGAACTTCAGGCGTCCGAATACACCGTTTCCTGTTACGCTGGCGACGGCTTCTTTAACGCCGCCGAGGCCTGTATCGGAGAGTTGTTCTAACTCGAATTTCCAATGGCGGATGCTGGCGTATCGCTGGTACATGCGCAGCAAATCACCCGCGAAAAGAGCTGCTTCGTCGCCGCCCGTCCCGGCGCGGATTTCGAGGATGGCGGAGGCGCTTTCGTCCTTATCCTTCGGCGCGAGCAAAAGCAGCGCCACTTGCTCAAGCGCCGGCAGCCGCTCGTGCAACCCTTGCAATTCTTCGTAGGCAAGATCGGCCATCTCACGATCGCCATCCTTGGCCATCGATTCGAGATTGCGCATTTCGGCGCGCGCAGCGCGCACGGCGGCGACCGCTTCGATGAGCGGCTTCAGCTCCGCATGTTCTTGCCCAAGCTTGACGATTTCCACGCCATCGCTGGCGGCTGCGAGGCGTGCTTCCACACGCTCGAACCGGTCGACTGCCTGCGAAAGGCGTCGTTCCAATCTGTCATACGCGGACATTGGCTAATTGAGGTCGGAGAAGATCTCGGGCTGAACTTCCGAGACTTGGGGGTTGTCGAACGCGATCTCTTCGGCGCTGCGGCGCGCATATGGCACGATCACTTCAACCGCTTGGCCATTCGCCACCTCGAGGTGGAAGCACAAGGCAGCGGCGTTATCTGATCCAGAGCGGCCATCAAACACGAGACCCGCGGCCATCAGACCGTTCTCTTTCTCATCCAGACGAAAACCCGCGATGAGGCCGGATATGTGATCCTGCGGCGCCGAGCGATCGATCGGCAGGTCCACGTTGGTGTGAATTTGTTCACCCGTTTTGCGGATACCGGCCCCAAACGGCGCGAACGAACCACCCTCTTTCAATGCGCGATGTGCGGTATCGAAGAGGTATTCATACGTTTCCTGCAGGTGGCGCTGCAGCATTCGCTTAAACCTTCGCTTCGCGCAGCGTGCGGGCGCGTTCCTCGACCAAACCGACGATATGGTCGATCATCGCGCCATTGTCGACCTTATGATCGGCCTTTCCCGCGACATACATCATGCCGGCGCCCTTGCCACCGCCCGTGAAACCAAGGTCGGTCATCAGCGCTTCGCCGGGGCCATTCACAACGCAGCCGATGATCGAAAGCGTAATCGGTTCGGGTATGTGCGCGAGACGCGCCTCGAGTTCATCGACTGTGGCGATGACATTGAAACCCTGCCGCGCGCAGGATGGGCACGCGATAATGGTGACGCCGCGTTGACGAAGGCCAAGCGATTTCAACAGATCGTTGCCGACCTTGATCTCTTCAACCGGATCGGCCGCGAGCGAAACGCGGATCGTGTCACCAATGCCAGCCCACAACAGCGAGCCAATCCCGATCGCTGATTTAACAGTGCCGGCGCGCAGTGCGCCAGCTTCCGTCACGCCGAGGTGGAGCGGCGCATCCGTCGCCTCTGCAAGCGATTGGTACGCGGCGACCGTGAGGAATACGTCCGATGCTTTAACGCTGATTTTGTATTCGCGGAAGTCATGCTCCTCGAGCAAAGCGGCGTGATGAAGCGCGCTCTCCACCATCGCTTCCGGGCACGGCTCCCCGTACTTCTCAAGCAGATGCTGTTCGAGCGAACCGGCGTTGACGCCAATGCGGATCGAGCAGCCATGATCCTTCGCCGCTTGAACGACTTCCTTCACACGCTGCGCGTTGCCGATATTGCCTGGGTTGATCCGCAAGCACGCCGCGCCGGCCACGGCGGCTTCGATGGCGCGCCGATAGTGGAAGTGAATATCCGCAACCAACGGCACCTTTGATTCGCGCGCGATCTGGGCGAACGCGGCGGTGGAGGCTTCATCAGGACAAGAGACGCGAACGATATCCGCGCCGGCGTCTTCCAATTGACGGATCTGATTGATCGTCGCCGCGGCGTCCGCGGTGACCGTGTTGGTCATGGACTGGACCGCGATTGGAGCGTCGCCACCAATCTCGACTGCACCAACACGGATCTTCCGCGAGCGGCGGCGCTCGATCCGGCGCCAGGGCCGAAGGTGGTGAAGATCGGCTGCTGCGCCGTCCATGGGACGAAGTCCTTTCAGGGACGAGATAGCGCGTCGCAGCGCCTGCCAACAGCCCTAGAAACTGCGGCTTAGCTGCGAGGCGACACGTTCTGAGCCTGAGTCATCGGCTGGATTTCGTCGATCTGGCGGCCCAGCACGGGCATACCCGCAGCGCCCAGAAGGCCCGCCGGAACGCCGTTCACATAAAGCTCAAAGCTGGAGCCATCGCGGGCGTGCAGCGTCCAGCCAGGGCTTGCGTCGGGACGGTAAACGTCTCCAGCCCGTAGCGTGCGCGACAGGAACACCGTGCCGTCCGGCCCCCGGGTTTCCAGCCAAGCATCCGAGAGCGCCCGGATCTCGACCACCCGGCGCGAAGCGGCTGAGCTCGAAACCGGCGTGGTTCCAACGCTTCGCTGATCGGACGAAACGGCGAGCTGTTGCTCACTCTCGCTGCGCAGTTGCGAATCCAGGGCGCGCCAGCCAACAAAGCCAGCTGCAATGATCACCAAGGCAGCGGCGGCGGCCCATGGCGGCCGCTGCCGCGGCTTGGACGTCGGCGTACGGATCGCGGGCTTAGCTTTATCGTCATCCCGCGTCAGGGCGCATTCGTCCTGGAACTGGTCGACGATGGCCTTCTCTTCGATGCCCAGATCACGGGCATAGGAGCGCAAAAACGCCAGCGCGTAGGCTTTGCCCGGCAGCAGCTTAATGTTCATCTCTTCGTGCGCTTCGAGGAATTCCTTCCGAACCCGGATGCGGTCCGCGACCTCGTCCAGTGTCCAACCGCGTTGACGGCGCGCTTCCGAAAGCTTGCGGCCGGCGCGCCACGCGTCGTCCAGCACAGGCGCAGCCGCCGCCGACGCCTTCCGTTGCGCACGCGCATCGACCTGATCGCCGGTCGGTTGTGGGTCGGTGGGTACCGGTTGCAGCATTGAGTGCGAGGTCCCTCCTACGAGACCATTCGTTTACAAAGGCAAATTTTGAGCCAGTAAAAAAGACTAATCACGAATCAAGCATAGCTCAACGCGATCCACACACGGGTTACAGCGCATATCCCTGGGCAATGGCAAATTCTGTGAGTTCATCGCGGATCGATGGACGATTCCGGCTCATCAGCCGCGATAGCGCCTTCTCCACCACCCCCACGTCGATCGAGAGAATGAGACGCTTTACGGGGCCAATGCCTGAGGCGGGCATCGACAGTCTCCGGAATCCGAGCGCTGTAAACGCCATCGCCTCCAGTGGCCGTCCTGCCGCCTCGCCACAAATCGAGACCTGCAACCCTGCCACATCAGCGTCGTCACGTATGCGCTTGAGCAACCTAAGCGCCGGCGCGCTCAAAATGTCGTAGCGGTCAGAGACACGAGGATTACCGCGGTCGGCGGCAAAGAAATACTGCATCAGATCGTTGGTGCCGATCGAGATGAAGTCGGCGCGGCCTTTAAGGTCGGGAATGGAGAAGGCCAAGGCTGGCGCCTCAACCATAACGCCGACCTCGACCAAGGACGGCGGCGCACGGCCATTCTTGCGGCACCAATCCAACTCGCGGTCCACGAGCGCGCGCGCCGCGTCAAACTCGGTGACGGTCGTCACCAGTGGAAACATCACACGCAATCGGCGGCTGGCGGCGGCGCTAATCAGCGCACGAAGCTGGTACCGGAGCAAAGCCGGCCGATCGAGGCCGATCCGAACAGCGCGCCAGCCGAGCGCCGGGTTCTCCTCGCGCTCCGCTGAGACGTAGGGCAGCACCTTGTCGCCGCCGAGGTCGAGTGTCCGGAAGGTGACCGGGCGTACACCCGCAGCGTCGAGGACGTCGCGATAGAGCATGGTCTGGCTCTCAAGCCGAGGCAGCGTCTCGGAGACCATGAACTGAAACTCGGTGCGGAAAAGACCGATGCCTTCCGCACCTGCCTCATCCAGGTGATGCACATCGAGCGCGAGGCCGGCATTCAGCAATAACGTGACGCGCTCACCGTCCTGCGTCACCGGCGGGATGTTACGCAGCCGGGCAAATTCCTCGGCACGGACCGAACGCAGATTGAGACGTTGCCTGTAGGTGTGGACGAACGCTTCCTCGGGCCGCAGGCGCGCTTCGCCGCGCTCGCCGTCGAGGACGATGCGGTCCCCCGCTTCCACGCGCGACAGGAGGCCTCCGAGCGAGCCCACCATCGGAATGCCAAGCGCCCGTGCGACAATCGCTGCGTGGGCGGTGTTGGCGCCCCCCTCCAGCGCAACACCCTTTAGGCGCGCGCCGTAGTCTAGCAGTTCAGCCGGCCCAAGATCGCGGGCAACCAGAATGGCGTCATCTGGCAGCGATTGAGCCGCCCCGGCCTCAACGCCAGCGAGCGCCCGCAGCAGCCTGTTATCCAGGTCTTCCAAATCGTGCATGCGCTCGCGCAAATACTGATCACGCGTCGAGTTGAATTTCGACCGGTGCTCGCCGCGCACACGTTCGACGGCGGCGTCGGCCGAAAGGCCCGCGCGCACACCCTGACGGAGTTTCACATCCCAACTCGGATCACTCGCAAGCATGAGGAAGGTTTCGAGCACCTCCCGCGAGACACCAGAGATGCGCCCCGGATCACCCTCAAGCATATCGTTGAGTGATTTGCGCACTTGAGCGAGCGCGTTATCCAGCCGCTCTTCTTCTTTGACCGGATCGTCGGCGATGACGCGGCCCAGCGGCGCATGCGGTTCGTGCAACACTGCCGTGCCGATACAGATGCCGTCAGAGAATGAGCGCCCCGATAACAATTCTGGCCGGCTCGGGATCGCCTCGACCTCCGACAATCCAGTGAGGTCTCCGAATGCGCCGGACGCGACCATTTCGGCCAGCACCATGGCGATGGTCTGCAGCGCTTCGACTTCGTCTTCACCATAAAGGCGCGAGACTTGGTTCTGCACGACGAGCACGCCAAACGTCCGCTCAGACCGAACGATTGGCACGCCAAGGAATGAGTTAAACGGCTCTTCGCCGGTCTCCGGCTTGTAGGCAAAGCGCTCGTGATGTTGGGCGTCGGCGAGATTGAGCGGCTGCGCTTCTTCCGCAACCAATCCAACGAGACCCTCACCGAGTTTCAGCCGCGTGTTGTGCACCGCTCCAGCAGAAAGACCTTGTGTTGCGTAAAGCTCGTGAACGCCACCGCGCGTCAGATAGATCGAGCAGACATCTGCGACCATGGTAGAGGCGACCATGCTGACGAGCCGGTCGAGCCGCTGTTGCGGTTCGCCGCCTGCCTCCATGATCTCCCGCAGCTTGCGCAGAAGCACACGGGACCCGCCGACGCTCGCCGGACCAACCATCGCTGCTCAGCGTCCTCCCACATATCCGCTCACGCGGCGTCCAAACCATAAGCTGTGTGCAACGCTCGTACCGCAAGCTCGGTGTAGGCTGCATCGATCAGCACCGAGATTTTGATCTCGGATGTAGCAATTGCCTCGATATTGATGCCCTTTTGCGCCAGTGCGGCGAACATTGCGCGCGCGACGCCGACTTGACTGCGCATGCCTATACCTATGACGGAAACCTTTGCCACATCGCGGCGGATATGAACTTCCTCCACGCCGATCTTGGCTTTGATGGATTCAATGGCCTCGGCAGCGCGCGATGCATCCCGATCCGGACAAGTGAAGAGAATGTTCTGGCGCTCCGGCTGGCGGGCCTCGCTTTGAACAATCATATCCACATTGATGTTGGCGTCCGCGAGCTTGCTGAAAATCTCAGCCGCGACGCCGGGATGATCCTCAACGCCAAGGAGCGTGATCTTCGCTTCGTCGCGTGAATAGGCGACGCCGGAAACGACCTGCTTTTCCACAATCTCATCCTCAGGACATACAAGCGTTCCGGGATTGGGCGCACCCGGCTCCACAAAACTAGAGAGCACGCGCACCGGCACGCGCTTGGCGAAAGCAAGCTCAACCGAGCGCGTCTGCAGCACCTTGGCGCCGGCGGACGCGAGTTCGAGCATTTCCTCGTAGGAAATCTTCTCAATGCGCTGGGCCTTGGCGACGATGCGCGGGTCAGTCGTGTAGACGCCGTCAACGTCGGTGTAGATGTCACAACGCACGGCATTGAGTGCTGCCGCGAGCGCAACCGCGGATGTGTCGGAACCACCGCGGCCAAGCGTTGTGATCCGGTTATCCTCTGTGATGCCTTGAAAACCCGGAACCACGGCCACCACGCCCTCGTCCATCGACCTGCCGATCAGCTCTTCAGGAATATCGGACACCCGCGCCTTCGAGTGTGCGGTATCGGTGCGGAACGGAATTTGCCAATTCTGCCATGAGCGTGCCGGCACCCCGATGCGGCGTAGCGCCAACGCCAACAGCCCTGTCGTCACCTGTTCGCCGGTCGAGACGATGACATCGTATTCGTCATTGAAGTCGCCAGCACTCATCGGCGCGCCATTGCCGCCTTCACCGGCCGCGCCGCGCGCCAACCCGACCAAACGGTCGGTCTCACCTGACATCGCCGACACCACGACCGCCAAACCCAAGCCCGGCTTTCGTTCAGCCGCGATGATGCGCGCGACGCGGGCGATGCGGTCCACGTCGCCCACTGACGTGCCACCGAACTTCATCACCAAGCGAGACATGGGGAGTGCGTGCCGTTTTCCGAAGCGTTAGCGCGGCATTAGCACGCTTCGATGGCATGGCGATACGTCTTGACCGCCCTCGGTCTCGCGCCGATCTGGATAGCTGATGGCCACCACACTAGACCCCGCCGAGATCGCCAAATTCAGCGCACTCGCGGCCGAATGGTGGAATCCCAAAGGACCCTTCGGCGCGCTCCATCGGCTCAACCCGGTCCGCCTTCAATACATCCGCGACCTAGCGCTTAAGCACTTCGGCCGCACATCCCGCCGCCCGCTCGATGGCGTGGCGACGCTCGACCTCGGGTGCGGCGGCGGCTTGGTGTCTGCACCGCTGGCGCGCATGGGCGCCAAGCTCACGGCGATCGACGCTTCAGAAGAAGCGATCGGCGCCGCGCGGGCATACTCACAACAGGCCGGACTTGAGATCGGCTTCCAGTGCACGACCGCAGAAGCGCTTGTCGAAAGCGGCGCGCAATTTGAGTTGGTGGCGGCGCTCGAGATAGTTGAGCACGTCGCGGACGTGAACACGTTTCTCGCAGCCGCATCCAACCTCATGACGCCCGGCGGCTTGCTCATCCTCTCCACCATCAACCGCACGCCAAAGGCCCGCGCCCTCGCAATCACCGGCGCCGAACGCATTCTGAAATGGGCCCCCGAAGGCGCGCACGATTACGACAAGCTCGTCACGCCCGACGAAATCCGCAACGGCGCAGCAACGCTACAATGGGATGATCCGGTCGGCGTTACCTACCAGCCACTCGGCAGCGGCTGGGCAATCTCGCGCGATACAGACGTCAATTACATGATGGCAGGGCGAAAAGGCGCTTAGTTCAGCTTCTTCGGCTGCACCGGCGCTAATTCCGGCGGCAGCGGTGCAGCCGGAATGCCTTCTTCCGCCAACTCGCGTGCTTGTTCCGGCGTCGCTTCACCCCAGATCGCGCGCTCTTCGGTGTCGCCGCCGTGCATTTTGCGAGCCTCGTCGGCGAACTTGTCGCCGACATAATCGAAATTGTCCCTGATGTGCTCACGCACCTTCGCTGCCATCGCCATGGCGATGGCGCGTTCGCCGCCCGCATCCTTCCTGCGCGAGGTCTGCACTGAAGGGGCCATGGGCGCTTTCGTGACATGCTTTGAGCCACAGTGCGGACATTCAACCAAGCCCGCCTCGGCTTGCTTGTCGTAATCAGCGATCGAGCCAAACCAGGCCTCGAACTCATCGCCGTTATCGCACTTGAGATCGTATCTGATCATGGCCCTGTGAAGTTGCGTCCGCCTTGCCACGCGGGAATTTTTTCCCGCGCCACGGCCACAGCATCTAGGTCGAGATCGGCGACAATGTAACCCGGCTCGTCATGGTCGAGCTTCGCCACCACCTTACCCCACGGGTCTATAATCACTGAATGGCCATACGTGGCGCGGCCATCCTCGTGCTTCCCACCCTGCGCGGGTGCAATGACGTAACAATGCGTTTCGATGGCGCGCGCACGAAGCAGCGTCTCCCAATGCGCCTGACCGGTCGGCACCGTAAACGCCGCAGGCACCGCGATCACTTCGGCGCCGGCGAGCGCCAGCGCGCCGTAGAGCGGCGCGAACCGCACGTCGTAGCAAATTGTAAGGCCGATCTTGGCGTCCATCGGGCCGGTGACGATCACCGCCTGCGAGCCGCCTTCGAACGTATCGCTTTCGCGATAGGTCTCGCCGCCACCGAGCGTGACGTCGAACAAATTGATCTTGTCGTACTTCGCCGCGACCTTGCCGCTCGGCTCGAAGACAAACGAGCGGTTGAAAGCCTTGCCGTCGCCAGCATCGATCGATGCTGAACCCAGCAGCAACCACACCCCCAATTCCTGCGCGATCGAGCCCCAGGCTTTGATCTCAGCGTCGATCTCAACCGAGCCGATCGTCTTCAGCATCCGCGCCTTATCGCGGTCGAGCACCATTGTGCATTCGGGGGTCGCGATGAAACGGGCGCCGGCGGATGCGGCTTCACGCAGAAGCGGCATCGCCGCCTCGCGATTTCTGGCTGGATCAATTCCAGAGCGAAGTTGGATCGCGGCGGCGCGGAGCTTACGCATCAGGCGCCGGCCAACAGCGGATCAAGTGCGCCGCGCTGCTCAAGCGCATGAAGGTCATCGCAACCCCCAACATGCGTTTCGCCGACAAAAATCTGCGGGAAGGTCCAACGGCCAGAGCGCTGTATCATCTCCTGACGTGTGTCAGGGCACCCGGTCGCATCGATCTCTTTCACGGCCACTCCCTTACGCTGCAACAACGCGATTGCTCGCGTGCAGTATGGGCAGAAGGCGCGTGTGTAGACGGTTACCGGGGCCATGTCCGACTCAAGACTTCACACAGAAATATCAGTCGGACGAACAACGCGCGCCAGGGTCACTGCATGCACTTCTGCAGCCCCAGCTTTGCGCAACGCGCGGGCGCACGCCTCCAAAGTCGCTCCGGTGGTGAAAACGTCGTCCATAACCAGGATCGTTCTGCCCTCATGGCCTCCCCAGGCCTCAATTGCGCCGCCGACGTTCCTGCGCCGTTCCGACGCCGAGAGACCTGCTTGGCTCTTGCGCCGCTTCACCCTGCGCAATGCGCCCGGTTTCCACGCCTTACCGCCAGCCCGGGCCACCGCCTGCGCCAGCCACGCCGCCTGGTTGGAACTGCGGGCCGCGAGCCTGGTCCAGTGCATCGGCGCGGGCACAACGAAGTCTGACGTCTCCAGCGCCTCGGACGCGGCGGTGGACATCCCACCTGGCAAAGACCGGGAGGCCATCGCGGCGGCCGCCACGCTTTAGATCGAGGATGAGGCGGCGAGCATGGTCCTCGTAGGCCAATGCAGCGCGTGCGGTGTCGTAAGCGGGCTTGCGGGCAGCACAGGCGCCGCACAGATCACCTGGATTGGCGCCGTCCGGCAGTGGGAAGCCACAGCAAGTGCACTGAGGATCTGCCAGGAATTTGAGTTCGCCCCAGAGTTCGGCTTCGATCACGCCCGGGCGATCTACAATGGCGTCGGATAGCAGGGAACGAGGCGGCCAGATGAGGTCCGACAGGCGCGAGATCACGCCACGTTTCCGGAACGCGCCAGCCGCGCGATAGGATGTGCGCATGAGCGATCCCGCATTAGGCCCGTTCGAGCCACGGCTTGTACGACAGCGCAAGCGCCGCGCGCGCGCCAGCTTCCGCGACGCGGCGTTTTTGCACGTCCGAGTGGCAGCGGATTTGGCTGACCGCCTCGAAGCCATCCCGCGGCGCTTCGAGCGCGTGCTCGCCCTCGGCGGCGGCGGGCTGTTTTCGGAAGAGATCGCCACCAGATCCGAACTTACAGCACGTATCGGCGCGATCATCGAGACCGACTTGGACGTGATCGACCCTGAGCACCTGCCGTTCGCATCAGGCGCGTTCGACCTCATCGTCTCACCGCTGGCGCTTCACTGGGTGAATGACCTACCCGGCGCGCTCATCCAAATTCGGCTCGCGCTGAAACCCGACGGCTTGTTGCTCGCGTCGCTATTCGGCGGTGAAACCCTCACCGAACTGCGGCTCTCCCTCATTGAAGCGGAGTCTGAAATCACCGGCGGCGCGGGCCCGCGCGTATCGCCCTTCGCCGACCTACAAGACGTCGCCGGCCTATTGCAGCGCGCGGGTTTTGCCCTTCCGGCCGCAGATCGCGACGTAGTCACTGTGCGCTACGGCGATCCGATGCGGCTGCTCTCCGATCTCCGCGCCATGGGGGAAACATCTGCGCTGCGCGAACGTAGCGCGCTCGCGCTCAGCCGTCGCATTCTGGCGCGCGCGTTCGATATCTACCGCGCACGTCATACCGACGACGATGGACGGGTGCGCGCCACATTCGAAATTCTCACGGCGACGGGCTGGTCAGCGCACGAGAGCCAACAGAAGCCACTGAAGCCCGGTAGTGCGACGGCGCGGCTAGCCGACGCGTTGAACTCAAAAGAGCAATCGGCCGGCGAGAAGCCCGTTAACTAGCGCGGCATCCGCGTCATGCACCAGAAGTGCAATCCTGGCAGTTCGAACTCGTTCGTGACCTCGAAACCATGACGCGCGTAGAGCGCCACGTTCCGCTGCGTCGAGGCCTCAAGATAGCCAACCGTGCCGTCGCGATCGAGCGGCGCCAGCGTTTCCTTCAACAGCGCTGAGCCCACACCTTGGCCTTGTGCGGCGGTTGAAACGCCCAAGAATTGCAAATGCGCGTGCGGGGCGGCCGGATGGCAAGCAGTCAATCGCGCGCCCAGGTCTTGAGCGCGCTTTAGCCCCGCAGCGCCGGCGATCGACAGAAAAAGCGGCATATAAAAAAACTCCCGCCACCACGGGAAATCGAACGCCTTGAGGCCCGGCGCCAACCAGACCGCTGCGCCGCTCATTCCTCCATTATTCTGCGAGACCAAAACGTCGCGCTTCGGGTTCAGCATGTTGCGCACAACGGCGTCGAAAAATTTACGCCGCGCACGGTCCTTTGAAGCATCCTGACGCAACCAATAATTGAGGCCCGCTTCATCAACAAAAGCGTCAGTGAGCACCGCAGATGCTGCATCCAGCTCATCGGCATGTGCAGGCCGCGCTGTCGCCGGCGTCATAACTTTTCCGAGATTCGAATTGCGGCTCGGCAACCAAACTTGATCACGGCTGAAAGCACTGGATAGCCCGGCGCATTGCGCGCGCCTTGATTGATCGCGGTTTCCTTGTGCGCGATTTCGTCGTTACGAAACTTATCGACCACGTACTGCAGCTCAGTATCAACGCCTTCAAGCTCATCGCTTTGATGGCCGTAATGCTGTTCGATCACTTCCTCGACCGCTTCGGTGCACGCGTGTGCTGCTTTCTCGCCCATCAACGCAGTCACGGCGCCTAAGCCAAAACCAGCAACACGCCAAACCGGAGCCATCAAAGTTGGGCGGACCCGGCGTTCGGCAATTAGGCGATCGAAAGTTTTCAAATGCTCCTGCTCGCCCGCCTCCATCTCAGCAACTAAGCGTGCTGCATGCGCCTTGCCTTCGATGCGGTCGAACACGGCGCGCTGGCCACGATAAATCTGTACGGCGCCGTATTCGCCTGCGTGATCGACGCGGACCATCTCATCAAGGCGTCTCTTGGCGACATTCTCACCAGGCATAGGGGGATGCGTCCGGTTCATCGTTCGCGTCTTCCTGCCAACGCCACCCAGAAGCTCGCGAGCGCGAGCAGCAGCGAAATGATGGCGTTATAGCCGGCCATGGAAATTCCCAACCACGACCAAGCGATTTCATCACAACGTGGCGGGCGCAGCTCTCCGTCCGGCAAATCGCCTAGAACCAGCTGCGACGGATCGATCGCGGCGGCGACGTCACACTGCGCCACAACCCACTTCTGCTCGACCGCCACATGATAGGCGCCCATCGCAGCGCTCCCGAGCAGCACCAAGCCCACAATCACAATCGCCCAGCTTGTCCAGCGCGGTTGTACGCGCGTAACCAGCCACGCAAGCGCCGACACGCCGACCACAGCCCAATGCCAATAGCGTTGCTGCATGCAAAGCGGACAAGGCTGCAGACCCAGATGACTTTGGAAATAGAGTATCGCGGTCGCCAACATCGCGCCGGAGGCGAGTAGCGTAAGGAGCGGCCAAACCTGGCGAAAACGCGAGACCATGGCCCGACCTTACCCGGAAATTGCGGCAGTAGTCTGCGGCGCGCCGCCGCGTCAGTGGAGATAGCGAAGCGCCAGGACCATTGCGACGATCACCACCGCCACCGCGATCAGAACCAGACCCAGCCGTTTTTCCATAATCGGCGCGATCTGCGGGCCAAAGCGCTGGAAGACATACGCCACCAACCCAAAACGCAGACCACGGGTCAGCACCGAAGCGGCGATAAAGATTGGAATCGAGAAGTGCAGCGCGCCCGAGATGATCGTCACCAGCTTGTAAGGGATCGGCGTTAGGCCTTTGAAGAAGATAAACCACGCGCCGTACTGATCGTAGAACGCACGCAGCTCCAACTCCCGTTCACCGGAATAGCCGAAGAAATCGAGGATATAGCGGCCGATCTGATCCATCAGGAACATGCCGATCGCGTAGCCCAGCAGGCCGCCAAGCACTGAGGCGACCGTACAAACGATGGCGTACCGGATCCACTTGCTCGGCTCCGCCGCGGCCATCGGCCCCAGCATCAAATCAGGCGGCAGCGGAAAGAACGAGCTTTCCGCGAAAGAAATGGCAAATAGAGCGCGCTCCGCATTTGGGCTGCGGGCGGCGGACATCATGCGTTGTTTGATACCGGCGAACATGGGGCTCGGCGCTAGCACGCTTCGGGCCAGACCGTCATTGCGCATGAGCGTCGCAACCTGCTTTCGGATAGCGAATGACTTTAGCGTTAGCCATCCGAAGCTCGCGTTAGCGAACAAAATGGTGCCCCCGGTCGGAGTCGAACCGACACACCTTGCGGTACCGGATTTTGAGTCCGGCGCGTCTACCAATTCCACCACAGGGGCAACGAACACACCTTAGCGCAGCGGCGTTTGCTTCTTCAAGATTGCCGCGGCGCGCGAGCCTCTTGCGTTATCGTTCCGCCCCTGGGGCTTCCAAAGGCGAGGCGCTCAGGTATGAGGCCAACAAGCCGGTGTCAAATCCGGCAGCGGGGGAAGCATGACCGACGAGGGCGTCGCCGGAGAGGAAACCGGTTTTGGCCGCACTGGCCGTTGGATTGGGCTCATTCTGGGACCCGGCCTGGCGCTGGGACTGCAGCTCATCCCGCCACCGGAGGGATTGTCCCCAGAGGCGTGGCGCGTGGTCTCGCTTGCGGCGCTGATGGTCGTCTGGTGGGTGACCGAAGCGATCCCGATCTCGGCCACCGCGCTCATCCCGCTGGCCGCGCTTCCGTTGATCGGCGCGCTGACCATGAAGGACGCCGCCTCGCCCTACGCGGATCCAATCGTCTTTCTCTTCATCGGTGGATTTATCCTCGCGGCCTGCGTTGAGCGCTGGCGGCTGCACGAGCGCATCGCGCTTTCAATCGCCGCGATCGCGGGCGGACGGCCCGTCGCGCTCGTCGGCGCTTTCATGATCGCATCTATGCTGATCTCGATGTGGATCTCCAACACCGCGACCACACTCATGCTCGCACCTATCGCCATCGGCGCGGCGCGGGCGATGTCCGGCGGCGGCAAACCGGACCTTGTGCTTGGAGGTGCGCTGACACTCGGCGTTGCGCACGCGGCGACAATTGGCGGCGTAGGCACACCAGTCGGAACACCGACGAACCTCATTGCCATTGCGTTTTTTGAGCGCGCCGGCGAACCGATCGCGTTCATCGATTGGATGTCACGCGCCATCCCAATCATGCTGCTGATGATGCCAGTAGCGTGGCTGCTCCTCTGCTGGCCGCTCTTCGGCAAAGGGCGCTCGCGCTTCGACGCCATTGGCACTGTCGTAAGGGATGCTTTAAAGGCGCTTGGACCGATGACGCGTCCGGAACTCCGCATCGGCATGATCTTCGGCCTCGTCGCGCTCGCGTGGATGACACGCACCGAACTTGCCAAACTGCCGGGCCTCGGCGCGCTCACCGACACGGGCGTAGCCATCGCTGGGGCGCTGCTCCTGTTCTTCGTGCCATCCGGGCGCAGCAGCGGTGAAAAACTCATCGACTGGAAAACCGCTGAGCGTATTCCTTGGGGAATCGCCATTCTGTTTGGCGGCGGACTTGCTCTGGCGGCGGGCATGGAGGCCACGGGTCTTGCCGCTTGGATCGGCGCTTGGATCGGTGGCCTCGACGGTTTGTCTGCGTTCGCGCTCGTGGCGCTCCTCGTGGTGACAACCATCCTCATCTCCGAACTTGCCAGCAACGTCGCCACGCTCACATCCATGCTGCCGGTTGTAGCCGCGGTCGCAACTGCGACGGGGACGCCGCTGCAAGAGTTGGCCTTCCCTGTAGCGCTGGCGGCGAGCTTCGCCTTCATGCTGCCGGTCGCCACCGCGCCAAATGCGATCGCCTATTCGTCCGGCCTCCTCACCTTGAAGCGCATGCTAAGCGTGGGATTCGGACTAAACATCGCCGCCATCGTCTTAATCATGACGTTCGCCGCCTAAGCGCATGGTTCTTCGCTCGCCGCGTCACTAGGTATGAAGCATGGCCAGCAAACGTACCCAAGCGGAAGCCGAAGCCGCAGTCCGCGTTTTGATCGAGTGGGCGGGCGATGATCCCGCGCGAGAAGGCTTGCTTGAGACGCCCGCGCGCGTGGCGCGCTCCTACCGCGAATTGTTCGCCGGTTACGCGGAGAACCCGCGCGAATATCTCGAACGCACATTCGAACAGGTCGGCGGCTACGACGAACTCATCGTGCTCCGCGACATCCGTGTGGTCAGCTTTTGCGAGCACCACATGCTGCCCTTTGTCGGCAAGGCACATGTTGGTTATCTGCCGAACAATCGCGTCGTTGGCATTTCGAAACTGTCGCGCGTCGTGAACGCGTTTTCGCGACGTCTGCAAATCCAAGAAAAGCTTACTGCCGAGATCGCGGACGCCATCCACGAGATTCTGCACCCGCTGGGCGTTGGCGTGATGATAGAGTCCGAGCATTCTTGTATGTCGATGCGCGGCGTGAATACGCCAGGCTCGCACCTGGTAACGTCGCGGCTGATGGGTGTCGTGCGCGACGATCCGCGGACGCGCGAAGAATTTCTACGGCTGGCGCGCGGCGATCACTAAACCAACTTCTCGACCCGATCCCAGAAATGCTTCGGAAGATCGAAGCCGCTGAGCCGTTTTAGCTCCTGCGCCAACGTCGGCGATGTCACGTTGATTTCGATCAGTTTTCCCGCGATCACATCAAGTCCGGCGAAAACGATGCCCTCGCGCTCCAGTAACGGCGCAACCGCCTTGACGATGGCGCGATCCTCATCGTCTAGCTCACCTGCGACCGCTTTGCCGCCAACATGCAGATTGGCGCGGAAGTCGCCTTCCTTCGGCATCCGGCGCAGCGCCGCGAAGGGCTCGCCAGCAATCACGAAGACGCGTTTGTCGCCGCCAATGACGGCGGGCAGAAACTCTTGCGCCAAGACTGGCTCGCGGCCCGCCGCTTCAACGAAGGCGGCCGCCTTCGCGCGGAAATCACCGTCCTTGATCGAGAGCTTGATCACGCCGTCGCCGCCCATCAGAAAGAGCACCTTCAGCACGACTTGATCAAAGCGCTTCGCGAACGCCTCTAATGCATCGAGATCGCGACCGACCCATGTCGCCGGCGTCAGGTCCGGAAACTGCAGAATCGACATCTTCTCGGAGATGTTGCGGATGCCCTGCGGCGGGTTGATCACAAGCGTATTCACCAGCTCCAGCAAGTAGGTGTTGGAGACGTAACCCATGTCGAACGGCGGATCCTGGCGCACGAGCACGACATCAAAATCATCGACGGCGCGCACCGCCGTTTCATGCGTCTCGTAGTGCTTCGCCTCGAAGCTCACGGAAACGCGGCGCGCCCGCGCCTTCACAACGCCGGTGTCGTAAAACACATCGTTCGGCGTGAACCACCAAATTTCGTGCCCGCGCGATTGCGCCTCCACCATCAGTGCAAGCGATGTGTCGTGGTTCACGATCATCGTCTCGATCGGATCCATCTGCACGGCGATGCGAAGCGACTTCATCCTGCCCGTTACTTTCCTGGCGCGCTCGCATTGGCGGCGGGCGTCAAATCTATGTACCGCGCAGGGATGTGCCCACTCCGAAACGCCGGGTAAAGCACTTCAAGATAATAACGCCGCACGTCTTCGCGGGACTGGAACGTGCACCCACCATAGGCGGCCGGCGTGCAATAGCCCGCTATAGCTGGCGCCGCGCCGTCCGCATCAAAACTGCCCGGTTGAAGGAAGACCCGATAACGGTCGTCGCCCATCGGCCACAGGAACGCGTAGGCGACTCCACCGCCGTCCGCGTCTTCCAAAAATACTTGCGCGATATAATCATCGTCGTGCGTCTCGATCACTGAGGCGAACATCACGCGCAGGGGCGCCTCCTCGTCGCCGCCAACCTCTTGCAGCTCATACCGCAGGCCAACCCGCACGAAGCGCAGGATTACGTTGTCATCGTTCTCGCCGCGCGGCGTCCAATCGTAAACTGCGCCATCGGGAATCGGTGTTACCGCATCTGAGTCGCCAAAGAGCGATCTTTCGGAGCCAAACGTGCAGCTCGCCAGCAGCAATGCTGCAAGCAACGCGACCGAACTCCTCATTTCAACCTGCCTTCGCCTTACGCTCGTTCACACGCGCCCCGCGCAGCTGCTCTGCAATGAGAAACGCGAGATCGAGAGCTTGCGTGCCGTTGAGGCGCGGGTCGCAATGCGTGTGGTAGCGACTGGAGAGATCCTCTTCCGTCACCATCGACGCGCCACCGAGACATTCCGTAACCTGCTGACCCGTCATCTCGACGTGCACGCCGCCCGGATAAGCGCCTTCCGACGGCAAAATGTCTGTGAATGCACGTGCTTCCGCGAGAATGCGATCAAAGGGCCGCGTCTTGAAGCCTGACGCCGTCTTCAGCGTGTTGCCATGCATCGGATCGCACGACCACACAACATTGCGCCCAGCCCTCGTCACGGCACGGACCAATTTCGGCAAACCTGTTTCGACTTTGTCGGCGCCGAAACGCGCAATCAGCGTCATCCGCCCCGGTTCGCCTTGCGGGTTCAGAATATCGATTAGCCGCAGCAGCTCGTCAGGATCGAGCGACGGACCGCACTTTATGCCAATCGGATTTTTGATCCCGCGTGCGAACTCGACGTGCGCCCCGTCGGGCTGACGTGTACGATCGCCGATCCACACGAAGTGCGCACTGGTGTCGTACCAATCACCCGTCGTGGAATCGACACGCGTCATCGCCTCTTCGTAGCCAAGCAACAGAGCTTCATGGCTCGTGTACACGTCG
Organism: Caulobacteraceae bacterium; assembly: GCA_031379735.1. Lineage (GTDB taxonomy): Bacteria > Pseudomonadota > Alphaproteobacteria > Caulobacterales > Aquidulcibacteraceae > Vitreimonas. The sequence continues at coordinate 79,230 of JANNFK010000070.1, read as the reverse complement.
ACGTGCCGAACCTGCGGGACGCTTTGCGGCGTGATCCCGCATGCTTCCATAAAATCAATCGCCTCAGAAATGCGATCGGCGATCTCCTGGTAACGCTTGCCTTGCGGACTATCGGCAACGAAGCCGACCATCCAGCGATGCACGTTGTGCAAATCGGCGTAACCACCGTTTGCGAAAGCCCGGATCAAATTGAGTGTCGCAGCCGATTGCGAATAGGCCCGCACTAAACGCTCCGGATCGGGCGTCCGCGATTCCAGCGTGAACTCCATGCCGTTGATGTTGTCGCCTCGATAGGAGGGGAGCGTGACGTTACCTTGGGTCTCCGTCAGCTCCGATCGCGGCTTGCCGAACTGCCCAGCAATCCGCCCGACCTTCACCACCGGACGCGACGCCGCAAACGTCAGCACGACGCTCATCGCCATCAACGTGCGGAAGGTGTCTCGAATGTTGTCGGCGTGGAATTCCTTGAAACTCTCGGCGCAATCACCGCCTTGAAGCAAAAACGCTTTACCCGCCGCGACGTCCGCGAGGCTGGCCTTCAAGTTGCGCGCTTCGCCGGCGAACACGAGCGGCGGGTACGAACGCAACTGCTGCTCAACGCGCGTCAGCGCGCCGGGATCGGGATAATCCGCTGGAATGTGGTTGGCGGGTTTCTCCCGCCAACCTGCGGGCGTCCATTTATCTTTCATCACCGCTCAACCTAGCCCAACAAACGAGGCGCAAGCGAGGCCCCAGTGTCTGTTTGGAACATGGGCTCAATCAGCGGCGTCACCAAGAACCAAACCGCCACTGCGGCAATTGTCGCCGCCATGGCCGCCGTGAAATAGAGCGCCGCGTAATGCCGACCGCCGGTCACAAACGCAATCATGCCTTTCGCAAGCGTGTTCATAAATACGGCAATCATGACGGCATGAGCCGCAACCGCCGGTTCGAGGCCACCGCGCACGAGGCTGCCTGCTGCGAGCGTGACGGCGTCCACGTCAGCAAGCCCGGCGGTCGCCGCAAACGGCAAAAGGCCGGCCTGACCATATGCATCAGCGACTATGCGGCCGACGATGATCACCCCGCCTAGAAACGCAGCAAACTGAAACACTGAAACCAGATCAAGCGGGCTGCGTAGCTTTTGAGCAGAGTCCGGACCGGCGTTCTCACGATCGAAATGGCGCATCACAAACGCCGCGCCGACAAAGACTAGCGCCGCCGCAATAAGCGCCGGCGCCGTCTCGGGCACGACTGGCGTGGCCGTCAGCGCCAACAAAACGATGACACGGCCGACACTAATGGCCGCAGCAATAGCCGACGCGGCTGCGCCTACTAAGGCGTGCGTTTCGCCCTTCTTCACTTGGCGGCCAAGCTCAGCAGTAACTACGGTCGATGAGACAAGCGCGCCCGCCGCCGCACCGGCCAGTACACCCACATCTTTGCCGAGCACGCGCACGGCGACATAGCCAGCAAACGACGCGCCCGCGACGAGGATGGTCAAAAACCAAAGCTCGCGTGGGTTGATCGCTTCCCACGGATCGATCGTGCGATCCGGCAACAGCGGCAGCGCAATGAAGGTAGCGCCAAGGATCAGCAGCGCCGAGCGCAGCTCCTTCCAGCTGATGCGATACAGCCAATCATGCAGAGCGTCCTTGAACGCGAGCAAACCGACCAGCACGACACCCACGGCCGCTGCTACGCGCAGGTCGCCCCACATGGAGTACACGCCAAGCGCGAACACGATCAGGCCAGCAATCGTGCCCGTCACCGAGACGTCGTCGTCGCGAATGCTCTCGCGAACCTTGAAGGTGATGAAGGCGGCGGCGAAGGCCAGCGTCAGCGCCAGGAAACCCAGGCCGCCGACCGTCGGCGTCAGAGCCCCGGTGACGCCACCCAAAAGACCAATGACGGCATGCGTCCGCAAACCTGCCGCGCGCGCGCCGTCCGGCGCACCGCGATGGCGCCAACCTCGTTCGACCCCGACCAAAAAGCCGATCCCAAGCGCCATGGCGAGGCGCTGAAACATCTCGAGGAGCACTGGATCCGGCATCGTGGGCGAAGTCTTGGTGTGGCGCCTGGGTTCCGGCTACGGCCCGCGCCTCAATGGGGAGCCCGCCAGCATTGCCAAGGCGTAATACCCCCGACTAGGTTCGCCAACCGGTGAGGTTGGCGGAAAATTATATGGGACTAGCGGCGTATCTCGCCTTCGAACCGGACGACGCCGACGCCGCCCGAACCATTGCAGCCGAACTTGAACAGCACGGCTGGGCCGTTCTGCACTCGGGTCCCGAGTTTCGTGTTCATGATAAACTCGGATCGCTGGTGCAGGCGGTGGGCGATTCCGCTGTTGTGGTCGTAGTCGCCTCGCCAGCCGTTCAGGAGAGTGTCTGGGTCCAACGCGAGGTCGCGGCTGGCCTGAACAATGGCCGCCCGATTATTGTGGTCCAGACCACGGACATCGCTGCCAGCGACTGGATCAAGCAAACCCTCGACCCGGCCTCATTCATAGACCTCCGCGAGGGAGCCCAATCGGAAGCCCTGGCTCGAGTCGTCGAACGTGCGCGCTCCGCCAGCGGGCGCGGCCGCGTCATCGCCATGCTGAACATCAAGGGCGGCGTTGGCAAAACTGTGCTGGCCGCGAACCTGTTCGCTGCGGCGCATCTCGCCGACAAGCGCGCCATCAGCTTCATCGACCTCGATCCGCAGCATAACCTGACGCAGTATTTTCTCTCCCCCGGCGAACGGCACCGCATTCGCGACCGCAATCACACGCTCTATGGCATCCTCAACGCGCGCGGCGATCACAGCACCCCGGAAGCCGATTTCGGCGCAATCTCTATCCCGCTCAACCGGGCGCGCGGCGGGAAGGGGCCTAACTTCGAGTTAGTTGCCGGCGATGAACGCCTTTTCGAGTTCACGCTCGACACCCGACCGGACCGCGACAAAGCCGAGGCATTCACCCGCTTCCGCGCCCTGATCGCGGCGCTACGCGCGCGTTCGGATGCGGTGATCATCGACTCGAACCCCTGCGCCACCTTTCTCACCCGTTTGGCGATCACGACCGCCGATCACATCGTCGCCCCGGTACGTCCAGAACGCTACTCGCTCACCGGTTTGAACATGCTCGAGCACGTGGTGCGTGAGGTCAGGGGAAGGCCGTTGCGGCCGGAGGAGTTCTCCGTGCTTCTGAATGGCGTGAACGACCGTACTCGCTCCGGAGAGACTGGCGACGCCGACGCGCTGACGCGGGCGGAAATCCAGAATGCGCCTTTCTTTGGCGGCGCATTGCTAGCGGACGAGGTGCCCTATTCGGCTGTGCTGCGTTCAGCACCGACCGAGCGCTTCGCCACCAACCCGATTAACGTGACCGCCATGATGCGGGTCGGGGGCCGCCCCGCGAAGGAAGCCCTCGCCCGCGCCGCTGCCGCCATTTTACGCCGGGCCGCGCCATGAGCCTGAAGCCCACGGACAGCAAAATGCTGCGTGCGGCCTTCGGGAGGCGTCCGCGCGCCGAGTTGAAAAAGATCTTTGCGTTGGTTCGCGCTCACCCCGATCGTGCGCTTCTCGCAGCCTCGCAGCCGGTCAGGAAAAAGCCCGCGAAGCGCAAGGGCGATCCTCTCGTCCGTGAGATTGAGCAGACGCTGAAGCCGATCATAGGGCCGTCGCAGGAAAAGGCCGACCTACTGATCGAGCACATCGCCAAGAAGCATAAACGCAAGCTGGCGTTCCAACCCAAGGGCCTGGCCGACGCCACGCGCCAACTTCGCACCAAATTCAGCGACAATCAGATCAGCGCCGGTGCAAAGAGCCTGATTACGCATCTGAGCAAGATCTACGGCGGCAGCGACGGCGTCGTGTAACCCCGGCCGCACTCTGGACGAACTTGGCCACGTTCACCAAGTTAGGCCCATGACCCTTTCCGCATCCGGTTTCGATCTCACCCCACCAACCGAAGCTGAACGCGCGCGCCTGGAAGCGAACCTCACTGAGGATGAGCGCCGCGTATTGTTGCACCACGGCACCGAGGCGCCGTTTTGCGGTGGCCTCCTCAATCAAAAGAAATCTGGCGCCTATTGCTGCCGCCTCTGCGGATTGCCGCTGTTCAAGCAGGATACCAAGTTTGAAAGCGGCACCGGCTGGCCGAGCTTCACCGGGCCGTTCGACCCCAAGCACGTTCTCGAAATCGAGGACAATTCATGGGGCATGCGCCGCGTCGAAACCCGTTGCGCGCGCTGCGACAGCCACCAAGGCCATGTCTTTCCGGACGGCCCGCCGCCGAGCCGTTTGCGCTACTGCATCAATTCAGTGTCGCTCGACTTCGTCGCCGATGGCGAAGCATTGCCGGACCCATTGGGCCGCGCGGAGCGCATCGCCGCCTAGTGCCGGGCTTTCTTCAGCTGTTCTATGAGACGGTCGAGGTCGCGCCGCATCGCGTGCGTAATCACCTCGTCGGCTTCCGTACCCTTGAACGTGCTTAGCGCGCGAGAAACCACGCGTCCGACCAAGAGGCTGGCTTCATTGGTATCGTTTGTGAACTGGCGTGCTTGGGCGGCAAGCTCACCCTGGCGCGATAAAATGGCCGTCACAGGCTGCGTCATGGACGCTCTCCGTCTGCTTCAGGCCGAACAGCTCCCCCAGTCCGCACGGCAGATGTGAGAGACGATAACAGAGATTTCCCCAAATCGGAGATGTAATCGTGGTGAGTGGAAAGTTTTTTAGATCGGCTTCGGAACTGCAAAGCCTTCGTTAAGTCTAACAGCGTGGAATGCGTGAGCTGTCTTGACGCCGTGAAAGGTTGGGCGACCATGTCGATGACGTGACGAAGCCATTTCCCACCAAGAATCTGCGCTTCTTTCTGACTGCGCCGTCTCCGTGTCCGTATTTGCCGGGCAGGAAGGAGCGCAAAGTTTTCACCGCTCTCGATGGCCTCGACGCCGGCGCGCTCCACGACGTGCTGACCGGCGCTGGTTTTCGCCGCTCGCAGAACATCGCTTACAGGCCGTCATGCGATTCATGCGACGCCTGCATCTCCGCACGCGTGCCGGTCGAAGAATTCAGTTTCGGCAGGCGCTGGCGCAAGATCATGCTGCGCAACGCCGATCTCACGCGCAGCCTTCGCCCAGCTCAAGCGACCGAAGAGCAATTCGTCCTGTTGCGGCGCTATCTGAACTCGCGCCATTCCGATGGTGGCATGGCCGAAATGACGTTCACTGACTTTGCCGCGATGGTGGAAGAGTCGGCGGTGCACACGCACATCGTCGAATATCGTTACAGCGACGGACCAAACCGCGGCGAACTCGCTGCCGCAGCATTGGTCGATGCGCTCGGTGACGGGCTATCTATGGTCTATTCGTTCTTCGAACCGGATGACACACGCCGCAGCCTCGGCATGTACGTGATTCTCGATCACATCCAGCAGGCCCGCGCGGCGGGTTTCGGCTATCTCTATCTTGGCTATTGGATCCCCGGCTCAGACAAGATGCACTACAAAGCGGAGTTCCGCCCCCTCGAACTATTGCTGGGGGGCGAGTGGCGGCCGTACGAGCCGGTTCAGTTCTAGTCACCTTGCGTGGCGACGCCATTTGACGACGCCCATTTCAAGCGTTGCTGCGAAGTAACGTGAGCCTGTCGACGGCGGGCTGAACCACGCGCAATCGAAATCGCGTTACAGTCCGCCGGAGGTGAAGCATGGCTGAGTCGAAGAAAGCGCTTTGGCGCGCGAGCGAAATCCCCGCGGCGATGCGGCCGTTCACACAAAAGCTTAACGAGAACTCGCTCTTCCGAGCCGCCGGCCTATCGCGCTTGGCCGGTATGAGCCGCGCGCACGTGAGCCTCGTGCGTCTGCCGCCTGGGAAGGATAGCTTCGCCTACCACGCCCACATGCTCGAAGAAGAGTGGGTCTACATCATCTCCGGGCGCGCCGAGGCCGATATCGACGGCAAGACCACCGAGGTCGGTCCCGGCGACTTCATGGGATTCGCGACGCCCTCCGTGCCGCATCTTCTGCGCAATTCGTTCGATGAAGAATGCGTCTATCTCATGGGCGGCGAAGACAGGCCGATCGACGTTGTCTCGTACCCCGCGCTCGATAAGCGATACCTGCTGATGCAGACCGACAAAGGCGCCGAGTTTTACGAACTGGGCGAGCCGATCAAACCAATGAGCAAACCGGACTAGAGCACCACACCTTCGCGCGTGCGTGCACCCTCCGGTGCGGCGTAGCCAAAGCGGGCGCACACACGACTGTTGAGCGCCTGCGGTCCCGGAGGCTCGTCACCGGCGAACACCAGCATCGTCACCGTCGTCGCACGCACATCATAGGCAAGCGCCACGTATTGGGGACGTTCGGTCCCACAAAGTCCGATCACGCCCTGCGGCGTCACTTGCTCGGTCACGCGCCGCAACTCGACGCTCAGCGTTCCAGGACCGACGACAGCCGAAGCGTAGCTGTCACCGTTCTTAGCGACGAGATCGCCGCCGCGACGTGGATTGAGCGTGCGCGTGTAGAGAACGACGCCGTTCCCGAAACTGATACCCCCGGTCTGCACGACCATCCCGCCAGTGATCGCGCGCGCGGTATTGGACGACGGCTTGTAATCACCTGCGACCGCGCGCGCTTCTGACCCAGCCGGTTCGGGCGCCGATGGCTCGGCTTCGCCGCACGCGGCGAGCGCGAGCAAAAGCGCGGCGACGATGGAAAGGCGCATAGCGCTATTTAGCTCCGCCTCAGCCACCCTGCGACTCCCCCCATCGCAATACGCCCCGCCTTGGTCGCCTCTTCAGCGCCGGGAGCGGCGCGTCGCTTGTGCCGCGCCGCCCTTGCTTGCCTAACATTTATGCCCGCGCTTTAATGTCCACGGGGGACGTCAAGCTGGCAATCGGATCCAGAAAAGAGATTGACGGCCTGCGCGCCGTATCGGTCCTCGCTGTCATTGCCGGTCATTTTGCGATCCCAGGCGCCGCCGGGGGATTCACCGGCGTCGACGTCTTCTTCGTGATTTCCGGCTATTTGATCACCGGCATCCTGATCGACGCGATGGATGCGGGCACATTCTCGCTGGTCAAATTCTACGACCGGCGCATTCGGCGAATTTTGCCGGCTCTGCTCGTCGTGATCGCGGCAACGCTGGTCGCTGGCTTCGTGTTCTTAATGCCGGGCGATTATGCGCGCGCGGCGGAAAGCAGCCTCTGGGCCGCCTTCTTCGCGCCGAATATCTATTTCGAAGATCGCACCGGCTATTTCGATCCAACCTCCGCGCTCACGCCGCTGCTGCATCTCTGGTCGCTCGGTGTTGAAGAACAATTCTATCTGGTGTGGCCGCTTCTGCTGCTCGCGGCGCCGAAACTTCGCGCCCAACGCGGCGCTTTGATCGCGGCGACGATCGCACTCACCCTCGCAAGCTTCGCGCTGAGCGAATTTCTTCTCTACGACGACCCAAAGGCCGCGTTCTACTTGGCGCCTCCAAGAGCCTGGGAGCTGGGCATTGGCGCCGTGATTGCGCTCCTTCCACGCGATCACGGCGCATTCCAAAGCCGCATCCTCTCGGAGTTCGCGCCAGCGCTCGGGCTCGCCTGCATTCTCTACGGGATGTGGCGGCTTAACCCGGACGCGCTGTTTCCTGGCCACAACGCACTGCTGCCTGTGATCGGCGCCGCGCTGATCGTGGCGCCTTGGAACGCGCGCGGGCTGGTGTTCAAGACGCTCTCGCTGCCGCCGTTCGTCTTCGTCGGTCTCATCTCCTATTCGCTCTACCTTTGTCACTGGCCGATCCTGGTGATGTACCGGCACTACGCGTCGCTGACCGAAGTTGCGCCGCATGTCAGCGCGCTCCTGATTGCGCTGACCTTCGTTGCGGCGACTTTGACCTGGGTATTCGTTGAACAGCCGATCCGGCGCGCCAAGCCGCCTGCGTGGGTCACGTTTTCTGCCGGCGCCGCCGCAGTCGCCGCCGTGTTCGCCGGCGCCCTCGTCATCGTCTCTCAAAACGGCTTACCGGCGCGGTTGCCGCCATCATTGGCGGGCATCACCAGCCTCGACGAAATGTGGCGCTACGACTGCCCTCAGAGCGCGGAATTTCCTGCGTTTGGCGAGACCGGCGCATGCGTTGTCGGCGCCCCGTGGGAGAGCGCCACTTCGCGGGCTATGATCTGGGGCGACAGCCACGCGCAATCACTACTTCCGCTTTTCGCCACGCCCGCCGAAGAAGCTGGGATCGCATTGCTGCTGCCACTCGATTCCTGCGTGCCGTTCGTCTCCGACACAGGCATCAAGCGCGACTACCCCGGCATTCCCACCTACACCGCGCATTGCTCAATGACGCGCGCGCAGGTTCTAAACCTGATGGCGCGCCCAGACGGGCCAACGCACCTGATCATCGCCGCGTCATGGCCGTTTCACCTGGGCGATCTCTATCGCAACCAGGACGACGCCAGATCGCCCGTACGCGGCCTTGAGTTGATGCGCGAGGGGCTCGACGAACTTGCCGCTGAACTCGCGGCGCACGGCAAGCATCTGACCATCATCTCCGACATTCCGCCGCGGCCGTCGGAGGCCGTCACGTGCCTCGTCGGCGGGCGCGGCATGTTGCGCGCGCCGTGTCCCGAGGGCGCGACAGCCGCGCCGCGAAGCTACGCTGACTCCTTGAGCGGCGCGACCAATGCGCTCATTCGCGAAATGCCGGCGAGCTGGCCCAATGTCAGCGTCGTCATCCTGCCCGAGCTGATGTGCGACAGCGAAGCCTGCCTCACCTCGCTCAACGGCGAATTCCTCTACCGCGACAGCGGCCACTATCGCCGCAATCTGTGGCAGCCCACGCGAGATCAAATCGCCGTACGGATGGGTTTGCGCGCGGTGCTGGAAGCAGGCGAAGCGCGGCGGGACTAGCTGACGTTTTTTAGTCCCCTCTCCTCCCAGACGAGGGAGAGGATCCTAAAGCAAAAGACTCATAAACACTGTGCCTTCGATCGGCGTGTCGTAGTACGCGGCGATTTCGGTGAAGCCGAGGGCGCGGTAGAGCTTTTGCGCTTCGTGCATGGAGGCGAGCGTGTCGAGGCGCATTTCGCGGTGGCCGCCAGCGCGGGCGGCTTCGATGATGGCGTGCGCGAGGTGTTTGCCGAGGCCTTGGCCCCTGCCCTCCGGCGCCACGTAGAGGCGTTTCATTTCACACACGCCGTCTTCGAGCGGACGCATGGCGACGCAGCCGAGCGCGGCGCGGTTTCCGTCGCGCGCGATCAGCAGCGCGCCGGCGGGCGGCGCGTATTTGCCGGGGAGCGACGCCAGCTCGCCGTCAAAACCCTGATAGCCGAGATCGATCGGCAGCGATGCGGCGTAGGCGCGGAAGAGTTGGGTGACGGCGGAGAGATCCGTGGGGATTTGCGCGACAACGATCAATCTTCGCTCCGTCCCTCTCCCGCATTTGCTAAAGCTCGGTGGGATACATCGCCGCCCGATGTGCAGACACTACGGCGCGTTAGACGTCTTTAGCTCTCTGCAGATGCGGTTCGTCACGTCGATACAGATCCCCAACAGGTCTTGAACTTCCTGGATGTCGTAAATCTTCTCAGGATGTTGCGTCGGATTTCGGAAGTTGCGCCGAATGCTGTCGAGATGATCCAGCAACTCTGGGTTCTTCTTAGCGTCTTTCGCTCTCAAGTCGCTCAGCATCGATCCCCATGTGGCCGGGCCTTTCGAAGTACACCCCTGCAGAGCATGGTACGCCTTCAGCGACGCCTCGACCGAACGCATCAAGTGAAATGCAGCGGCGGTTGATCTCTCAAACAGGATGCATTTTCCAGCTTCTTCAATGTCGAAGGCCGCCACGGATGGCAGGCATGTTTTCGCACCGTCCGCGAATAGCGTCCAAATCTCATCACCGAGCTTTTCGGCGGAATGACGTTTGTCCGTTGCAACGTAAGCGATATGCCCCTGCGTTTCCGCCATCAAAGTCACCTTTACGCCCTCTAACTCCTTCTGCAACTTGTCGCAGTCTTCCTCAGATAACTCGGTGTCCTTCGGCAACTTCTTGAAACGAGCGTTGATGTCCTGAATGCGCCATGAGGCGCGCTTCGTGACTTTCAGCTGAAAGCGATCCAAAGCACGAAGACAAATGTCGATGTTCTGGATTACATAGCCATCGCCATGAAGCGAAGTACCTAACTCAACGGATTTCAATTACCAAAGCGTGGCGCCGAGATCGACATAGCCGTGAACATCCTGCTTGCGCATTCAAACTCTCACAACGGAATATTGTCGTGCTTCTTCCAGGGGTTCTCTAGTTTCTTGTTCTTCAGCGTCCCCAGTGCGCGAATAATCCGCTTCCGGGTTTCGCGGGGCATGATGACGTCGTCGACATAGCCTAAGCTAGCCGCAACGAACGGGTTGGCGAAACGATCGGAGTATTCCTTGGTGCGGGCGGCGATTTTTTCCGGGTCGCCGATGTCGGCGCGGAAGATGATCTCGACGGCGCCTTTGGCGCCCATCACAGCAATCTCGGCCGAGGGCCAGGCATAATTCACGTCGCCGCGCAGGTGCTTTGAACTCATGACGTCATAGGCGCCGCCATAGGCTTTGCGCGTAATCACAGTCACTTTCGGCACCGTGGCTTCGCCGTACGCGAACAACAATTTCGCGCCGTGCTTGATGAGCCCGCCCAGCTCCTGCTTCGTGCCCGGCAAAAAGCCCGGTACATCCACGAAGGTCACGATTGGAATGTTGAACGCATCGCAGAACCGCACGAACCGCGCGGCTTTGCGCGAAGCGTCGATGTCCAACACCCCCGCCAGCACCATCGGCTGGTTTGCAACGATGCCGACGCTCGAGCCGTCGAGGCGCACGAAACCGGTCAAAATATTCTTGCCGAACTCCGAACCGATCTCGAAGAAATCACCCTCGTCGGCAACTTTCTCGACCAGCTCTTTCATGTCGTAGGGCTTGTTCGGATTGTCCGGGATCAGCCGATCGAGTGAAGGCTCTTCGCGCGTGACATCGTCAAAATGCGGACGTGTCGGCGGCTTGTCGCGATTAGAGAGCGGCAGAAAATCGATCAGCCGCCGCATCTGCGCCAACGTTTCGAAATCGTTCTCATATGCGCCGTCCGCCACACCGGACTTGGCCGCATGCACACGCGCGCCGCCCAGCTCTTCCGCCGTCACCACTTCGTTGGTGACGGTCTTCACCACGTCCGGACCGGTGACGAACATATAGCTCGTGTCCTTCACCATGAAGATGAAGTCGGTCATCGCTGGCGAATAGACGTCGCCACCCGCGCACGGCCCCATGATGACGCTGATCTGGGGAATGACGCCGCTCGCCAGAATGTTGCGCTGGAAGATGTCGGCGTAACCAGCGAGCGATTCCACGCCTTCCTGAATACGAGCCCCGCCAGCGTCGAAGATGCCGACGATCGGCGCGCCGTTCTTCATCGCCATATCCTGCACTTTGCAGATTTTCGCAGCGTGGGCGCCCGAGAGCGAGCCGCCGAACACGGTGAAGTCCTTAGAGAAGACGTAAACCAAGCGGCCGTTGATCGTGCCCCACCCGGTGACGACGCCGTCGCCTGGGATCTTGGTTTTCTCCATTCCGAATTCGTGGCTGCGATGTTCGACGAACATGTCGAACTCTTCGAATGAGCCTTCGTCGAGCAGCAGATCGACCCGCTCCCGCGCCGTCAGCTTGCCCTTGGCGTGCTGCGCCGCATGGCGCTTCTCGCCCCCGCCCGCGCGCGCGGCCTCGCGCTTGGCTTCAAGGGCGGCGATGATGTCTTTCATAAGCGGCGGCTCCCGGCGCGAACTATCGCGTCAGGGGGTAGCTTCCGTGCAGGGGCGAGGCAAGCGCCTCAAAGGCGCTTGCGCGCCGACGCGATCCGATCTTGCAGATTGGGAAGCTCCGGCCAGCGGCGAGCGGCGTCGTCATACACGGCGCGCGCATCCGCCTTGCGGCCGAGCGCCTCGAGTGCAGCGCCGCGATTGATCGCGAGCACGGGAAGGTCGACGCCGTCTGCGAGCAGCGACTCAAACACCTGCAGCGCCTCCTGTGCTCGATTGAGGCCAAGCAGCGCGGCCCCCCGATCATGGCGCGCGTTGAGGTCGGTGCGATCAAGGCGGAGCGCGTCTTCCGCCGCAGCAAGCGCGCCGTCGAGTTTGCCTTGAGCGCGGAGCGCATTCGACAGCGCGCTAAAGGCGGCGGTGGTGGGCGCGGACGTCGATTCACGCGCCACTTGCTCGGCATCCGTGAAACGTCCAGCGCGATAATACGCTTCCGAGAGCACGGTCAGCAGGCCCGGCCATTTGCGATCAATACGCGCCGCGTCGGTGTAGGCCTGGATGGCCTCTTGCGGGTTGCCGATCTGCATGAGGATGTGACCCAACGCGATCTGATGGCGCTGCGCATTCGGCTCTGCGCGCGCGGCGCTGCTCATCGTGCGTGCGGCCTCATCGCCTCTGCCCTGCGCCATACGAACCAACGCCAAGATATGTTGAGCATCTGCCGGCGCGCGACTCATGTCCGACCATTGCTGCAACAACACACGCTCCGCGCCCGCTGGGTCGCGGTTGTTCAGTGCGATTTCAGCTTGGTCGAGAATAGCGTCTTGGCTCATGGCAATCTCCGTGCGCTCGTTATCAGGACGGCGCACCCGAAAACAAGCCGCCGCTTCAGGCGGGAACGACGTCAAAGGGCGCGGTCAGCCGTTCGCCTGACGAGAACGGTATTGTCCCGTGCCACATGTAAGAGGGGAAAAGCACAAGCCGCCCCTCCTTGGGTTGAACGACCTTTTCGACGCCGCAGCCGGGCGTTGGCCAGCGTGGTTCGCCGAACTTGATCCAACCCTCCTGGCTGTCGCCCGACTTTGTGACATCCGGCAGCGACACGTAATACGCGGAACTGATCCATCCTTCCGGGTGGAGGTGGTTCACGTGGTAGCCCTTGGCCTTCAACTTCACCGACCAGCAACCTGAGAGCTTGAATGCGCCTGACTTTCGCCCACTCCATGGATGATTGGGGGCTTTCATCGTAGCGATATAGGCGCGGATCGGCTCTTCGAGAGCGCTGAGATATTGTTTGATGGTCGCGTCATCGATGGTGAGTAGACTGCGCGTCGTCTGCGACCCGTGGCGAAGTGACTGATCGAGCGGGTGCGTTTCCAAGACGTGCAGACGTTCAAGGCTCTCGCGCAACGCCGCATTGAATGCCGCCAAGTTGGCAAAGCCTTTGGGCGCCTCGAGATCGAAGGCTTGGACCATCGCGTCGTAGTCGCAAAGCTCATGATAACGCGGATCGCCGATCTGCCTATACGCCATCGCTTCGTAGCTGATCCACTCGCCGTTCAGGGGTTGGGCGGCGCGGAGTGGCGCAAGCTCACGGAGCGCCTCGTCCGGGCGCGCAAGGCGCAGCAACGCGCTCGCCAAATTGCCGCGTAAGAACGCCACCTGCGGCGCGTCAGCGACCGCCGCGCGCAGAAGCGGCAACGCCTCTCCAGTGCAACCGCCTTCATCCAGGAGGACGCCAAGCGCGCCTTGCAACGGCCCACTGCCAGGGGCGCGCATCAATCCCTCGCGCAGGACGCGCTCCGCTGGTTGACGCAAATCGGCGCGCCGCAGCAAATCGGCGTATCCCATGCGCAGAGCCAATGCGTCTGGCTGTCTTTGCACTGCCGTCTCGAAGTCGCGCGCGAACGTCTCGCCGTTGCCGCGCATCCAACGGAGGCTCGCCAGCATATTCTGCAGACCCAGATCCTGGGGCCAGCGCCTCACGCCGTCGGCTAACGCCGCTTCAGCGTCTGCATCGCGCGTAAGCCCCAGCAACGCTACGCTGCGATTGAGCCAAAGTGCCGCTTGCGCCACGCCGCGCGCAATCAGCTGATCATAGAGCGGAAGTGCTTCGGCAAAGCGTCCCAATCGCGCCAGAATGAAAGCGCGACTATGCACCACCACCGCGCCGTGCGGATCGAGCGCCACTGCCTTGTCAATTGCGGCAAGCGCCTCCTCCAAGCGCTCCTGCGCCCGAAGCGACCCCGCCAACACCTCGAATGCCCCGGCACTCGGCTGCTGCGCCACGACAATTCTGGCGATTTTCTCTGCCGCTGCAAAGTTGCCCGCGCGCATCGCGTCTTGCACCTGCTTGATCGCGTCCACGCTCACAGTTCTAGCACGTCGATGAAACGGGCGATCGCATAAAACTCCGACCGTTGATGCGCAAGATGAATGCGCGTTTCTTTGTCATCACCCCAATGTTCGAGGCTCCAGAGATTATCAAGTGCGGCAGCTTCAAATGCCTGCTCCGGCCCGAGCGCATTATGTAACAGCGCAAAACCAATCAGCACCGATCCCGCAAGACCTGTCGCTTGCGCCAGCGCCGTGAGCTTAAAATCCTGCAGCGCAACCGCGCGCGAGCGCAACTTGGCAATCTCAGCCGGATCGGCCCGCGCCGCAATAATCCCCGAGACCACAGGCAGACTTACGCCAAACACCTCACCCGCCCAGGACACGATCGGATCCCAATGCTCCGCCTGACGCGCCACCAGTTGGTCCGGCGCCTCAGCGCGATGGCAGCAGAGGTCGGTCTCACCAAACGCCACGACATAGTCCGCCAGTTCAGCGCGGCTCTTCACCGTCCAATCCAAAGTCGCGAATGCAAGCTGGCTTGCCGGCATCGAAGACGGCACGATGTGCTCGCCCTGCGCATCCCATTCTTCGGCGCACAACTGCGCCAATTTGTGCGTGGGCGCGACAAACGTAACGCCGCCCGGCGTCCTCAGTGTTCGCGAATCCAAAGCAACGCCGAACCCGCCAGCCGTCTCTGTGACGCTTGCGCTTTCGTAGAAGCGGCGCGGTGGAGGCGCATCAGTCAAATCGGCTCACCAACTGGGTTGTCGACAGTAGCGAATTTCTATCGGATCGGCTCAGCCAGCGCATCAGGACGCGCCGCCGCATTTGTCAGCCCGGAACTAGATCGAAGGCCAAGCTGAGCCGTTCGGCCCCTTCGAACGGCACAGTTCCGTGCCACACATAGGACGGGAACAGAACAAGCGTCCCTGGCTCAGGCTCAACGAACTTTTCCGGCGTACATCCTGCAATCGGCCGATTGGGCTCGCCAAACTTAAGCCAGCCCGCCCGAGGATCCTTCGGCCGCTCGCCCGGCATCACCGACACAAAATAGGCCGAGCTGATCCAGCCTCGGTCATGAACATGGTTCGGCTGATACCCGCCGTCGGTCAGCCGGACCGACCAGAGACCGCTATACCGCGAGTGCTTGGCGCGCCGCACACCGACCGGATCGTTCTCGCGCAACCGCCCAGCATAGTCGCGCACGGCAATGTCCATGGCGGCGAGGAAATGCTTGATCACCGGCTCGTCAAGCGACAGCAGACTACGCCCCGTCTGCGACCCGTTCGGAATATATTGGTCGAGCGGATGTGCGTTGATCTTGTGTTGCATCCGCAGCAGCGTCGCCAAGCCCGCGTTGAAAGCCTC
Source organism: Caulobacteraceae bacterium (assembly GCA_031379735.1). GTDB lineage: Bacteria > Pseudomonadota > Alphaproteobacteria > Caulobacterales > Aquidulcibacteraceae > Vitreimonas. The sequence continues at coordinate 63,780 of JANNFK010000070.1, read as the reverse complement.
AGCCGTAAAAAACCCGTGGGGCGCTGGAATTTCGTACGTCCGCACCATGCGCTCATAGTCACACCAGAAGCGATACTCCGGGTGATCGAGCAGCCGCATCGCCGTGGTCGCACAAGCGATCAGGTATTGCTCGTGTGGTTGCTCGACACGCAACTCGTTGACGATGCGCAGCACCTCGTCAGGCTGGCCGGCGCGCAAGAGTGTGGAAAGCAAATTGCGCCGCGCCGCGCGCGAAGGCGCGATTTCCGCCGATCGACGAAGAACTCTGAGACCATCAAGTGGCCGATCGAGTTCATCCAACACGACCCCCATGGCGGTGAGCAATGCAGGCGTATCCGGCGCGAGCCGCAGCGCTTCGTCGAGCACGCTCAGCGCTTTGGTATTGTGCCCACCGCGATGCAGCGCGTCGGCGCACGCAAGCCGTAGCGGCAGATCGTTCGGGCGCGCTCTAATGGCGGCTTCATTGGTGGCCACGCAGTTTTCAGCGGCGCCATTCAATTGCCGGATACGCGACAAGGCGCTGTGCAACGCGGAAACTTGCGGCCAAAGCTCGACGCCCTTCTCCGCAATCGCCTCAGCGTCCTTTTTTTGACCCTCGGCGTAGAGCGCGCGGGCGAAGTGCAGCGCCAAATCCGGCGTGTCGAGCTCCTGGCGCGCAAGCACCTCGAACACGGTCAGCGCATCGTTCGAGCGCCCCACTTTTTCCAACGCGACCGCGTGATTGTAACGAAGGCCACGGAGATTTGGTCCGAATTTGAGCGCGGTCTCGGCAGTGACGAGCGCATCTTGGTGCCGTTCCTGCGCACGCTGCACGGTGCCGAGTAGCGTCCAACTTTCCGGTCCGGGCGCGATGGCTATGTATTCACGCGCCTCCCGTTCGGCCTCCGCCAAGTCATTCGTCGCCATCAAGCAACGCACGACGTTGACACGCACCATGAGAATTTCGGGCGACAGCGCCGATGCTGCGCGAAAAACCTTGATCGCATCGTGATGCGCGCCGCGCGCTTGCAGGACAAGTCCAAGCTCATTGTAGTATTGCCCAGATTTCAAATCGTGCGCGATGGCGGCGCGAAAATAGCGCTCGGCTTCGCTCAGTTGGCCTTGGGACTTTTTTATTTGCCCCATCAAATGTTGAACAGGCGCGTCAGCTTTGAACTGTTGGATGACGGGCGCGAGAATGCGCTCAGCGCCCACCGCATCGTTTTGGTTCAAGAGTTCACGTGCGGCGTTGACGAAAGCATCGGCCTCTAGGGCGCCCTTCATCGAGTCCCCTCGAATGGTTTGAAGGGATCTTTCGCCTCGCTCTCATCGAAGCCCAAAGTATTGAACGCGGCTTTGATGTGGCCTTGCAGTTTGGCGATTACTTTCAATTCGCCGCCAGAAGGATGCGGCATGCGGATAGCGCGCGCATGCAAGAGCAGCGAGCCGCCGAGATCGTTTAGCGTCGGGCGATCGCATTTATATTTCGGATCGCCGGCGATAGCGTGACCCATCTCGGCCATGTGGAAGCGCAGCTGGTGCGTACGGCCAGTGACAGGGCGTAGCGCCACCCAGGTCGCGCGCTGCGCTGCCTCGGAGATCACCGCGTACTGCGTGATCGCGTGAACGGCGCCCTCTTCGGTTTGCAATGCGCGCACCATCATCTCGCGATCAGCATCGATTGGGCCTGGGGCCTTGCGAATCCATGAGCGCAATTCGCCAATCTTCGGCCGTGGCGAACCAACTACGATCGCCCAGTAGATTTTATCCGTGTCACGATCGCGGAACGCTTCGGCCAGAAACGCCGCCGCGCGCGGATGACGCGCCAGCACCAAGCAGCCGGACGTATCGCGATCGAGGCGATGGACGAGCTTCGGCTTTTTGTCAGCGTCGAACTTCAGGCCGTCCATCAACGCATCGATGTGGCGCACCGTCTTCGCTCCGCCCTGCACGGCAAGGCCGTGCGGCTTGTTGAGCACAATGACATCGTCGTCGCGGTGAATGACCAGCGAGCGGATGTAATCTTCGTCCTTCTTGGAGAGGCCGCTCACCACAGGACGCGACGCCGCATCCGGCACCGGTGGAATGCGTACGGTTTGACCTGGAGCCAAACGATCGGAAGCTTTCACGCGGGCGCCATCGACGCGCACCTGCCCGGTCCGCAGGAGCTTTTCGACTTGCCCCTGTGTCAGATGCGGAAGGCGGCGGCGCAGCCAGCGGTCAACCCGCGGCTCGCCATCGTCTTCACTGACTTCGACGGTCTCGACCGACCTCATGCGCGCCCCAAACTGAGCCCCAGCCAACATGCGCCAATGCACAAGAGCACTGAGGCGGCGACATAGAGCATGGCAAGGCCGGGTTGATGCTCCAAGAGGCGCACAGTCTCCAGCGAAAACGCCGAAAACGTGGTGAAGCCACCCAAAACACCCACGCCAAGAGCAAGGCGGAGCGTATCTTCAGGGGCGGTGCGGGCTGCGAGCAGCCCCATCGCCAGACCACCCAGAACGTTGATCAAGAGCGTGCCCCACGGAAACGCCACGCCGAGCCAGCGCGCGGCGCTCAAGCCTACGCCGTACCTCGCTGTCGCTCCAATCGCCCCGCCCAGGGCCACGAGCAGCAAGTTTATCATCCTGCGGACGCAATCCGCGCGCGGAGGTTCGCCGAGGTCGAGCGCGCATCGTAGGCATTGGCTTCGTCCGGCTTCGGGCCTTCGCCGAAGCGGACTTCAAGCGTAGCGCCGCGCGCCCGCGGTCCGGCTTGGCTATTGCCCAACGGGAATGTCATGCCGACGCCGACGCCAGCGGCGCTCGAGCGGCCATAGCTGCCCCCGCCAACGCCAATGCCAATGCTGGGGCCACTCGAGCGCCCATCACTTTGCTGATCGAGTGTGCGGCGATCGACCCAGAACCAGTCGCGGCCATTCTGCAAAGTGAGTTCGGCCGCGCGCAGTAAGGCGTAGTCCTCCAACCGCGCCGCCTCAGCGCCGCTGGGCGCACGATAGCTTACGAAGTAGCGCGTCGATTCAATTTGTGTCTCGGAATAACCGATACTGTTCGGCGACGCTGCCGCCATGTACGGCGGCGGAACGCCCGCTGTGGCGCATGCTGAGAGCGCCAGAACAGCAGCGCAGGCAAGAACTCGGATCATGGGTCAGTCCTCTGGAATCCCTCGCCACCACTCTAGCAGGTAACTCAGAGCGTGGGGGTCTCAAGCCCGAGTGATAGGATGATCTTTTCGAAGTCAGCCGACGGCGGCGCCGTAAAACGGTGCCTGCCGCCCCCGGGATACGGCACATCGAGCGCGACGGCATGCAGCAACAGCCGCGGAATTTCCATGCCGCCAAGCCTGTAGAGCCCGCCATATTTGCCGTCGCCCGCTATCGGCCGCCCGATCGCCGCCAGATGCGCGCGCAATTGATGCATGCGTCCCGTCTCCGGGCTGAGTTCCAGGAGCGCCGCTTCCATCGTTGCCGCCAGCGTGCGGTAACGTGTCAGCGCCACCTGGCCGTCTGCCGCCACTTCCATCACGTCCAGCCCCTTCCGGGACGACTTCTTCAGCGCCAGCGCGATCTCCCCCACCTCTGGCTCGGGCGCGCCCCCGCATGCTAGCGCGAGATACGTTTTCTTTGCCTCGCGCCCGGCAAACGCTGCCGAGAAGAACGCCGCGGCCGGTTTTGTCCGCGCCGCAATGATGACGCCCGAGGTCTCGCGGTCGAGCCTGTGCACGAGGCGCGGCTGCTTGCCGTTCGACTTAACGAACGCGGCAAGCAAATCTTCCAAACTGCGAGTCACCCCGGACCCACCCTGCACCGCCAAACCGGAAGGCTTGTTGAACGCCAACACATGCGCATCCTCGTGGATCACAAGCGAGCGCGCGAACGCGATGTCCTGACCAGAAAGCGTCACGTCATAGGCCACTGCGCTCTGCGCGAACCTTGGCCCAATGCTCCAGCCGTTCTTTGATCGCGCCCTCCCGTCCGCGACCCTCGGGCGTATAGAACTCCCGACGCTTCATCTCGTCCGGAAAATAATTCTGACCGGAAAATCCGCCCTCGGCATCATGGTCGTAGGAATAGCCCGAGCCGTAGCCCAAATCCTTCATGAGCTTCGTCGGCGCATTACGGATGTGCATGGGCGGCCCGAGTGCGCCCGTTTCTTGAGCCGCCTGCTTCGCCTGCTTCCACGCCGTGTATGTGGCGTTCGACTTCGGCGCTGTGGCGAGATGGATCACGGCTTGCGCGAGGTGCAGTTCCGCTTCCGGCGGCCCGATGAAGTGCACAGCATCCTTCGCCGCGTTCGCGATCAAGAGCGACGTCGGATCAGCAAGACCGACATCTTCCGCCGCCGCGCGCACTAGTCTCCGCGCGATAAAGAGCAAATCCTCACCGCCCATCACCATCCGTGCGAGCCAATAGAGGGCAGCGTCAGGATCAGAGCCGCGGATCGATTTATGGAGCGCCGAGATGAGATTGTAATGCTCTTCGCGATCCTTGTCGTAGGCTGGCGCGCGCTTTTGCAACAACTCACCCAACGCCCGCGCGTCCAGCGGCGTTGACGTGCGCAATGCAAACAGCTCTTCGCTGAGCGTAAGGAGATAGCGCCCGTCCCCGTCTGCGAGGTTCGTGAGGGCGATGCGTGCATCGTTCGTCAGAGGGGCCGTTTTACCGATCAACGCTTCAGCGCGCTGAAGCAATTGTTCGAGTGCGCCATCATCGAGGCGCTTCAGAACGAAAACTTGCGCACGCGAAAGAAGCGCCGCGTTGATCTCAAAGCTCGGGTTTTCCGTCGTGGCGCCGACGAGCGTCACGATCCCCTGCTCTACGTATGGCAAAAAGCCGTCTTGCTGGGCGCGGTTGAAGCGATGGATTTCGTCGACGAACAGCAGCGTCGCCTTGCCCGAGGCGCGACGGCCTCTCGCCGTCTCGAACGCCTTCTTCAAATCGGCAACGCCAGAAAATACGGCGCTGATCTGATGGAATTCGTGGCCCGTCTCTTCCGCCAGCAAACGCGCGATAGTTGTCTTGCCGACGCCGGGCGGCCCCCACAAAATCATCGAAGACAACCGCTTCTGGCCGACCATGCGCCCGATCGGCCCTTCCGGTTTAAGCAGGTGATCCTGGCCGACCACCTCATCGAGCTTGCGCGGGCGCAACCTCTCTGCCAGTGGCGTTGGCGCGCCCCGGTCCATGCCGGCGGCTTCGAACAAATCGCTCATGCGCGAAACATAAGCGTTCCGAAGGAGAGAAACGATGGCTGAAGCGACATCCGCTATTCCCGTTGGCGTCTATCCCTACCTCACGGTCAAAGGCGGTAAGGCGGCGCTCGAGTTCTACACCCGAGCCTTCGGTGCGACCGAGGAATTCCGCAATTATGGCGAAGACGGCGAACGGATCATGCATGCCCGCTTCCGGGTCAACGGGTCCGCCATCCTGCTCTCCGACGACTTCCCCGAATTCCGCGGTGGCGTCGAAGCACCCGCGCCAACTGGCTTCACTATCCATCTCGAAGTCGATGACGCCGACCGCTGGTGGCAGCGCGCCGTCGACGCCGGCGCCAAGATCAACATGCCTCTCGCCGATCAATTCTGGGGTGACAGATACGGCCAGCTCAAAGACCCGTTCGGCCACTCATGGTCGATCGGTGCGCCGATCAGAAAATAGCGGGCTGGGGTTCTTTAAAACCGTAACTCGGCCCGCTGACCGTTGCGCTCCACCGCAATCACCCACGTGCTCGATTGCGCCATGGCGCGATCGAGCTGGGCAGCATCGCGGATGTCCTGACCGTTGACCTGGTCAATGATGTCACCGGGACGGAAGCCGATCCGCGCAGCAACGCCGCGATTGTCGAGCGCTTGGATGAACACGCCATCCGCGAAGGGATCCAGCCCTGAAGCTTCGGCCGTTGCCGGCGTTAACGTCACCACGCGCGCTCCAGAGAGCGGATGACGCCCAGAAAGTTCGCGCGGGTCAGGGGCGCCGCCCGGAGGCGCCTCGGCATTGGCCGTTAAGGTCATCTGACGGCCGTCGCGCATCACCACCAATGGCACACGCGACCCAGGACGCTGCGTTGCGAATTGATAGCGCACGCCGCCCTCGTCACGCACTTGCGTGCCTGCAACCGAAAGAATGAGATCACCGTTGCGCAGTCCTGCGCGTTCACCGGCGGAGCGCGGGTACAGCGCTGCAACGATCACACCTTCTGGTCGCGGCAACCCAAGCGCGCGCGCTTGTTCTTGCGTCACCGCAGTGAGGCGCGCGCCCAGCCAAGGCCGGACCACCGAGCGTCCGCCAGATACGGCAGACTCAACGACACGTCTCACCATCTCAGACGGGATGGCAAAGCCGATGCCATTCGATCCACCTGTTTCAGAAAAGATCGCGCTGTTGATACCAACGAGCGAGCCATTCATGTCGACCAGCGCACCGCCGGAATTACCGCGATTGATGGCGGCGTCGGTTTGAATGAAGAACGCGTAGTCGGAAATTCCAACATCGGTACGCGCCAGCGCCGAGACGATGCCGCTCGTGACAGTCTGTTCGAGGCCATACGGATTGCCGATCGCGAGCACGAGATCGCCCACTTGCAGATCATGTTGTGTGTCGGCGAAGGCCAACGTCGGCAGACGCTCGCTGCCAGGACGAATGCGCAGCACTGCGAGGTCGACGCGCTGATCCGCGAGCACCAACTCCGCGTCGAATTCGCGGCGGTCTGAAAGCACAACCTTCAGCGATTGCGCGCCGTCGATGACGTGGTTGTTGGTGACGATAATGCCGTCCTCGCGGACGATCACGCCGGAGCCGAGCGAATTCTCGACGCGCGGCGCGCTGAATCGGCCAAAGAATGGGTCGCGCGCCATCGAACGCACGACGCGTTGAGCGTAAACGTTCACCACCGCGGGACCAGCACGTGACGCCACCGGCGCAAACGAGAGTTGCACCTCGCCGCGGTTGGAGGGGGCGGCGCGGACTAGCGGCTGGGCTTGAACCAATTGGAGGTAAGGCTCGTCATTGCCTTGAGACGGGACCTCCCGCTCGGTCATCATCGGCGCCACCGCCAATGCGCCGCCAGCAAAGCCTGCAATGAGCGCAGCGAACGGCGACGCCTTAAGGAGAGTAGATCGCGTAAATTTCATGGGGTCCGCCGCATTGCCAAATCGCAGGCGGATCATGCGCCGCGACGGGGCAGAAACATGGCGAAACTCAGCTCTGTGCGACGATCCGTGCAGCCATCGCGGCCAGTAACGCGCGCCAATGTTCGCTCAGTCGCATTTGTGTCGCTGACAGGGGGAAACCGTGCCGCGCCACGTGCTCCTGCGGGATTGCGTCCCAGCCCCGATGTTCAACGGTTACGCGTGTTTCCTCAGCGACGGGCTCGAAACGAACCTCGACATGTGTGACCTGGTCGGGCGTAAACGTCGCCGACCGCCAAGTGAAGGAAACCAGCTCCCCAGGCAGCCACGCTGTAACGCGCCCAATCTCGAACACGTGACCGTTTGGCAATTCGGTCACGAGCCGCCCGCCTTCGCCCGGCTCAAAACGGAGCGCTCCATCGCCACGCGGCGTCAGCTCAAACAGCCCGTTTGGACACCACCACGACCCGATCTCCTGCGTGAACAGGTCAAACGCCGCCTGCGGCGTCGCGTGCACGCGCAGCGAGACAATCACGGCGCTCACTTGCGCTTAGTTTCAACGTGGGCCTTGAACGACGCCAATTGGTCGCTCCACAACCGCTCAGTGTCCGCGAGCCACTTCTTAAGGTCGGCCATCGCACCTCCCTTCAACGTGTAGATACGCACGCGCGCATCGAATTCGGGATGCGTTTCCTCGACCAGGCCGCTCCGCTTCAATTCACGCAAATGCCGGCTCATCGCCGGCGCCGGTAATCCAAGCGCCTCGGCGAGTTCACCAGCACGCCGCGGTTTTTGGCCAAGCAACTCAACCGCGCGACGCCGATGCGGATCGGCGAGCGCGGCAAAAGTTTGATCGATGTTGCGTTTCAAAGGCTGGTCTGCGTGCGCATGCCGCCACCTGCAGCCTTGTCCCATTCGGCGGGCGTCATTTCTTGAAGGGTAACTCCGAACGTCCAAATGTGGCCCTCCGGATCGCGCGCGCGGTAGGTGCGGTCACCGTAAAATTGCGTCGATGGCTCTTGCATGATCTCGGCGCCGAATTCGCGCGCGTGCTCGCAGTGCGCATCAATATCTTCGCCGCGCGTGAGCTGAACATGCACAGTTTGTGTGTTCTTCCCGCCCATGGATTTCGGGCTCTTATGATCGTCGCTCCACTCATTGCCGACCATCACGACGCTATCGCCGTATTTCATCTCGGAATGGGCGATGTTGTCCTCCTCATCGAGGATCACCATGAGCGGCTCAAAACCGAACGCCGCTTCCAAAAAACGAAACGCGCCTTTGGGATCGACATAGCAGAGAGCGCTGGAGAGCCCCTTCGGACGATAAAGATCGGACATGCGGAACTCCTGCAATTTAATAGAATATTTCTATATTTTGGTAAGTATATAGTCAAGCCGCCAAGCGCCTCGCCCAAAAGCAAACGGGCCGCCTGTTGAGGGGCGGCCCGTTCAAACTTGGTTCGGCTAAGCGATCAACTATCGGTGTAGATCGCTTCCGGGCGCGGGCCGCTGTCTTGGCCCAGCGCGTCTTCGTCGCGATCCACGAACTCGATTACCGCGAGCGGGGCGTTGTCACCATGGCGGAAGCCCGCCTTGAGCACGCGGGTGTAGCCGCCAGCGCGGGCCTTATAGCGCGGCGCAAGCGTCTCGAAGAGCTTCTTAGTTTGAGTCTCGTCGCGCATGCGCGAAAGCACCAAACGACGTGCGCTGAGGTCGCCCTTTTTCGCGAGCGTCACGAGACGTTCGACGACCGGACGAAGCGCCTTTGCCTTCGGCAGCGTGGTCACGATTTGCTCGTGCTTGATCAACGAGGCAGCCATGTTGGCGAACATCGCCTGACGGTGGCTGGCCGTGCGGTTGAGTTTCTTATGTCCTGAGCCGTGACGCATGCTACTTCCCCAAGCCGGGCCTTGCCCGGCTCTCCGTTAGATTTGATCTTCGTACTTCTTGGCAAGATCTTCGATGTTGTCCGGCGGCCAATTCTCGACCGCCATACCCAGATGAAGCCCCATCGAGGCCAGAACTTCTTTGATCTCGTTGAGCGACTTGCGGCCGAAGTTCGGTGTGCGAAGCATTTCACCTTCCGACTTCTGGATCAGGTCACCGATGTAAACGATGTTGTCGTTCTTCAAGCAATTGGCCGACCGCACAGAGAGTTCGAGCTCGTCGACCTTCTTGAGCAGCGCAGGGTTGAACGGCAGGTCCGGCTTGTCGGAGCCTTCCTTCTTCTGCTTCGGCTCTTCGAACGTGATGAAGACTTGCAATTGGTCCTGCAGAATACGCGCAGCGTACGCGATCGCATCTTCCGGACGCACCGCGCCGTTGGTCTCAACTTCGATGATGAGCTTGTCGTAATCGAGTACTTGGCCTTCGCGTGTGTTCTCGACGCGATAGGCCACGCGGCGAACCGGCGAATAGATCGAGTCGATCGCGATCAAGCCGATCGGCGCATCGTCGGGACGATTTTGCTCGGCCGGGACGTAGCCCTTGCCGTTGTTGATCGTCAGTTCCATGCGCAGGTTCGCGCCATCGTCGAGCGTGCAGATCACGTGTTCTGGGTTCAGGATTTCCATGTCGGAAACCGTCTGAATATCGCTGGCCTTCACCTCTCCCGGACCCATCTTCGTCAGCATGACGCGCTTGGGGCCTTCACCGCGCATGCGGATGGCGACTTGCTTCAGATTCAGCACGATGTCGGTGACGTCTTCGCGGACGCCTTGGATCGAGCTGAACTCGTGGACGACGCCGTCGATTTGCACCGACGTAATCGCCGCGCCCTGGAGCGACGAGAGCAGTACGCGACGCAGCGCGTTGCCAAGCGTAAGGCCAAAGCCCCGCTCCAGCGGTTCCGCGATCAACGTGCCGCGCTTGGACGCGTCGTATGCGTGCTCAATCACGGGCTTCTTAGGGCGGATCAGTTCAAGCCAGTTCTTTTCAATCGACATTCAGTTTCAATCCATCAACGAACGCGCCGGCGGGAGGACGCGCGCTCCTGGAATTCCTTTAGACGCGACGGCGCTTCGGCGGGCGGCAGCCGTTGTGCGGGATCGGCGTCACGTCGCGGATCGACGTCACGGTAAAGCCGACAGCCTGCAGAGCGCGCAGCGCGCTTTCGCGGCCCGAACCCGGGCCCGACACGTTCACTTCGACCGTGCGCATGCCGTGCTCCATCGCCTTGCGGCCCGCATCTTCAGCGGCGACCTGCGCGGCGTATGGCGTCGATTTGCGCGAGCCCTTGAACCCCATTGTACCGGCGCTCGACCACGAGATCGTATTGCCTTGCGCGTCGGTGATGGTGATCATCGTGTTGTTGAACGACGCAGCAACGTGGGCGACGCCAGTCACGATATTTTTGCGCTCACGCTTTTTAACGCGTGTGGATTCCTTAGCCATTGCGGCGTGTCCTTACTTCTTGGTCGCTTGTTTCTTGCCGGCGATCGCTTTTGCCGGGCCCTTGCGCGTGCGCGCGTTCGTGTGCGTGCGCTGACCTCTGACCGGAAGACCACGACGGTGACGCAGCCCACGATAGCAAGCGAGATCCATCAACCGCTTGATGTTCGTCGAGGTTTCGCGACGAAGATCGCCTTCAACCTTGTAGTCGCGGTCGATGGCTTCGCGGATTTGAAGAACTTCGGCGTCGGTGAGTTCGCTTACGCGGCGCTCCGGCGAGATGCCGACTTTCTGAGTGATTTCCTTGGCGTAGTGTCGACCGATCCCATGGATGTACTGCAGCGCGATAACCACGCGCTTCTGGGTCGGAATGTTTACGCCGGCGATACGAGCCATGTTGGCAGTGCTCCAAACGCAATAGGCGCGACGCCGCCGGACCTGCTGGTCCGGGGAGCATCGCGGTTAGGTGTTCGCGAAGTGGGCGGTTATAGCGGGGCGAAATGCCGCGTCAACCAGCCGAAACGCGTTCCTGTTGCGGCGTTTGCGCCGCCTCGGCACCGTCAAATCGGGCGCGTGCCGCCTCAATACAAGGGGTGTGCTGGATCGCCCATTGGCCGAGAGCGGAAACTGGGATCAACAGGTCGCGCCCGAGGTCGGTCAACGCATAGTCGACCCGCGGCGGCACGGTTGGAGTGACGGTCCGGCTCACGAGGCCATCGCGCTCTAAATTACGGAGCGTCAGCGTCAACATACGCTGCGAGATGCCGCCAATGATCCGTTTGATTTCATTGAACCTTCTAGGTCCCTCGCCGAGGCGCTGAATGATCAGAACGCTCCATTTGTCGCCGATCCGGCTCAAAATCCCGCTGACTGCGCGACAGTCATGAGACTCGATATCGGAGACATGGGTGTGCCCTGGTGATGTTGTTGTGCGTTCTTGAGCGGTCTTCATGGGCACTTATATAGTCCTAGTTACTTATCATTACTAGGGGAATGAAAATGACCACTAAAGTCGCCGTCGTCGTCGGCAGCCTGCGCAAAGCGTCGGTAAATCGCGTGTTCGCGCAAGCGCTGGCCAAGATTGCGCGCCCCAAACTCGAGCTTCAGTTTGTCGAGATCGACGATTTGCCGCTCTACGACCAGGATCTCGAGGCAGAGCTTCCGGCCGCAGTCGTCCGCTTTAAGCACCAGATTGAGGGTGCAGACGCGGTTCTGTTCGTCACACCTGAGTTCAATCGCACGTTCTCTGCCGCCCTCAAGAACGCGATCGAATGGGGCACGCGGCCCTGGGGGAAAAATTCATGGGCGGGGAAGCCTGGCGCCATCGTCGGCGCAACGCTTGGCGTGGTCGGCACCGCCGCCGCGCAATCCCAACTGCGCAGCGTCGTTAGCCACATCGGTGTGTCACTGCTTTCGCAGCCGGAAGTCTATTTAAACTATCGCGACGGGCTCATCGTCGACGGCGAAATCACGGACGAAGGATTCCGGGGCGTGCTTGTCGATTGGTCGGCGAAGTTCGCAGATTGGATCGCGCGGCTGAAGGCGCCGACGCTTACGTTCTAACGCGCGTCGATGGCAGTGGAGATGGATTTGGCCACATCCTCGATGCCTGCCATCCCATCGACGCCGTGCATTTTGTTCTGGCGCTCATAATAGGGAACGAGCGGCGCGGTTTGGGCGAGGTACGCATCGAGACGCACTTTGAAACTCTCAGGATTGTCGTCGGCCCTTCCCTCTTCAGCGAAGCGCTTGGCGACGCGATCGAGCAGCTTTTGTGAATCGACCTCGAGGCGCACGACGCGATCGATCTGCTTGCCATGTTTGACGAGCATCGCGTCTAGCGCTTCAGCTTGCGCCACGGTGCGCGGGAAGCCGTCGAAGATGAAACCGGGCGCGGCGTTGTTTTGCGCAAGCGCATCTTCGATCAACGCGATGACGATTTCGTCGGAGACCAGCGATCCTGAATCCATGATCGTAGCGACCTTAAGGCCAAGCTCCGAACCCGACTTTCGGGCCGCGCGCAGCATGTCGCCAGTAGAGAGTTGAACGTAACCCCGTTCGGCGGTGAGACGCTTGGCTTGCGTGCCTTTGCCCGCGGCCGGCGGACCGAACAGAATTAGATTCATTTCTTCACGATCCCGGCGCCCGAACCCCGCAGCTTCGAACGCTTGATGAGGCCTTCGTACTGGTGCGCGACCAAGTGCGACTGAATTTGCGCCACCGTGTCCAGCGTGACCGAGATGACGATGAGGATCGAAGTGCCGCCGAGATAAAATGGCACGCCGTAGTAGGCGATCAGAATTTCCGGCAGCAAGCAGACGATGGTGATGTAGGCGGCGCCGATAACTGTCAGCCGTGTCAGCACGTAATCGAGATACTCGGCGGTCTTTTTGCCCGGGCGAATTCCCGGCAGAAAGCCACCGTACTTGCGCAGATTGTCAGCCGTTTCTTCCGGATTGAACACAATCGAGGTGTAGAAGAAGCAGAAGAAGATGATGCCCAACGCATAGAGCATCATATGACCAGGTTGGCCGTAGCCAATAAACGCCTGCAATGTGCTCACCCACTCGGGCGCGTTCGCGCCCATGCCGAGGAAACCGATGACGGTTTGCGGCAGCATCAGTAGCGACGAGGCGAAGATTGGCGGAATAACGCCGGCAGTGTTGATCTTCAGCGGCAGGAATGAGCTTTCGCCCATGAACATGCGATTGCCCTGCTGGCGCTTAGGATATTGCACCACCAGGCGGCGCTGCGAGCGCTCCATGAAGACGATGAAGCCGATGGCCGCGAGCAACACGATGCCGATGGCCAGTACGGCGAAGCCGTTGATGTCGCCCGTCGCCGCCAGCGCGAGCGTTTGCATGATCGTGCGCGGCAGATCCGCGACGATGCCCGCAAAGATGATGAGCGAGATGCCGTTGCCAACACCGCGCGCGGTGATCTGCTCACCAAGCCACATGAGGAACATGGTGCCGCCGGTCAACGTGATGACCGTCGAAGCAACGAAGAACAAGCCAGGGTTACTGACAACGCCCGTGCTCGCCTGCAGGCCCATAGAAATGCCGTAGGACTGAACGACCGCCAGAAGCAGCGTCAGATAACGCGTGTATTGGTTGATCTGCTTGCGGCCGACTTCGCCTTCCTTCTTCAAGCGCTCAAGCGACGGGATCGATGTCGACAGAAGTTGCATGATGATGGACGCAGAGATGTACGGCATCACGTTTAGCGCGAAGATGGCCATGCGTTCCACAGCGCCGCCGGAGAACGTGTTGAACATGCCGAGAATGCCGCCGGCCTGCTGCTGGAACGCCTGCGAGAACGCAGCCGGATCAATGCCGGGAATCGGGATAAAGGTGCCGATGCGGTAAACGATCAACGCAATGATCGTGTACCAAATTCGTTTTTGTAGCTCTGTCGCCTTCGCGAACGCCGCAAAGTTGATATTTGCGGCTAGCTGTTCTGCGGCTGATGCCATGTGGGCGCGCTGCTCCGAATCTTGTCCCGGCGAGGCCGGAAAACTCCCCCCGCGTCCGGAGAGCGAACCTTAGGCTGCTGCTTCGTCCGCCACAGGCGGGTTGAGCAGTGTCACCTTACCGCCGGCTTTTTCCACAGCGGCGATAGCCGCAGCAGAGGCGCCAGAAACGGTGATGTTCACTTTGGCTTTCAGCTCGCCGCGCGCAAGGAGGCGCACGCCGTCTTTCTTGCGGCGCAACACACCGGCTTCCACCAGTGCATCTTCGGTAATGTCGTTCTTAGCATCGATCTTCTTGTTATCGATCGCGTTTTGAAGCGTAGTCAGGTTGAGCCACTGATGCTTCTTGCTGTTCAGCGCGTTGAAGCCGCGCTTCGGCATACGCATGTGCAGCGGCATCTGACCGCCTTCGAAACCATTAATCGAAACGCCGCGACGGGACTTTTGCCCCTTCACGCCGCGTCCGCCGGTTTTGCCCTTGCCCGAGCCGACGCCGCGGCCAACGCGCATCAGCTTCTTGGTTGAGCCAGGATTATCGGCCAGTTCGTTCAGTTTCATCGTACTTGCTCCGACGGCGAGGCCGTCTCTTATTTCACGACTTCGACCAAGTGGGCGACTTTGCGGATCATGCCTTGAATGGAGGGCGTGTCCTCAAGTTCGACAACTTGGTTTGCGCGCTTCAGGCCCAGACCCAAAAGCGTCGCGCGTTGATCGCCTTCGCGGCGGATCGGGCTGCCGACGCGGCGTACCTTGACAGTGCCGCCAGCGGCTTTCTTCTTCGCGGTCGCCATCTCTATCAACCCTCCGCCGGGACTTCGCCCATGCTCGCGCCATCCTTGCGGCGGCCGACCAAGTCCGCGACCTTCAGGCCACGGCGGTTGGCGACTTGGCGCGGCGAGCTTTGTTCTTTCAGCGCGTCGATCGTGGCGCGCACCATGTTGTAGGGGTTCGAAGAACCTTTTGATTTAGCGACGACGTCAGATACGCCCAGCACTTCAAGCACAGCGCGCATCGGACCACCGGCGATCAAACCCGTGCCGGCCGGGGCTGCGCGCAGCATGACCTTACCTGCGCCCCATCGGCCACTACCATCGTGGTGCAGCGTGCGGCCTTCGCGAAGCGGAACGCGGACCAACGACTTTTTGGCTTCTTCGGTCGCCTTGCGGATCGCTTCCGGCACTTCACGCGCCTTGCCGTGACCGAAGCCTACGCGACCCTTCTTGTCGCCAACGACGACTAGTGCGGCGAACGCGAAATTCTTACCGCCCTTCACAACCTTTGCGACGCGGTTGATGGCGACGAGCTTGTCGACGAGTTCGCCTTCAGCGCGATCTTCGTTGCCGCGATTGCGGTCATCACGGCGCGGGCCGCCACGGTTGTTACCGCCGGGGCCGCGTCCGCCACCGCCACCCGGGCCGCCGCCCGGACCACGGCCACCGCCGCCGCCTGGACCGCCACGGCGCGGGCCTCGAGCGCCACGAGCGGGGCGCTGATCTGAACTTGGTGCGTCGGCCGGCGGGCCGCCTGCGGTTTCGTCCGTCATCTCAACGTCCTCAGAATTCGAGGCCGCCCTCACGGGCGGCATCGGCCAAGGCTTTCACCCGGCCATGAAATACGTAACGGCCGCGATCGAAGACGACGGCCTTCTTGCCGGCGGCGACCGCGCGTTCGGCGATCAACTTGCCAATAGCCGCAGCGCCCTCTTTGTCGGAGCTTTTCTTGCCAGTCGACTTAAAGGCGTCATCGAGCGTTGAAGCGGCGGCGACAGTCACACCCTTCTCGTCGTCAATCAGCTGCGCTGAAATATGCTTCGACGAGCGGAAGACGGAGAGGCGCAGACGGCCTTCACCCGAAAGCTTCTTCAGCCGGCTGCGATTGCGCTGAGCGCGGCGGTCAGTGGGGTTAAGCTTGCGGACCATGGCTTACTTCTTCTTGCCTTCCTTACGGCGGATGTATTCGCCGGCATAGCGCACGCCCTTACCCTTGTAGGGCTCCGGCGGACGGTAGGAACGGATTTCCGCTGCGGCTTGGCCGACAGCTTGCGGGTCTATGCCGCTGACTTTGATTTCAGTCGGCTTCGCCACAGCGATCGTGATGCCTTCCGGCGGCTGGTAGATGATCTCGTGGCTGTAACCGAGCTGCATCTGCAAGTTCTTGCCTTGCATCGCGGCGCGATAACCAACGCCGGTCATTTCCAGGTTCTTCTCGAACCCGTCAGTGACGCCCTTGACGTTGTTGGCGAGCACGGCGCGAACAGTGCCCCACAGCGCGCGGGCGCGATTGGTTTCGTGACGCGGCTTCACCGAGATTTCGTTATTGCCAAAAGCAACTTCAACATCGTCATGCGCGCGGAAATTCAGCGTGCCCTTCGGGCCCTTCACGCTCACGTCCTGGCCCTTCACCGTAACGGTGACGCCATTGGGAGCCGGGATCGGTTTTTTTCCGAGGCGGGACATCTTAGTAGACCTCGCAGAGGACTTCGCCGCCGACGTTCGCATCACGCGCGGCGTTGTCGCTCATCACGCCCTTCGGGGTCGAAATGATCGAAATGCCGAGACCGTTGCGGACGAGACGGAGGTCTTTGATCGAAGAATAGACGCGGCGGCCCGGCTTGGAGACGCGTTGGATCTCTTGGATCGCCGGAGCGCCTTCAAAATACTTCAGCTCGATCTCGAGTTCCTTGCGGCCCTCGGAGTCGATCTCGCGGAAGTCGCGGATGTAACCTTCGTCCTTCAGGACTTGCAGTACACGAGCGCGCAGCGTCGACGCCGGTGAGAGCGTCTTCGCGCGTCCGCGCATGTGCGCGTTGCGGATGCGGGTGATCAGATCGCCGACAGGATCGTTGATGTTCATCTATCGACGCTCCCTTACCAGCTCGACTTGACCATGCCCGGGATCTGGCCACTTGAGGCCAGTTCACGGAGCGCGATACGCGAGAGTTTCAATTTCCGATAGAACGCACGCGGACGACCGGTCAGTTCGCAACGGTTGCGAATGCGCGTTGCCGAAGAATTACGCGGCAGTTGCGCAAGCTTCAGGCGCGCAGCGAAGCGCTCTTCCAATGGAAGGCTTTCGTTCAACGCCGTGGCGCGCAACTTCGCGCGGCGGGCGGCGAATTGCTTCGTCAGGCGCTCGCGCTTCTTGTTGCGTTCGATAGAACTTGTCTTCGCCATACTCTCTACTCTCTCCCGGTGCGTTCTGGGGTGGATCGCTTGCGGCGATCAGTTCCTGAACGGGAAATCGAATTCTTTTAACAATGCTTTGGCTTCGTCGTCGGTGCGGGCAGTGGTGCAGACGACGATATCGAGGCCCCAGATCTGATCGATCTGGTCGTAATTGATTTCAGGAAACACGATGTGTTCCTTGATGCCCATGGCGTAGTTGCCACGGCCATCGAAGCTTTTGCCGTTCAGACCGCGGAAGTCTTTCACGCGCGGCAGTGCGATCGTGACCAGGCGATCGAGAAACTCGTACATTTGGTCCTGACGAAGGGTCACCTTCGCACCGATGCTCATGCCCTCACGAAGCTTGAACGCCGCGATCGACTTGCGAGCTTTCGTGGCCACCGGCTTTTGGCCGGCGATCGCCGTTAGCGCTTCCATCGCGTTCGTGAGCTTCTTGGAGTCAGCAGTCGCTTCGCCGACGCCCATGTTGAGCACGATCTTCTCAAGGCGCGGAATCTGCATATCGTTTGTGTACTTGAACTCGTCCTTGAGCTTCGCGCGGATTTCCTTGGCGTAGCGTTCCTTCATGCGCGGCGTGTAGTCAGCCGGCTTGGCGGCGCGCGGCTTCGCGGCGCCGGACTGAGCCTTCGCCTTCTTTTCCGCTGCAGCCGCTTTGGCCTTCGCGGCTTTATCGGCAGGCGTCTCAGACATCGATTTCAACTCCCGAGCCCTTGGCCACGCGGACCTTCACGCCCTTATCATTCGTCTTAAAAGCAACGCGCGTCGGCTTTCCCGTCTTGGGATCGCGCAACGCGACGTTAGAGAGATGAAGCGGCGCCTCCTTCGACACCACGCCACCATTCGGGTGGGCGACGTTCGGGGCGGTGTGGCGCTTCATGAGATTGAGGCCTTCAACGACCACGCGCTCTTCTTTCGGCATCACCATGAGGACGCGGCCAGATTTGCCTTTGTCCTTACCGGCGATGATGACGACTGTGTCGTCCTTACGGATGCGGGCGACCATTAGAGGACCTCCGGCGCGAGCGAGATAATCTTCATCTGGTTCTTCGCGCGCAGTTCGCGGGGCACCGGTCCGAAGATACGCGTGCCGATCGGCTCGCCTTGGTTGTTAATCAGGACCGCAGCGTTCGAGTCGAAACGGATGGTCGAGCCGTCCTTGCGCTTAATGTCTTTCGACACGCGCACGACGATGGCTTTGCGCACATCACCCTTCTTAACGCGGCCGCGCGGCATGGCTTCCTTCACCGAGACAACGATGATGTCGCCGACAGTGGCGTAGCGGCGCTTGGAGCCGCCAAGCACCTTAATGCACATTACGCGCTTAGCGCCGGAATTGTCGGCGACCTCAAGATTGGTTTGCATCTGGATCATAGAATTATGCTCCGACGCGCCCGACGACTTCCCAGCGTTTCAGCTTGGACTTCGGCGGGCATTCTTGAATGTTGACCTTTTCGCCGGTCTTGAAGGCGTTTTGTTCGTCATGAGCGTGGAACTTCGCAGACCGGCGAACGGTCTTCTTCAGCAACGGGTGCAGATAGGTGCGTTCAACCTGCACGACGACAGTCTTGTCGCCTTTGTCGCTCACGATGGTTCCGGTCATTACACGGCGCGGCATCGGCTTAAACCTTCGCTTTCGGTGACTTTTCACGCAGCACCGTCTGCACACGCGCGATGGCGCGGCGGACTTGGCGAATGCGCGATGACTTCTCGAGCTGACCTGTCGCTTGTTGGAAGCGCAGGTTGAACTGCTCCTTCTTCAGCGAGGAGAGTTCGCCCTTAAGGGCGGCGGCGTCCTGGTCGCGGACGGTTTTGATGTCTTGCGTCGCCATGATCAGAGGCCCTCAATCCGCGTTATGATCTTGGTGCGAACCGACAGCTTGGCTGCGCCGAGGCGCAGCGATTCACGCGCGATCGATTCCGGCACGCCGTCGATTTCAAACATGATCCGGCCTGGCGCCACGCGAGCGGCCCAGTACTCAACCGCGCCCTTACCTTTACCCATGCGAACTTCGACCGGCTTTTGCGAAACCGGGACGTCCGGGAAGATACGGATCCACACGCGGCCTTGGCGCTTCATCTCACGGGTAATCGCGCGACGGGCAGCTTCGATCTCACGCGCGTTGACGCGGTTCGGCTCCAGCGCCTTCAGGCCAAATTGGCCAAAGTTAAGAGCGCTGCCACCCTTTGTGTTCCCTTTGATGCGGCCCTTATGGGCACGCCGGAACTTGGTTTTCTTCGGCTGCATCATGGTGGGTTATGCCTCCGGCTCTGCGCCAGCATCACCACCGGGTGGGCGGCGACCACGGCGCGGACGATCGCCCGGGGGGCGATCATCGCGCGGACCACGCGGACCACGATCGTCTCGGTCGCGGCGTTCGCGGCTCTCGCCGGTTTCGAGCGAGCGTTTGTCTTGCGCCATCGGATCGTGCTCAAGGATCTCGCCTTTGAAGATCCAAACCTTCACGCCGATTTTGCCATACGCGGTGTCAGCTTCGGTGAAGCCGTAATCAACGTCGGCGCGCAACGTGTGCAGCGGCACGCGGCCTTCGCGATACCATTCCATACGCGCGATTTCAGCGCCACCGAGGCGGCCCGAAACGTTGATGCGGATGCCTTGTGCGCCCAAGCGCATGGCCGACTGCATCGCGCGCTTCATCGCGCGGCGGAACGCAACGCGGCGCTCGAGCTGCTGCGCGACGCCTTCGGCAACCAGCATTGAATCGGTTTCCGGCTTGCGCACTTCGACGAGGTTCAGGTGCACTTCAGCGCCCGGCGCCATCTTCGCGAGCTCCTTGCGGAGCTTCTCGATGTCAGCGCCCTTTTTACCTATAACAACGCCCGGCTTCGCAGTGTGAACCGTGACGCGGCACTTTTTCAGCGGACGCTCGATGATGATCTTCGAAATGCCGGCCGCGTGCAGCTTCTCGCGCAGGAACTTGCGGATAGCGATGTCCTGATGGAGCAACGTCGCGAACTGAGTACCGCTGGCGTACCAGCGACTGTCCCAGGTGCGGTTGATGCCGAGCCGAAGCCCGATCGGATTGACTTTCTGACCCATTAGGCGGCCTCCGCCTTCTCGGGCTGCTTGGTCGTATCGCGCAGCACGATGGTGAGTTGAGAGAACAGTTTCTCGATGCGAACGCCGCGACCACGAGCGCGCGCATGCATGCGCTTCATCGTGATATTCTTGCCGACGTGCGCTTGCGAAACCACGAGGCCGTCAACGTCGAGACCGTGGTTGTTTTCGGCGTTGTCGATCGCCGATTTAAGGCACTTCAGAACGTCCTTGGCGATGCGCTTTTGGCTAAAGCGCAGTTCATTCACAGCCTTCTCAGCAGAAAGACCGCGGATCGACTGAGCGACCAGGTTCAGCTTTTGCGGGCTGATCCGAAGCGTGCGCAGGATCGCCTTGGCTTCGTTGGAAGCCTCACGGCGGCGATTCTTGCCGTCCGGTGCGCGCTGTTTTTCTTTCGCGACCATCATGGCTTACTTCCTCTTGGCCTTCTTATCGGCGCCGTGTCCGAAATAGTTCCGCGTCGGCGCGAACTCGCCGAGCTTGTGGCCGACCATGTCTTCGCTCACGAGCACCGGCGTGAATTGCTTGCCGTTGTGAACTTGGAATGTGAGGCCAACGAATTGCGGCATGATGGTGGAACGGCGCGACCATGTCTTGATGGTCTCGCGACGGCCGGATCCTGCAGCCTTTTCGGCTTTGGCGATCAAATAGCCGTCGACGAATGGGCCTTTCCAAACAGAACGTGGCATCTGGATTAGCTCACTTTCTTCGAGTGACGACGACGGATGATCAAACGATCCGACGGCTTGGTTTTGCGGGTCTTCGGACCGCGGGTTTTCTTGCCCCAAGGCGTAACCGGGTGACGGCCGCCTGAAGTTTTGCCTTCGCCGCCACCGTGGGGGTGATCCACCGGGTTCATGGCGACGCCGCGAACGCTGGGCTTACGGCCCAACCACTTCGTGCGGCCCGCCTTGCCCCACACTTCGTTCATGTTGTCGGGGTTCGACACGGCGCCGATCGTGGCCATGCAGACGTCCTGAACCATACGCACTTCGCCTGAAGCCATTCGCAGCTGGGCGAAGCCCGCGTCACGGCCAACAACTTGAGCGTAGGTGCCGGCAGAGCGCGCCATCTGCGCACCCTTCAACGGCTTCAGTTCGATGTTATGCACGATCGTGCCGACCGGGATCGACTTCAGTGGCATCGCGTTGCCAGGCTTCACGTCGACGCGCTCATTGGCAATGACGGAGTCGCCAACCTTCAAGCGTTGTGGCGCAATGATGTACGCAACTTCGCCGTCCGTATACTTGATCAACGCGATCCAGGCGGTGCGGTTCGGGTCATACTCGAGACGCTCGACCTTCGCTTCAACGCCCCACTTGCGGCGCTTGAAGTCGATCTTGCGATACGTGCGCTTGTGGCCACCGGCATGGCGGAACGCGGTCAAGCGGCCAGCGTTATTGCGGCCCCCAGACTTCGTCAGGCCTTCAGTGAGCGCCTTAACCGGCTTGCCTTTGTGCAGCTCAGCGCGATCAACGATCACGAGCTGGCGGCGACCAGGCGAGGTCGGGCGGAATGTCTTGAGCGCCATCTCAGAGCCCCGTCGTCACGTCGATTGAGTAACCGTCGAGCAGGGTCACGACCGCGTTTTTGTGGTCGGAGCGCTTGCCCGGCGTGCCGCGGAAATTCTTCGTCTTGCCTTTGCGGACGATGGTGTTCACCGCGCCCACTTTGACATTGAAGAGCTTTTCAACGGCTTCCTTGATGTCCTTCTTCGTCGCCGTAAGCGGAACGCGGAAGACGACCTTATTCAGCTCAGAGAGCAGCGTGGCCTTTTCCGTGATCACCGGCGCGATAATCGTGTCGTAGTGTTTATTGAGCGCGCTCATGCTGCGGCCCCTTCAGTTACGGTCTTTTTCGCTGCGCGCTTCTTCGGTGCGGCTTCGGCCTTACCGGTCTTGTCCTTGAAGCGCTCGTGAATCGCATTCACGGCGTCTTGCGTCAGCACAAGCTTCTCAGCGCGCAGAATGTCGTAAACGTTGAGGCCGGCGTTCGGCAGGACGTCAATGTATGGAATGTTGCGTGCAGCACGCGCCACGTTCGCATCGACTTCGGCGCCAGCGATGAAGAGCGCCTTCGCGAGCTTCAGATTGGCCAGCGACTTCTTGAGTTCCGCCGTCTTGCCATCCTTCAACGTCAACGTATCGATCACGAGGATGTCGCCGGCGTTCGCCTTGGCCGAGAGTGCATGACGCAAAGCGAGAGCGCGGAATTTCTTCGTCAGGTCATGCGTGTAATCG
Organism: Caulobacteraceae bacterium; assembly: GCA_031379735.1. GTDB lineage: Bacteria > Pseudomonadota > Alphaproteobacteria > Caulobacterales > Aquidulcibacteraceae > Vitreimonas. Next base: position 41,308 of record JANNFK010000070.1, on the reverse strand, counting down.
CGCGGCAGACGATTGTGGGCGTGACCGCCGCCGCGGAAAATCGGAGCGTTCTTGGCGCCGTGGCGCGCTTGGCCGGTGCCCTTTTGCTTATAGACCTTCGAGTGGGTGACCGAAACTTCACCGCGCGATTGGGTCTTGTGCGTGCCGGCGCGGCGCTTGGCGAGTTGATACTTCACCATGCGCTGCAAGATGTCGGCGCGGATTTCCTTGATGCCGAAAATAGCGTCGTCCAGATCGATCGATCCGGCCGCCTTGGCGTCGAGGGTTTGAATGTTGAGTTTCATGTCCGCCCTCACTCAGCCGCTTGCGCTTGGCGAACGCCGGCCGGCTGCGGAGCTTCCTTCGGAAGCGCAGTCTTCGCGGCGTCACGCACTTCGACCCAGCCGCCTTCAGCGCCAGGAACTGCGCCACGGACAAACAAAAGTCCGCGCTCGGCATCGACGCGGACGATTTGTAGATTTTGAACAGAGACGCGCTCGTCGCCGAGGTGACCGGCCATCTTCTTACCTTTGAAGACTTTGCCCGGATCTTGGCGTTGGCCGGTCGACCCGTGCGAACGGTGAGAAACAGAGACGCCGTGCGTCGCGCGGAGGCCGCCGAAGTTCCAGCGCTTCATGGCGCCCGCGAAGCCCTTGCCAATGCTGATGCCGGCGACATCAACCTTTTGGCCCGGGACGAAATGTTCGGCAGAGATGACCGCACCGACCGGCAGCAGGTTATCTTCCGAGACGCGGAATTCGCGGACGATCGCTTTCGGCTCGACCTTGGCGCGAGCGAACTGACCGCGATCAGCAGCCGTCTTGTTCTTCGCCTTAGTCGCGCCGGCCGCGAGTTGAACGGCGTTGTAACCATCGCCTTTCGCCGCGCGAGCGGGAGGCGTGTTTTTCTCATTCTTACGAGACTTCTTCGGCTTCAGCGCGACCGCTTCGCCTTCGGCGTTTTTGTACTCTTCGGCGTTCACGGTGCGGCGGCCGACAACTTGGCAGCCGGCGAGATCAAGCACGGTGACTGGGATGTGCGCGTTGTCTTCACCGAAGACGCGCATCATGCCGACCTTGCGCGCAATGACGCCAGTCCGACGTGGAGCTTCAGGAGGGGCTTCTTTGGCCATCGCTATTAACCCAGAACTTGGATTTGCACATCGACGCCGGCCGACAGGTCGAGCTTCATCAAAGCATCGACGGTTTGCGGAGTCGGTTGAACGATATCGAGCACGCGCTTGAACGTGCGGATTTCAAATTGCTCACGGCTCTTCTTATCGACGTGCGGCGAGCGGTTGACGGTGAATTTTTCAATACGCGTCGGCAACGGCACGGGACCGATCACGGTCGCGCCAGTGCGCTTCGCAGTCGACACGATTTCCTTCGCGGAGAGATCGAGCGTGCGGTGATCAAAGGCCTTCAGCCTGATCCGGATGTTTTGCTGCATCATCGCCAAAGTCTTCCCAAATTCTCTCGCGCCGCGACTTCCATCGCCAAACGCAAAACACGGCGGCGTGCCCGTTTCGGACCCACCGACGAGAAAAACGCCGCCCGAGACGGACAGCGCTTTCACAGAGCGGATCGCAAAAAACGCTGGTTTACGGAGCCTTTGACCCCGCGCTCGACCTCGCTTGTCCCGAGGAAGCTGCCGCGCAACTTGCGAACCGCGTCTAAGCAAAAGCTTACAGCCGGCTCGAAGGGGCGTGTCCTATAGAGGCTAACTCAGGGCGTCAAGGCGCGTTTTGCGCGGCTGTCATTGGCCTACGGATACTTCGCCCGAACCCCAAACTTCCTGGCGGATGCTGCCGGTCGCAGAGGCGGCGCTGACATTGCCAGAACCCGCAATTTCCGCGTCAATAGTGCCAACTTGGGCGCTTACATTGACGCCGCCAGAACCGACGATCGACACCTCGAGGGCTTGGACTGTGGCTGCGATGTCGACGTCGCCGGAGCCGGCCAGATCGATATTCGCCGTCGTGATCGCGCCACCTCGCACATTCACGCTACCGGAGCCCGCGCCATCGGAGGTAAGCTCACCGGTGAGCGACGCCAGCGTGACCGAACCCGAACCCGCGATATCGATCGACGCGCCGTTAGCGACTGCTCCAACTACCACATCGGCCGAGCCTGCTATGTCCGCGTCTAGGCTCTGGGCGGCGCCAGCGTTCACGCTGCCGGAGCCTGCAACATCCATTGTGAGTTCACCTGTGACATCGCCAGCGTTGGTCGTGCTGCAACCGCTGATATCGAGATCCAGGGTCTGTGTGGCGCCAATTTCGGTTACACCGGCGCCACTGCGGTCAATCCGAAGCGTTCGCGGGGCCCGAATGGTGATGCGTGGCAACTCGTTGGCGGCGAATTCCCCGTCACCGTAGCCGCGCACGCTCGTGTTGCCGCCGTCGCCACAATCGCGGACGCGGCCTCGGAGTTGACCGTCAATGACCACCCGGCCCTCGTCGGCCGAGACAGTCGGCATCGGCAATTGACCAGCATTGTTATCGATTTCAATGACGTAGTCGGTTCGATCTTCGGGCGTGATGGTGACGATCGCGGCGAGGTTACGGATGCGAAGCGCCTCACCTGCGAAGGTCTCAGCGGTCATCGAACCGGGGCTGGTCGCAACGACTGGGGCGACGCCATGCCCACCGTCATCATCGCCGATCTCGACATGAAAATTGGACCAGTTGGGACCGCCAAACACCGCGCCGACGCCGAAAATGATCGCCACCGCGATCGCGGCCACAAACACAAACCGTTCCATCCACACGTCTCCCCTGCGGCCCAACTCAAAGGCGGCTCGCAGACATAGATGCGCCCAAGCCAGCCAACGGATGCAAACCGGGCCAAGATCGACGAAAAGGCCCCGGAGATCGCTCTCCGGGGCCTCGCCAATTACGCCTCAGCGCAAGAACTAGTCGAGGATCTTCGCCACCACACCCGAGCCAACGGTGCGGCCGCCTTCGCGGATAGCGAAACGAAGACCTTGGTCCATTGCGATCGGGTTGATCAGTTCGACGACCATCTTAATGTTGTCGCCCGGCATGACCATTTCGACGCCTTCCGGCAGCTGAACGATGCCGGTCACGTCGGTGGTGCGGAAGTAGAACTGCGGACGATAGTTAGTGAAGAACGGCGTGTGACGGCCGCCTTCTTCCTTCGTCAAAATGTAGACTTCCGACTCGAATTTTTTGTGCGGCGTGATCGAGCCCGGCTTGGCCAGAACTTGGCCGCGCTCAACGCCTTCACGATCGACGCCGCGCAACAGCGCGCCACTGTTATCGCCGGCTTGGCCCTGATCGAGCAGCTTGCGGAACATTTCGACGCCGGTGCAGACCGACTTCACGGTCGGGCGGATGCCAATGATTTCAACTTCTTCGCCAACCTTCACGATGCCCTTTTCGACGCGGCCGGTGACGACCGTGCCGCGGCCCGAGATCGAGAAGACGTCTTCGACCGGCATCAGGAACGGCAGATCAAGCGGACGAGCCGGTTGCGGAATGTAGGTATCGACTGCGGTCATGAGGTGCATGATCGCGTCTTCACCGATCGGCGCATCACGGCCTTCAACGGCGGCGAGAGCCGAGCCCTTCACGATCGGGATGTCGTCGCCGGGGAAGTTATACGAGGACAGCAGTTCGCGAACTTCCATTTCGACCAGATCGAGCAGTTCCTGGTCATCGACCATGTCGACCTTGTTCATGAACACCACGAGGGCCGGCACGCCGACCTGGCGGGCGAGCAGAATGTGTTCTCGGGTTTGCGGCATCGGGCCATCGGCGGCGGACACGACCAGGATCGCGCCGTCCATCTGGGCGGCGCCGGTGATCATGTTCTTCACGTAGTCGGCGTGGCCAGGGCAATCGACGTGCGCGTAGTGGCGCGCCTTCGTTTCATACTCGACGTGAGCGGTGTTGATCGTGATGCCGCGGGCCTTTTCTTCCGGCGCGGCGTCGATGTCGGCGTAGCTCATGGCCTTGGCGCCACCGGCCTTAGCCAGCACCATCGTGATAGCGGCCGTCAGCGTTGTCTTGCCGTGATCGACGTGGCCAATCGTGCCGATGTTGCAGTGCGGCTTGTTCCGCTCAAACTTTTCCTTGGCCATTGTAAGGTCCTGTCTCTCCGGCGTTCAAAAATACATCGTCGGCGCCAGGGCCCAGCCGAAGCGCGCGTAAGGTGCGGGTCTTTAGCCGCACCCACGCGAACGTCAAGCCCCGCAACGGCTTGGCGAAGCGTTCCGGCGCGGCTAATGGTCTCCGCGCGACGGTCGTCCGAGAGGACGCGAAAATGGGAACGCGGTGCGAGGTTTCCGACCTCAATTCCGCGGCTGTGCCCGCAACTGTAAGCGGCGAGCGCTCCGCCATCATGCCACTGGCTCCGAAATGAGCTGGGAAGGCGGCGGAACGCGATCGAGCCGTGAGCCAGGAGACCTGCCGTCGCACGTCGCTCGTTCGCCCGGCCGGGATCAGCCGTCGAACCGGAATGTCTCCGCAGCAGCGACGCGGGCGGCCCCGCGTGACTTCACGCCCCGCTTGTCGCTGCATGCACGCCCGCGGGGACGGGGCGTCGCTTAAATTGGGACGCTCCTATGCGTAAACTCTACAAGTCCGCTTTGTTGGCGGCAGCATCTCTCATCGCCCTTCCCGCCTACGCGCAGGTGGCCGAAGGCGACATTGTCGTCACGGCGACGCGCATTCCGGGCGAAGCCGAACGCCTACCAGCCGACGTTGACGTGATTGACGTCGATGAAGCGCGCAGCCGAGGCATCGATAACATCGCCAACGCACTGGCTGACGCGCCCGGCATGAACGTGATGCAGAGCGGCGGCTTTGGCCAGCAGACGAGCCTCTTCTCGGGCGGCGCCAACTCAAATCACACGCTCGTGCTGCTCGACGGCTTGCGCCTCAATGATCCGTCATCACCGGGCTCGGCGTTCGACGCCGGCCAAGACACACTCGGTGCGCTGTCGCGGATCGAAGTGGTGCAAGGTCCGATGAGCGCTGTCTACGGCTCCGACGCGATCGGAGGCGTGGTCAACATTTTGCCGCGTCACGGCGGCGAAGGACCGCTCAACGCACAACTCGACGTGTCGGGCGGTTCGTTCAACACGATGGCCGCCACTGCGGGCATCGATGGCACGCTTGGCAATCTCCGCTATGCGATCACCGGCGAAGGTTACGTCACGGACGGCTACGATCTCGTGCCTGAGCGTATGGTCACTCACACTGGTGACGACGACGCTGCGCACTCCGCAACGTTCACGGGCGTTTTCGATCTTGATGTGAACGAGTGGCTCGCGCTCGATCTGCTCATACGACATCGCGTCGCGCGCGCCGATTTTGACGCGTTCAACTTCGAATCCTCGTTCCCGTTCCGCGAATTCCGGGACGACGATCCAGACCTCGAGATCTCGCAAAACGACCTGACTGTGGCGCGCCTCGGCGCAACATGGCGCTTCAGTGATAGCCTCTCGCTGCGCGCAGCCGGCGGCAGGCTTGAACAGGAGCGAGAAGAACAGAATGGCGAAGTGACCACGTCAGCCTATAGCGGCGAGCGGCGATTTGGCGATCTGACACTGGACTGGAAGGCTGGCGACACAGGCGTGCTTTCGAATGCTGGCATCGCCGTTGGCGTCGAAACGCAGACCGAGGAGGTCGACATCGATCAAGGCTTCGCGGTGGTGGTCGCCGAACAAGAACACCGCGGCGCGTTTGCGACGGCCCAAGCTGACATCGCCAACATCACGCTGACTGGCGCTGCGCGCGTCGATGATTTCGAGGGCTTCGGCACGGAAACCACGTGGCGCGTCGGCGCTTCGGTAAACGTCATAGAAGCCATCCGCATCTACGCCGCGTACGGCAGGTCGTTCCGCGCGCCGACGCTCTACGAACGCTTCATCTTTTTCGGCAATCCGAACCTCGATCCGGAGCAGGGATCGACTTGGGAGGTTGGCAGCGATGCAAGGTTTGAAGCGTTCGAGCAGGACAACGGTGTCGAATTCGGTCTGATCTATCGCACCTCAGAAATCGAAGACTTGATCGATTTTGACTCGTTCTTCAGCTACGCCAACATCGATCAAGCCGACGTCGATAGCGCCGAAACGCGCGTCGTACTGCGGCCAACATCGTGGCTGACGGCCCGTCTGTCTTACGTCTACACCGACGCTGAAGACACGACCGCCGGCACGCAATTACTGCGGCGTCCGGAAAGCGTCTGGATGGCTTCGCTCGACTTCGATGACGGGCCGTTTTCTGGCCAACTGGGATGGCGGCGCATCGGCGAGCGCGCCGATCAAACCTACGGCGACGACAGCTTCTCTGCGGGCGTCGCCGCTACGCCGGAATATGACGTCTTCCGCGCCTCGGCAGCCTGGGACGTTACACCAAGTGCACAAATCTACGTCGCTGCAGATAATTTGGCGGACGAAGACTATGAGCCGGTAAACGGCTTCGCCGGCGCGCCGCGCACCGTCATGGTCGGCTTGCGTTTGCGACCGAATACGTAACGACGAACGGGCGGGGCGCGCTTATGGCGTGCGCCGCCCGAACGGCCTAGCGTGACCGCGTCCAACAAAGGAGGACGTCATGGCAGTCGCGAAAGTGATCGAAGTCACCGCCGGTTCAACGAAGGGGCTGGAGGACGCCATCGAGCAAGGCATGGCGAAAGCCTCTGACTCGCTCGAAAACATCGAAGGCGCTTGGGTTCAAGACATCAAAGTGACCGCGAAGAACGGCAAAATCAGCGAGTGGCGCGTCAATATGAAGGTGACGTTCGTCCTGAATTGATCAAGGCGCGTTGAGGTTCAGGTCGCCGCCAATCACGTTTTGTCGCGAGCTGTCGAGACAAAGTGATCGTAGGGCGCCGTTCTGAACGCCGGGCGGGACAGCGCCTTGCCTGAACCATTGGCGGCCCAAAGTAACCTCGCCATGGATCACCACGCCGGGCGGCGCCCAAGTGGCGTCGACGCGCTCGCGTGCCGCCGCCGTGCGCGCCCATATTGGCCACGTGTCGGCCACGTGGATGAAGCGGACATGCAGGCTTCCGCATGGGTACTGGCCGAATTGCATCTCGGAGACCTCGACGACGCGCCGCTGCGAGTTAGGACAAAATTGCGGACGCGCGCCGCCGTATGGCGAACCGCGCAGGAACGCGACGCCATCGGCGGTAAGGCTATACTCGACAACGCCTGACGCGATGTCCGGCCGTTCGCGCGCTACCAAAAAACCCAAATCAACAAACTCACGCATGCGCTGTTGGCTTGTCGATGTAACGTCAGAGCCCCAGTCACGGGCCATCAAGTCATAGCGCGCGAAATAGAAGTTGCGCCGATCGCTGGCGTCGAGCCAGAGGCCCGGCCACGGGTAGCAAATCTCTCCAGCTGCAACGAGGTTTTGAACGGCGGCCAAGACTTCGGCGCGATCGACCGTTTCTTCTACGCGCTCGATTACAGTTTCTGCAGCGCCAGTTCGGATCGCATTCGGCACGCGCATGAACTCGGCGCGCGAGGGGATGTCGCCCACACAAGCGCTCAGCGCTAAAGCCAGTGAACTCAGGGCGATCCAGCGGATCGCTTGTGCCAGCGGCATTGCCGCCTCCCCGCAATTGATCGCCATTATTAGCCGTTCTTGCCCCGCCGCAAACAACCGCGCGCACCACGTCTTCGCTTTCCAGGGGAAAAGCGCGGTCATGACGCAAAGGCAGGCTGTGTGACTAGTTGAGCGGCAGCGTTAGCGTTGGAGCGGGTAGAGGGAATCGAACCCTCGTCTTCAGCTTGGAAGGCTGCGGCTCTACCATTGAGCTATACCCGCAACCGCTCAGTTCACTTTGGGTTCAAGCACACGCACTGGGCGTAAGCTATCCGAAGCTGCGCCATGGAAGCGCCAGTCCGCCTTCGCCAAGGCTTCGGCGGACATCCTACTCTCCGCTGCGCGAAGCGTAGGATGGTGGAAGGGGGTGGATTCGAACCACCGTACGCTCGCGCGGGCAGATTTACAGTCTGCTGCCATTAACCACTCGGCCACCCTTCCGGCCATGCTTCCGCGAAGGGCAAAGCGCCTGTAAGCCAGACCCCTCGTTTCGCGGAGCGCGTCCTATACCCAAGCCCCCTCCACCACTCAAGCCGCATGGCATCCCTCCTGACAGACTGCCGCGCCGGCAATTCGAGGAAGAAACCGGCGGCCCCTCCTGGGTCTGGGGGGTGCACGCAGCTTTGGCCGCTTTGGCGAACCCGCGCCGGAAGATCGAACGGATCGTGGCGACGCGCAACGCGGCCTCCCGCTTACCGGAAGGCATCGACCCGCAAATCCTAGATCCCGATGCGATCGACGGCATGCTTCCGCCCGGTGCTGTGCATCAAGGCTTGGCCGTCCGCGCCTTTCCACTGGAGCCAGGGGATCTGCAAGCGATCTGCGGGCCACCCGATGGACGCAGTGTGCTGATCCTCGACGGCGTGACCGATCCGCAAAATGTCGGCGCGGCGTTCCGCTCCGCAGTTGCGTTCGGTGCGCGCGCTGTCGTGTTGCAGGACCGCAAGTCACCACCGCTCACTGGCGTGCTGGCAAAGGCGGCAGCCGGCGCGATTGAACTCGTGCCGCACGCGCGTGTTGTCAACCTTGGGCGCGCCGTCGAAACGCTGCGCTCGCTTGGCTACATCACGGTAGCTCTTGAGGGCGAAGCTGAGCTCGGTTTGGCAGATGCGCTGAAGGACCCGCGACCAGCGGTGATTGTGGTCGGCGCCGAAGGCAAAGGCTTGCGGCCCGCAGTGGCCGACGCGTGCGAGAAACGCGCACGTATTCCTATTGCGACCGCGATTGAGAGTTTAAACGTCTCGGTCGCCGCCGCGATTGCACTCTATGAAGCGAAACGCGCGCGTTAGTGCGCGGCGGACTTTCTGAAGAGCAGGCTTTTGATCAAGTAAAACACCGCGATGATGATCGCATACCCGGCGAGCAAGACGCCGGCGCCTGTCCAGAACGAAGGCTCCATAATCGGCGGCAGCGTAACGGCGCCGTCTTCTCCGGCGAGCACCGGCGCCAACTGGTCGATGGCGATATGAATGATCGTCGCCACAACGGCGACGGGAAGCCATTGCCGCCAAGAACCAATGAACAATGTCGCCGCCAGGGCAATCAATAGTCCTTTGGGATTGTTGGTATTGGCGAAGCCTTCGCGAAGAATCCCAACCGCCTGATCAACATATTCCATGAATTCGCCCCTCCGCGATGCCGGACCCCGTCCCCACGCAGATCCTGCGGCAGATTGTTAGGCGCCAGCCAAGGTTCCGTCCAGACAGAACACGCCGGCCTCAACCAAGTTCGAGCGTCATGAGCACGTCATCCACGAAGGCGCCGGCAATCTTAATACCGCCAGGGATCGCGCCCGTCTGACGAAAGCCGATACGCTCGTAGAGCCCGCGCGCATGAAAGTTCACGCCGTTGACCCAGAGCGCAATACGCCAGGCGCCCCGGCTCCGCGCGCTCTCGATCGCGGCGCGGATCAATTTTCCGCTGACACCCGAGCCGCGCGCATCGGGATGCACATAGACGGCGTGGATCCAAAACGTGTGTGCGAGTGACGGATATGGCAGCGCATCTATCGTGAGTTTCGCCACGAGGCGCTCGCCGTCGAATGCGCCCCAGCCATCACCCCGCGTGAGCATCGCTGTGACTTCAGCGTCGCTCCGCGCGTCGTCAGTAGCTTCTACATCGACAAAACCCGTTGGCGATTCCGTCATGCCGAAGCGATGCAGCGACCGGTAGGCGGCGAGATCGCTTGCGGTGAGTTGCCGGACTTCAATCACCGAACGCACTCAGCCACCGCCGCCGAAGCGCGCAGCGAGATCGGCGACTTGCTCGTCTTCGATTTTCTTGAAGAGGACATCCGGCGGCGTGAACCTATGACCGCGCGGGAGCGCGTCCCAGACGCTTCTGTCATCGGGCTTCGGCCACCTGCGGTTCTGTTCAGACACGCCTAGAGCGTCGAGTACGGTTTTCGCCGCATCTGGAATAAAGGGTTGCGCAAGTATGGCAAAGAGCGCGCAGGCGTTCAGACCAATGCGCACGCCAACGGCGGCGGCGTCGCGATCCGTTTTGAACGCCGTCCATGGCGCGGCAATTTGCAGATACTCGTTGCCGGCAACCCAGATGGCCCGCAGCTCGGCCGCAGCTTTGCGATATTCCATCTGATTATGGAATTGCGTGAGCGCGGTGAGACGACCGGCAATTTCACTGAACAATTTCTCTTCAGTTGCGCCAGGCGCCCCGCCATCCGGCACCTCACTGTCGAACTTCGACGCCGCAAAACGTGTGATGCGGTTGATGAAATTGCCGAACACGTTGGCAAGGTCTGCGTTGATCGTCTGCTGGAACTGCTCAAGCGTGAAGGCCGCGTCGGAGCTTTCCGGTGCATTCGCCATCAAATACCAGCGCCAATAATCGCTCGGCAGAATGTCGAGCGCTTGATCCATAAATATCCCGCGCTTTTCGCTCGTGCTGAACTTGCCGCCATACCAAGTAACCCAGTTGAACGCTTTCAAGCGGTCAACCAGCTTCCAGGGCTCTTGGCTGCCCATGATCGTCACGGGAAAGCTCACCGTATGAAAGGCGACGTTATCCTTGCCCATGACTTGAATGTAGGTGACGTCCTTGGCGCCCTTATCCTCGCGCCACCACCGCTCCCAGTCGCCGCCGGTGGCCTCGGCCCACTCAACGGTTGAGCCGATATACTCGATGGGCGCGTCGAACCAGACGTAGAACACTTTGTTCTCGAAGCCCGGGCGTGGGGCGCCGTTCTGCGTGACTTTGATGCCCCAGGAGAGATCGCGGGTGATCGAGCGGTCAATCAGACCCTCATCTAGCCACTTGTAGGCAATCGAGCGCGCAAGCGGCGGCCATTCGATCGCTGCATCCACCCAAGCGCGGATGCGGTCCTGCATCTGAGGTTGCTTCAAGAAGAGATGCGATGTGTCGCGTGGCTCGACATTGGTCGACCCCGAAATCTTCGAGCGCGGGTTTTTCAGCTCGATGGGATCAAGCAGCGTTCCACAATTGTCACACTGGTCGCCGCGCGCACGTTCGAATCCGCAATTCGGACAGGTGCCCTCAACATAGCGGTCAGGCAGGAAGCGCTTGTCGTCGATCGAGTAGATTTGCTTGGAGACACGCTCCTCGATCAGGCCGTGCTTTTCCAGCGCCTCGCAAAAGTGCTGGGTGAGCTTGTGGTTGGGGGTTTTGGACGAGCGGCCGAAATGGTCGAAGGACAATTTGAAGCCGTCGCACGCATTCTTCTGGATTTTATACTGCTCAGCGCAATAGGTCGCGACGTCCTGCCCGGCTTCGGCGGCCGCCAATTCCGCTGGCGTGCCGTGTTCGTCCGTCGCGCAAATGAAGAGGACCTCGTGACCCTGCAGCCGGCGAAAGCGTGCATGAATGTCCGCCGGCAGCATTGAACCGGCCAGATTGCCGAGATGCTTGATGCCGTTGATATAAGGAAGCGCTGACGTGATGAGGTAGCGGGCCATGGAGCCCGCTACCTAAGACGCTTCTGAACCGCCAGCAAGGATCGCTAAGCGACACCCTTGAGGCGGTTGTAGGCATCGCGCATTAGCCCGCCGTACCGCTCGACTTGGCCGCTGCCGTTGTAGCCGCGCGCGAAGCCTTCCCAGTCCTTGCGAACCAGTTCGTCGGCGAGATTGTTGGCACGCACGAAGGCGGTGAACGCCTTCAGCTGTTGCGGCTGGCTCTTGGCCATATCGGTGACGAACGACTTTGGATCGGCAAAGCCGCAGGCGGCGTGGTTGAAGCCCATGATCTGGAAGAGACCATAGCTCGCCGACGCCACCGCGTTTTGCGGATCCAGTGCATATGCGGCCTTGAGCTGGTTCCAGCGTTCGTCCTGCGTGCGTGGATACTTCGAAGCGTCCCACGTCGGATACGAGACGTTGGGATGGCTCGCGTCATACATGCGGTTCGTGCGGCGTGAGAAGATGTGCGGCTCGAACAGAATAACCGGGCGGCCATCGGCGGCGAAAGCGCCGAGGCGGCCGCTTTCAACTTCCACGACCGCCTGAACAGCTTCTATTTCACAGCCGAGCTGAGCAGCAGCAGCTTCGTAATCCGAGCGCGTAAGAGCGGCATTATTCTGCGCCTTTAGAGACGCGATGTAGCCATCTTCACTGGTCGGCGGCAGTGCCGCATAAGCGGCGCTGAGTGCTGCTGCGTATGCGGCCGCGTTTGGGCCGCCTTCGTATTCGCCAGCGAACGCCGTCCAATCCCGGCGCTGCAATTCATCAGCGAGACCCGCCCGTGCGACATAAGCCTCAAACGCTGCAAGCTGGCGCGCTTCTGATTTCGCCATATCGTCCACGAACGTGAACACGTTGGCGTAGCCGGCGGTCGCGAAGTAGCGGCCGGGCAATTGGAACGCGCCCCAACTTGTAGCGCCCAAGGCTGCGGACGGATCGAGCGCATACGCTTCGGCGACCTTCGCCCAACGCGCGGCTTGGTTGCCGCCAATGGGTGCGCGGTTGTTGTTCGAAATGGCCGGATGCGCGGCATCGAAGCGATGGCCGGTCAGTTCGCTGAAATAGAACGGCTCGAAAGAGATCAAAATCTTGCCGCTCGAGAAGCCTGGGCCTGCGCTCTCAACGCGCAGGATCGCCTTCACGACATTCGCGTCGGCGCCAAAGCGCTGCGCAAGCGCTGCGATCTCTGAGTCTGGAATGCGTGCAGCGTCCAACGCCCGCAGCGTGTCTAGCGAAAAGCCAGCGGGCGGACCCGACTCTGGCGGCGGCTCGGGCGGCGGCGGTGGTGGTGGTGGTGCGGGCGGCGTCACCGGCGGCGGCGCCGGAGGTGTCGCTGGCGGCGGCGTTGCCGGCGCGGGCGGCGGCGTTGCCGGCGCGGGCGGCGCTGGTGGTGGCGTCACCGGAGGTGGGGGCGCAGGTGGCGTGCGCGGCGGGGGTGGCGGTGGTGCACGCGGCGGCGGTGGTGGCGGCGGAGATGCGGGACGTGTGCTGCCGCGAGAGCCAAAAACGGCGCGGAAAACGGAGTCCCAGAAGCTCATGCTCATCCCCGAATTGGTTAGTTCAGCCATACACCGCGTTCGGCGGCGTCCCACATAGGCAGCGGCCCGCCTTACCCATTTCTATGACGGCGGGCAAACCACATGTCGGCGAACGTCGCGCTTTCACTGGCGGGCACAAAGTGGCAAAAGCCCGCTCCGCGCGCCGCGTTAGCTCAGCTGGTAGAGCACCTGATTTGTAATCAGGGGGTCAGGGGTTCGAGTCCCTTACGCGGCACCACATCTAAAGCGCTGTTTCGAGATGGCTTTTCTACACATCGCGATGGGACGCTTGGCCGCTTTGCGCCGGGCGCCATCGCGCGACACTGTTCGGCGGCACTTCGGGGGAAACTTTATGCGCGCCTTGCTCGCCGCCGCAGCCTTACTCACAGTCGCCGCTTGCGGATCGCCAGAGGCGCCGCCGCCGGTTGAACAGGCCGCGCCGCAGCCTGGCGCCGAAGCAATGCAGGCAAAGATCGCAGCGCTCCCAGCGCCCTACAACGCCGCTAGTTACGAGTACGGGCGTCGCGCATTCGCACAGTGTCGTTCGTGTCACGTCATCCAGGCCGGCGCGCCACATCGCGTTGGGCCAAACCTTCATGGGGTGTTCGGTCGCGAAATCGGCACGGCAGAAGGCTTCACGTATTCCGCAGCCGTGCAAGGCGCCGACTTCGTCTGGGATGCCGATCACCTCGATCACTGGCTGCAGAACCCGCAGACGTTCCTACCCGGCAATCGCATGGCGTTCGCTGGCGTCAGGGACGAAACGCAACGCCGCGATCTCATCGCCTATCTCATGGTTGAAGCGCAGCCCTAACTATTCGGCCGGCCGCGCAACTGCCTGATCGTGCTCGTAAGCGTCGATTTCCTTGGCCGTAGCTTCCGGGGACTTCGTGTAGCGCGCCAACAGATCATAAAAGACTGGCACGATGAAGAGCGTCAGCAGCGTTGCAACCAGAAGCCCGAAGAAAATCACGGTGCCAATGGTAAAGCGGCTTTCTGCACCGGCGCCATGGCCAAGGATCAACGGTACCGCGCCGACGATCGTGGCTACAGATGTCATCAGCACCGGGCGGATACGCAGATCGGAAGCCTCGATGATGGCGTCACGTATGTTCTTTCCCTCATCGCGAAGCTGGTTGGCGAATTCAACGATCAGAATTCCGTTCTTAGCGGCCAGAGCGATGAGAATGATAAGGCCAATCTCGCTGTAGATGTTCAGCGTGCCGTCGAACAAGTACAGGCCGAAGAGACCGCCAGTAAGCGCGAGCGGGACCGACGCCATGATGACGATCGGGTGTATGAAACTCTCGAACTGCGCCGCCAACACGAGGAAGACAACGATCAGAGCGAAGGCGAACGCAAACACGATCGCGCCGGTGGATTGCTTGAATTGACGCGCGGCGCCAGTGTAGTCGATCGAGATAGGCTCGCCGCCAATTTCAGCGCGCGCGACACGTTCGAGTTCATTCAGAGCATCGCCGATGGCATAGTCGCCCGGGATCGACGCAGAGATCGTCACCGCCGCTTGGCGGTTCATGCGACGCCGTTCGGCAGAGTCACCGACCGCGTTCAGCGTCACGAGCGTCGACAGCGGAATCAATTCGCCACCGCGATCTGAGCGGACATATTTGTTGTTCAGATCGGCGATGTTCGAGCGTTCATCGCGCTCGGCCTGCAGATACACATAATATTCCTCGCCGCGATCGGTGATCGTGTTCACGCGGCGCGCGCCCATGGTCGCCTCAAGCGTACGGCCGATGGTCTGAACGGATACACCCAGCGCAGCGGCGCGTTCGCGATCGATATTCACCAGCACGCGTGGCGACGTCGGCTGATAGTTCATCCGCGGGCGTTGGAAGTTCGGGTTCTGGCGCAATTGATCCATGATACGCTCGGACACGGCGGCGAGCTGCTCGTAGGTCGAGCCCAGCAGCACAATTGACGCGCCGTCCGCTCCGCCGCCACCGCCGCCTTGCAACGGGTTTTGCATGCGCGCGCGCACCGTGGCGCCCGGGATAGAGGCGAAACGTTGGTTTAGCTCAGTTTCTATATCTGCGCCGCTGCGATCACGGTGTTCCCAATCGGCAAGAAACACACGTCCGATCCCCGACGAAAACCGATTGGTGCCGGCGTCGCCAAACCCGGGTGCGACAATCATGACTCGCTGCGCTTCGCCGCTCTCGACGTAAGTCAGCAGAATATCTTCCACCTGCCCCATGACGCGGCTCATGTACTCGAAGCCAGCGCCCTCGGGCGCCTGCGCGGAGATGGTCAGGTTGCCACGATCTTCCGGCGGCGTAAGTTCGGATGAGAGCTGCCCGAACAAGTAGCCGCCCAAAACGACTACGCCCGCAAAGACTGCAAACACCAGCGGCTTGGCGTTCATCGCCGCGGTGAGCGAGCTACGATACGAGGCGCGGAGGCCGTCCAGCAGGCTGTCGACGAAGCGAGATAGCCTGGTGCTCGTCTTCACCGGTTTCATCAATTTTGAACACATCATCGGCGAGAGCGAAAGCGCCGCGAACGCCGAAATCACAACGACGCCGGCGATGGTCACCGCCAGTTCGACGAACAGCCGTCCGACGTAGCCACCCACGAACAAGAGCGGCAAGAACACTGCCACCAACACCGCGGATGTTGCGACGATCGCGAAGAACACCTGACGTGAACCGCGCTCCGCCGCAACCAGCGGCGGCTCCCCCAGAGTGTCGACCCGCCGCTGCGCGTTTTCGAGGACGACAATGGAATCGTCGACAACCAGACCAATGGCCAGCACCAGCCCCAAAAGCGTGAGCAAGTTAATCGAAAACCCGAACAGCAACATGATCAAGAACGCGCCGATCAAGCAGACCGGGATCACCGCCGCAGGAATGAAGGCGGCGCGCCAAGAGCCAAGGAAAAGGAAAATGACGAGCACGACGAGCGCCGTCGATTCCAACAGCGTTTGGCCAACACGCTGAATAGCGCGGTCGATGAAGACGGTTGAATCGTAGGTGATGACGAGATCGGTTCCCTCCGGAAGCGTCGGCCGGATTCGCTCGATCTCGGCTTTTACTTCACGGCCAACCTCAAGGGCGTTTGATCGCGATTGCCGAACGATGCCGAGGCCAACTTGCTCAACGCCGTTGCCGCGAAACAGACTGCGCCGTTCTTCGGGCTCGATCTCGATGCGCGCAATGTCGCCCAAACGGACAACGGCCTCTTCAGCGCCACCTGTACCTGCAATCGGGAGCCGTTGGAATTGCTCGGGCGTCTCGAAGGCGCGCGCTACGCGAACCTGATAGTCGCGCTCCTCACTCTGCACATAGCCGGCCGGCAGCTCGATGTTCTGCGATCGAAGCGCGTTTTCGACGTCCTGCACAGTGATGCCACGCGCGGCCATTGCGTTTGTATCGAGCCAGATGCGCATGGCGCGGCGGAATCCGCCGCCGATCTGCACATTCGCGACGCCGTTCAGAACAGCGAGGCGATCGACGACATAGCGATCAGCGTAGTCGGTCAGCGCCATACGATCGAGCGTCGTCGATTGCAGACTGAACCAAATGATGGGGTCAGCATCAGCGTCTGCTTTGCGGATCACCGGTTCATCAATGTCCGCAGGCAGTTGGCCGCGCGCGCGGCTGACCGCGTTGCGCACATCGTTGGTGGCGTCTTCCAAGTCGCGGTCTAGCGTGAACTCAATGTTGATCGAGGAGCGGCCGTCGCGGCTCGTCGAGTTGATGATGTCGATGCCGTCAATGCCGGAAAGCTGATCTTCAATGACACGCGTGATCTGGTTTTCGACAACTTGCGCTGACGCGCCCGGGTAGGTGGCGTTCACTGAAACCACCGGGCGGTCGACGTCCGGCAATTCCCGCAGCGGCAGGCGCGTGAACGCAATCAAACCAAAGGCGATGATAATGAGCGAAAACACCGTCGCCAACACAGGGCGGCGAACGGAAAGGTCCGAAAGCGTCATCGCGCCGGCTTACCGGCCGCGGGGGCGAAGAGACAGCGCGCCCTCTGCAGCGGGCGGCGCTTCGCCGATTTGAATCGGCTGGCCAGGACGTACGCTTTGTACCCCTTCGGTGATGACTTGATCGCCTACGTTCAGGCCTTCCAGGACTTCAGCCATGCCGCCTGAGCGTTGGCCGGTACGGATGCGCACGAGATCAACCGTCTGCACGCCGTCACGAGCGGCGATACGATAGACGTAAGCGCCGTCAATTTGATCGAGGATCGCAATCTCGGGGATTGCCAAGGCTTCGCGCGGGTTCGAACGCACATCCACCGTCATCAACATGCCGGGGCGCAATGTGCCGGTGCTGTTCGGCAGAATGGCGCGGACACGAACTGTGCGCGTTGCGGGATCAATGCGGCTATCGACGCTCGCGATTGTGCCGTTGAACGCCTGGTCCGGATAAGCTGACGTGCGCGCGACAAGTTCAACGCCATTCTGCACGCGCGAAATCTGCGTTTCGGTGATCGTGAAATCCAGTTTGATTTCTGACGTGTCGTCGAGCGTACCGATCTGATCGCCCGGACGAACATATTGTCCAGGGCTGGCAAGGCGGAGTCCAACAACGCCAGCAAATGGCGCGCGGATGGTGCGGTCAGCAATGCGTGAGCCGCCTGCATTGAGACGCGCCTCAGCGGCGTCGGCCGCAGCTTGCACCGCGTCGAGGCGGGCCTGCGAAGCAAAGCCGCGATCGAACAATTCTCGAGTGCGGCGGAGATCTTCTTGCGCCGCCTGATTCGAGGCGCGCACTTCGGCGAGGTCCGCGGCCTGTTCAACGCTCGACATTTCGACCAGCACCTGGCCGGCGCGCACCCGATCGCCACTCTCGAAGCGAAGGCGCCGGATCGTGTCGGCGACTTTCGGAGTCAGGACGATGCTCTCGCGCGCTTGCGCGGTGCCGATCGCCTGAAGGCCGTCAGTGAAGGTGTGCACGCTTGCGGATACCGCGAGCACTGTGGGAGCACCGCCGCCGCCCCGGCCGCCAGGTGCGGGCGAAGCCTTGGCCGCACCGCCATCCCCGCCAAATACCGCATCCGTGGCCGACTTGCCGACCACCACCAGCAGCATCAGTGCGAGACCGGCGACGACAACCGTCGCGAAGCCAAAGCGTCTGAAGAACCCCATCATTATGTAACGGTTCCTACACACCAAGTTTTGCGGATGTGTGACCAACTCGGTCGAAAGTCCACTCCGCATGCGACGAATCGCGCGGCCGGCCCCATAAGCCGACGACAATGACAGGTTCGGCGTGCTCGCCATCGATACGGGCCCGGAGGCCAATCTGCCACCCATGGCCGCGGTGGTCGAACCTGACGATCGTCACTTGCGCTTTAATGCTGTCGTCGCCCTCGACAGGGAAATCCACGAAAACCTGACCCATTGCCAGCCAGTTCTCGGCTGGGCGGTAACCCGCCGTCGAATCAATCCGGCTGCCTTCGCACCCGCCGCTGAGAGCACGTTCCGCGCCTTCAGCGTTGAAAAATCCCCGCCCACCGGAAAATGAGCGACCGCCCAGGACGCGGAGTTTCGCGCCACCTTCGCTGCAGCTCTCGCTCGGGTCCGACACCCAAAGCGCACCCGCCTGAACAGCGATCACCTCGTTATCCGAACGATTGATTGCGTGCTTTGCGCTGAACGTTGCTTCGATCCGGTCGCCGTCGCTCTGGGAGGGGTCGGTTTCGAACCACCGCGCAACGACAAGTGATGACTCTGCCCTCACCGGTGCTTCGAAATAGATTGAGCCCTCGTAATAGTAACCGCCGTTTTCGCGCTCACCGACGGCGCTCGTGGTGATGCTCTGCCCGCCTTCAGGCGCGACCCAAACACCAGCCGCAGCCGGTGCAGGCGCCAGTGCTGCGACGACGGCTAGGAATCGTAGCCTGGCAGATGTCGATCGAGTTTCCTCTTTAGCCCTGGCCACGCCAACCCCGATACCATGCCCATGCCCTTCGCCGGGCCATTGCGCGTTTCTTCTTGGGCTTCTTCCGGCGCAATCAGCACGTTCTCACGTCCTGCGCTCAGTGCTGCGACTTGCTGCGCGCACGCGCGTTCAAGGAAGAAGATGCCGACGAATGCTTCGGCCGCGCTTGAGCCTACCGCGAGTGTGCCGTGATTACGCAAAAGCATAAGCTTCTTGTCGCCGATATCCTGCACCAACCGCTCGCGTTCATCGAGATTGAGCGCGACGCCTTCGTACCCGTGATAAGCGACATTCGGGATCATGAGCAGCGAGTTTTGCGTCAGCGGCAGGAGGCCGTCCTTCTGCGCGGAGACACCAACGCCGGCGTCAGTGTGCAAATGAATGACACAAAGCGCGTCTTCACGTGCTGCGTGAATGGCGGAGTGGATCGTGAAGCCCGCCGGATTGATATAGTATTGCGTCGGCGAGACGATGATGCCGTCGAGATCGACCTTCACCAGCGATGAAGCGGTGATTTCTTCAAAGAACAACCCATATGGATTGATCAGGAAGTGATGATCCGGGCCGGGTACGCGCATCGAAATGTGCGTGAAGATCATGTCGTCCCAGCCCTGCAACGCCACTAAGCGATAGAGCGCGGCGCAATCGACACGCGCTTGCCATTCTTCCGCACTCACCCGGCCCTTCAGGGACGTTCCAGCATCGTCGGCCATCGGTCGCGCTCCGTTCGTGACTGTGTTAGGAAGAACATTAGGCCCGCCGGGGCCATAAGCAAAGGCCGTCTCGACCTCCCCATGAAGCTCTCGTTTTCCGCCAGCGCCCGCCCCGAGGCGCAAGAGGCTTTGCGGCGCCTGCGTCATGTCTATGGGGAAGCCGGAGAGGACGCCGATGTCATCGTAGCGTTGGGCGGCGACGGGCACATGCTCGATACGTTGCGCCGGAGGCTAAAGGACAAGAAGCCGGTTTACGGCATGCACCGCGGCACCATTGGCTTCCTGATGAACGACTTCGGGGAAACCGATTTGCCGCAACGGGTTCAGATGGCCGAACCCATCCGCGTGCGCCCACTGGTGGCGAAATGCGAAACGCCTGACGGCATCGTTGAAGAACGAGCGTTCAACGAAGTCTCGCTTTTTCGCCAAACTGGTCAGACGGCCAAGCTTCGCATCTGCATCGACGGCGCAGAACGACTGCCGGAACTCTCATGCGATGGCATCATGGTCGCGACGCCCGCGGGCTCGACGGCGTACAACTTCTCGGCTCACGGCCCGATCCTGCCGATCAATTCGCGCCTTCTGGCGCTAACGCCAATCAGCGCCTTCCGCCCGCGTCGCTGGCGCGGCGCGCTGCTGCCGCATCGGGCGCTGGTGCGGATTGAAGTTTTGGAGGCTGACCGCCGCCCGGTCAGCGCCACCGCCGACAACGTCGAAACGCGGAACGTAACCGCCGTGGAAATCCGCGAGGACAGCGCCGCAGCGCTGACTTTGCTGTTTGACCCAGGCCACGCGCTCGACGAACGGATCGTTCGCGAACAGTTCGTCACGTAAATGGGTGACTGCGCGTCAACGCTCTATTCACTACCCGCAGCCAATCTCTGCGCGCCATGTCTAAGCCCAAGGTAGAACTGATCGACCCGCGCGACACCGGTTTGCGCACGTTCGAGCTCAAGAAGCCTATCTTCGATAGCGGCGCCGTTGCGCGCGCTGATGAGGCGCTCGAAGCCATGGGCGACGAATTGCAAGTGTGGCTCGACGCCGACATTGAGCGCCTGCAAGCGGCTCGCCTCCGGGCCGACACCGCTAACTGGACGGCGTTTGCGCAGGAGGATGTCCACGCCATCGCCCACGACCTAAAGGGTCTGGGCGCCACCTATGGCTCCCTTCTCGCCACCCAGATTGCAGCTTCGCTGTGCCGGCTCATCGAGACTGATGCTGGCAAAGCGCTTGCCCAACGTGATTCGTCATTGGCCCGCGCGCACATAGACGCACTTCGCGCCTCGGTTCGTGATGGCATCAACTCGACCGACAATCGAATTGGCCGGGCTGTTCTGCGGGCGCTGGAGGCGCGTGTGACCGAACTGGGCGTCGCCCCGCGCTGAGTGCTAACGTCAGCTTTACCGTGTTCATCCGCCCGAACTTAACCGTCGCGTGCGATAAGCGGCGTTTCCATGAATGTGATCCCGTTCCGTCTGCGGCCTCAAGCCGAGCCGCTCGCCTTCGCGATCGGCGCACGCGTCGATCTGCGCGTGGGCGCACTTGCGGCTGGCGTCGTCCGCCCGATGGGCGAGCCTGAGGACGCGTTCGCCTATTCAAATCTCGCCCGTCTGGTTCGAGGTGCGCGCATGGCTTGGCTGGAGCGTGGCGCCCATGCGGTGCTGACACTCGCCGTGCCCAGCGAAATCCAAAACGCCCTTGAAGCCGACATGCTGAGCGAAGCGGTCGTCGAAGCAGGCTGCACACGCCGCAATCTGAACTTCCAACTCAACGAGCGCGAGCTTGTTACTGCCGGTCCAATGCTGGCGGAAGAGCTCCGCGCACGCGGATGGAATGTCGCTCTACGCGGCGACCCGGATTGCCCGTTGCCGTTCGGTGCGCGCGCCCGCAACCTCTACTCCGAACTCATCGTCCAAGCGCCGGCCATGCCAGACCCGTTCATGGCGATGGAAGATGGCGACCGATCGCCACTTGGCCGCCGCCTGCTTGCGGCCAAAGCGGCTGGTCTGGTCATCACGGCTGAAACCGTGCTAACCGCTTCACAAGCGCGCACGCTAGCCATTGCCGGCTTCGATCGTGGCGGCGGCGCCTTTGCAGAAGCAGGATTGCGCTAAATCGCTACGCGCTCGACCTGCAAACCCGACGCATCGAGTTTCTCCAGCAGATAATCGAGATCGTCTTTCGGCACTGACTGGAAGAGGGTCAGCGTGCGCTCAAGCATGCGCTTGCGGAATGTGATCCGGTCACGCGCGATGCCTTCGCGATCGATCGAGTGATAGACGTCAATCGCCGCGCGGAAGGATGGAAATAGCCGCGGCGGCATACCGGCGCGATCAAACGCAGCCTTGAGGCCGAGCGGGCCGCTATCATGAATCAACAGCCACATGCGCTGATGCGAAACGCCGCCAAGTTCCGCCATGGCGTATTCAACAAAATCAATCTGCCCCAAACACAGCCCGCGCATCAGCAGCGACGGCGTAAGGCGGCCGTTCAGATTCAACTGCTGAACGAACTTGGGCAGGTCGCGCTGCCGGCCCGCCTGCTCCACGATGTCCAAAGTCGCGCGTTCGCGCGCGCCCATTGCGAGATCGATGGCAATCTGCGGCGGCAGTTCGTGATTGTTGACCAGGTGATCAAACAATTCGCCCGTCACCATCGAGACAAGCTTCTCTGTTAGGCTGACCGGGAGTTGTTCGCGATAGACCATTGCCGTCGTGATCGAAGACAAACCCTCAAATCGCATCAACGCAGTTTCGAGGCCCTCTTCATCAAACAGCGCGTTGTCATTCGCCAGCGCGCGCTCAACAGCTTCCGAGACGGCATAGGACGAAAGCGCACCGGTTACGGTGGTCGTCAGCGTTTCGCGGCTGGCGACGGCGACCTGTTTGTTTGGCGGACACGCGCGCACGATCGCGACCAAATCCGCATCGGTTAGCGACGGTGAATTCATGATCACCGGCAGCGCGATTGAATCCACATCGCGTGAGAGCTTGTTGGCAATCTCGCGCGGCAGCTTCGGTGAATTCTTGAGCGCAATCGCAAGCGCGCGACGCACCAGCACTGCCGCATCCTGCGCCATGATGGCGATGATGCCCTCGGCGTGAGCCCGTTCCTCTGGGGAAAGGTCGCCCTCTTCGATGCAGCGGCAGATCTTGTGCGCGGCGTGCGCGCGCTCATCCTCGCTCGGACCCTTGATCAGAGACCGGATGTCGCTATCGGTGAGATTGGCGCGCATCGTAACGATCGACATGGTGGCGCTCGTGCTCCAAGGCGCGCGGCGACTCCTGCCGCACCCGTTGGGACCAACCTCGCGGGCGTCCGTTAACGAAGCCTTGATTGCGAACATTGCGAAGAAGGAACAGTCGATGCTCGAAGGACTGAAGATCATCGAGATGGCCACTTATATCGCAGCGCCTGGCGCCGGGGGCATCATGGCCGACTGGGGTGCGGACGTGATCAAGGTCGAGCCGCCGGGTGGCGACCCCATCCGTATGTTCTTCTCATCGCTCGGCGTCGAAGAGGCGCTCAACCCAGTTTTCGATATGGACAACCGCGGCAAGCGCGGGATCGTGCTCGATACGTCGAAGCCTGAGGGGCGCGACGCCTTGCTAAAACTGATCGATGGCGCGGACATCTTTCTCACGAACGTCCGCCCAGGCGGGCTCTTGCGCGCAGGGCTTGATCCGGACACGGTGCTGAAGCGCTGCCCGAAGCTCATCTACACAACCCTGACCGGCTACGGTCTCGAAGGGCCCGACGCCGATCGTCCGGGCATGGACCAGGCAGCGTTCTGGGCGCGCTCGGGGCTTGCGGCGATGTTCCGGCCGAAGGGCGGCGATCCAGTTACGCTGCGCACCGCGTTCGGTGACCACGTCGCCTCACTCGCCATCGTTGGCGCGGTCATGGCGGCCGTTTATGAACGGCAACGGATAGGCAAAGGCCGCTTGATTGACGCCTCGCTTTTGCGCGCGGCGCATTACGTGGGCTCAAGTGATTTCGCGATCCAGCACACGCGCGGGCGCATCGCCTCAAATCGTCCGCGCCAAAACGTCCCCAACCCGCTGATCAATTACTTTCAAACCGGCGGCGGACGTTGGATCAGCCTACTCCAACGCCAAGGCGAGAAGGATTGGCCTAAGCTCGCGCGCGCACTGAAGATCGAGCATTTGGTCAACGACCCGCGCTTTGCAAATGGCCGCGTGCGCCGCGATAACGGCGCAGCCCTCGTATCACTGCTCGACGAAGCGTTTGCAGCGCGCGGGCTAGATGACATCGCCGCGGCACTCGACGCCGAACAGATAATCTGGGCGCCCGTGCTCACGGCCGCGGAAGCCATCGCCGATCCGCAGGCCATCGCCGCGGGTTGTGTTGTGCAAACGCCGAAACACGGCGGCGGTACGATGAATGCGCCAGCCGGGCCGGTTCGCTTTCCGGGCGCCGATGACGGCCCCAAGGGACCATCACCGCGCGCAGGGGAACACACACGCGCTGTGCTTGCTGAGGCAGGGTTCAGCTTTGCCGAGATCGAAGCAATGTACGCAAACGGCTCCGCCGCGTGAAATAATACCGCAACAGAGCGTCCCTAGCGTCGCGCGACGGAGGATGCTCATGCGCTGGATGTTGGCGTTACTTGTCGCTGGATGCTCGAGCATCGTGCCGCTCGACCCAGCGGCGATGGATGACTCAACGTTTGAGCACGAGTTGGCGGCGCGCTTTCAATATGGCCCGCCCGAGCCTGAACCAACAGAAATCGACGACCAGCGCGCGGGCCAAATATCCGATGCGGAGTACCTCGCTCGGTTTCCAGAATTCGACCGCGCGTACTCGCCAACTGCGCGCGCAGAGGCGGAACAACGGCTGACTCAATTGGGCGCAGAAGCTGGCAATTTGAGCCATGAGCAGTTTGTCTTGCGCGTCGCGGAAATCGCAGCGCTCGCCGACAATGGCCACACCGGCGTCGGCGAGAATGCGTTCAAGAAAGACACGCCGCGCTTGCCGTTGCGCACCTACCAGTTCGCGGATGGTCTCTACGTTGTGTGGGCTGCCCCGGGGCTTTCAGATCTGTTGGGCGCGCGCATAGACTCGATCGAGGGCCACAGCATCGATGAGCTCCACGCGGCCACGCGCCGCTATGCTGGCGGCACCGATGCTCACCGCCAGCGAATGCTTGCACCAATGCTGGAGTCGCCTGCTTTGATGCAAGCGGCGGGCCTGGCGTCGTCGAGAGACGCGCTTACGCTTAGGGGCGTCCTTGCCGGCGGCGCTCCTTTCGACAGGCGGGTAGAAGCCGAGCAGCGCGATCGTTCGGCTTGGGTGTCGAGTTCGCAGCGTTTGCTTTTTCCCATCTGGGACGGCGCGCCCATGGCGAGCCTCATCCACGACACTGACGCGCTGCCGGTTTACCTCCGCCATCGCTCCGAACTCTTCTCGCTGGAAGGCCTGCCCGAAAACGGACTTTACATTGGCCTTGCGCACAATGGAGACACAGACGACCTGCCGATAGCTAGGTTTCTTGAACGCGCCATGTCGCGGGTGCGGGACGAACGGCCAGCTTACATCGTGATCGACATGCGCATGAACGGCGGCGGCGACTACACGACGACCTACGCGTTCGCCACCGCGTTGCCGGATGCTGCAAACGGCGCGCCGATCTATGTGTTCACCTCCCCCTGGACCTTTTCAGCCGCCATCACCACGGTCGCGGCGTTCAAAACGGCTGGCCGCGACCAGGTCATTATCGTTGGCGAGCCCGTCGGCGACCGGCTGGATTTTTGGGCCGAAGGCGGCACGTTCAATCTGCCGAACACGTTTCTGCAGGTTCATTACGTGTCGGGCCGTCACGTCTATGACGGCCCCTGCCGTGATCGCGCGACGTGCTTCTGGTTGAACGATCGCTATCAAGTACGGGTGCGCACACTGGAGCCAGACATCTCAGCGCCGCTTACGTTTGCTGACTACGTGGCGCTACGCGATCCCGCACTTAATGCAGTGCTTGCTCGCGAGGCTAGGCGCCGTTCGTCCGCGCATACGCGCTAAGCCCCTCCAGCGGATTGCGCTGCTCAGTCTGCTCTTCCTGGCCGCCGCGAAGTAGCGGCAAAAGTGCGAACGCAAACAGCGCTTGAGCCAGCGCAGGCGACATCGCCTCGCCGTCTCGACCGTACTCCAACCGGCCGCCGCTTCCCGCGCCCTGCTGGATTGCTTCCATGCTCGCGTCTGCATCGAGCTGCAGACGATCCAACAGGCCTTGCGCGCTGCGTGCTTGGCCACTGGCGTAAAAGAGACCGCGATTGGCTGCAGCTTCGCGTGGAAACAACGCTGCAGCACTTGGCGCGCCTTGCTGCGCAGCCTCAATCAGGCGCAGCGCCCCGCCTGGACCCATCACATGCGCCGCGTAGAGTTCGCCTGCTGTCGGCGACCGGCCGAGCCGCGCTTCCATCGTCGTGGCGTTTTCGCGTGCCAACTCGCCCGCCATGCGCGCTGAGATCTCAGCATCATTGCGCAGGGCCAAAATATCCCGCCGCGTCTGCGCATTCGCGCCATTGCTGAGCGCTGACGCTTCCGCGCCCAGGCCGTGCTCGGCGCCGTGGCGGCGCACCATGTCGAGCCAAGTGCCCTCAATAAACTGAAACAGTCCGGTTGCGCTCGATGTGCCGGCGCGTGCATTTGGGTTGAGCGCGCTTTCGCGCTGCGCCGTTTCCACGAGTAAGGAGAAGTCCACGCCCGTCGCATCCGCTGCACGGCGGATCGCGGCGCGCACAGCGTCCTGTCCGGCTGACGCGATCGGATTTGTCATAGGTCTGGGGTGGAATGGGTTTGGTAAACGAGGCGTTAATCCGCTCAGCGTCTTACCCAGCCCATTCGATACGGAAACAAAATAAAGCCCGCCAACACAACGACCAGCGCCGTGAAAGATGTGAGGACCATCAAACCCGAGTTGAAATTCTCGTGGTCGCGCCAGTCCATAATGTGCAGCGCCCAGAGCGCGTCATAGACGCGCCAGAGATCGGAACGCCGCGCCGTCACGCGCGCGGTATCGGCGGCGACGTAAACTGCAAGCCCCTCGCCGTCGTCGAAGGCAATTCGCCATGCCGGCAGCGGTCCGCGATATTCTGGAGTCTCTTCAGTCACCAAACGCCGCTCTCGAACACGTTGGCTGCCGGTCGTGTAGGCTTGCGCGATCTGGGTAGCGGCGTCGGCGCTCAGGGGCGAGGCAACGCGCCAATCGTTCAGGTCAATCAGAATCGGACGCCGCTCGGGAAATTCGGCCACCGCTACAGCGTCGCCAATCGCATCGCGCTCGTACGTCACGCGCGTTGGCGCTTCGGGCAGCAGCGCAGTCACATCTTGCATCGCGCTTAGCGGCGCCGCGTGCGTCTCTGCAATACGATGCTCGCTCCGAACGCGCTCAATCGGGAAGAGCGAAAAGAAAAGTCCGGAGCCGACCCAGAACAGCACCTGCACGCCGACGATAGGGGCAAGCCACTTATGGGTCCACGACGCGAGGGCTTGGAGTTTCATGGGTCCCGCACAAATGCGCCTGCGCGCCGCACGTCAATGCGGCCGATTTCGCAACTCGAGCCGACACCGTCCAGAAATGCAAGTCCGCTGCAAACACCTTGGAGCGAACCGGATGCGGTCTAGTAGCTCTTAGGAAGCCCCAGTACGCGCTCGGCGATAAAGTTGAGGATCATCTCGCGGCTGACCGGAGCGATGCGCGCGATCATCGCTTCGCGGAAATAGCGCTCTACGAAGTACTCCTTCGCATAGCCCATCCCCCCGTGCGCCAACACGGACGACTCGCACGCCGTGAATCCCGCCTCGGCCCCAAGATACTTCGCGGCATTGGCCTCGGCGCCGCAATCCCTACCGGCGTCATAGAGTGCGGCCGCCTTAAACGTGAGCAAATTCGCCGCTTCCAGTTCCGCCCATGACTTCGCGAGCGGGTGCTGAATGCCTTGGTTTTGCCCGATCGGCCGGCCGAACACGACACGCTCCTTTGCGTACTGCGCCGCGCGCCGCAGCGCCGCGCGGCCAAGGCCGATCGCCTCGGCCGCAAACAGCACGCGCTCCGGGTTGAGGCCGCTCAGCAATATCTTGAAGCCTGCGCCTTCTTCACCGACCAGCTCTGCGTTCGTGACCTCAAGGTCTTCAATGAACAACGTGTTGCACTCAACCGCCTTGCGACCCATTTTCGGGATCGGCTGTGCTTCAATATGTTTGCGATCGAAATCGGCATAAAAGAGCGACAAGCCTTCCGTCGGCCGCTTCACCTGATCTTTCGGCGTCGTGCGCGCGATGATCAGCATTTTGTTCGCACGTTGCGCGTTGGTCGTCCAAATTTTGCGGCCGTTGATGCGATAGCCGTCATTCGTGCGCTCAGCGCGCGTTTCAAGGCTGGCGGTGTCTAGGCCGGAGTTGGGTTCAGTTACAGCAAAGCAGGCTTTGTCCGCGCCGCTTATAGCCGGCGGCAGGAAACGCTGTTGTTGCTCGGGCGTGCCGAACTTCACGATCGGCATCAGGCCGAAGATATTGAGATGGATCGCGCTCGCGCCCGAAAATCCGGCGCCGGACGCCGCCACCACTTGCATCATTAGGGCGGCTTCAGTCAGGCCGAGGCCCGCGCCGCCGACGCTTTCCGGCATTGCGACACCGAGCCAACCACCTTCGGCGATGTCATTGACGAACGCGTCTGGAAATTCGCCGCTATTGTCGACGTTCAGCCAGTAGTGATCGTCATATTTGGCGCAAATCTCTTCAACGGCGTGCTTGATCGCCGATTGCTCTTCGGTGAGGTCGAGGGCGAACGTCATGGGTGCTCAAATCTCGCAGGCGAAAGTGCTGACCATTCGGGCTGAATCTCGTTGCCGAACACATACGCTGTTATGATCTCGGCCGTAATAGGCGCCATGAGCCACCCGTCGCGCGAATGTCCGGCGGCGAGCAAAATTCCGTCTCCGGTAGGGCCAATCAGCGGCCAACTGTCCGGCGACATCGGCCGAATGCCAGCCCACGCCCGCTCGGTGACCTTCACTTCGCCGGGCAAAAGCCGTTCGGCGGCGGCGTGCAATTCCGCAAGCTTTGTACGATCAACCTTGCGATCATAGCGATCGAACTCAAGCGTCGCGCCGAGAACGACATCTTCACGCCGCTTCGCGAGATAGAAGTCACCCGCACGAAAGTTTGGCCCCAATGGCCGCTCGAGTTCGACTTCCGCCAACATACCCTTGCCGGCGCGGATGTGCTTCAGGCCCGGAGCGATACTCTGGATTTTGTCTGTCGCCCAAGCGCCAGGCGCCAATACCACCGAGTCCGCTTCAAACACCCGGCCCTCATGGGTGGTGACGGTCGTCGGCGTCAGCTCAGCTACATCTGTATCGTAAGCGCGCAGCACACCCAAGGCGTGCGCTTGCAGCGCAAGGCCAGTCAGCATGCGCAACGGATCGACCGTGCCTTCGGCTTCGACGAAGAGTGCGTGATCCACCTTGGCGCGGAAACCTGTGCGCTTGCGAAACTCTCCGGAGGAAAGCGACAGCGCCTTCTTGCCTAGCCGCGCTGCGTTCGCGGCAAATGCCGACGCTTCAGCGGTGCTTGGCCGCACCACCACTGCACCGTCAAAGCGCACCGCGTCGGCCCACTCAGCGCCGGCGCGCATGAAATTCCAGAGATCGAAAGATTCCAGCGCGAGCTTTTCATGTGGGCTCGGCGTATCCCCGATCGGCGCCAACATACCGGCTGCGGCCGCGGATGCGATTGGTGTATAATAGGTTGGGTGTTCTGGTCCGCTATCCAGCATCCACACGCGCGCGCCGCCTCTGCGAAGCCGCACAGCGCAGAACAAACCGATTGCGCCGCCGCCGACGACGATGACGTCCTTCATAATGGCGATGTCTACCTAAAAGGCGACATGCGCAAGGCGGCGCGACCGCAAACCGCGCTGCTTCATTTCTTCTTGGATTTGGGCGCTGCCTTCGAGACAGCCACCACGGCTTCGACGCCCGCGACCAGCAACGCTTCGACAGAAACCTTGCGTCCCAGCGTGGACGACAAGTTCTTCGCCGCCGCTTCAAGCCGCCGCCATGTCAATGCGTCAACTCGAACCATTTTGGTCGCCGCCGGCCTTGCCTTTTTCGTCGTAGGTGCGGGCCTGGCCTGCGCGCCAACTGCACGCAGCGCCTTCGTCATCCGATCGACATGGGCGCGGTCCTTATCCTTCTCGGCTTCCGGCAAGCGCGCATAAGGTTTGAACAACGCCTTCGGCTGGGTCTTGTCGCCTTTGTTGCGCCGCATCCAACGTTCGTGAACGTAATTCGACGCCGCTTCGCGATCGTTTGGAAAACGCTTCACCGCATCGTACGCAACGTACGCCGCGCGCTTATTATCAGCCTTCGCCTTCGGATCGAGGCTCGCCCATGGTTTATTGATATCAACCATGACGCCGCCACGCAGGCGCAAGCGCGGCTTGCCGCGCTGGTCCGGATCGGTTTCGAGCAGGCGCTTTCTCCACGCGTTATGCGAACGCGAGGAGAAATAGTCGACAGCCGCCTCCCTTACGGGATCGGCTTTATTTGCGGCTCGGGCCATTCCGGGCACCCTAACAATAACTCTTTAGGAAAGCGCAAGCCGGTTCGCCGTTTAGGCGCCGCGCCACTCCAGGAGATCGAATTTCGGATCGGGATAGGTCGCATCCACGAATGTCCGCCCCGCCGCTAGCCCCACCTCTAGCAGCAGGTCCAAGTTGGCCTTCTTGCCGTTATCCATGTGATCGAGCGCGTCCAGCGACTCTGTATCGAGCTCGCGCCCAAGCATGCGCTCAAGCGGCGTCATCGGTGGGATCGGATCGCCCCGGCGCAACACCTTCGGCTTAGTGTCGAGCATCACATCGATGCGCTGATAGTCCAGCAGTGGGACGCCGCTAATGCAGACGCCGCGCATGTCGCCGACCTCAGAATTGACACGCCATGGGCGCTTCGGCTCCGAGAGAGCTTGTAGCATCATGACACCCTGCACTTGGGTGTCATAGACCATTGCGCGCAACGCGTGCACGCCGCGCAACCCCGGCGGCAAACCTTGGAAACTCTTGCCGTCAACGCCGGGCCGGCGTGATCCTGTGCCGCAAGATGTCATCATCAGGTGGTCAGCGCCCGGCTTCCAGCCGAACTTGTAGGACGGCTCAAGCGCCAGCATGAAGAGCTGCATGCCGGGGTTGTTGTTCGCGCTTACGGCGCCATCGACGAAATAGCCCTTCTGGATCGGGCGGCGATGTTCGTCGAACTCGATATCGATCGTGATTTCATCAAAGAAGGTTGGCGCGGCGGCGCTTGCGAGCACCAGATCAGTCAAGCGATAGCGCTTGTTTGGAAAGATGCTGCTGTCAGCCGGCGGATCGTAAAAGATGCCGAGCGGATGATTGGTAATCACCCATGCTGAACCAGTGTCGATGCGCTTGGCGTGGATCGCGAGACCCGTCTTCAACTCCTCCGAGCCGATCGTCTTGGTCGAGAGCACAGAGTGCAAGGCGCGGCGCAACTTCTTGGAATCGAACTTCGATTGAAGGAAAACGCCGTCACCGGCATTCTTGCCGAACACCTCCGGGCCGAGGCGCTGATAGAGCGCGATCAGCTCATCGACGGATAGACCAAGCGCCAAACCGGAGGCAATGATCGCGCCAGTCGAGGTGCCGCCGATGAGATCGTAATAGTCCGACAATCTAAAACTCGGCAAGCCGTGGGCGCGTCGGCGAAGCTCGTCCTCAACCGCCTTCAGCATTCCGAGGGTCAAAATTCCTTTCACGCCGCCGCCATCGAGCGCGAGCACGCGCTTCGGGCCAGTATCGGGCGAAAGGTGCTCGAATAAGGTTTTTGGCATGTGTCCCCGCGCTGGCATTTTAGCCGCGCAAGCGCGTCAAAAGAAGACCAAGGATCCAGGATCGCGGCCCAAATGCACCGCTTTGAACTCCGCAGCGAGAAATAATCCACCGGCGACGTAGATTGCGCCGTCCTCGGCCTTGGCTAAAGCAAGCTGACGTGCGTCGGCGACGGACTCCGCGAAGGTTATTTCCGCAGCGGGGTTCGCCTTCTGAGCGTGCGCAGCAATGTCCGATACTGGCGCGCCCTTGTGCTGCGCGGCGGCGCAAATAATAGCGCCGAAGGCGGGCGCGAGCCGTTCAATGATCGCGGCAGCATCTTTGTCCGCGGAGACCCCGCACACCAGCACTGCGCTACTCGCGCCGCGCATCGCCTCAAAGCCCGCGAGCGCTGAAGCCACACCGTCAGGCGTATGCCCGACATCAATCACGATGAGCGGACCACGGCCAAGCACCTCCAACCGCCCGGGCCACTGCGTGGCCGAGAAGCCGGCCTCGACTTGCGCATCATCAAGAGGCGACACGGCGCGCGCCAGTCGCAGCGCCAGCCCCGCATTGGTTCGTTGATGCCCACCCGCGAGCGGTAAGATGCGATCGAGCGGCGCGACAAAGTCCGCGTGGATCGCGCCCTCTGCACTGTAACGCGAAATCGCGTGCCGCACGTCCGAGCCAGCTGGCGCCGCGCTATCGCCGACAAAAAGATCGGCGCCCTTAGGTGCGGCGGCGATCTTTTCCAACGCAATCGCTTCCAGCGTATCGCCGAGCAATTCGGTGTGCTCTAAGTCTAAGGACGTCAGCGCGACTTGCTTCGCTTTGATCAGCTTGACTGGATCAAGCCTCCCGCCAATCCCCGCCTCCCAGATTGTGTGCTTACACCCGCGCGCCGCGAACCAATCGGCGGCGATCAAGAACAGAAACTCAAAACCCCCAATCGAACTTGCGGCCGCGGTCGCCTCGATGGCGATGCTCACGCGCTGCCAATGATGGCCGAGTTCGTCGTCGGAGATGTCATCATTGCCAATACGAAAGCGTTCGTTCAGCGCAAATAGATGCGGCGAGGTGAACAAGCCGACCTCTTCAGTCGTTTGCCGCAGCAACGAGGCGCACATTGCCGCGGTTGACCCTTTGCCGTTGGAGCCAACAACCACGACGCCACGCGCTCCGAACGCTTCGAGATCGATCCCCAACTTGCCGGAAACGGCGGTGCATCGATCCAGACCCGGCCCATCGCCGAACTTCGGAAACGGAACGCGCCAGATGTTCATCGCAGCGCCGCGGCGAAGTTCGCGCGCCATATCTCAGTGATCAGGTCCCAGCGGCCAGCGTCTTCGAGCGTCGCGATCATCGGGTTCGAGTTCACCTCGATCACTACGAGCTCATCGCCGAGATCAAACAAGTCCACCGCCGCCAGAGAAAGCCCGATTGCGTTCGCCGCACCGATGGCCAAGCGCGCCATCGGCTCGGGCGCGCCGTCACGCAAGCCGTGCGCGCCGCCGCCTGCAGCCCGATTGGCGGGGCCTTCAAGCACAACCGCGTCACCATCCCGCGGCACATCCGCGCCATTCAGTAGATGACCGCGCGCGTCCCGCCCGCGCGGCTTCAACGCCGGCGCCTCGGCATCGCGCGGTACGGATTCAACCAATTCACAAAGCGTCCGCCGCCCGTCGCCAACCACTTGCGGCGTTAGCTTGCGATACGAAAACAAGACGCGCCCGTTGAGCACGAAAACGCGATGCTCCGGCGCGCTCACATAGGGTTGAATGAGAATGGCAAAGTGCTCGGTGGCGACGCGAGAGATGTAATCGTCGAACGCGTTGGCGCCCTCAATCACCTCGGCATAGAGCCCGTTCGAGGCCGACAAGGGCTTGCAGAACAGAGGGTACGCAGCCTCCGCGGCGTAGCGGCGCGCATCTTCCAATTCGCGACCGGGCAAACGCATGTCGGCCCAACGTTTTGTGACGAAGAACATCTGTCCGGGCAGCACAGGCACGCTCGCCTGCCGCATTACTTCGGCGCAAAACGCCTTATCACGCGCGATCGACGCGCCGCGCGCATCGTTCAGCGCATAGGGCGTGCCGGCGCCTGCGGCGAACGTTGCGACGCGAGCGCCATCGCGCACTTCAAAGAGATAACCGTCGCCACCATCAAGGGATCGAAACGCATATCCACATGCTTCTGCGGCACGCCGCGCGTAGCGCGCTTGCGCACTCAGCAAGGGTGTCGGCTTCGAATTTGATGCGCCATCCGATGGCAATGGTACCGCCTCCCGGGCTCGAACCGGGGACCCCTGGTTCCACAAACCAGTGCTCTAACCAACTGAGCTAAGGCGGCATTGCTCGGGGCGCGGAACCTAGCGCCGCGCCCGCGCCGAAGCAAGGCGAAGCTAGGCCCTTGTTTTAAGTTGCTTAGACCGGTCCCCAGCCTTGCTCATTGATGTAGTTGCGTATGCGCTGGATGCGGTTGTCCGGATTTGGGTGGGTCGACAAAAACTCCGGAGGACGCGAGCCGCCACCGCTCTCCATGCGCTGCCAGAACGGGATCGCTTCCTTCGGATCATAGCCGGCCGTGTGCATGTAACGGATCCCAAGAATATCGGCTTCCGATTCCTGTTCACGGGAGAATGGAAGACTGATGCCCACTTGCGCGCCGAGTCCGAGCGCAGCTGCGGCGAGATCGCTGTTGGTTGCGGCGCCTGCAACTTGCACGACCGTTTGTGTCGCCACTTCGCGGCTATAGCGCTCAGCAGCGTGACGGCCGGTCACGTGGCCAGTTTCATGGCCAAGAACCGTCGCAATCCAATCGTCGCGTTCGCTGATTTCATAAAGACCACGATAAAATCCAACCTGGCCGCCCGGCAGCACAAACGCATTTTTCTGCGGGCTGTCGAACAGAACGAACTCCCAGCTCTGATTGCCGCGGCCCGCGGCTTGCACTATTCGGCCGCCGACGGTTTCAAGACGCCGCTGCGCCGATGCGTTGCGCCAAGCCGGCGTTTGTTGGCGCACCTGCGCCCACGATTGCAGCGACGCCTGCACGAGTTGCGCGTCATCGACGATGATGAATTGGTTGCGCCCGGTTTCCGGGTTGGTGGTCTCGCAACCAGCGAGCGCCACAGCCGCCACACTCGCCGCAGCGCCCTTTAGGAGCCCGCGACGGTCCAGGTAACGCAACGAGGAATGGACGGAATCCGTCCCGCAGAATTGTTGGCACATGGTGGGATGGTCCTCCTCTGGCGCTTCGGCCGACTTGTGACGCTATTTTCTGCCACTGCGCGTCAGAGGCAAGGCCCGTTTCGCCTCCGCTGACAGCGTATTCAGGCTGGCGTGGACAGGCCAGGGCCACCCCGCTATAGAGCCACGCTCCGAAAGACGGCCCCCGGGGCCGCCGACCCGGTCGCCTGGGTAGCTCAGTCGGTAGAGCAGCGGATTGAAAATCCGCGTGTCGCTGGTTCGATTCCGGCCCCAGGCACCAGAACCCCATCCGGGGACTTCCGCTAACTTCCAAAAACGTTTGTTTTTCAGGCGCGTATCGTCCAGCGCCGTCCAGGGCCGTACGTTCACAGCGACGGCATTTGACGGCAAATTGACGGACACGCCGCATGAGCGGAGGAAGCTGTGCCGTCAAATCTCACGGATGTCGTTGTTCGTAATGCGAAATCGGGAAACGCTGCGTTCAAGATAAGCGACGCCCACGGGCTCTATCTGCTCGTCTCCAAGGGCGGCGGAAAGCACTGGCGTTTCGACTATCGTTTCGGTGGTGTGCGACGCACGCTTTCAATTGGCTCGTATCCACTTGTGTCGCTCGCTGAGGCGCGAGACGAGCACGACAAAGCGAGACGCTTGTTGCGGGGCGACACCGATCCGGTGGAACAGAAGAAACTAGAGCGCATCGAAGCCGACCTTTTGCGCGGCACTACCTTCGCCCTCGTAGCCGATGAATTCATCGCGAAGATGGAGCGCGAGAAGCGCGCTGAGGCGACGCTCACGAAGACGCGCTGGCTGATCGATTTCGCACGACCAAAACTTGGCACGCGGCCAATCGCAGAGATTTCCGCTCCGGAGGTCTTGGCCGTGCTTCGTCCGATCGAAGACCGGGGGCGTTATGAGACAACCAGACGCCTTCGGAGCGTCATCGGCGCCGTCTTCCGCTTCGCCATCGCAACGGGCCGCGCTTCGAATGACCCAACCTACGCATTGCGCGGCGCGCTCATCGCACCCCCGGTGAATCATTACGCCGCCATCACCGATCCGGATGCGGCAGGCGAACTGCTGCGCGCGATAGAGAGCTATGGGGGCCATCCGGCGACGCACACCGCCCTCAAGCTCGCGCCCCATGTGTTCGTCCGACCGGGCGAGCTCCGATCTGCCGAGTGGGCTGAGATTGATTTGGACAAAGCGCTGTGGAGCATACCCGCGGCCAAGACCAAGATGCGCCGCCCCTTGAAGGTGCCACTGACGCCTCAGAGCATTGCTCTATTCCGATCAATGGAGCGTCTCACTGGAGAGGGGCGCTACGTGTTTCCTTCACTACGGTCGAAAGAACGGCCCATGTCGGACAATTGCCTCAACGGCGCGCTGCGCCGTCTCGGATATGATAACACTGAGATGACCGCGCACGGCTTTCGCGCAATGGCCTGTTCTCTTCTCAACGAAAGCGGAAAGTGGAACCCCGATGCCATAGAACGCCAGCTCGGGCACTGCGATCAGGATGACGTGCGTCGCGCGTACGCGCGCGCTGAATTTTGGGATGAGCGCCTAAGCATGATGGCCTGGTGGTCCGATCACCTAGTCGCGCTTCGGACGTCCCGCGCGAAACCCGCGTCCGCTGCTGCCCGCCGATCTGGCTAGATGCTTGACGCCCGTGCTCGCGAATACGGACCCTCAGCAACCCGCTCTGCACGCTTGTGATGTCACCATCGCTACATTATGTTTGTGCCGATGCCTTCGCCAAATTGGCTCCTGCTGACCTATAAGATTCCGCCCGAGCCGGCGGCGCCGCGGATGGCCGTGTGGCGCAAGCTCAAGGCGTTGGGCGCCGTTTACCTGCAAAACGGCGTCTGTGTGCTGCCGAAGAGTGACGACCACTTGCGCCAGTTGAAGCTCATCGAAAACGACATCGCCGAAGCCGGCGGCGAAGCGGTGCTGCTTGAGACGGCGGCGCTCGATCGCGCCCAACAGGACAAGGTCGTCGCGCGCTTCAAGAGCGACCGCGATGAAGCTTACACCGAGTTCTTGACCAAGTGCGACGACTTCGAAGCCGAGATCGCCAAGGAAACCAAGGCTAAAAAGTTTGGCTACGCCGAGCTTGAAGAAAACGACATCGATCTAAAGAAGCTCAAAATATGGTTCGAGCGCATCAGCAAACTTGATTTCTACAAGGCCGACGGCCGCGCCGCAGCAGCGGAGCGGCTCAAGGCGTGTGAGGCATTGCTCGATGGCTTCGCCAAGCGCGTGTTCGATGCCCACGAAGAAAACCGGTGACCAAAAGGGGGAAATGATGCGTTCGATACACCGATGGCTGAGCCTAATCGCCGCGCTGTTTCTGCTGATGGTCGCCAGCACTGGCATCATTCTGCAGTTTCAAAGGATCGGCGAGAGCGAGGAGCATGAGCGAGAAGAGCACGCGCTGGCGCTGGCGCCGACAAACATCTCCAATGAAACACTCGACGCTGCGCTCAATCGCGCGCTCGACATAGTGCGGGCGCGCGAACCGAGCGCTTCGATCGAATCCGTAGAGTTGCGCGGCGACCGCGAAGGACCGCAAGCGGTGATCGTCCTGGATGGCGAGCCCAAACGTCAGCTCATTGTGAATACAAGCAGCGGAGAAGTGAATGAAGGCGCAGTGCATGAAGAGGACTCTTTCATCAAGCGCTTGCACAGCGGCGAAGTGTTCGGCGAGCCCGGCGTGGCGCTTGGGCTGTTCTGGGGCTCGGCCCTGTTGGTGCTCGCGCTCACCGGTCTGTGGGTTTACTTCTCCATGATGATGAAGCGCGCCAAGGCGCGCGGGAAAGTGCAGGTGTTCTGGTGAACATCGCACGCTTTGGCCTCTCCACGGCGCTCGCCATAGGCGCTCTCGCCATCGTTCCAGAAGCTTCCGCCCAAGCGACGCCGGGTGAAGGCTGGTCGTTCAACCCCGACGCTGGCTTTGTCTATCAGGAAGGCGATTTCCGCCTGAACACCTGGGGCTTCGCTGAGCGGCTGTTCGATCCGGATGGACCCGACCGCTTCCGCCGCGTGCGTCAGGGCGCTGAACTCGACTTCCCGCGTTTCACCGGCAATCTGCGCGGCGCGCTCGTCTATGAAGTCGATCTCACCAACACCGATTTCTTTGGCGATGCGGGTGACAGCGGACACCTCAACCGGCGCAATTTCGAGAACTTGTTCTTCGCGCTGCAAGATGCGAGCGATCCTGGCCGCTTCCGCGTGCTGATCGGCGAGAACACGCACATCATCTCGCGCGACGACAATCTCTCGTCCGGTAATTTGCCGACCATAAACCGGTCGCTGATCTTGGAAGAACACGGCTCGGTCAACAGCTTCGGCACGCAATGGGGCGTGCAGTTCCAGCGCGCGTTGACCGATCACGCGACGCTCCTCTTGTCGGCCCAGGACAATCGCGGATCTCTCAACGCGGAAGACCCGCGCTGGGAGATCGGCAATTCGCTCGCGGCTAAACTCAATCTGGTTCCGATCAATGATCCCGATCATGGACGCCGGTTGACGTTGGGCTTCGGCGTTGATCACACCAGCGACATCACGGATCGAGCCTTCACGCTTTCGACGGCGATCGCGCAGACGCCGCTCGGGGCGGTTCCGGCTACTGGCGACAAGCTGAGCGGCGAGGTGGACATCGCCTACACCTTCCCGCTGTTTGGGCATGCGACGACGCTGGAGGGCGAAGCGATTTATTCAAGGTTCTCGCAATCCGACAGCGATGTCGGTGGCGGCTACGTCATGGCCCAGTACTCGGTGTTCGACGCGCCGCACTGGGGCGATCTCGATCTCTTCGTGCGCTACGACCTTGTGAGCTTGGGCCAAGACGCGACTGACGGGCGGGCCACGCAGCGCGCGCTGCGCGCGGGGTTCAACTACAATCTGCCCTATTCCAACAAGCTCGCGAGTTTGCATCTTGAATACGCGGACAATTCGGTTTCGGGGCCGGCGGCCATCGTCACGGGGGATCGGAGGGAGGAGGAATTTCGCGTTGAGCTGAGGGTCAGTCTCCAACGCTACGCTCGGCACTGATGCGCGCTGCGGTCCGCGCGCCGATACCGCGCACCGTGTGGGCGCTCGGTTTTGTGAGTCTGTTCATGGACATCTCCTCCGAGATGATCCATGCGCTCCTGCCGCTCTTTCTAACCACCACGCTCGGAGCGAGTGTCATTCTCGTCGGCATCATCGATGGCGTGGCGGAATCGACCGCGTCGATTTCAAAAGTCTTCTCTGGCTACATCTCCGACAACCTCGGTCGCCGAAAACCGCTCATCCTGCTGGGCTACGGCCTCGGCGCCATTTCCAAACCATTCTTCGCGATTGCCAGCGCGCCCATGCTGGTCTTGGGCGCACGCTTTGCCGATCGCATCGGCAAAGGTCTGCGTGGCGCACCGCGCGATGCGCTGGTGGCCGACGTGACACCGCCGGAGATACGAGGCCAAGCTTATGGTGTGAGGCAGGCGCTCGACACTGCGGGCGCTTTTATCGGACCGCTCATCGCCATCGCACTGATGGCGCTCTTCGCAAATGACATGCGCTTGGTGTTCTGGTTGGCGCTGATCCCTGCCTTGATCGCGGTCGCGCTTGTGATCGTTGGCGTCGAGGATCGAGGCGTTGGCCAGACCGATAGTCGGCCGCCTATTCGCCTTCATGACCTTCGGCGCCTTGACGCCGCTTTTTGGAGGGTCGCGGCGCTTGGCGTCGTATTCACCTTGGCCCGTTTCAGCGAAGCGTTCCTGGTGCTCAAGGCCAGCGCGGAGGGATTGCCGCTCGCGTTTGCGCCGCTCGTGCTCGTGGTAATGAACGTCGTCTATGCGCTCGGCGCGGCGCCTGCCGGCGCGCTGTCCGACCGTGTTTCGGCGCGAACCCTTTTGCTTGGCGGCCTCGTGGCGTTGATCGCGGCTGACATGGCGCTCGCATTCGGCGAAGGTCTATGGGGCGCCTTTTCAGGGATCGCCCTGTGGGGCGTTCACATGGCGCTGACGCAAGGGTTGCTGACAAAACTTGTCGCTGATCATGCGCCGGACGATTTGCGGGGCTCGGCTTTCGGGCTTTTCAATTTAGCAACGGGTCTCACATTGCTGGTGGCGAGCGTCATCGCAGGCCTATTGTGGGAAACGATCGGTCCACAAGCGACGTTTGTCGCTGGCGGCGGGTTTGCCCTTCTCGCGGCGTTGATGCTGTTGGCGCCGCGCATCTCGCGTCGAAGCGCCTAGTCGTTGCTGGTGCGCGGTACCTCTCGACTCGTTGGGCAGGACATTGCAGCTGGCCACGAAACGATCGTTCGGCATTGATTCATGGCCAGCGCGCAAACTTCTGCGGCCAATTAGCGGCGTGCCATGAACATGCCGGCTCAGGAAGCGTGATGATAAAGCCTGAATTTCAGGAGACCTGTCCTACTACAGAGTTGACATGTCGGGGCGCCGAAGAACGCGGCATAACAAGGAAGCACGCGAAAAAAGACGAAGGGTTGATGGCAAGATAGAATGCGCCGCAGTGCTGGATGCACAGCGGCTTGTCTGCACATCTTTTTTTCCACCTCGTCGCGGCCCGCGACGCCGCAAAGTGCGGCAAGGTTAAAAAGACCGCTGTGCGCTACCAGAAGAGCGCACGTGATGGACGACGAAGACAAACTCGAGGGCGATATCAGCCGACGCCGCGCGCCGCGCACGCCGGACTCCAAATCGATGTTT
The DNA here is from genome assembly GCA_031379735.1 of Caulobacteraceae bacterium. GTDB lineage: Bacteria > Pseudomonadota > Alphaproteobacteria > Caulobacterales > Aquidulcibacteraceae > Vitreimonas. The sequence continues at coordinate 872 of JANNFK010000070.1, read as the reverse complement.
CGCCCGCCGTCGGCGGTCAGCTCCAAGCGCGTCGCCATCCGCGCTCGCGCAGCCTGGTTCAACAGAAGCCGAGGCGCTCCGAACGTGAAGCTCGCACACGCCCGCCCTGCAGGGCAGCAGCTGGTGATCATCAAGTTGAAGCCGGTGGTCCACGGCGCCGTTGGCGGCGGCGCCGGTTCGCTCATGCGTCATGCGCTCTATGTCGAGCGCGACGGCGCGGGCCGGGAGGGCGATCCCGTCCAGGTGTTCGATCGCGACCTCGACCGCGCCGATGGCGCTGCCTTCGTCGAACGGTGCGAGGGCGATCGGCATCATTTCCGGGTGATCATCTCCCCCGAGCAAGGCGGCGCCATCGATGACCTAAAGAGCTATACTCGCGATCTCGTCCGCACCGTCGAACTGGACCTCGACACCCGCATCGACTGGATCGCCGCCGAGCACCACGACACCGGCCACCCGCACGTCCACCTGCTTATGCGCGGGGTGCGGGCGGACGGACGGGATTTGGTGATCCCGCGCAACTACGTTTCCCACGGTTTCCGAGAGCGCGCCGAGGACCTCGCCACCGAACTGCTGGGGCCGCGCCTGGAACCCGATCGCGCCGACCGTGCGGTGAGACAGGAGCGCTTCACCGAACTCGACCGCGAGCTCGTTGCCCGCGCGCGCAGCAACGAGATCGCCATGAGCGCGCTTCCCGAGGATGGCGTCCGCGCCGCCCGCCTGGTGCAGCGTCTCAATCGGCTGGAAGAGCTGGGACTGGCCGAAGCCGCCAGAGCTGGCGTCTGGCGCCTTGATGCGGAGCTGGAGGAAAAACTGACGCGGCTGGGCGATCAGCGCGCCCGGGAGCGCGCAACAGCGCGACTCCTAGCCCA
>JANNFK010000057.1:0-6191 GCA_031379735.1 Caulobacteraceae bacterium | reverse complement strand
GCACCGTCTGATCACCGAGATGGGCCACGAATGTATGGTCGTCGCGCCCTCGTTGATCCCGAAGAAGCCCAGCGACCGCGTTAAAACCAATCGCCGCGATGCGCTTTCGTTGGCTCGTCTCTTACGGGCCGGAGAGCTCACCGGCGCGCGGGTTTCGTCACAGAAGAGCTTCTCTGATTTTTTGAGATGCTCAAGCATGCGCGCCACGATCGGCTTCAAAGCCCAGGCGCCGCGGCCCGCCCAATCCGACAAAGACGAGCGGTCGATCTCGATGCCTTCGTAGATGGCCACTTGCAGGTCGAAGACCCGGTTGCGATTGGCCTTTAGGCGCTTAAGCGTGCCGGCTTCGTCAGCCTCCATTAGGGCGCTATAGCCGACGACGTCTGCCGACAAGATTGCGGTTAGTTTTCGCTGCATCGGGGGGTGTGTCCAAGCTGTTGGATAAAGTAGTCAATCGCAACCGCCTAGTCAGCCCCAAGAACCAGGGCGCGCCTTCACCTTGTCTCGGCGGCCCTGAACAGAAGTCGCCTGAGAGGCGTCACTTTCGGACTATGGCTTGATCCGCCGTTGTCGCGTTCCGGCGATCGCTCGTTGTTGACTGAGGCGGGTGGCCGATGACGCGTTTGAATCATCGCTGCCGCTCGGTGAAATTTTGGCTACGCCGCGGACCCGAAGCGGTCGTTCACTTCGCGAAGCGCGCAGGTGCTTTCTGTTGTAAGTCCCGACCGCACGACTAAGACTTGGCGAAGGCTGAAGAGGGGGCGCGCATGCTGCTGCGGCGCATCGGTGCACACGTTAAAGCGCAGAACTGGTTCGCGGTCGCGCTGGACTTCACCATCGTCGTCGTCGGCATCTTGATCGCATTTCAGATCACGGCGTGGAATGAGCAGCGCGCTGATCGTGCGAGGGAGGCGCTCTACCTGTCCGAGCTGATCGAAGACCTGAACGCTGATCTAGCCGAGATTGATTCAATCAAACGCACAGCCGAAATCCGCATGGGCGCGTTGGAAAGGATTCTTGCACTGACTGGAATCGAACCCCGGCGAACGCTTGCATTCGACACGGTTACTTTCACTTTCGATCCGGCGCCGCCCTTTCAGAGCAATGATCGCTATGAAGCCAATATCCAGCTGACCAATACGCCGGATCTCGATGGATCGCGCGAGACCTTCCAGGCGCTCATTTCCACGGGTGATCTCGGATTGATACGCAATCGCGATCTCGCCCGTCAAACCCAGACCTATTATGCGGCGATGACAGAGGCCAACAATCTCGAAGGCGCAGCGTTGAGTCACGCGGCGATGGTCAATGAGTCCCGCCTCCGCCTTGGCGTATCACTGACAGGCCGTGTGACAGTGGAGGAACTTGGCGCACTTGCGTCCAGGGATCGGCGCTTCCGCGCGGAGTTGGAAACGTACTGGACCGGCAGCGCCTACCAAGTATTGGCGATGCAACGGATGCGTAGAAATGCCGAGGTGCTGATCGCCGCGATTGAAGCAGAGCAACGCCGATGATCCTCCGCCGTCTTTCCGAACAGGTCAAAGCCCAGAACTGGTTCGCCGTCGGGCTTGATTTCCTGATCGTCGTCGGCGGCGTCTTCATCGGTATTCAGGTCTCGAACTGGAATGAGGCGCGTGGCGACCGCGCACAAGAAGCGGTGTATCTCAGTTACCTCGCTGACGACCTGCGAAACGACATCGATGAGATTGATTACGTTATCAGCCTCACCCAATGGCGGATGTCGGCGCTTGCAGCGGTCATCACGCAAGCTACCGGCGAACCAATGCCGACGGTCCGAGCTACGCCCCGAGGCGACGCGCCTATCGGGACTGTGCCAGCTTATGAAGAGAAAGAGCCCCCGTCGGTTGTGATGGCGATGTCTTTGATGGCGACCTTTGATAGCGCCGATCTCGCCTACACCACCTTGGTCAGCACTGGCGGCATTCGCTTGCTTCGCAATCAGCAGCTGGCGCGTCGATTGCAGGGATATGACGCTGCCGTTCGTGATCTTCAGCGCATTGAATCGAGACTGACCGTTTACCGCGACGAACTTACGGGCGCCTTGCAGCGGGCCGGTGTCGCCTGGATTGACCCGCTCAGCGTCGATGAAGTCGCGGAAGCCGCCAGAAACCATCCGGAGTTGTTGGCGGCAATGAAAAACTTCTGGTCGTTCAACGACTGGCATCTTGGCACACTTGCGACAATTCGAGCCCGCGCCGCTGAACTGCAGGCGACCACCGATCGTGAGGCAAGCCAATGATCCTGCGCCGCATCATCGCGCATTTCCGCAAACAAGAATGGACGGCGATCGCAATCGACTTCGCAATCGTTGTCATCGGCGTCTTTGTCGGCTTGCAGGTCAACAACTGGAATGAGGCACGCGCCGAACGTGCGAAGGAATATGGCTATCTCGTACGCCTTCACGAAGACTTGACGCGAAGCATCGCAACAATTGAACGCACAGTGGGGATGTTGGAACGGCAATCCGCTGGGCAAACGGTTTTTCTCGACGCGCTTGCGCGATGTGCTGTCCCTCCAGGCTCAGGCGGCGAGATTGAATATGCGATTTCCACCTTGGGGTATATAAACGCTCCGATATTTTCGAGCAGGACCTATGACGAGCTCACGTCAAGCGGTTCCTTCTACATAATTGAAAACGAAGAAATCAGGACCGGCCTTTCAGACATCGTCAGAAGGGTCGGGCATCTAAATCATACGGTCGAAAATATTTATCGTTTGACTGAACATCACCGTTTTACCGTAGAGGAAAATGTTCTGTTCACAAACATACAACCCTTCGATGATTTTGGGTCGTCGGCCTCTGTCGAATACGACATCGGCGAATTGTGCAGAAACCGGAGGATCGCCTCGGCCGTTTCTGCAATCAGGCTGCAAACGATGGATCGTTTCTACGCCTATCAGGCGCTCGCTGCTCTATATCGAAGATTGCCGCCATTGATCGAGGGGGAGATCGCCGAGCGATGGGGCGTAAATTTGGGTGCGTCGGCGGGGGAGGTCGATTCATGATCCTCCGCCGCTTTGCCGACGCCTTCCGCAGACAGGACTGGTTTACGGTTTTCGTCGAAACCATGATCGTCGTGCTCGGCGTGTTTCTCGGTTTGCAGGTGAACAACTGGAACGAGGCGCGGACGGCCAGCCGGCAGGAGGTCGTTCTTATCGCCCAGCTCGCCGACGACCTGCGCAGCATGCGCGACTCATTTGTCTTCGCAGACGCTATATCCCAAAGAACGCACGACGGCTGGGTCACCATATTCCGTGCGCTTGAGTCTTGCCGGCCGATAGAGGCGGACCCGGTGCTCGTTCAATATGCGCTCGCCCGGTATCAACGCACCAGTCAGGTGAGTGTTCAAAGGACCGCCTATGACGAGCTGACATCACTCGGCATGTTTTCGCGCTTGTCGGACAGAGAGCTGAAGGATGATGTCGCCCGCCTCTACGCGCTCATCGAAGCCGACAATCAAGGCGCATTGGGAGGGCGTGCGGACCAGTTGGCGGCGGGCAGGATCATGTGGAGGTCCATCGCCTTTTCTTTTGCGAGCGATTCCGTGGAGAGCATTGATCGGGGCGCTGGAGAATTCGACTCATGGGTTCGCGCCGAGTTTGATCCTCTCGACCATTGCGAGAACCTGGAGCTTCGCGGCGCGGTCTGGGAGATGGTCGACCTGAACAGGGATTGGCTGATCCGCAGCGCGACGACCGTTGAGGAGATCGACAGCCTTTTGCAGCGCCTGCCGCCGCCGGAACGCGCCTCATGATCCTCCGCCGCTTTGCCGACGCCTTCCGCAGGCAGGATTGGTTCACCGTCACCATCGAAACGCTGATGGTGGTGCTCGGGGTTTTTCTCGGTCTGCAGGTGAACAACTGGAATGAGGCCCGCGCCGACGGAGAGCGTTCGCGGGAATATCTGTCACGCATACGCGCCGAGTTGGTCGCGGACATGACCGAGTTGGAACGGCACAGAGGCCTTTGGCAGAAGGTTGTGAACGAGGGGTACGCGGCAGTCAGCTACGCCGAAACGGGCGCGCGCGGTGGCGCAACTGACTGGGAAATCCTGCGGGCCTTCCTTCATGCCAGCCAGTCCTTCCAACTCTCCTTCGCTGACACGACGTATTCCGAACTGCGCAGCGCTGGCGAGCTTAGACTTATTCCCGATGCCGACCTCCGAAGCGCGCTGGCGGACTATTATGTCCTCGTTGCGGCGCGCCGGGGCGGTCAAGGCCCTTACCAATTGTTGCCTGAGTATCGCGAAATGGTGCGAGGCCGCATGCGCTCGGACATCATGCACTATTACTGGCAAGCGTGCTATCAACAGTCGGCTGGCGTAACGAATTTCATCGACTGCCCGGCCCCCGAAGGCGCCACTGGTATTGCCGACATCATCCGTCAGCTCGCGGCGGATCAGGAGATCATGGACGCGCTGCGTTACTGGGCCGATACCCAGCGGATGGCCGTAGAACTGGCCGGCGTTGATCTCGGCCGCGCGCAATCTCTCATCGACCGTGTGGATGACCAGTTATGATCCTTCGCCGCCCTATTGATGCGTGCCAAGATAGTCGCGGGCCATCGTGCTCATACCGAGTTGATCATCGCGATTGCGGTGCGTCCTAGATGCGACATGCGAAACGAAACAACGCCCAAATCTTGGATTAGAGTCGTCTGCTCGAGTTTCAGTGCTACCGTGCGGTCCGCGCGATCTGATTGTACATTCTTGGGGAGACAACAATGAAGAAGCTAGCTGGAATCGTGAGCTTGGCCGTGGCCGTGGCCGGTGCGGCATTCGCGCCAGTTTACGCGCAGACCTACATCGAGGGCAGCGCTGGCGTCACAACGCAGGACTCGCTCGGCTGGAACGGGTCTGAGTATGACATGGACGACGGCTGGAACGTCGCGGCCTCTGTTGGCAAGACGATGTGGACCAATTGGGATGTTGAGGCTGAGTTTTCCTACGATGAAATGGAATATTCGTGTTGCAATCCCAACAACACGCATGAGTACCGCCTTATGGCAAACGCCACACGCAATTTTACGCTGGGCGGTGTTACGCCTTATGTGGGCGGCGGCCTTGGCCTTGCTTGGGTGACTTACGAAAATGTCAGCTACGAATACGAAGGCGATGCGCAGGCCGCGTATCAATTGATCGGTGGCGTACGTGTGCCGCTTGGCGATCGATGGAGCCTGTTCGGCGAATATCGCTACCAGGGTCTGTTCGAAGACGCTTCTGGCGACGGTGGCGAGTGGGAACACAACGGCCACAATTTCGCATTCGGAGCGCGGATAAATCTCAACTGAGCTCGCACAAAAGTATAAGAATCTGAGGCTCCGCGAATCTTCGCGGAGCCTCTTCGTTTTCCTCTGAGTGCAACGGCAACAATCGGCGTGCGCCGCTCAGCACTCCCTCGCATGAGCGGCGGGAATGGATCGGTCACGCTGCTCGCCGAAATCGCCGTTACGCCTCGTGCTGGCCTGATCCCGTCACTGGGATCATTGCTCGCGACCAAGGGTGTGCTAAGTTCTCGGCTTCGATTGGCGAGGGGTCGCGATCCGGGGGGGGGCGTGATGGGCGCGCGGACAAGAATCGATGACGCGTCTTACGTAAACCTCCTGTTTCGCGACACCAAATGCGCGATCACGGCAGCATCATTTGCCGTCGCATCGGCTTTGCTTTTTGCGCCAACGCCGGCGTGCGCCGAGCTTCCATATTTTGGTGATGCAGGGGACCAAAACACGGATGCCTTGGACATGTATGCAGCTCTGAAAGCGGCGGCGGACGACCGCGCTTTCGGCTGCGTTGACATAGATCTAAGCGGCATTGGCTGGCGATGCCCGACTACGCAGCCAGTGTGGGAGGGGCGCTGGGCAGACGCGCCAATCTTCTCGATTGAGCGGGCAACAGGCGTTGTCTGGATATGCAGGCGGCTCAGCGTCGAACAGGTCTGTCGGGTTCGGGACGCTGACAAAGGGCCTTCTTCGGCGATAGCGCGCCGCTCCCACGAGCGGGGTGCAAACGTCGAGTTTGATGGACTACGCCGTCAAGCGATGGCGGTCGTCCGGTTGAACGCCTCGCCCGACTTCAGCATCGCGTGCATGATGACGGCGAGCTTACGGGCGACAGCGACGGCTGCGCGCTTGAACCCGATCTTTTCCCGTAGCCTGAGACCCCAGGCGCGCAG
>JANNFK010000056.1:0-11564 GCA_031379735.1 Caulobacteraceae bacterium | reverse complement strand
TCATCACATCCTGGGGCTGGAGCAGGTCCCAAGGGTATGGCTGTTCGCCATTTAAAGTGGTACGTGAGCTGGGTTCAGAACGTCGTGAGACAGTTTGGTCCCTATCTACCGTGCGTGTTGGAAACTTGAGAGGATTTGTCCTTAGTACGAGAGGACCGGGATGAACGCACCTCTGGTGCACCAGTCGTCATGCCAATGGCGCAGCTGGGTAGCTAAGTGCGGACGTGATAAACGCTGAAAGCATCTAAGCGTGAAACCCCCCTCAAAACTAGGTTTCCCTAGAGAGCCGTAGTAGACCACTACGTTGATAGGCCAGGTGTGGAAGAGCCGCGAGGCTTGAAGCTGACTGGTACTAATCGCTCAATCGGCTTGAACGGTCATTTGTTCATGCACGGCGACGACTGCGTCGCCTAAACGTTACGCAAAAATTCGAACGCAACAGACAATGTCATCTCTTGTTTTGTGCAAGAGCATTTACGCGGGTCTTGCCGACCTGGCGGCTATGCCGGGGGGTCCCCACCTGATCCCATCCCGAACTCAGTCGTTAAGTCCCCCAGGGCCGATGGTACTACGTCTTAAGGCGTGGGAGAGTAGGTCGCTGCCGGGTCTGCAAGATCCGCGTAAACGTAAAGTCCAAAGAACCCTCAATCACAATGGCGGCTTCGGCCGTACACGTCCCGGCCGCGCTAACACGCGGCCGTTCGTGTTTAGAGATCTAAGTTAACCGCGGGATGGAGCAGCCCAAGGCCGAGCGAAAGCGAGGCCGTCGACCGGAAATGACCGGGCTGCTACTCAAGCGTTGAACTAAGTTTTGCCGCGGGATGGAGCAGCCCGGTAGCTCGTCAGGCTCATAACCTGAAGGTCGTAGGTTCAAATCCTACTCCCGCACCCAAATACGAAACGGCCCCGCTGGCGACAGCGGGGCCGTTTTGCGTTGTGGGGTCTTCGCGCTTCAGCTAGCGGTCGCTGCACACTTAAAACCCGGAGGCGCCACCATGACCGACCTGCCGAACGACAACCTGACCATGCTTTCGCTGGTGAAGGAGAGTGGCGAGCTCGAGATTTCGTTGGCGCGCCTGCCCATGCCGCAACCGCGCGACCACGAAGTGCTGGTGCGTGTGCTCGCAACGCCGATCAATCCATCCGATCTTGGCCTTCTCGTCGGCGCTGGCGACGTTTCAACGGCGCGCGCGTCGACGCGCGATGGCTTGCCTCTCATCACCGCCAACATCCCGCCCGCCTTTATGCGTGTCATGGCGGGCCGCATCGGCGAGGCGATGCCGATCGGCAACGAAGGGTGCGGCACAGTCGTGAAAGCTGGCGCGTCGCCGGAAGCGCAAGCGCTTCTAGGAAAGACCGTGGCGCTGCTCGGCGGCGCCATGTATGCGCAATACCGCTGCCTTCCCGCGGCGATGTGCATGGAGCTTCCCGCCGGCGTCGATCCCGCGGATGGCGCATCGTGCTTCGTCAATCCGCTGACTTCGCTTGCCTTCACCGAAGTGATGCGCCGCGAAGGCCACACCGCGCTCGTGCACACCGCAGCGGCGTCGAACCTCGGTCAGATGCTCGTGAAGATTTGCGCAAGCGATGGCATTCCCTTGGTGAACATCGTCCGCAGCACCGAGCAAGTCGCGCTGCTCAAGGGAATTGGCGCGAAGTACGTGCTGAACTCCTCGGCGGAGACATTCCAAGACGAGTTGACCAATGCATTGGTCGAAACCGGCGCGACGCTAGGCTTCGACGCGATCGGCGGCGGCAAGCTCGCGAGCCAAATCCTCGGCGCCATGGAAATCGCCGCCGTCAAACGCATGACGACCTACAGCCGCTATGGCTCCGACACTTTCAAGCAAGTCTATATTTACGGCGGTCTCGATCTAAGCCCGACCACGCTGACGCGCAGCTTTGGTCTCTCGTGGGGGTTGTCTGGATTCTTGCTGACGCCGTTCATGGCGAAGGCTGGACCGGAGACGGTCGGCAAGATGCGCAAGCGCGTGGTCGACGAACTCACGACCACATTCAAGAGCCACTACAGCCATCAGATATCGCTCACCGAAGCGCTCGATCCAGCCGTACTTACCGCTTACAACGCCAAGCGCACCGGCGAGAAATACCTGATCCGGCCATAGGGCTTCGCGCCGCGCTGGCGCGCTCTCGCACTTGTGTTCAACTCAAACGCTTTTGGGCTTGCGACGGCGCTCGAAAGGCGTTGCGGTCGGTTTGCGCTGTTCTACTCGAGTGAACACAAGTCGCAGACAAGAAGTGACGACGAAGCGACGTAAAACAGCGACGAACGGGTGGAGTGATTACTGTAGTTATCGGTACCCATCTTTGGACTTCATTCGCTAGGTTTGTTGAATGACTGCACGGGAGGATTCAGGCAGCGCCGCGCGTACCGCGCCGCAGAGCTTGCTTGATCACCCCGCGTGGACGCGCTGGGGCGCACACATCGCTTTCTGGCTGATGTACCTAGTGGTGCGGACGGCGGCGGCCGCAGCAGACCCTCCTGAAGACGCTTCCGACTTTCCGTATTTCGCCAACCGCCTTTTAGTGGTGGCGAGCTATTTTGTGCTCACCGGAATTTTGCTCGGGGCGATCGCCGGTGTCCGCGCCAACAGATCGAACTGGGCGCGCAATCTGGCGCTGGTTTTGGGCGCCTTAGCGATCGCGCCAATCACGCAATATAGCGAGCAATTCTGGCCGCAGATGCTTGCCGGCTTCTCGCCGGACCCGTACCCGTTCGTGATCTATCTTTTTCAATTTGGTTGGGCGCTGCCGCTTTGGGGGCTGACGCAAGCTTTGCTTGGCTACCATTTTGAGACCATGGCGCAAGCGCGCGCAGTCTCGCGAGCGCAATCGCTCGCTTACGACGCGCAGCTGCGGATGTTGCACTATCAGATTAATCCGCATTTTCTGTTCAACACGCTCAACGCAATTTCGACGCTCGTGCTGGAGAAGCGCAACGAGGCGGCTGAGAGCATGATCCTGAAGCTCGCCGGCTTTCTGCGCTATTCGCTAGATCGCCAGCCCACCGCGCTCGCCGATCTGAAGGCGGAGCTTGAGGCGCAGCGGAAGTATCTGGAGATCGAGCAGACGCGCTTTGAAGACAAGCTCAAAGTTCGTTTTGATATTGAGCAGGGGCTGGATGGCGCGCAGCTGCCGAGCCTTATCCTGCAGCCCATTCTCGAGAACGCGATCAAATACGCGATCACGCCGAGCGTCGACGGAGGTTCGATCGATGTGTCGGCGCGCCGCGATGGTGCGGTGCTGCGCATCGTCGTCGAGGATGACGGGCCTGGTCTGCCTGGCGAAGCCACGCATCCGCGCCGGCGCGGCGTTGGTCTCGCCAACATCCGTGAGCGACTTGAACTGATCTACGGCCAGCGCGCCGGCCTCATTGCGCGCAACCGGGAGCCGCACGGCTGCCGCGTGGAACTCTATTTGCCCTTGGAGGAAGACGTTGTCCGCTCAACCCCTTCGCCTGTTCTTAGCTGACGATGAGCCCCTGGCGCTCAGACGCATAAGGCTTGCACTGCAGGCGATACCCGATGTGGAAATCGTCGGGGCCGCCAGCGATGGTGCGCAAGCGATCACACAGATGCGCGACCTCCGACCGGATGTAGTGCTGTTGGACATTCGCATGCCCTTGGCTGACGGCTTTGAGGTCGCCAATGCGGTTGAAGATTGCGGGGGCCCGGAGGTGATTTTTGTCTCGGCGTTCGACTCTTACGCCGTCCAGGCGTTTGAAACTTCCGCAGTCGATTACCTGGTGAAACCGGTTGAGTTCGAACGTTTGGCTTCAGCCATTGGACGCGCACGCGAACGCCGCGCCGCGAAGGACGCGGGCCGCCGCGCCGAGGAACTTACCGCAGTGCTTGAAGCGCTTAAGCGCGAAGCCGATGAACGCGACGGGCCCCGCTACGAGAAGGAATTCTGGATACGTGACCGAGGCCGCTTCTTGCGCGTGCCGGTTGTCGACGTAGAGCGCATCGAAGCGGAGCGCGACTATGTGCGCCTCTATTGGGAAGGGCGCACGCTGCTGCATCGTGAAACCATGTCTCATCTTGAAGAGAAGCTCGATCCAAACCTAATGCTGCGCGTACACCGCTCCGCGTTCGTGAACTGGAAACGGCTCAAAGCCGTACGCCGGGATGCCAATGGACGCCTCATGGCCGTGCTCGAGAGCGGAGACGAGGTCCCGGTGAGCCGCGCTTATGCGCAGCGTGTGATGCAGGAAATGAAGAGCCGCGCCTGAGGAAAAGAAGCGGGCGGATGAACCGCCCGCTTTGAAGTTCTTCATGTAACGACACGTGTCGTCGCTTTGAAGATGCCCGCCGGCGCGGTTTCGGATGCACGCTGAAGAGCGCCGCGTTAGAACGCGTCAGTGGAGGCGCATGTGCAGGGCAAAGTTATTGTTATCACCGGCGGGTTCGGCGCTCTGGGGCGCGCGGCCGGACGAGTCGTGCGAGAGGCCGGCGCGACGCCCGTGCTGATCGATTACGCGCCTGTGCCTGATGACCTCAAAGATGGAACACTGGCCTTTGGCGGCGCGGACCTGACCAAGGCCGAGAGCGCCGTGACCGTCATGAAGGCGGCCCGCGACGCCGCCGGCCAGATAGATGCTCTCTTCAATATCGCCGGTGGCTTCGGCTGGAGTACGGTGGCCGATGGCGACATCGGCATCTGGGAGAAGATGTTCGCGATCAACACCAAGACAGCGATCAATGCGAGCAAGGCGGCGCTGCCGTCCTTGATCGAGAGCCGGGGCGCGATCGTCAATGTCGGCGCCAACGGCGCGCTGAAGGCAGGCGCCGGCTTTGGCGCCTATGCTGCCTCTAAGTCCGGCGTGCATCGTCTCACTGAAGCGTTGGCGGAAGAGATGAAGGGCAAGGTGCGTGTGAATGCAGTGCTGCCTTCAATTCTCGACACCGCCCAGAATCGCAAGGACATGCCCGACCCCGATTTTAGCGCGTGGGTACAGCCGGAAGACCTCGCCCGGGTGATGCTGTTTCTGGCGTCCGACACCGCGCACGATATTACCGGCGCGCTTTTGCCGGTCACCGGGCGCGTTTGAGGTCAGGCTTTCAGCAGATAGCGCGCCCTGGCGCGGTCTGAGAAGGCGCGCATCAAGAGTGGCTTCAGCGGCGGCGGCAGGGCGTCGAAGTCTTCCTCCGCCATGTCGAGCGCAGGACGTACTTGGTGGTTGTTTTCATCGAAGAACCAGGTGCGGGCGTAGACGAGATAGAGAATGGGTCGTCGCGCCGTGCTGTTGTGCGCCATACCCGCGTGCATGGTGCGGTAGTCAATCAGAATGCAGTCGCCGCGTTTGAATTCGACAACCGTGTATTCCTCCGGTTGTGGCAAGCGATCCGCCGGCCATCGATGCGAGCCGAGACAGATCCCGGTTGGCCCTGTAGCGAGATCGACGTCGACGAGCGGAATGGCGACATTGATCGCATGCGGCGGCAGCGTGGTCCTCGTGCCGGATTGCGGGTAGAGATGGCCGTGGTCGCGGTGCACGTGCTGCATCGCCGAGCCTGGATGGGACACCACGGCGGTGGCGCTGCTTAACCTCATCTTCGGTTCGAGTGAGCTGACGAGAAAGCGGCAGAGCAACGGGTTGCCAAGCAGGTAAGGGTCGGCGAAGGCGCCTTTCAGTCGCAGCAAAATATCGTATCGTTTTTCTCCCACCTTCAATACGGGGTTGGGCGCAGGCAAGGCGGCTTGCTTGGCGAACACACCTTCGCCGTTGTCGGGCCATTGATCGTCGAATTCCGCCCGCAGCCGATCGATCATGCTGGTTTCATGGACGGCGCGGAGAATTACGCAGCCATGGCGTTCAAGCGAATTTTGCGCCGCTTGCGTGTTTACCGGTTGCATCAAACCAGAGCGCCGTTCGCCCTCGGTAATCTCGATGATCCAGTCCATGCCTGAGTTATATCCCGCGTGACCAGTGACCGCCAGCGAGCGGCGTCAACGGAGCGCCATAGATTGCCCGAACCAATCTCATGATGTGCGAAGCGCCTCGACGACGATAAGCGCTGCGGCAGCGGTCGCATCCAACTTTGTGGTATCGATGTGGATCTCCGGGTTCTCGGGCGCTTCGTAGGGGCTATCGACGCCGGTGAAGTTCTTTAGCTGTCCGGCGCGCGCCTTTTTGTAGAGACCTTTCACGTCGCGCTTCTCGGCTTCGGCAAGCGGCGCATCCACGAAGACCTCGAAGAATTCGCCATCGGGCATCATGCGGCGGGCCAAATCACGCTCGGCGCGGAATGGCGAAATGAAGGACACCAGAACGATGAGGCCAGAATCGGCCATGAGCTTTGCCACTTCGGCGACGCGCCGGATATTCTCGACGCGATCTGCATCGGTGAAGCCCAGGTCGCGGTTCAGGCCGTGGCGGACGTTGTCGCCGTCCAGCAGAACTGTGTGCTTTCCAAGTGAGTGCAGCTTCTTGTCGACGAGGTTGGCGATCGTGGACTTACCGGCGCCGGACAGTCCCGTGAACCAAAACACTGCTGGCTTTTGATTTTTGATCTCAGCGCGCGCGATGCGCGTCACATCAATCGATTGCCAGTGGACGTTCTGCGCGCGACGCAGTGCGAAGTGGATGAGGCCGGCGGCGACCGTTGCGTTAGAGGTGCGGTCGATGAGGATGAAGCCGCCCAAATCGGGATTGGATTCGTAGGCGTCGAAAGGGACCTGCTGATCGAGACTGATATTGCAAACGGCAATTTCGTTGAGCTCAAGCACCCTGGCGGCGAGCTCCTCCAAGGTGTTTATATTGATCTTGTGTTTGATCTCGGTGATCGTCGCGGACACAGTGCGCGCGCCGATCTTCAGCCAATATGCCCGCCCAGGCAGCGCCGGTTCGTCTGACATCCAAATCAGGGTCGTCTCGAACTGGTCGGACGCTTCGGGCGCGTCGGCGGCCGCGGCGATCACATCGCCGCGCGAGCAATCGATTTCGTCGGCGAGTGTGAGTGTGACCGATTGTCCGGCGATCGCTTCTGACAGATCGCCGCCCTTAGTAACGATGCGCGCGATCTTACTCAGCTTTCCTGACGGCGCGATGCGCACCTGGTCGCCTGGCACTACGCGACCGCCGACGATTTGTCCGGCGAAACCCCGGAAATCCGCGTTGGGCCGGTTCACCCATTGCACCGGCATCCGAAATGGACCTGCGGCGCGACGCTCTTCGTCGATCTCCACCTCTTCGAGATGCTGCATAAGCGGCGGGCCAATGTACCACGGCGTCTGGGGGCTCTTCGTTGTGATGTTGTCGCCGGTCAAACCGGAGACAGGAAAGGCCAGAATGCTGGCAAGACCGATCTGTTCGGCGAACGCAGCGTATTCAGCGACGATCGCGTCGAATGCATCCTTCGACCAGTCCACCAAGTCCATCTTGTTTACCGCCAGCACCGCGTGGCGGATGCCCATCAGCGAGACGAGATAGGAGTGGCGGCGGGTCTGCGTCAGCACGCCCTTGCGCGCATCTACGAGAATGACGGCGAGATCAGCGGTTGATGCGCCCGTCACCATGTTGCGCGTGTATTGTTCGTGGCCGGGCGTGTCCGCGACGATGAATTTGCGTTTGTCGGTTGAGAAGAAGCGGTAGGCGACATCGATCGTAATGCCTTGCTCGCGCTCGGCCGCAAGGCCGTCCACCAGGAGTGCGAGATCGATCGCCCCGCCTTGGGTGCCGACCTTCTTGGAATCTGCTTCCAGCGCCGAGAGCTGATCCTCGAAGATCATCTTGGAATCGTAGAGCAGGCGCCCAATCAGCGTGGATTTGCCGTCATCGACGCTGCCGCACGTGATGAAGCGCAGCAGCGATTTGTGCTGATGGTGCGCCAGATAGGCTTCGATGTCGGCGCCGATGAGATTGGAAACATGGGCCATTAAAAATAGCCCTCCTGTTTCTTCTTCTCCATCGAGGCGGTCTGATCGTGATCGATGACGCGCCCTTGGCGCTCGCTGGTTGTCGTCAACAGCATTTCCTGGATGATTGCGGTTAGCGTTTCCGCGTTGCTCTCGACGGCGCCGGTCAGCGGGTAGCAGCCTAACGTGCGGAAGCGCACCTTCAGCATTTCGGTCTTTTCACCGTCGCGAAGGCGCATGCGATCGTCGTCGACCATGATAAGCGCGCCATCGCGGCGGACGACGGGGCGCTCAGCCGCGAAGTAGAGCGGCACGATCGGAATGTTTTCGAGTTGGATATATTGCCAGATATCCAGCTCGGTCCAATTCGAGATCGGAAACACGCGGATCGACTCGTTTTTGTGCTTCTTGGCGTTGTAGAGCCGCCAAAGTTCGGGGCGTTGGTTTTTCGGATCCCAGCGATGATTGGCCGAGCGGAAGGAGAAGATGCGCTCCTTGGCGCGACTCTTTTCCTCGTCGCGGCGCGCGCCGCCAAATGCAGCGTCGAAGCTGTATTGGTCGAGCGCTTGTTTTAGGCCTTCCGTCTTCCAGAGATCGGTGTGCAGCGAGCCGTGGTCGAAGGGGTTGATGCCGCGGGCGACTGCGTCAGGATTCTTGTGTACGAGCAGCTCGAATCCGAGCTCCGCCGTTACGCGCTCACGCATTTCGTACATGGCGCGAAACTTCCATGTCGTATCGACGTGCAGAAGCGGGAACGGCGGCGGCGATGGATAGAATGCCTTGGCCGCGAGATGCAGCATCACGGCGCTATCTTTACCGATCGAGTAGAGCATCACGGGCTTTGCGCACTCAGCCACGACTTCGCGCATGATGTGGATGCTTTCGGCCTCAAGACGCTGCAGATGAGTCAGGCGCGCAGACGAAAGCGTGTGTTGGGCGCGGTGGCTCGACATTCGCTCTGTCTAACGGTCAGAACCCCTGGCTGCAAACGTCCCCGCCAGCGGCGGGACGGCATTCGCCGGGTTGGTGAGGTCCCCGCACGGCTGGCTCACTTATTCCGGCGTGAGCCTCGTGCGAAGGGCGCGCACGCGGTCGAGAAGGGGTTGCGCTTGGGCAATCGCCGCGCCGTGTTCGAAGGAAACGCTTCGCGACGCGCCCGACCCGTTGACGGTGAGCGATTCTGCGCCGCCGTCGGCGCAGTCCGGGCAGCCGATTACGGAAGGCAAGCTGTTGAAATTGGTGGTGGCGGCCAAACGTGCGAGGTCGCTCCATTCGTTCGCCGTTAGGGCCGCTGTGTAGCGCTGATCCGGTAAATCGCCCGGCGCCCCACGCCCGCCGCGTGCTTCGCGAATGAGGACCGCTCGTCCCTCCGAAATTTCAAGCCGTGTCGTGCAATAGCCGACACACATGCCGAATGAGGTGGTCGACACGATTTGGCTAACGCTCGTGGGCGCCGGTATTGCGCTGGCGCAGGACGCGACAAAGAGCGCCGCCCCGAGAAGACAGAGTTTTGCGTGAAAGATCATGTCGCCAATCCGTCGCCAAGGTTGCCCATGCGGTTGTGTGTACTTGTGTGCAGCGCTGCAACAGCGATTGACGCCACCCGTGACCAATCGCCGTTTTCCCATCCTTGGAGCCTCACTACGCCAGAAACATTCAAAACTGAATGCATTGCTGCGCCCGTCGCTTCGATAACATCAAAGTGAAAGACGCTCGGTTGGCGCGCGCTTGGCGCGCGCCAACATTGTGCGATGCCTGTGCGGGGAGAACCTCATGATCAGAACTTTCTACGCTGCGTGCGCGCTTATCTTGTCGACCGGACTCGCGAGCGCACAGACCCCGCCTGGCGACCCAGATATTATCGTCCAAGGTGAACGTCTGCGTGAAGTGGCGCGCGCCTGGGTGGAAGACGTCGCGGTGGCGCCGCGTGTCGAAAACCAGCTCGCCCGCTGGGATCGGCGTATTTGTCCGCGGGTGACGGGCTTGCCGCTCCGACAGGCAGGAAGGATCACGCGCGCAGCGCCCGTACGATCGCTTCCACCAATTTGATCTCAGCGGCGTCATAGATGCGCACCGCGATGCCCTTCGCTTCAATCTCAATAGCGCTGCTCTCTGATGATGGACGACGTCGCGGCGTGCATGCTGAAGGCGGTGCAATCACCACCGACGTGAAATGCGATCCGCTCATTGCGACATCGGCCGGAAGCGCCAGCTTCCCCTCGCGCACATCCTTGCGCCAACCGAACACCTGCGAAGAACGCGCACCGTGACGACGTGCAATGTCCGCGACAGTTACATTCGGCGTTAGGCTCTCCGCCACGATCTGCGCCTTGAGCGATGCAGGCCATCGGCGCCGTCCGCCGCCGCCTGTCAGGATTTCGAGGCGTTGTGGAGGGCCACGTCTGAAACCGTCACTTTGGTCGTCCATTTGGTGCTCTCGAGACTGTCTCGATGCGATTATCGACGATCTGTCTCATGAGCGGCATGTGGGGCCAAGCCAGCGCTCTGATGTCCGTTTTCAAGCCCCAGCGCACGACTTTTCTTCCGCTCCGCGAACGGTGATTGAGGGATAGTTGCGCATGGGTGGAGGCGAGGCCTGATGGACGTCGGTGAGCAAGCTCTGATCCGCGGGTTGGTTACCGCATTTCCGTGATGCGTCCGGGGCTGTCCCGATCTTACAGCGGGCGTCGAATAAAATCGGCCACATAGCGGTGGACGGGAATTCCCCCTGCCGCGGCCTCGCCCCCGCCCATGCGCAAGCGATGTGACGGCGCTGGCGGCGCCGAATGCAATCACGCCGGCGTCGCCTCCCGCGCCACCGCCCACATGAAGCCGGCTAATTCGCGCGCGATCGCTGTGCAAATCACCGTCTGTTTCATACCGCGGGCGGCCAGGGCACGATACCGACGCGTCAAGCGAGTCTGCGCTTTCCAAGCCATGACGCGAATGTTTTCAGTGGTGCGCTCCAGTAGATGAGCCTTCTTCGTGCTGATGCGGGGCGGGTGGCGATAGGTCCATGCGCTTTCCACCAACAGCGCACGTATGCGCGGATTTCCCATCTTCGTGATGGATCCACGTCGTACGCTCTCGCCCGTTGAGCGCTCGCCAGGCACCAAGCCGAGATAGCCCATAAGACGCCGCGGGTTTTCGAAGCGCCTGATGTCGCCAATTTCAACAACGAAATTCACCGCGGTCACCAGATCAACACCGCGCAGCGCTTGCAAGGCATATACAATTGGCGCGTGAGGCCAGGTCGGTATAAATTCTTCGATCGCACGATCAAGCCGATCACGTCGGCTTTCTGCGGCGCTGACGGCATTGATAGAGTCGTGAAATACGATGTGATCAGCGGGGTGCTCGAAGGTTGATTGTGCAGCCATAATCTATATCTCGCGCCCCAGGCCTTGCGTGAGAAACTCCGATGGTGCTGCAACAAGAAGGACGTAACCTGCCGCTTCTTGATGGTGACGTCTTTCACCGCGGCCGTCCGAGCGCGCACCAAATTGCGGATCGCCTCATGTGCGGTGTTTGGAACCCAAACCGCCGTGAGCTCTCCGGCCCGTAAGAGACGAGCCAACGAAAGCGCATCGCGGCGATTGGTTTTAACGCGGTCGCTGGGCTTCTTCGGGATCAACGAGGGCGCGACGACCATACATTCGTGGCCCATCTCGGTGATCAGACGGTGC
>JANNFK010000009.1:0-61234 GCA_031379735.1 Caulobacteraceae bacterium | reverse complement strand
ACCGCATTCCGCGACCTCGTCGCACTCGATCCACGCGAAAGCGTCGAATTGCGGCTGGAGACCGGCCGCGCCACACAACGCCTGCTTGTCGAGGTCGGCGATGTCGCCGCCGCACGCGCGTTTCTGACACTGCAGCGCTAGTTCGACAGCACTGGCAGCGTAATCCGAACCAACGCGCCGCCGCCTGGCGCTTCGTGAAAGCTCAGCGCGCCGCCATGCAGCGCCGCCAACGCCCGCACCAGCGATAGTCCCAAGCCCGTCCCTTCAGCGCGCGCGCCGCCTGACCCACGCTCGTAAGCTTGACCCAAAATCGCGCGCTCCGCTTCCGGAATGCCGGGGCCGTTGTCGATCGTATCGAGATGCAGCACGCCGTCCACTTCGCGCGCCTGCACCATCACCTTGCCGCCTTCGTGCGTGAACTTGATGGCGTTGCTAACAGTGTTGATCAGCATGCGCTTCAGAGCGCGATCGTCGGCATGAACGTTCAGGGGCGCTTCCGGCGTAAGCATGCCGAGCGCGATCTGCTTCTTCTCAGCGCTATCAACGGACACGCGCACGACATCTTCGATCACCGCACGCACGTCAAAGGTGCCAAGCTGCACCTCAAACTTGCCCGCATCGATCCGCGATAGATCGAGCAGATCGTTCACCAGCCCGAGCAGGTGCGTGCCGCTTTTCCGTATCAAGCCCGCATACTCAACATAGCGGGGGCCAACTTCACCGAAGATCTGGCGCTCGATCATCTCCGAAAAACCGAGGATGTGCGTTAGCGGCGTCCTCAGTTCGTGTGACACCTCCGCGATGCGCTGCCCCATCGCTACGTCGCGGCTCTCCGCGCGGCGGCCAAAGCCAATGACCCATACGACCAGAGCCAGCGATAGAACCGTCAAGAGCGTCGGCAACGGCCCAAGCTCTGAACCCACATCCATCGGCGCGAGGTATGCGGCCACCAAATAGCCAACCACTGCCGTCATGCCAGCGATCCGCGTCCAGCGGCCAAGCGCCAACGCCAACGATGGGCCGATCAACAAACTCGCCGCCAGCGGCGAAACCGCACCGCCGGTTCCCGCCACCAATCCCGTTGCGGCAACGATCCAAGCCAAAACGAGGCAAAGGGCGCCCGAGCGATGCCCGCTCCAGGGTAACAAGGTGAATCCGATTAACGCTGGCGCCAGCGCCAAAGCTGCGGCGCCTGCCACGTCACGCTGTTCTCCACCCCAGAAAACACCTGCCCACGAGGCCACAACGACGCCAACGGCCCAAATCCAGCCGGCCCACGCCAGCGTAGCTGCCATTGGTGCTGCTTTTGCACCCGGCCTTACTGCCAGTTGTGTTGACACTCAAAGGTCGCTCGCGAGTAAAAGACTTCTTAACGCGCTAGGGGAGAAGATGCCCGTTCTGAGTCGTACTCGGAAGCGGACTCACCAATCTAGGATCAGGGAGTAGAAGCCGATGCGTAGCCTTGCGGTATGGACAACAACCGCGGCCATCGCCCTTCTCGGGGTCGCCAATGCACAAACGCCCGCGTCAACGGACGCGGCCGCTGCAACCAATGGCGATCTGCAGACTGCGGTTACCGCCTACGCCGCTTATCAAAGCGACGTTTCAGAGTTGCGCTCATCGACGATGCGCGACGCCAATTCGTTGGAGACCGCTCTCGATCGCGTCTCACGGCACAATCGCGACGCACTGACGCGCGGCTGGATCGCGTACGGCGCCAACACCGCCGCGCAATCGCCGGCCTTCGTTCAAGGCGTTCGCGACGCAGCCGCCTATTATGGCCGCGACGCTGTCATTTGGGCGGTCTCGGTTGATCCATCTTACGCGCGCGGTCTGCGCGGTGGCCAAGAAGCCACCACCATGTTGCTCGCCTCGGCCAACGCCGACAGCGCACGCATCATCAGCGTCGCTGATCGCTATCAGGAAATGGCGTATTCACTGCAGAGCCAACGTTGGGCCAACGCCGTTGCGCCGCAACAGGCCGCGCGCGTGCAACGCGTCCGTACGCTCGGCCGCGACGGCGCGCCCTCTGATGCGGTGCCGTCGGCAGTCACGCCTCGCCTTTCGGTAACGCCGCTCAGCTTCACACCGACGTCGGATCCGTCAGCCTACGGGGGCCGTCGCTTCTGGGACGCCGTCCGTGGCGGTGATCAAGTCGTCGAGGTCGCGTCAACACCGGCAACCGCGTCATGGCGCGTGAATGTCACACGCGGCGAAGCTCTGGACCGCATGGCGGCCGTCGCCGCCTTGCAAGCGCTTGACGCGGTCAACTCGAACCAAAGCGCTGTCAGTCGCCTCATCGCTGATCCGCGTTCGCGCGACTGCATCGAGATGGCCCAACTTCAGCTTTATCAATGCATGTCGGCGGCCCGCTTCCGGTATGAGAACGCGTTCTGCCTCGGCCAGCACGGCCTGCGTGACATCGGCGCCTGCATCGGCGCTGTCGCCCAGCCGGACACGACCGCGATGACTCCGGTTGCCGGCCACGGCGGTCGCGACTGATCTTGCCCGGGCGCGCCGCAAGGCGCATCTGAAGCGCATGGCCGGCATCGACCAAACGATTGAAGAGCTAGCAGACGAATTTGCGCTCCTCCCAGACTGGGAGGAGCGCATTTCGTATGTGATCGAACTCGCGCGTAGCCTGGCGCCGATCGAGGAGAGCGAGCGCACCGAGGAGAACCGCGTGCGCGGGTGCGTCAGCCGCGTATGGCTGGTTTCGGAAAAGCATGCGGAAGAACCGCAAAAGCTCTTCTTTCGCGGCGATTCCGACGCGCACCTGGTCCGCGGTGAGATCGCCATGCTGCTGCGCATCTTCTCCGGCCGCACCCCCGAAGAGATAGTCTCCGTCGATCCCAAGGCCGTGTTCGAGCGTCTTGGCCTGAAAGACGCGCTGACGATGCAACGCTCCAACGGCCTCTTCTCTATGATGAACCGCATCCAAGCAGAGGCGCGCGCCGCCTAGAGCGCCGCCGCCAATTGCGCCAAGCCAAGCTTCAGCGCCACCTTTCCAGAACGCGCCGGCCAGCCTTCAGCGCGCTCGAGCGACTCCAACCCTTCCTCGTGCAAACACACGCGCTCAACCACGCGCCGCAGCGGCGCCGCCAAACGCGCCAGTGCATCACCAACACGCCGGCGCGCATCGCAACGCCGCGCCATCGCTGCTTCTTGCGCATTCGTGGCGCCGCGCGGTGTCGACCCCATTGGCGCCGCGCTCCAATCCGAACCGCGCACCATACCGATCCCGCTCACAGCCCAATCAACGCGTAGCTTGCCAGCGGCCGATAGCTCTACCTCGCTCAACCAAGGCTCACCGCTCGCCCCACGCAGCGCCGCCAGCTTTCGCATCGCGCCGTCGGGATCGAGACCACGCTCCTTTCGCACATCCCCATCAGCATCGATCACATCGCGCGAGATCAGCGCCACGTGCTGCGCCATGAAAGCCTCCTTTGGCGCAGCTGACTCTCGCGCTACACGCGCAAAACCCGCAGCACTCAAGACATAACCGCCGCCACTGCCTTCCTGTTCGACCACGCCTTCCGCCTCAAGCGCCCGCACGTCGGCCACACTCAAACGCAACAGCGCCCGGCATCGGCGATCGCGTTTGCTTACGAGACAATAGTCAGGCCCCGCGCCTAACAAACGCAGCACCACATCTCCGCGCGCTAGTCGCGACAGTGCGCGTGCGATCCGGCGCCCGCTCATGCATCCGCCTTCAGTGGCAGAACCGGCGCAGGCGCCGCTCGAAGTGACGCCTCGAGTGAACTAATCCAGAGATCGAACTGCGCCTCGTCGCGCCGGTCCTCGACCGCATGACACGCGTGCGCGACAGTCGAGCGATCACGCCCAAACGCCACCGCCACCCGCGTCAAGCCAAGCTCAAACGCCACATGACACAGGTACATTGCAAGCTGGCGTGCATACGCCGTCTTCGAACACCCCCGCGCATCATCGACAATGCTATCGCGCGGCACCCCCAGCGCGTAGCTCACGACATGCGCCGACAGCTCGGCAGCCGCCGCGTCTTCCGCGCGTTTCAACAACACGCCCATTCCCAACCTCCATCCTGAAGTGACCGCCCATGCATCGGGCATGATACGGCCGCGCCGGAAGTGTGGGATAGATTTTTTCCTATTTCTAGGATTATTTTCCTGTCATCGGGTCGAGCGCTCGATTAGCCGCTTTTGCGGGTTTGGCCCAGGCCCATGCGCTTCGCCAAGTTCGAGCGCTCTTTGGCGTAGTTCGGCGCGACCATGGGGTAGTCGTGCGCGAGGCCCCATTTGCTCCGGTATTCGTCCGGAGTCATCGCGTACCGGGTCCGCAAATGGCGCTTCAAGGATTTGAATTTCTTGCCGTCTTCAAGGCAGATGATGAAATCGGCGGTCACCGATTTCTTGATCGCCACCGCTGGCTCCGGGACCGAATCTGACGCCTTCACGGTCGCGCCAGACACCTCCAGCAGTGTGCTATGCACAATACGGATCAGCGCGGGAAGGTCCTGCGCCTGGACGGGGTTGGCAGAAACGTACGCGGCCGCGATCTCTGCGGCCATGCGGACCAAGTCACGCTGGTTGTCCATCTACCGAGCTGCTTACCTGCCAAGTGGAGATCAGATATTGTATGAGTATAGTTGCAAGTCTTGCAAGGGAAAAGCCGTCGCAAATATTTAACGTGCGTTCACCGCAACAGAAACCGGAAGGTGGAAAAGCAAGTTCGGATAGACAAGTGACGCCTAGTCCTAGCGAACCAAGAACATCACCAGCAGCACCACACCGATGCACAGGAAGGTGACCGCCGCTGTTCCCGACGGGCCGTACGGCCGATCGCAAGCGTTTGCCAGCGCTGCCAGCGACTGCCCCGCCGAGCGTGACGTCTGCCGCGTCCAGCTTTGCCACGCGCCATACATGCGCAAGCCCAGAACGCCCGCCCACCGCCCCGCCGCGGCGAGCGGCCCGCGATAGAGCGCGTCGATATCGAGCAAGCTCACGCTCTGCTCGCGCGGCACAGCGCGCGCGATCCGTAGAGCAAGATAAGCAACGCCCGCTGCGCCCAGCAGCTGAAACTGCGGCGTCACGCGATCGAGCACGAACGGCTGAAATGAAATCTCCGCCGGCATCAAGTCGAAGAGCCAGCGCGGCGCAAGCCCCACGGCAAAGCACAAGAAGAGCGCCAACCCCGCGCCAAGCAGCATCGAGAATGGCGCTTCAAGGATCGGCTTCACCTCACCAGTCGGCGTGTAAACGGCCAACGATGGCCGTAACAACAACGCAACCAGCATTACAACTGGCGTCACCCAAATGATCGCCCACAACCAACGCAGATCCCATTGCGCCGCCGCCTCCAATGACGCGGCTTGCGACGCAAACATAACCAGCCCCGGCGTTGCTGAAACGGCGAGCCCACATGCAACCAACAACACGGCGCTCAACGGCATCGTGCGGCCAACACCAGCCAACTCCGACAAGCGCACGCTGCCATGGCGCTCAAGCAGCGCGCCGAGCATCAACTGCAGCGCCAAGAACGAAAGGATGGTGGCGAACGCATGACCCTCGGCGGCGGCAAGCGCGAGCGGCGTCCCTAAGCCTATGAGCGCCGTGCAGATGCCCGTCTGAATCGTCACGCCATAGGCGGCCACGCGCCTGAGATCGTCCTCGGCAACGGCATAGAACGCGCCGATCACCACCATGCCCGCGCCGATCCACACCAACAGCGGTTCGGAGGGAAACAATCGCGCCAACGCGTAAACGCCGAGCATCGTCGTAAAGCAAGACAACGCCGCAGCGCCTGTGGACGACGCATGCGAAACCACGTCCTTCAACCAGACGTGCGCCATCGGCGCGCCGACGCGGATCATCAATGCCGCAAAAATGAACACACCGCCGATCGTCGTCACGTCGAGCCGTCCGACGACGGAAGCCTGCGCACCGGCGGACAAGTGAAACGCCACCCCGACCAGGAACAGCAACCCCTCAAGCCCCTGCCAGATTAGCAATCGCGCGCCCGCTCTGCTTGCGCCCGCCAGCGGTGACGCAAACACCACCCAGGCCGCCGCCAATCCGCCAAGCGCCAACGCCGCCACAAAGCTAATGAGATCGCCCACGAACAGCGCCGACACGGCGCTCCCGGCCAGCAGCAATATCGCTGCATCCTCGTAGCGATTGCGCCGCGCGCCCGAATAAATGCCAATCGCGATCAGCGCGATCAGCAACGCGATACCGAAGATACGGTTGAGTTCGTCGAGATTGAGCAGAACGACAGGCAAGCCCATCTGCGCCATCGCCGCCGCCGCGCCGAACTTATGGTCTAGCAGCAGCCAAAATGACGCCAGCGCCGTCGCCACGATCATAGGCGAGCGCAACGTGCGCGGCATCGCCAAGATCAGCAACGCCGCGATGATGGGCACGAAGCCCGGATTAAGTGTGAGAGCCGGCATCTTTGCTCCCCTCTTCGCCAGGTTTGCGCCTTGCCAACACCGCGCGCGCTGCGTGCGCGGCGAGCACTGCGAACAAAACGCCTGCAACGCCGACCGCAGCGGCGGCGGCAGGTTGGTCGCCAATCCAGAAGCGCACGCGCGAACCTGCGCCCAGGTCGAACCCAACGCCGACTAAGAGCGCGGTGATGCTGAACACCAACAGCAAGCCAGTTACGCCGCTTGGTGGCTGCGGAGGCTGAGCGTTACTCATGGCCCCGCCGGCGTCCAAATCGGCGACAGGAAAACCGCGAGTGGATCAGCAAGCACCAGCAGCATCAACGTCGCCGCCGCCGCCAGGATCACCGGCGCCGCCAACAGAATCGACGCGCCGTCAGGCCGCTTGAACGCATCCGTCGGCGCGCGCCCAGCGAACGCGTTCGCCGCCAGCGGCCCCAAATGCGTGAACGTCAAAATTGCCGCGATACTCGCAAGCACCGCCGCCCATACGAGCCCCGATCCCGCCGCTGCAGTAATCAACCACAACTTCGCCCATGCGCCCGCAAACGGCGGCATGCCGATCATGCTCGCTGACGCAATCGCGAAGCCCGCGAAGGTCCACGGCATGACACGGCCAAGACCCGCATAATCAGCAACCTTGGTGCGCCCGGTGATCGCCGCCGTCGTGCCCGCGGCCATCAGCAACGTCGCCGCCGCACACGCCAATGCCACGATCTGCAGCGCAGCCGCAAACAATCCGGCAGGCAGCGCCAGCAGTGCACCCATCACCACCGCAAGCGATTGCGCCATCACCGAATACGCCAGCCGCTCGCGTATATCCTGCTTCGAGAGCGCTATTAGCGCCGCAACGATCATGCCCACGCCAACCAGCACGATCAGCAACTGCGCCGCGATCGCCGCGTCCCGCATCGCGGGGCCAAACACGAACGTCGCCACCTTCAGCACGCCGATCCCTCCGGCCGGCAACACAGCCAGCGCCTGAATCGCAACCAGCGCCGGGAATGGCCCATTGCTCGACGCAGGCAACCACGAGTGCATTGGCGGGATCGCCGCCATCGCGATGCCCATCACGTAAAGTGCAAGCAAGATATTCGCGGTCAACGTATCGACGCGCCCCGCCAGTACGCCGCCAGCTTGAAAGTCGAGCGCACCAGCGATCGAGTAAGTCCAAATCATCGCCGGCAAAAAGAGCCCGATCGAACTCGCAAGCAGCGTCGCCAAGAAAGCGCGCGCAGCCGGTCGCGCCTCCTCGTCGCCGCGATGCGCGACCAACGGAAACGCAGCCAGGGCCAGCGCCTGATACGCGACAAACAGGCTGAACAAGTTCGCGGAGAACGCAACCGCCGTGACACCCGCCATCGAAAGCGCGATGAACGCCAACAACCGCGCTGGCGCCCTTTCCTGCTTGGCGCGCGCAACCCCTGCCGCATGCACAGCGTGCAGAACGCCGAGCCCCGTCAGCACCACCGCCATGAGCGCGCCGAGCGGATCGATCGCAAACGCCAGATCAACGTTCGGCAGCGGCCGCGCCAGCACGATGCGCGCCGTTTCATGATGCGCCACGGCGTACATGAGGTACGCTGCGCACAACGCGGCAAACAACGAAAATCCGATATGGATCAGATCGCGCAAGCCAGGCGGCTTCGGGATCAGCATCACAAGCAGCGCTTGTAGAACCGGCGCGCCAAGCACGCAGAAGAGAGCAATCTCCGGCGTCATGCCGCCAATCCTGTCAGCATGTGCGAAGCCGCCGCCGCGGCGCTCAGCAGCACGCCCGGCGCCAGTCCAATGGCGATCGCGGCAATCGCAGCCAGCAATGCGGGCGCCAGCGCCACACGCCATACGCCGCCCTCGCCCGCATACGTCGCGTTGGCGCGGCGGAAGTACATGCGCTCAATCAGACGGCCACCGTAAAACACGCCTGCGAGCGACGCGATGATCACAAGTCCAGCCGCCCACCACCAACCAGCGCCGACCCCGGCTTCAACCAATCGCCAACGCCCGAGGAACCCAATCGTGAGCGGCGCTCCCATCAAGCTCAGCGCGCCTGCCGTTATCGCCGCACTGGCAAGTGGAGCGCGTGTCGCATACCCGTCCAGCATATCGAGCGACTGAACGCGGCCCGCAGCAGCGCCGCCGTAGAGCGCGAGTGCGGCCGCCGCGAACGCGACCAATTGCATAAGCGCCGCCGCAAAACCCGCTGGCGAGCCAAGCGCCACACTCAGCAACACGCAGCCCGCCTGCGAAACACCAGCATAGACCGTTAGCCGCAAAAGATTGCGCGAGCCGACCGCCTGAACCGCACCGACGACAACGCTGACCGCACCTAAGCTCGCCAACGCTGCCGAAATCGCAGCGCCAATCTCCGGCGCAGTGATCGCGTAAGCCGAAAAGCGTGTCAGCACGCTCAGCGCGCCCAAAATGCCGAGTGTCCCAACGCCGAGCGAAATCATCGATCCGCCGCGCCCGATCGCGACAGCGCTCCACGCATGCAACGGCGCGACACCCGCCTTCACCGCAAGTCCAAGCACAACCAACGCCGCGCCCGCACCTGCAAGGTTGGGCATACGGATTTGCGCTAAAGGCAGCGCATCGATCTCCAAGCCGCCAGCCGCGCGACCCAACATGCCGATGCCCAGCAGCATCAACGCCGAACCGACGCCGCCCAAGGTCAGCATCCGAAACGCGCCATTTAGCGGCGCACGGTCGCGCACCGCGTTGATCGCCGTCAGGCCCGTGGCCGCTAACCACGCCGCCTCAACACCCGCAAACACCGCCACCAGATCGCGCGCCATCAACGCGCCGATCCAGCCAGCCGCCAGCGCCAGCATCAACGCCAAACTTAGCAGCGCCGGCGAGGCGCCCGCATCCTTCAATGTCGCGCCCACGGCCACCACGACCAACGCCAGCACCAACGACAGAAGCGCCGCCGAAAACGTACCAATCCCGTCAACGAACAACGCAACGCCAACCTGAGCAATCGGCTGCGCCAAGCGCGTCAACACCGTCGCCGCAAAATCAATTGAAATCACTGCGCAGATCACCGCCGCGGCGCACGCAATCAGCCAACTCATCCGCGCCGGCCCGCTGACCAGCATAAGCGCGGCCCCAACCAGCGGCGTCGCGATCATCAGCAACGGTGCGTGCGCGCGTACGAGTTCGACGTAGTAACCGTTCATGAGGCCGGGCCTCGCGCATCGTCCTCGGCATCGGCCGCATCGACCTCCGCTGCGGCGACGCTGCCATAGCTCTCCTGCAACCGCGCCACGATCGCCGCGCCCAACGCGGTCTGCGCAAACAGCACAGCGACGCCCGCAATCAGCGCACCACCCGGTGCGCCAAACGCCGCCAGGGCCGCCAGCGCGCCAAAGCCCGCAATCACCAAGCCAGCCAAGCGCTTGATCGCATTCGTCAGCACCAAAGCCGCCGCTGCGCCGATCACAATCAGCGCGCACGCGAACGCAGCGAGCGTAGGCTCAAGCGACAGTGGCGCACCTGCGGTGATCATTCCGCATCACGCAATGTCGGCGCACGTCCGAACAGCACATGAATGACCAGCGCCGCACTCGCCACGGTCGCCGCAAACGCGCCAGCTTCAATCACCTGCGGCGCAAACACGAAGCCCGGCAGCCCAGCGCCAACGCACGTCGCGGTCACACCAGCCGCCAAAATCAAACGCGCAAACGGACTGGGCAATGCCACGCGCGCCGCCGCAGCTCCAAACGTCAGCGCGTGCAGCATCAGCACCAAAGCAAACGCAACGCCGGCGACAAAGCCCACGCCATCGCCTGACGGCCCACCAACCAGCAAAGCCGAGGCGAACAGCGCCATCAGCGGCGTGAAGAACCGCGCGGCCGCCGCAACAATGACGTTCGATCCGGTCATGCGCCGGGCCTACGCGTCAACGCGCCGCGCTCGCCATAGCCCAGCACGCCCACGCACCCCGCGCCGGCGACCAGAACGATCGGCGCAAGCCAAAACGCCAGTCCGTGAAACTCGTGCGGGATACCCGTTGGCGCGACCGCGGCGAGTTCGAACAACGGCCACCAGATCGCGCACGCCGCCAACGACGCACCAACAATGCTGACGATAGGTGCGCCACGGCGTTCGGCCCGCGTTGCGCGCGTGCTAAGCAGCGTCACCGCCAGCAGCAACACCGGCGCCCAGGCCGCCGCAAACAACGCCAGCGCCAGTCCGCCTTCTCCCGCCTGCAACAACAACACCGCCGCTGCGACCGAAACGCCAGTCGTCACGAGATGCATGCAGGTCACGAACAACGAACGCGCCGCAACGGCGCCGATGGCGCTCGCGACCGCGACACCCAGGAGCGCGAGCGCCAACCAAGGCAGCGCCGCCATCATGGTTGCGTGCTCGCATTCGTCGCACCGGGACGCGGCGCCGCGTAGCGCCCAGCAATGGGCGCGAGACCCGCAGCGTGCGCAGCTTGCGCCACCAAATGCGTCAGCGTTGGCCCAAGCGCCATCAGCAATGCCGCCAACAACAGCAGCCGCACCGCCACGCCCCAGTCCGGCGCGACAATCGCCAAGCCAAGCACAACGACAACGGAGCCAACGACGTCAGCCACGTTAGACGCGTGCAGCCGCGTATAGAGATCCGGAAACCGCAACAGTCCCAAGGCGCCGCCAGCGATCAGCAACAGGCCAGCGGCGATAACAATCCCCGAGACGCCAAGCCGCAACAGGTCCAAGACCGCGCCCGGCTCCATCACAAATCCTCAGCACGAGCGAGCGGCGCCTGGAACGTGCCAGATCGGAAGAATTTCAGCACCGCAACATTGACGACGAGGCTCGCAAGCAAAAACCCAAGCGCCGCATCGACAAACACGACCCGCTCCGTGATCACGCCAGCCGCCGCCACGATGATCGCGATCTTCATCACCACGCCATTCAGGGCGAGCGTGCGATCATAGAGCGTGGGTCCAGCAAACAGCCGCGCCACGCAAAGAAGCAACGCAAGGCCAACACCGATAATGGCGGCGAGCGCAGTCATCCCTTGCCTCCACCAACCACGCGCCCCTCAAGGCGGCCGAGATCGGCCGCATCGATCGCGTCTTCGTTAAGCACGTGCACCAGCAAGCCGTCGGCGTCAGTCTCAACCACCGCCATGCCTGGGGTTGCACTGATCATGTTCGCAAACGATGCGCGTTCAGCAGAGAGCGTCGCCCGCGATCTCACGCGCACCAATGCAGGTTTCATTGTGACATCAGCCGAAGCCGCCGCGCGCAACGTCGCCAGGGCGCCGCGCGCCACAGCGCCCGAACGCGCGATGCTCAACGCCCACAAACGCAGCGCACGCGCGAACGCGCTGCTCACACCGCCAAAGCGCAACGCAACCGCCGCGCATGCAATGGTGACAGCGGCCGCCATCGCCCAATCCTGTGGAGAACTCGCAGGCTGCGTGACCAGCATCCAAAGCACTGCCAAGCCAATCAGCATTGCTGCGGCGTGAAGCATCGATCCGCCTCCCCGCGCCGCCATCGCGCGGCGTCAAGGCTTAGACCCGCCCTCTTGGATTCGCCAGTTGATCCGGCGCGCGAGATCAGCCGTTGCGGCTGAACAACAGCGCGGCGTTGCGACGCGCCAACGACAATTCGAGCACGTCGTTGCCATATGTGGATTGCTCAATTCCAGCGGCATCCGCCGTGAACGACCAATTCCAGTACCGCAGCACCGTCTGCGCCTTCGCTGTCGCCAATGTGTCAAACACATAGCACGTGCGGCCGAGCGAGTTGTCCGTTGCGTCAGGATCGCCGTGCGGACGCCGCAAAGCTTTCCATAACGCAATCATGAGCGGGCGTTTCAAGCCAACTGACTTGCAGAACACGCCAATTGCCTCACCGCCCGCATCGGCGAAAATTTGCGCCGCCGTGGTAGGCTTCACACCCGCCAAATGCGCGATCTCGTGGATAAGCGCGCGATCCAGCCCGCCCTCAGCCGCAACGAGCGCGCCTTCGAGCGACTTATAAGGGCTCTGCGCCGCCGCCGCGCGATTTCGTTGGCGCCGTTCGATGACTTGCAGCGTCTTGCGTGTATCGGCGTCCGACCAGCCTTCTGAAGCCGCGATCTTGAATACCTCGCCAAGCTCTTGGATCAGCACCTGACGATCGACTGCGAAACGACGCAAGATCTGGAGTCGCGCCTCAAACGGGGCCCACCAAAACAAAACCAGCGCCTGCGTCGGCTTCAATTCCGTACGCGGAACGAGCAGCGGCGGCAGGCTTAATGATTGGCGCGATTTCGCAACGACCAGATCAACGCCCTGCGTCGATAGCCGCGATGTCGTGTTGCGCAGCACTGCTTCGATCGCGCCGGTATCGCCAGTTTGCAGCAGAGCATCCGAGACTGGCTCGCTCAAGCCACGCCGTTTAGCGATCGCAACCCAATGCCAAGAAGTGCCCGCGCGCACGGTCGCAATCAGATCGGCATCATCAAATCCGACGCCATTCTCAAGCAGCGGCTGCGCCACGCTGATCTCGTCGCGCGCCAAATACCGCAACAGGGCCTTCGGCGCATCCTGTACGCGCATCAGCCCCGTTGCACACCGCCGGCGTAGTTCGACATTACTCGTCCGCAGCAGGTCGACGAGAATATCGGCCGCCAATTGACGCTCATAAGACGGCAATCGCGTTTCGGGCCAGGACACGATTTCGCACAGACGCTGCACCAAAGCGTGCCGGGCGCGCGGCGCGTGCGGCTGGGTCAATTCCAGCGGCTGCGGGTCCGAGATGTCGGCCCGGGGTTGATTCGGCAACGCCATCCCACCAGCGAACACGCCGCGCGTTAAGTCCTCGTCAACGCGCGCACGGACTGGACCAGCCATCGCCTCGCGACTAAGGCAGGAACCCATGGAGCCAAGCGCGGACCAGGGGCGCAAACCGCGTTTGGGCATACTGTCCGAACTCAACACCTATTATGCGCTGGTCGCCTGTTACTTCTTCGCCTTTGGGATGCAGTTCGTTCTGTTTCCCTCGCTCGTGGCGTTCGTGCTTACCGCCACACCTGCCGGAATCGGCCTCGCGCAGTCGGCGCTATCAGCGCCGATGTTTTGTTTGCTCCTGTTTGGCGGCCTTTTGGCGGAACGCGCCCGCGCCGGGCCAATGCTCGCCAAACTCAACATCGCCTTTGCCTTCATGAGCATCGCGCTTTGCGCCATCGTTGGCGCCGGCGAGTTGACCTACGAATGGCTGATTGCCTACGCCATCATCGTCGGCTGCTGTGCGGCCTTCTTAATGCCGGTGCGCGATGCGGCGTTAAACGGCATCGTAGAACGTGAGGCCACGCTCGGCCGTCACACGCCAATCGCGACCGCCGCGGCCGTCACAACCGCCGTCCAAATCGGTGCGCAGATTGTTGGCATTCTCGTCGCGCGTTTCGCGGGCTCGAACCCTGCCCCTTACCTGGCGCTACAGGCGCTGGCGCTTTCGATCGGCGCCGCAATCTGTCTCGGATTGCAGGCGCCCAAACCGACCGGCCACGAACGCACAATCGGGGCTGCGCTTCGCGACATGCGCGACGGCCTTGCCTACGCGTTTCGCGATCCGGTGATGTCGCCGATGCTGATCTCCGCCGCTTATGTCGGGGTGTTCGTCATCGGCTCTTTCCAGGTGCTGTTCCCGCTGATCGTGCGTGAAGCCTATGGCGGTGACGCACGCTCGCAAGCCAGCCAACTCGGCGCGTTGCTGGCGTGTTTCTGGGGTGCGTCGTTCGTGTCCGCGGTGATGTTGAGCCGCCTCAAGCCTTTACGGCGGCCGGGGCGCTCTTTGATCGCCTCGCACCTCATCGGCGCCGTGGCGCTCTTCACATTTGGCTTTCACAAGCCGTTCGCCGTCTTCGCGCTGATCGTTGTGCTTTGGGGCTTCGCCGCCGGCGTCGCGATCTCCACCAGCCGCACCATCGTTCAAAGCGCTGCGGGGCAGCGTTATCTTGGCCGCGTCTTGGCTGTGTATTCAATGGGCTTTATGGGCGGCGCACCCATCGGCTCGGCGCTTGTCGGCTTTGCCGCCAGCGAATGGGGCGCGCGCGCCGCTGCGCTAGCGCCGTCGATCGGCCTAGCGCTCGCGGCTATAGCGCTGGCCGTGTTTACGCCACTGTGGCGCTACGCGCCGGCGGCGTCGCCCTCACTCAATGGTCAGGACGGGTAAGAGTGCTTCCGCGCTCACGGCGGCCGGACGTCGCGCCGTCGCGTGCGGAGTATTCCTCATTCTCCGCAGCGAAGCGGCGAATGGTCGTATCCGTTTCCGTCGCCGCGGCGTTGTGTGCAGCAGCAGCAGCTTGCGCTTGTTGTTGAAGCGACTGAGCGGTGGTGTTGCACGCAGCGAGTTCGGTCGCGCGCGTGTTACGCCACGCTTCGAGCGCTTCGCGCGCGTCACGCATCGCGTTGTTGGTTGCGTTGGCGCCGTCCGGGATCGTCGGGGCTGCGGTGAAGCTGCACGGCGTCGCCGGTGCGGCAGGCGCCGTCTGGGCGAGGGCCGGCGCCGCCATCAGCGTGAGTGCGGCGGTCGCGCCGAGCAGAATTCTCATCGTTATATTCTCCTGTCCAGAACGCGCTGGTTCTATCCCTCGACGCCGGGATTTGCGAGGCAATCACGGCCAAAATGCGGTGACCCGCCTCGCATTTCCGACAGGCTAGTTCACTTGAAATGGCACCCGCATCCGGTAGCGGGCCTCGACCGCCTGCCCATCCCGCATCGCCGGAACCATCCGGTAGTCTCGCGCAATACGCAGGGCAGCGTCTCCGAACCCCCAATTCGTGGGCGTTTCGGATACAACCAAGCAATTCAGCGCCCCGTTCGTATCCACGAGGCAATCGAGCACCACTTGGCCGCTGATATTTCGCGCCAACGGGCGCGGCGGATAATAGCGCGCCAGATCGCGCGGTTGGCGTAGCCATCGCGGATTTGTGATCACCGGCAGCCCAACCGGCCCGTACTCGACCAGCCCCGTAACCTCATCTGGCGCCGTTGGCTCCATCGGCTGCGTCGCGATCGTCGTCTCCTGCGGCTCGGCCGGTGTCGGCGGCGGTGGTCGCGGTGTTTGCGGTCGCGCAGGTGGCGGCGGCCGATCGGGCGCCAGCACTTCCGCGGGAATCGGCTGCGGTCCGTCGAACGTCACGCCACCGAGTGTGATTGAAACGCTGAACGCCGCGAACACTGCCAATCCAAGTATTGCTGCTGACGCCGCGAGCGATGTCGCGCGCGCCCCAAGTGACTGAGTCATCGATAGCGCCTCCCTAATGTGAACCGGTCTCGCCGCCGGCTTCAGAGAAGCGTGCGCGCGTTTGCACGACTCGAATATTCACAGGCGCGCGAGCGCAATCACGCTTCCGCGATATGATCACTCACCAGGCGAAAACGGCACGACCATGCGATAACGCGCGCGCATTGGCGCACCGTTCTGTGTTGCGGGCCGCATCACGTGACCACCGGCAATGCGCAACGCCGCTTCACCAAAGCCTTGTCCTTCGGGCGTTTCCGAGACGACGGCACAGCTCAATCGGCCCTGGGTGTCGATTTCGCAATCGAGCACCACCTCGCCCGCAATGCCGCGCATGAAAGCTTCGCGCGGATAGAAACGCTCAGGATTGCGCGGCCGCTGCACCCACACTGGATCGGTGATCACAACTGGTTCGCTTTGTGCCGCCGGCTGCTGCGGCGCCGGCTCCACGGCCAGTACTTCTTGCGGGTCGGCGGCGCGCTGAGGCGCGCGCGGCGGCGGCGGCGTTGCGCGCGGCTGCTCCGGCGGAGTTTCGCGCGCGATCTCGCTCACCACGGCTATCGGCGGCGCATCTGGCGCGGGCCAAGCCGGCGCGTAGCGCAAAGTCGCAATCCCCAGCAGCACAAGGAACGCAAGCGCCGCCGACGCGCCAAACGAAACAAGCCGCACGACCTTGAGAGATCGTACGGCTTGCTCGGGCGATTGTACGCCATCGTTCAAGTTCGCTGTCCTGCCGGCGTCACACCCGGCAATCTAGCGGGTTAGCCCGGCAACACCCAGCGGATGGTGCGGCGAATGCGGCCACCGGACGTGGCCACCCCATCGCGCGTTGCCGGAGCAACACGGAAGTGGCGCGCCACGCGGAGTGTCGCTTCACCAAAGCCATAGCCCGGCGGGTCTTCCGACGTCACCGTGCACGACAAGCGACCGTCAGCTCCGACGATGCACTCGACCGTTGCGCGACCCTCGACTTCCCGCTCCTGCGCGCGCTCTGGATAATAGCGGGCGAAGTCGCGCGCATCGGGTTGCTCCAGGAACACCGCGTTGGTGATCGTAGAAGGCGTCGGCGGCGACGGCGGCGGATCGACCGCAATGGGAATTGGCGTCGGCGTTGGCGGCGCCGAGAGATTCGGCGGCGGCACACGCTGCTCAGGCGGTGGTGGTGGTGGCGGCCGATCAGGCGGGGGCGGAGGCGGAGGCGGCTTTTCCTCCTCCTCGATTTCCACCTTCACGGCATCGGGATCATCGAACAGGTCGGAAATCGCGCTGAATCTCTGGGTAACTGCAATGTACACCAGCATCAGACAGACGAACGCCGCCAGCGAGAGCGAAATAAGGCGAAGACCTATCATCGTCTTATCCCTCACTCGCAAGTTCAGCGAAGATACCGACTTTCACAAAGCCCTCTTCCTGCAGTCGGCTCATCACATCCACAACGTTGCCGTATGCGGTGCTTTGATCCGCGCGCACGAAAACTCGTGCTTCCGCGTATATTTGCCGAGTTTCCAAGGCAGGATTGTTGCGGATGGCGTGCGTCAGCGTGACCTCGCCAAGTTGTGATAGGTCAACGACTTCCTCGTCCACGTAAATCGCAAGACCCGCCGGCGTTTCGCGGATGCCCACGACTGTCGGGTTTAATCCCTGAAGTCTGATCGGCACCGGGTTGGGTGGCGGAAGATCGACGCGAATATCGACGGTCGGGATCGGCGCCGTCACCATGAAGATGATCAGCAGCACGAGCAGAATGTCGATGAACGGGATGACGTTCGGTTCTGAAACCGGGCCGTCTTTGGACCCACCTACTTTGGCTCCCATGACCTACCTCCGCCGATCTTCGGCGACGAGGCCGATTTTGGTGAAGCCCCGGTCCTGGAGGCGGTTCATGACCCGCACGACATTGCGATAAGCCGTGTCCGCGTCAGCGCGAATGTAGATGCGCTGATCGAGAATCTCGAACTCGTCGTTCGCAATAGTCGGTGAATTTTCCCGCACAGCCTCGTACGTGCGCTCGCCGAGAGTTGCGATGTCGACGGCGTCGTTCATCACGAACACTTGGACGCCCGCCGCGTCATCGCTCACCGATATCCAAGTCGGACGCGGCGGCCGTTGCGACGGCATAATACGGGCGTCAGGCATCGCGACTTCGATGTCGACGCTCGAGATTGGTGCGGCGATCATGAAGATGATCAAAAGCACGAGCATGATGTCGATGAACGGGATCACGTTAGGATCCGCGTTCACGTCCAAACCAGCGCGCTTTTTTCCGCCGCCAGAAGATAATTTACCCGCCATTGGGGTCGTCCTCCAATGTTAGGTACCTCAGCCGGCGCGACGATCCATGTCGCGCGAAACGAGCGCGATGAATTCGGATGCGAAGTCGTCCAGCTTCGTGGCCTGCTTGGAGATTTGCTTGGCGGCGAAGTTGTAGATGAGAACGGCCGGGATAGCGGCGGCGAGACCAGCGGCGGTGGCAAGCAGAGCGCCGGCGATACCAGGCGCGACGACCGCGAGCGACGTGGTTTGCGTCTTAGCGATACCGACGAAGGCGACCATGATGCCCCAGACCGTCCCGAACAGGCCGATAAACGGAGCGTTAGCGCCGATCGAAGCCAAGAAGGTCATCGACGAGCCGAGATCTTCAAGATGTTCGTTCTGACGGGTGGCCATGGCCGACGAAACGCGCTGCATCGTGTGATCGCGTGCGTCGCGCATGGTGTAGAGGCCGAGGTCTTGCGTGCGGCGGACTTCCGCCATGCCGGCGTCGAACATCGACTTGATGCCCGAGCTCGGCAGCTTGCGAACGATGGCTTCGGCTTCTTCAACAGAGTTGGCCTTGCGGAACGAAGCAAGGAAATCCTTCGTCTGCTTGGCGGCCTTCCGCATGACGTAGATTTTTTCGAACAGCAGCGCGACGGCGTAGATCGCGCAAAGGCCCAGGATCACCATGACGCCCATTTCGACGGCGTTGAGGTGCTGAACCAGTTCAAGCATCGAGACTTCTTGCTGACCCGCCGCTTCACCGGCCGCTTTAGCGCCTTCTTCTTGCGCGGCGGCGCGCTCAGCGTCGGTCAAGGTCGGCAAAGGCGCCGGGGCCGTGGTTGCCGGCACTTGGCCTGCTGGTGCGGTAGTTTGCTGCGCGAACATCAGCAGCGAATTCATCAACGTCATGGTCTGCCCTTTGTGCCTGCCCTAAATAATTCTGGTACTGGCGAACTCATCGCGCTCCTGCGTGCGCGCGGGTCCACCGCGATAAGGTTTTATGCGTGTGGTGTGTGGTTGCGCCTGGCCCCAGCTGGTCCTGGTTGCCGCAACCTCCCACCAGGCGCCGCGCGGGCTGCCGCAATCTGCGGTCTTCTCTCCCTGCGACGATCGACGCCGGCGCCTAAATTTTCGGAAATGGTGCCGTTGTCAACGTCTCCCACGCAGTGGGCGATCTTCACAGACCGCCCATCCCCCAGACCCGCCCTGATGCCTGATCAGCGCTCTGGGCCGCAATCAAAACTTTCGTGATCGTCATGCAGTTCCCGAGGGCTAGGTGCATTGTCATGTTTCAAGGGATAGAATGACCTGAATCCCAGCTTTTTCAGGACCATCCATGGCAATGCCAGCCGCCGAGCTTGAGGCTCTCCTTCGGGAAGCGCTCCCTGACGCCGACATCGAGATCCAGGATCTGGCCGGCGACGGCGATCATTATAAGGCAATCGTCCGCTCAGGAGCCTTCGCCGGCAAATCCAGGGTAGCCCAGCACCAGATGGTCTATGCCGCCCTTAAGGGCCGGATGGGCGGAGAACTCCACGCCCTGGCCCTCGACACCGCACCCAAGACCTGACGCTTGATGACCAACCCACGGCCCCTTACCTGCGGTCCCAAGGAGTACGCATGACCGACGCCCTCACAACCATTCGTGACACGATCAGCGCACATAACGTTGTGCTGTTCATGAAGGGCACATCGGATCAACCGCAGTGCGGCTTCTCCAACATGGTCGTGCGGATCCTTGATCACCTCGGCGTTGAGTACCACGACGTGAACGTGCTCGCCGACGACGACATTCGCAACGGCGTGAAGGCGTTCGCCAACTGGCCAACCATCCCGCAGCTCTACGTCAAAGGTGAATTCGTCGGCGGCTGCGACATCGTCCGAGAAATGTTTCAGACCGGCGAACTGAAAACCCTCCTCGACGAAAAGGGCCTCACCCTTCCGGCCTAAGCTGCTTGTCGCTCCGGCCGCGCGGCAACCGCTAACTTCAGCTTCGTCCGCGCGCCATTGCGCAGAACATTAAGCTCGACTGCGCGCCCGATCCGTTGGCGCGTCAGCAGCTTATGGATCGCATCCACCGAAGGCGTTGGCGCGCCATCCAGCGTCAACACAACATCACCCTCTTCAAGCCCAGCCGCTTCGCCCGGCCCGCCCTTGGCGACGGCCACTACAAGTACGCCGCTTTCCACGGCAAGCCCCAGCCGCCGCCCCAAAGCGCGCGACAATTCCTGCGTCTGCCCGCCAATACCCAACCAGCCCCGCACAACGCGCCCGTCGCGCATCAATTCAGGAATGACGATCTTGGCCGTGCTGCTCGGCACCGCGAAGCACAAACCTTGCGCGCCGCCAATGATCGCCGTGTTGATCCCGATCACTGCGCCCCGCCCATCGACCAGCGCGCCGCCGGAATTGCCGGGATTGAGCGCCGCATCCGTCTGAATGACGTCCTCGATCAGCCGCCCGCTTTCACCGCGCAATGTCCGCCGCAAGGCTGAAACGACCCCGACGGTAACCGTCGCCTGCAGTCCCAAGGGGTTGCCGATCGCAATAGCCAATTCGCCGACGCGCAATGCGGCGCTATCGCCCAGCTCCGCGGCGTGATGGCCTTTGCTGTTGAGCCGCAGCAACGCCAAGTCGGTATCCGGATCGCAACCCACGACTTCGGCGGATGAAACGCTGCCATCGTGCAAAATTGCTTCGATTTTGCCGGCGCCGCTCACAACGTGATTGTTGGTGAGCGCATAGCCATCAGGCGAAATGATCACACCCGAGCCCGCGCCGTCATAGAGCCCGCGCGCGCGGCTCGTGCGCCGCACGCCAATAACAGCCGGACCTATGTCCTCAACAACCTGAATGACTGTTTCGGAAAAAGTGTCTCTAGGGCCGCGCTGCGGCGGCGCTGAGACAAACGTGCTCTTGCGACCAAACATGAGGCGAAACGTAAGAACGCACTGTTCCCTTCGCTAGCCCCGCTTCCTCAGAGGCATTGCTTGCCCTACATGCCAACCAATGCCTCCTCCCCCAACCATCACCTCAAAACCGCCCGAGCGTCAGTTCAACTTCTTCGCGTGGCTCAGAAATTCCTTTCTCGCCGGCGTCGCTTTGGTGCTGCCGTTCGTCGTCACGGCGTGGCTGATCTGGTTGGTCGTCACCTTCATCGACACCCGCGTCGAGCCGCTGGTGCCTCAAGACCTGAACATCTTGACCAGGGTGCCCGGCGGGGGCGTGCTGCTTGCGGTTGCAGCGCTGACACTGGTCGGCGCGCTCGCCGGTAATCTCGTTGGCCGTTGGATCGTCAACACTGCCGATACCGGCATCGCCAACCTACCGCTGGTCCGCACCATCTACGGTGGCGCCAAGCAAGTCTTCAAGCAGGTCGCAGCGCCCGAGCGCACATCCTTCAAGCAAGCCGTGCTCGTGGAATTTCCACAACCCGGCTCCTACGCCATTGGCTTCATCACCAATGAAAACACAACTGAAGTCGTGCATGACATCGGCGGCGAAGACTTAGTCGCGGTTTACGTACCGCAAGCGCCGATCCCGACCTCTGGCTTCCTACTCTATCTGCCACGCAACTCGCTGCGCCCGCTTGCAATCGCCCCGGATGAAGCGCTGAAGCGGGTCATCTCGCTCGGCATCATCCGCAAGGAAGACGACATCTCCGCTAAATGATCTGAAAATCCGACGGCTTCCAATCGGGCTTCGGATATTGCGGCGCCATGTCTTCGAGCGTTTTGCGCACGGTCGCGGCGATGATCGCATTGCGCTGCCATTTCCGGTCCGACGGCACCACCCGCCACGGCGCATGCTCAGTTGAGCAGCGATCGAGCGCGACCTCGTACGCCTTGGCGTAGTCGTCCCAGAGCTTTCGGTCTTCGAGGTCGCTGGCATTGAACTTCCAGTTCTTGTCAGGATCGTCCAAGCGCGCCTGCAGCCTTTCGCGCTGCTCCTCATTTGAGATGTTGAGCATGAACTTCAGCACGCGCGTGCCGTTGGCGGCGAGATGCTTCTCAAACGCATTGATTTGCTCGTAGCGCTCTTCCACCACATCCGCCGGCGCAAGACCGCGCACCTTCACCACCAGCACGTCTTCATAATGCGAGCGGTTGAACACACCGATCACGCCCTTCTTCGGCGTGGCCATATGAACGCGCCACAGAAAATCGTGCGCCAATTCTTCGTCACTCGGCTTCCCGAATGGCGTTACACTCACCCCCAGGGGGCCGCAGCGGCTGAACACTGTGCGCACCGTGCCGTCTTTGCCTGATGTGTCGATGCCCTGCAGGATGACGAGCAAGGCGCGCCCGCGCTCGGCCCACAAAGCATCTTGCAGCGCGTCGATGGCTTTGGCGCATTCCTTGGTCGCCTCTTCCGCCACCTCGCGATCCGGAAAGATGTCGTCCGCGGTCGTTGCACGTTCGCGCAACTGAGACTTCGCGCCCGGCCGCACCAGAACGCTGTCGTCAATCAACTTCGTAAGCTTCACCATTTGCACAGCGTACAAAGAAAAAGACCCTCCCGCGAGGGAGGGCCTTCAAACTTCACCAACGAAGCGAACTTACGAAGCGTAATATTCGACGACGAGGTTCGGCTCCATCTGCACCGGATACGGCACGTCCGAGAGTGTCGGTATGCGCGCGTAGCGGCAGGTCATGCCCTTGGTATCGATTTCGAGGTAGTCCGGCGTGTCGCGTTCGCCGCTTGCGAGCGCTTCAAGCACAATCGCCATCGATTTCGACTTTTCGCGCACTTCCAACACATCGCCTGGCTTCACCAGGTACGACGCGATGTTGACGCGCTTGCCGTTCACTTTGACGTGGCCGTGGTTCACGAACTGACGCGACGAGAAAACCGTCGGCATGAACTTGCAGCGATACACCACGGCGTCGAGGCGGCTCTCGAGCAGACCAATAAGGTTCTCAGCCGTGTTGCCCTTGCGGCGCGCGGCTTCTTCGTAGGTCTTGCGGAACTGCTTTTCGGTGATGTTGCCGTAGTACATACGGAGCTTCTGCTTCGCGACCAATTGGAGGCCGAAGTCAGAGGTCTTGCCCTTGCGACGTTGGCCGTGCTGGCCCGGGCCGTACTGGCGCTTGTTGACTGGTGATTTCGGACGGCCCCAGAGGTTCTGGCCGAAACGGCGATCCGATTTGTATTTGGCTTGGAGACGTTTCGTCATGCGCTTGAGGCGCCTTCTTCTTTTGACGGGGCCCGGCAACCTCACAAACGAGGTCGCGACTGCCCTGGCGGTTCGCCCGTCACCCAGTATGTCCCGGTCCTAGAACGAGCCAGGACGCGGGAAAGCGGGGCTTTTGGTCGATCAGGCCCCCTAAGTCAACCTGGCGTCGGATTTGGCCGGGGAACGATCAGCTGATCATAGATCACCCGCCAGCCTTCGGGCCGCCGCTGCCATATCCGCGCATAAAGGCTCGCCACTGCCTGCCCGTCCGCAGTCCAGTGCGCCTCGCCTAGCACCATTACTAAGTCGCCGCCCGAAGACGCCTCAACCCGCGACACCCGGTAGCTCACCCCGTCAGGCGTGGCGCCCACCGCCCCGATTGCTACTGCCTGCCGCGTCCGGAACGCTCGCGTATCCGGTGCGAGAGCCGCATCGGCGCCGCCCGCCTGCTCCAGCGCAGTCACCGCAGCCACCGCCGCTTCAGCACTTGCTTCGCCGCTCTGAGCCGTGGGCGCCAGCGGCACATCCGCGCCCGGCGCATTCAACGAAGCAGCATCACCGATCGGCCCGACGCCGCCATCGTAGATCCACTTCCACGAGCCATCACTCTGGCGGCGCCAGACCGTGAAGTAATGACCGCGCGGCGTGCGCACTCCGTCGAAGCTA
The DNA here is from genome assembly GCA_031379735.1 of Caulobacteraceae bacterium. Classification (GTDB taxonomy): domain Bacteria; phylum Pseudomonadota; class Alphaproteobacteria; order Caulobacterales; family Aquidulcibacteraceae; genus Vitreimonas. The sequence continues at coordinate 37,473 of JANNFK010000009.1, read as the reverse complement.
ACCGCGCCGGTCGTGAAGCCGAAATCGCCCGAGCGCGAAATTGCCGCGAACGCCGGCCACCAAAACAGATTGCGATTGCCATCGTCCGGCGTCGCCGCAAGTTCTGTCGGCGCGTTCGCATACCCAGTCGGCTGCGCCAGCTGCCCATCTGGTGCAACAAACTCACGAAACGCCGGTATCCAGCCCACCTCGCCGGAGCGCGCCGCAAACGCACGCTCCGCTGCGATCACAGGCGTAGCGTCCGGCGCGATCGCCCGCTCCGGCGCCGTGGCGCACGCGCTCAACACCAAAGCCGCAAACACAAAGGCTCTCATGCCGCCATCACTCGCACGCACACGCCCGCCCTCAACGGGCTTGCGACGATCACAAGCTTTCCCGCGACTACCGCACCGCAGCGCGTTTAACCAATCAGCAAGGACACCGGCGCAAAGGCTATGGTTGGAGGAAACGCCCGTGCCGGTGGTGCTGCGCCACAACGATTCGCTCGAACTGAACTTGGCCGAGTATTTCGGCTCGGTGACGTACGACGAGTTGAAGGCCGTTGCGGCATTCCTGGCGGCGAACCCCTTGTTCCTGAAGCGCGATTGTTTGAGCGTCGCGCGCCAAGGCTGTAACTTCGACACCATCGAACTCGAAGATCTCGACACGCTCTTTGGCGGCTACACCACCCTCTATGCGCCCATAACCTTCCAGATCATTCGCCGCTCGGCCTGGGTGTGCTTGAGCCCATCCGCGCAGCGTTACGTCGACCACTGGATCATCGGTCGCGACGCGCGCGGCGCGATGTCAACGACGCTTCGCCAATTTCCGAGCTACGAAGAAGCTGGCGACTGGCTTGTGCTTAGCGAAGCCGAGACGCTCGCTTTGCAAAGCCGCGCCGGTTTCGACGTCGTCGCTACTTTCGAAGACAAGCTGGAAGCCGCCCAGGCATGCGCGCGCTAAGGAGAACGCCAAATACCTGTCGTCCTCCGCCACAACGCCAAGTTCGAAGTCAGCCGCGTCGATTATTTCGGCGCAGTGAGCGACGCCGAGTTGAAAGCGCACGCCGGCTACAACCAAGCCCATCCAGAATGGCTCGGCTTTGATTGCCTGAGCTACATCCTGCCCGGCACATCTGTCGGCGCCATCACCACCGCCGACCTCGACGGCATTCTGGAAAGCTACGAGCACACTCTCTTCAACCCAAAGGACTATCTGATCCAGCGCCGTTCAAGCTGGCTCTGCCAATCGCCACAAGCGCAGCCGTTTCTCACCCACTGGCTCAACGTGCGCGATGCAAACAAGAAGATGTGGAGCGACATCCGCCAGTTCGGCACGTTCGAAGCGGTCGCCGATTGGCTCCTGCTCAGCCGCGATGGCATGGAAGCGCTTAGGTCCAGCGACGGCTTTACCGAAATTGCGCGCTTCGGAACCGCTCATGCCTGACCATCGCTCCGTAAGGCGGCAAACGCGGACAGCGCCCGCGCGCGCGCGAAAGCGTGGTCCACAATCGGCTCGGGATAGGTCTTGCCCAATCTGACGCCCGCGTCTGCGAGCGCCTCTGCGCCCGCCATCCACGGCTTATGGATGACATCGTTGTCCAACCTAGCGAGTTCGGGAATCCAGCGTCGAACATACGAGCCGTCCGCATCATGACGCTCGCCCTGCGTTACGGGATTGAAGATACGGAAGTAAGGCGCTGCGTCCGCACCTGATCCCGCCACCCATTGCCAGGACGCGGCGTTGCTCGCGAGATCGGCGTCGACCAACGTATCCCAGAACCACTCTTCTCCACGGCGCCAATCAATCAACAAATGCTTGATCAAAAACGACGCGGCGATCATCCGGGCGCGATTGTGCATATAGCCGGTCGCCCACAATTCGCGCATGGCTGCATCGACAACCGGGTAGCCCGTATCTCCCTTCGTCCAGGCAGAAAACGCCGCGTCATCGTCGCGCCAAGCGAAAGCGTCAAACTGCGCGCGCCAGTTTGCCTCCGGCAGCTCCGGCCAATGAAACAGCAGATTTGCCGAGAAGTCGCGCCAGCCCAATTCAGCGAGAAACTTATCCGCGCCGCGCTGCAACGCATAATCGTGCATCAGCGCAGCCTCAATCGCGCGCCTCACTTGAATCGGCGATATCTCGCCGAAATGCAGATGCGGCGAGAGCCGCGACGTTGCATCGGCGCCGAGTTGATCGCGCGCGTCGGCATAATCGCGCAGTCGCTCCGCGGCGAATGCAGCGAGTGCGAGTTGGGCGCCAGCTTCGCCCGGCGTCCAGCGCGCGTCAAAGTGCTTGGCCCAATTCGGCCGCGTTGGCAGCAAGCCCCAATCGCCAAGCTTGTCCGATGCCATCGCACCGCTCCAGGTTTCGAACCGCTTCGGCGCGGCGCACATCGCCCGCGGTTCCGATTGCAAGCAGGCGCGCCAAAACGGCGTGAACACTTTGAATGGCTTGCCGCTCTTGGTCTTAACCGTCCAAGGCTCGTGCATCACCGCGCCGTTACAGCTTACGACCTCGACGCCTTGCTCCGTGAGCGCGTGCTTCAGCGCTTTGTCGCGCGCGATGGCTTGCGGCTCGTAACAGCGGTTCCAACATACCGCCCCGGCGCCGGTGCCGCGCACGAGGTCCAGCACCACCAGATCGGCGCGGCCCCTCCGCAAAGTAAGATTGGCCCCTTTGGTCTTGAGCTCACGCGTCAGAGCTTCAAGGCTATGGTGCAGCCACCAACGTGAAGCACCTCCGATGCTCCATTTCTGCGGCGTTTCCTCGTCGAGGATGTAAAGCAAGATCAACGGCCGTTTGGCCTCAACAGCAGCCGAGAGCGCGGGATTATCCGCGATCCGGAGGTCGTGCCGCAGCCAAACGATTGCAGGCGATGTCACCGTCGGGGCCTCCTCAATTTGGCCTCTACGTGCACGGCGGGCCTTCGGTTCAAGTTGGCGATCGTGATAGCGTGTCGCTCCGGGCGGCTACCGGCTTTCACTCCCAGGACCTGACATGCAATTTGACGATGTGATCCTCGGGCGCCGGAGCATCCGCGGCTACAAGCCCGATCCTGTGCCCAAGGCGTTGATCGAAGAGATCATCGCGCTCGCGATGCGCGCGCCATCGTCGATGAACACGCAGCCCTGGAATTTCTACGTCATCACCGGCGAGCCCCTGAACCGGATTCGCGCCGGCAACACCGAGCGGATGCTGGCGGGCGTGCCGCAATCGCGTGAGTTCCGCACCGGCCCGCCCTTCGCCGGTCCGCACCGCGAGCGCCAGATTGGCGTCGCCAAACAATTGTTTTCCGCGATGGGGATCGCGCGCGACGACCAAGAGAAGCGTCAGGATTGGGTCATGCGCGGATTCCGGCAGTTCGACGCGCCTGTATGTGTAATCGTGACCTATGACCGCGTGATGGACGGCAGCGACGATACGCCGTTCGATTGCGGCGCAGTGACGAACGCCCTGGTGAACGCCGCTTGGTCTCGCGGACTCGGCGCGGTGATCAACAGCCAGGGCATCATGCAGTCGCCGGTTGTGCGCGAGCACGCCGGCATCGCCGACGACCAAGTCATCATGAAAAGTATCGCGCTGGGATGGCCCGACGAGGGCTTTCCGGCAAATGCTGTCGTGTCCGAACGCAAGGGTGTCAATGACGCGGCCATGTTCGTTGGGTTCGACGAAGAATAGTAGTGCGTGGCCAAGCCGAGATAGTTGCAGTTAGGCCGGCGACGGCTGAGCTGCGCTGTCATCGAGCATCGGCATCTCGACCGTAAACCGCACGCCCGTGGGTTCGTTCTTCGCAACCAGAAGCCGCCCGCCAAGCTGTCGAACAAAGCCAGTGATCAATCTGAAACCTAAACTCTTGCGCGGTTGATCGATGTCAAAACCCTCTGGCAGTCCCACGCCGCAATCGGAGACCTGGATCTCTAGATGGCGGTCTCGCTTGCGAGCGGAAACCTCGATTACACCAGCTCCATCTGGATAAGCGTATTTCGAGGCGTTGGTCACCAATTCGTTGATTAGTAAGCCAAGTGGCACGGCATGGTCTGCAGAGAGCACCAGTGCGTCTGCCGCACATTTGATGGTGAATGAGGGCGTTGTTTCGTTCATCTTTTTACAAAGCTCACCAACAAAATCGCTCAACTCAATGAAGCTGATGGCGTCGCCACGCCACAGATGGTCGTGAACTTGAGCGATCGTCTGGACCCGCGAACTAGCGTCATCCAACGCGTGTCCGATATCTTCTGATTGGGCGCTGCGTGCTTGCACGCGAAGCAGGCTAACCACCGACATCAGACTATTCTTGACGCGATGGCTCATCTCCCGCGTTAGCAGTGCTTGATATTCCATCGCCCGCGCCAGCTTCGCGTCAGCCTGTTGACGTTCGATCGCTATTCCCAAAAGCCCCGCGAATACAGCGAGAAAATCTGCGTCCGTTCGATCGAATTGCCCGGGATCCGGGCTGTCAACTTCCAACACGCCGTAGGGCTGGACCACATCGTTGCCCCGCCCGATCAACACATTGATCGCGCGCTTTACGCCATGGTCGGCGAGTAGTTTCGGAGTTCGGAAGCGCGCGTCATCGTGGAGGTGGTTTGAGACGATGGATTGGCCGGTGTGGTAGGCGTAGCCTGCGGGAGACTCTAGATCGGCGCCCAATGCGACATGATCAATCGTATCCGGCGACCAGCCAATCCCTGCGCGCACCTCGAGCATGTTTGTCTCAGGATTATACTCCAACACTTTGGCGTAAGGCGCCTCCAGTCCTTGCGCGCAGAGCTCAGCGGCGCGCTGAAGGATTTCAGATAGATCGCGTGATTGCATCGCGAAGCGACCGAATTCGCCCAAAAGCGATTGTTGCCGGAGACGGTAAGGAAGCTCGTCCCGAACCCGCGCATCATGCACCGACGGGGTTATCTCCAACTCCGGCGTTGCCTCTACGTTCGGCGCATTCTCGCCAGAGGCGCTGGATGCATTGGACATCACGTCAAATCCCATTGAACGACGGCACAAATTCCCCGCACGCATTTCGCGACAGCGCCTAATTGCTCCAACCTGAGCATAGGCGGAATTATTTTCTCAGGCACTGCTGAAGTGGGCCCGCGTGGAGAGGAACAATGCGCGCCATTGTGCGCGTCATGGAACTTTTGCGCCTCACGGCCGTTGCTCTCATGCACTGCGCACGTGCGCACGCGTCCCCAAATACAACTGGGTTCTTTGCACCACGTCGCGCGCGCGGGGATATTATGATCAATCATGTCGCAGGGCCAAAGTCGCTTTTGATTCAAAACAAAAGCGGCAAATACATCGCCGTTGCACTTCTTTTCGCTCTGAGCGCCTGCGCCGCCGGATCACCCGATGCCACCCAGGCAGCGCAATCTGGCGGCCTATCGGTCTTCGTTCTCGGATTTTGGCACGGGCTTATCGCACCAGTTACCTTGCTCATCGCGGCCATCAAAGAGTTCGCGACCGACGCTCTGCCGTGGTCGGCCCGCATGTACCAAGAAGGCGGGGGCGTCATTTACGACCTCGGCTTCTTTATAGGCATCATCGCAGGCCCATCGATCCTTTGGACAGGCTCGTTGCGCCGACGCTAATAGCGCGCTCATCCTACTCGCTCGGCGCGCTGTCTAGATCGTATTGGCTCTGCAGATAGTTTTGCAGCCCCATCTGATCGAGATTCTGAAGCTGCGTTTCGAGGAAATCGATGTGCTCTTCCGTATCGTCCAGAAGCTCGGTCAGCAGATCACGTGTGACGTAATCCTGCTTCTGTTCCGCAAGGGTGATGCCGTCCTTGATCCCAGCGTGACCGGTCTTCTCAGCGCTCAGGTCTGCCTGCAGACGTTCAGGCACGCTTTCGCCGATCTGCAGCTTGTTCAGGTTCTGCAGGTTCGGCAGACCTTCAAGCAGCAGGATCCGGTTTATGATCCGGTCCGCGTGCTTCATCTCTTCGATGGATTCGTCGTACGTCTTTTTGCCGAGCTTCCCGTAGCCGTCGCTTTGGTGCATGCGGGCGTGCAGGAAATACTGGTTGATGGACGTAAGCTCGTTCGTGAGGATCACGTTGAGCTTCTTGATGACGTCTGCATCACCCTTCATCGCGCTTTACTCCGCCGCGACGAGGCTCCGCTTGGCGCAGGCCATACCGCCGCAAGAAATGCCCTCGGCGATCTCGGGCAAGCAGCGCCCACAGCACGGCTCACACCCATGGTGGGCTAGAACCGCCTCCGGACCCTGCGCCCCCGCAGCAATGGCCTCATCGACCTCGTTGCGAGTCACACCGTTACAATTGCAGACGTACATCCCGCACTTCTCTGAAAGCAAAAGCTTTTCAGGCAACTGATAGTCACCCGCAAAGTAAGGTAGCTGGTCGCGAGCGCTCCTGCAAGTCATTCGCAGAGAGTCATTCGCAGCAGAGGCGAGATGCGGCGCCGGGTTCCCCGGATTAACCGCCCGTCAACCCGTGCTCGGACACAGGCTGGACGCCTACGGAGCGCCAGTGACCCTCATTTTGCGTCACAATACCGATCTCGAGCTAAACCGCGCTGAGTACCACAGCTCGGTGACCACCGCCGAGCTATCGGCGATGGTCGCTTTCCAGGCCGCCAACCCGACCTGGCTCGCCTGCGACTGCCTCAACGTCGTCGCGCCCGGCGCCCATTTCGACACCGTGTCGCTGGCGGACCTCGGTGGAGTTTTCGAGACGTACCGCGTCCTGTTCGAACAGCAGCAATTGACGATCTTTCGGCGCGCCGCATGGATTTGCCGAAGCCCAGCCGCGCAGCGCCACATCACCTACTGGCTGAATAGCCGAAACCTGCGCAAGGGCATGTCGAGCGACGTCGCTCAGTTCGACACGTTTGCAGAAGCCTGCGCCTGGCTCGTGATCGCGCCCGAACAAACGCCCATCCTGGAAAGCGGCGCGGGCTTCGAAGAGGTTGCGCGGTTTGATATTCTCGCCGGTCTCCCAGCAATCTCACGCTAGTTCAGCCGAGCGTCTTAGCCATAGCCGCCAACCCAGCCTCCATCGAAGCCGCCTGCAACCCGGCCATGCCGTCCGGCAGAAAATCCACGGTCCACACGAACCTGCAGCCCGCCCCGTCCTCAACCACTTGAGCCGCCGCGCTGTAATGCTGGATCTTCGGTTGATCGAGGATGGCGTACACCAAGCGCCGCTCCGCATCGTTCGAACTCACCAACCACTCGCGCACTTCCGTGCCATTGGCGAACGTCACCACCCGCGCCCCGCTCGGCTCCATCTTCGTGGCCGTCACGAAGCCCGGCGTCATTTCATGCACCGCGTCGAACTTGCGCAGCACCGCCCAAACCTCATCTGCCGACCGCGCGCTGCGAAACTCTTTCCTGACCGTCGCCATGAGCATCTCCATTGAGCGCATTTCGCCAGAAAGGGACACGGGTGTCTCGCCGTTTCCGGACCGCTTCATTTTCAATCGCCCCGAAGCGCCGCCAATCCGCGTTCAATCGCGAGCACATCAGCCGTCAAATTCGCGTGCGCGGCAAAAACATTTGAATACTGATAGCGCAATGTCGCGCGTATCTCGCTGCTCGCCCGGATCGCGTCGGCCGCCCTCAGCATCGCCGCGCGATCTACCCGCAGCGTGCAATGCTCCACAAAGCCGACAATCCGTTCGCGCTCATCGCGCTGATCGCTACACCCCACGCGCAGTGCAATCTGAATGTCCAATGGGATCGTTTCCCGAACCGCGCGCCGATAGTTCGAATCCATCAATGAATCGAGTGTGGCCTGCCCAGTGTCAGTCGCGAAGTAATCCGCGATGCCGGCATCGACGGCGCCGCGCGGCAACAAACCAATGTCGCCGGACGACACGATCTCATCCCACGTCGATCGCGTTGGCGGCGAATAGAGCAATTCCGACGCGCGATAAGCTGAGACAACCAGATCTTCGGCATCCGGCGCAGGATCATTCAGCAGAGCGTTCGTCCGCGCGAGGCTATCGAGCACTGCTGCGTAGTATGCAACATCCGCCCGCCGCGTGGCGAGATCGCTCTCCAAATCCTGGCTCAGCCGCTCAACATATTCCGCACCGCGCCGCCGATCGGCCGCATCAGCGTTCCAATTCGAAACCTGCATACCAACGAACACACCGACAACGACGATCAAGAAATCGATCCCGATCGCCGTCCATTCCTGCTTGCGAAAGTGCGCGATGATACGTCGGAGGATCATTGAGGCGCCCCTTCAAGTTGGTTGGCTATCCGCGCTTCAAGCGTGCTCGTCGCGTCCAGCAATCGCCGCGCCGTACTTTCGTTTGTCACCGAGACGAGTGCGCGCCACGACAATTGCGTAGCCACAGGCGCCCATGAAGGCGCGTTCGGCCCACTCGCTAATGAGGGACTTTGAGTCGCAAACAGCCGCCCTGCATAAATCTCCTCTTCAAACGCCCCTGGCGTCTGCGCGACGCTTGGGACGCGCACGCCCATCAACTGGTCGTCCCACGGTCGAGACGGGAGGCCCTGTTCTCGCATAAACGGGACAAACCCCTCATCAACGAAGAATGCGTTGTTCTTATCGATCACCGCCTCAAGCCGGCGCGTGTAGAAGAAATACGAGATGATGTCGGCGCGCAGCGCGGGATCGGAAATGATCTCGAGATTGCCGGAGCTTTGAAGGTCAACGAACGTCGAGCTTTCCGTTCTCAATGTACGGCGCATGGTGAGCTGCGACAGTCCCATACCGATCCTGCGGCCGCGCTCTGCGCTCCTATCGTTCGCGATCATCTCGGCGACCGCGCCAACAAGCCTTCCCTGAAACTGCTCGAACTCAATTTGATCGCGCACTTCGCCTTGGATGCGCTGCAAGTCCCCCCGCAATTGCGACAGATACGCTGACTCAGCCCGGCGATCAGCCGCCGCCTCATTCCAATTATTGACCTGAAGGCCAAGAAACACACCGACCACCACGATCAGAAAATCGATCCCGATCGCCGTCCATTCCTGCTTGCGGAAATGCGCGATGATGCGGCGGAGAATCACGGGGCGCTCCTCCCGCTGATCGCGCGCAGATTCTCGAGAAGGCCAGGCGTCCCCTGCTCGAGATTGAGGATCGCGGTCTCAAGGTCGGCGAAGCGAAGCTGCAGCGCCGAAACCAGAACCGGATCGGCGCGCAGCCGGGCAGCCGCGGTGGCGATCTTTGCCGCCGGCAGGTCTAACTCGCATTCGTAATTGATGGACCCGACGATACCTTCAAAATCGCCGGGTTGAATGATACGATCGCCACAATCGTCGAGCAGCGCGCGTTGGACGTCGGCTGGCGTGGCGCGGCGGAAAACTCTGCGATACTCCGACGTCCGGGCTTCATTTGTAACGATGTCGATGGTGGGATCGCCATAGAAGGTTAGCGCCGTCTCGCGCAAGCGGCGGTCAGCGATCAATCCGATGTCGCCGGTAGCGACCATTTCATCATAAGTCGCGCGTCTTGTGCCGTAATAGAGGTACTGGCTGGCGCGATACGCGCTGATCAGGAGCTGCTCGTCGGAGAGCCGTGGCCCGTCCGTCAGCGCGCCGACCGCACGCTCGGCATTGGCGAGCACGTCCTTGTAATAGGCGATGAGATATTCGGTTTGCCACGCCTCGTAGCGAAGATCGTCAACAAGACGCTCGCTATAGATCGCGGCTCTCGCCCGCGCCTCGCGCTCCTCATTCCAATTCGTCACTTGCGTCGCGACGAAAACACCGAGCACCACGATCAGAAAATCGATCCCGATCGCGGTCCATTCCTGCTTACGGAAGTGCGTGGCGATGCGGCGGAGGATCATGGCAAGACCCGCCGACCCCGGCTCTCACGCGTCATCATGGCGAATTCCCCCTCGCCGCCACGCTTACCCTGGCCGCACCGCTTGACGCCAGCCAGTATTCCTCAGTGTGGAGCCTTGGGAAAAGATACGCTTTGCGCTAGAAGCCCCGCCTTCATGAGCACAAAAGCCCCCACCATCGGCGTCGTCTCGCTCGGCTGCCCCAAAGCCCTCGTCGACAGCGAGCGAATCATCACGCGCCTGCGCTCCGAGGGCTATCAGCTCAGCGCCTCTTACGAAGGCGCAGACCTCGTTGTCGTCAACACGTGCGGCTTCCTCGATAGCGCCAAAGCCGAAAGCCTCGACGCGATCGGCGAAGCCATCGCCGAGAATGGCAAAGTCATCGTCACCGGCTGCCTCGGCAAAGAGGAGTCGCTGATCCGCGAAGCGCATCCGAAAGTGCTCGAGATCACCGGCCCGCACCAATACGAAGCGGTCGTCGGCGCCGTGCACACGCACCTGCCGCAGCTGCATGATCCCAAAACCGATCTGGTGCCGGAAGGCGGCTATCGCCTGACGCCGCGCCACTACGCCTATTTGAAAATCTCCGAAGGCTGCAACAATCGTTGCACCTTCTGCATCATCCCCAGCATTCGCGGCGACCTCGTCTCGCGCCCCGCCAACGCCGTGCTGAAAGAAGCAGAATCGCTGGTGAAAGCCGGCGTGAAAGAGCTGCTCGTCATCAGCCAAGACACATCGGCTTACGGCGTCGACGTCAAATACGCCGAGAGCAAATGGAAGGACCGCATGGTCCGCGCCAAATTCTACGATCTCTGCAAAGAGCTCGGCGATCTCGGCGCCTGGGTGCGCCTCCACTACGTCTATCCGTATCCGCACGTGGACGAAGTCGTCGGCCTGATGGCCGAAGGCAAAATCCTTCCGTACTTGGACATCCCCTTCCAGCACGCCTCACAGAACGTGCTGAAAGCCATGCGCCGCCCCGCCAACCAGGACAAAGTCCTCGATCGCATCAAGACGTGGCGCAAGATCTGCCCAGACCTCACCATCCGCTCCAGCTTCATCGTCGGCTTTCCCGGCGAAACCGAAGACGATTTCGAAACGCTCTTGGATTTCATCGAAGAAGCCGAAATCGATCGCGCCGGCGTGTTCAAATACGAAAACGTTGAAGGCGCCCCCTCACGCGACCTCCCCGGCCACGTCGATCAAGACGATGTCGACGAGCGCCACGACCGCTTCATGGAAGTGCAAACCACGCTCGCCCACCAGCGCCTGCAATCCATGATCGGCAAAACCGTCGACGCCATTTGCGACGGCTGGGACGACGATGCCGAAGCCTACGCCTTCCGCACCAAAGCCGACGCCCCAGAAATAGACGGCGTCACCTACGTCGACAGCGACGATGAAATCGCCGAAGGCACGATCACGCAGCTCGAAATCCTCGGCGGCGAAGGCCACGAAATGGTCGGCGCGCTGAAGTCCTAAGCCGCGAGAATGACCACGTTGGCGCCAGCGTTGTTGCGCTTCAGCGTGAGCGTGAACACTGAGCCTTCCCCCTGCGTACTGACGCACGCAATGCTTCCGCCCATCGCGTCCATGAGCTGCTTGGTTATGGTGAGCCCAAGACCCGCGCCGTCATACTCGCGGGTTTGAGAGTCATCGGCTTGAACGAACGGCCGGAAGAGTTCGGCCGCCGCCGCCTCGCTAATGCCGATGCCGGTGTCGGCAACTTCGAAAACCAGTTCGTCCGGTCCCTGCGCGCGCAAGGTGAGACTGATGCGCCCGTCCTTTGTGAACTTGGCGGCGTTGCTTGCAAGATTGAGCATGCATTGCCGCAGCCGCATCGGATCGACATACGCCGAGCCAATATCCGCATCGCACACGGCATCCACACTGTTGCCGTTGGCCTCCGCCGCGGGCCTGGTGATTTCGACCACCTCATTGAACACCGCGAGCAGCGCTGTCGGCGCGCTGCGCAGTTCGAGCTTGCCGGTTTCGAGGCGGGCGTGGTCGAGGATGTCCATGATCAGGCCGAGCAGATGATGCGCCGAGCGTTGAATGCGCTGAGCGTCCTCCACGCACACGTTCTGCGCCGCCGCGCGGCTCTCTTCCTCGATCATCTCAGCGTAGCCGATGATGGCGTTGAGCGGCGTGCGCAATTCGTGACTCATATTGGCGATGAATTGGGTCTTGGCGGCGTTTGCGCCATCCGCCGCAATCCGCGCTACGCGCTCTTCCGCCAACGCGGACTGCGCCTTTTGTATCTTCGCGTTCTGCAAGCTGATGTAGGCGATTGAGGCTGGCGTCACTGCCAGAGCAATGCCGATCGTCACCAGTGGCGTGTACGGCGTGTAACCGGGCGCCAAAACCACGTTGATCAGATAGTCGAGTGCAACGACCACCGCGAGAATGACGGAAGATAGTATCGCTACGCGAACAATTTGAGCTTGGGTCATGCGCACCACGTGACGAATCTCTGTGGTCGCAGATTTCAACGCCAACCCGTAAACAAACGACTTCACGCAAGGCGGGATTGGCTACCACGGGTTTGTCGCAGCCGCGCTGACGTGAACGAGCCACCTCAGCTCAGCAGCGGTCCACATCAAGTCCGGGGCTGACCGAAGCGGCGTGACAAGGCGGCGGTCCGACGCCGTCATCCGAAATCAACGACGATCGCCAATTGTCGTCAGCGCCCCAGCCCATAGTCCAGCCCGAGCTGCCGCAAGATGCGAGCATGCAACTCGCACCAGCACCCACGCCAATTGTCCAAAGCGCACCTGGACCCTCCTCGCCTAAAGCGTCGTCTGCTTTGAATGTAGGGCCAGAGCGCGCACGCATGCGTGACCAGCGTCACCCGCGTGCTAAACCGGGGCCATGTTCGATCCCGCGCTCTTCCTCGCCTTCATCGCCGCCGCCATGGTGCTGACCATCACGCCCGGCGTCGACACCGCAATGGTGCTCCGCGCCGCGGCAACCGAAGGCCCGCGCTCGGCCATCTTTGCTGGCGTCGGCATTGCCGTCGGCTGTCTCATCTGGGCCGGCGCGGTCTCGCTCGGCCTCGGCGCGCTGCTGCTAGCGTCCGAGCTTGCGTACACAATCCTCAAATGGCTCGGCGCTGCATATCTGATGTGGCTCGGCTTCAAGCTTTTGCTGAAGCCACGTACCGCCTGGGCTGATCAAACCGGCGCCACGCCAAAGGGCTTCGCCGCGATGCGCACGGGCTTTCTCACCAACATCACCAATCCGAAGATCGGCGTCTTCTACGTGACCTTCCTGCCGCAATTCATTCCGCACGGCGCCAACGTCGTGCTCTACTCGTTTTTTCTCGCCAGCGTGCACATAGCGCTATCGGTCGTGTGGTTTGCAGCGCTCATCGCCGCGACGGTCCCGCTCGGCCGCGCCCTCCGACGTCCAAGGGTCATCAAAACGCTCGACCGCGTCACAGGCGGCCTCTTCATCGCCTTCGGCTTAAAGCTCGCCGTCTCGCGCGCCTGAACCGCCGCGGCTCACGCGTACGTGGGCGAGGCCGCCTCCTGCGGCGCAACGTCTTCGCTCAGCGGCGCCTGCATGCCGGCTGGCGGCGCAATCTCTTCGGGCGTCACGAATACGCCCAATCGCCGCGCCAATGAGCCCGCTCGCACGCTCGACGTCGCGATTGCGATCGGCGCGGAGCAAACAAGACCGACAATGATCGGCGCCATCCAAATAACGAGATCGGAGAACGGCGCCGCGATGAGCAGCAAAGCCAACCCAACCACAGTCGGCACACGATAGGCGCTCCATGCCTCAGCCAGTGTGGTTTCCGACGCCACGCGCCGCTGTGCATTCCAGCCGGTGTCGATGCCGCAAACGACTTCGACCACCGCCCGGCACGCAGTCAACATACGTACCGGCGCCAGCAAAGCCGACATGACGAACTCCGCTACGAAGCCAGCGCTCAACGACGCCGCGCCGCCAAAGGCGCGCCGCTCAGCCGGATCGAGCAGGATCAGCGTCGTGCCCATCACTTTGGGCCCAAACAGCATCACCACCGTCAGCACGATGCTCCAATGCAGTTCGAAAATCTGCTGGGCGCTGCCGCCAAACCATGGCTCACCTGCCTGCGGAAAACCTTGCTGCACGCGCAACGCAACGCCGGTCGCCAAAAAGCAGAACCAAAGCGGGCCTGCCGCATAGACCATCGCCGCCATCAGGATTTGCAACCGCGCCAGCCAGTGCAGCCCCTTCGCGTTCAACAGCCCGAGGTGCTGCAGGTTTCCCTGGCACCAGCGCCGGTCGCGCACGGCTTCATCGGCCAAGGTCGGCGGGCATTCTTCGTACGAACCCTCCAACATCGGCGCCATCGCCACGTTCCAACCGCCGCGGCGCATGAACCAGCCCTCGACGACGTCGTGACTCAGTATGTCGCCGCCAAACGGCGGCGCCCCTTTGAGACGCGGCAGAGCCGCCGTTTCGGCAAAGGCGTGCACGCGCACGATCGCGTTATGCCCCCAATAGAGGCTCTCGTTCCCCGTCCACCACGCAACGCCCGCCGTCGCGACGCGGCCGTAGAGGCGAATGCCGAATTGCAAGTGACGCGCAAACAATGTCTCGCCGCCGACGCCCATCGGCGTTGTCTGCAACACGCCAAGATCCGGCCGCGACTCCATCGCTGAAGCAAGGCCGACAAGCAGATCGCCGCTCATCACGCTGTCGGCATCGAGCACGATCATATGGTCGTAGCCGGCGCCGTAATTGCGTACCCAATCGTTGATGTTGCCCGCCTTGCGGCCGGCATTGTCGCTGCGCCGGCGATAGTAAAACGCACTCGAACCCTGAGCAGCGAAGCGCGATGCTTCAGCATGTTCGCGCGCGGCGATCAGATCATCGCTGGTGTCACTCAGCAGGAAGAAGTCGAACGCGCCACTATGGCCGGTGCGCGCCAGCGATGCATCTATCACGGAGAGACGGGCGCACACAGCCGTGACATCTTCGTTGCGGATCGGCGCCAGCATCGCAACACGCGGCATGCGAGCAGGTCTGGGTATCTGCTCCAATCGCAAAAACGAACTCGGCCGCAACAGCATGAGCAGAAATCCCGCCAACGCGCTGCAGAACCAGCAGGAAATGCCCACAAAAAGCGGCCCGAACAGAACAAGTCCCGCCGTCTCCAACGGCGTCAGCCCGTCTGCGGCGAAGAGTTCAAATGGCGCTGTCCACGTCGCAGCGGTCAGCACCAGCGTGGCGATCAGCAACACTGCGCGGCGCACCCACATCATTGTCGGCCCGCCCCAGTGGGCAGGCGCGAGGCGGCCGTTGACCGGCTGCACAGGCATGCCGAGCGGCGCACGCGGCGGCATCAGCCGCTGATCGAAATAGTCGTAAGGCAAACGAATCCCCCAGAGCGGAGAGTTAGCCGGGCGCGCCTATCGCTTGCGAAGCGCGCCTCGGGGCAACTGCCCGCAATGGTGGGATTTAGCTCACAAAAGAGGCGCACCAGACGCCCAATGCGGCATTGCTGCCCTGCGCACGCTAACTGTTGCTACATCATGGTGTTGCGAAAGGGCTGTGCGCTACGTCAGCCAGGGCGCGACCGGCCCGCTTGGCTGCACTGTGTTACGGCCCGCAAGACCACGTGCCTTCGTACGCACGTTCACCGCCTGCGCCGTCGCGCGCCAGCAGCGTCGCATTGTACGCAACCTCCTCCGTGCCAGTTTCGTTGCGTGCAATGGTGCGCACTTCGGCGCTCAAGCCGCCACCAGCAAACGTTTCACCCTCGACCATGCCGTCATACCCGCCCGGCTCGGCAGCTGGAAGTTGCACCACCTCCCCATTCGCTTTCACCAAAGCCTCGCTTAGCGCGGCACGATCGACATTGCCCATCGCCAGCAAGAATACGTCGCTGCCGACCGCAAACGAGCACCCCAACTCGCCAGTTAAACGCCCGCGTGTTTCCGCGCCAACAAGCGGTTGCAGTTCGAGTTCAGATCCCACACGTACATCCGTCACCGGCGCCTCGGGCGCTTCAGTCGTGGGCGCAGGCGAGCACGCGCAAGCCAACAATATAAGGCTCGCGCCAAACAGATGTTTCATCATGATCTCCGGAACGGCTCGCAGACTCAACGACGAGCCGCAAAACCGTGTTCCACTGAACATCCATCGCCGAAGTTTGTGGCGCTGCTCGCGACGAGACGGAACTTCGGCGCCACCGGCATTGGCGTTTGGCCGCCCCGAATAGACGTGCAATACCCACCAAAATGGCAACGCACGACGAAGACGCGCCGGTAGCACCCGAACAACCTCAACAATTGCTCGAAACGCCACAATTGGCCGATGCGCTGGAAAGCGACCGCTTCCGTCGTTTCCTTGATCACATTCCATTCGCCGTCGTCGTCGCGGAACTTCAGCCGGCCGAAAGCATCACCTACGCCAACCTCGAATTTGAGCGGCTCACCGGAAAATCGCCCGAGGACATTCAAAGCAAGACTTGGGAAGTGTTGGCGCATTGCAGGAGCACAAGCACCGAAGGTCTGCTGCTGAGCCAAGCGATCCTCGACGGCGAGGACTATCTCGGCACCTTCAAGATGGAGGGCGAAAGCACACGCATCTTCGACGCATGGTGCAATGTCATTCACGACGATAACGGCGTGCCGTCACTCCGGCTAGCCGCATTGGCCGACGTCACTGCCCGCCAGCAGGTAGGTGATATCGAAGAGCGCCTGCGCGAGAAAGATACGTTGCTACGCGAGTTACAGCATCGCGTGAAAAACAACCTGCAGATGATCACGGCGCTGATCCGCATGGAGGCGCGCAACGTTCCAGACGACGCCACGGGCGACAGGTTCGATCGTTTGGCCGGCCGCGTAGGCGCACTCTCGATCCTCTACACAGCGCTTTCGAGCCCGGACGGCGACGAGAGCGTCGATCTCGGAATCTATCTCAGCCAGATTGCGTCTGCCGTCATGAAGGCGCACGCCGTCGAAGGCATTCGCCTGGATTTGAAAGTCGACACTTGGCCTGTCTCCATCAACGTCGCGATGCCGACGGGGCTGGTGGTCAACGAACTCCTGACCAATTCGCTGAAGCACGCCTTTGCCGGCCGCGAAACAGGCGGCACGATCACGCTGCATAGCCTGGTCGACGCCACCGGATGCCGCGTCACCGTTGCCGATGACGGCATCGGCTTTGCCGAGGGCGTGACATGGCCGCAACCCGGCAAGCTCGGCATGCTAATCGTCGATTCACTGCGCACCAATGCGAAAGCCCGTATCGACGTAAAGTCCGAGCCCGACAAAGGCGTCCGCGTCACGATCTTTTTCGCACGCCAAGCCGCCGCGCCTGCGGCAAGCTAGTAGCAGAAGCTACTTCCGAACCTTCGGGGCGCCTAAAGTCATAAAGATCACCGGGCCTTCGGTGGGCGCACGATAAACGCCGTGGCTGGCGTTCACCTTCATCGCGAGCGCCGTCATCTGCCAAGCTTCCTTCTCGTCCAGCTTGAGCGATTTCTGCGTCAGTTCTTCGAGGCCGTGCTTGTCGCCAAACCACCGCGTTCGTTCGGCGTCATTCCTGAGACGTTGCACCACCATCGGATGGTCCCAGCCCCAGCGGAAAATGCTCGTGCGCGGATTCCATGCGCCGATGATCTGCACCGGCGCGGTCACCAACGCGCCGTCCTTGCGCTCGAACTGAATGAGGCCTGCGTTCTGATCGACGACCCACGGCGCGGTTTCGAGTTTGAGTTTCTTGGAGAGCCAACGTTTGCCGGTTCAGAAGGTCGATCCAGCTCTCCGCCCAAAAGCGGTCGACGTTCACTTCCTCTCCGCCCCACGGGACAAGTTCACGCGATTGGGCGCGTGGTTCAGCCTGTGACTCTTGCGCTTTTCGCTTCGGTTTGAGCATGCGCTCCCAGACGTCCCCACCCTGTGGATAAACAATTCCCCCTGCGCGGGTAAAGTCCTTTCCTAGCCGTCATCCTTCTTGCGTCCGCCCCGGCCGATCGTCAGCGCCTTGATCACGCCGCGCATGGTCTGGGCCTCCTGCTGGGTCAGCCGCGCCCGCAAGAACAACGCGCGCAAATTGCGCTTCATCAAAGGCGCTTTGTCCATTGGGTGGAAAAATCGCCCATGTTCAAGCTCTTGCTCAAGATGAGCAAACATCCCTTCAAGCTCTTCCTGCGTCGCCGGCGAGGTGTCCAAGCGAAACCACTCCGGTACATCGGTCTCCTGACGCGCCTCGGCGACGGCATACGCGAACACCGCCACGGCGTTGGCCAGGTTCAGCGAGGCAAAGCCCGGATTGACCGGCAGGGTCAAGATCGCGTCGGCGCGCGCGATCTCCTCGGTCTCCATCCCCGACGCTTCCGGCCCGAACATCACCACCGGCCGCTCACCGGCCGCTATCGCGGCGCGCAGTTTCGTCGCCGCCTCGCGCGGGCCCCATACCGGCTTTTCCAACCCGCGCGGCCGCGCCGTCGCCGCCAAAACCAGAGTCGCGTCCGCCAACGCATCCTCGAGCTTCCACTCGACCTTCGCGTTCTGCAGCACCACGTCGGCGCCGACGGCGAGTTGCTCCGCTTTCGGATTGGGCCAGCGATCGCGCGGCGCCACCAGCCGCAGCGAAACCAAGCCAAAATTCAACAAAACCCGCGCAACCGCGCCGATATTTTCCCCCATCTGGGGACGCACGAGGCACACTGCCGGCCATGCGTCCGCGATCGGGGGCGGCATGTTTCGTGCGCGTGTCATCGGTTGAGGCCGTATCGGGACATGACCGCAGACGTCATTCAGCATCGCAAGCCGCGCCGCAAGCGCGCTGGCGCGTGGTCATGGACCACGCGACACTTAGGCTTGCTGGCCGTCGCCGTTATCGCCGTCTTCGCCGCAAGCTGGCTCGCGCCCGACATGGCCCGCCTGCCAGCACCGGCAATAGCGCCCGTCGCGCTGCGGCACGTCGCACGCCCGCAGGCGGCGCCCGAAACCATAGCCATCGACATCTCCGCTGATCTCGCAGCGCCTGCCCCTGCCCGTACCCGCCGCGCCACGCGCCACACCGGCATTCCGCTCGACGCCAGCGCAACGCTGCGTCTGGATGACTTTGAAATCCTCAACGCCGCCGAACTCGACAGCATCTCCCAAGCCCGCGACTAAAGATCCCCGCCAGCGCAGTTTGCGCCCCGCCTGCAAGCTGCTACGCACGCGCCAATTTCCCGAATTGGTGTTGAGACGCGAGGGGCAAGTACGATGGCGAAAATCAAGGTGGACAATCCGGTCGTCGATATGGACGGCGATGAGATGACCCGGATCATATGGGCGGCGATCAAAGAGCGCCTGATCCACCCCTATCTCGACATCGATCTCAAATACTACGACCTCGGCGTCGAAAGCCGCGACGCCACCAACGATCAGATCACCATCGATGCGGCGAACGCCACCAAACAATACGGCGTCGCCGTAAAGTGCGCCACGATCACGCCCGACGAAGCGCGGGTGAAAGAATTCAACCTGAAGGAAATGTGGAAGTCGCCCAACGGCACCATCCGCAACATCCTCGGCGGCGTCATCTTCCGCGAACCGATCATCTGCAAGAATGTGCCGCGCCTCGTGCCGGGCTGGACGCAACCCATCGTCGTCGGCCGTCACGCCTTCGGCGACCAATACCGTGCCACCGATTTCCGCTTTCCTGGCAAAGGCACGCTCACCATCAAATTCGTCGGTGACGATGGCACGGTGATCGAAAAGGAAGTGTTCAAAGCGCCGGGCTCGGGCGTCACCATGGCGATGTACAATCTCGACGAGAGCATCACCGATTTCGCGCGCGCCTCATTCAACTACGGCATCTTGAAGAATTACCCCGTCTATCTCTCGACCAAGAACACGATCCTCAAGGCCTATGACGGACGCTTCAAGGACATCTTCCAGCAAGTGTTCGACGCCGAGTTCAAAGCCGAGTTCGACAAGCGAAAGCTGACCTACGAGCACCGCTTGATCGACGACATGGTCGCCTCGGCGCTGAAGTGGTCCGGCGGTTACGTCTGGGCCTGCAAGAATTACGACGGAGACGTTCAGTCCGATACGGTCGCCCAAGGCTTCGGCTCACTCGGCCTAATGACTTCGGTGCTGATCACGCCGGACGGCAAGACGATGGAAGCGGAAGCCGCCCACGGCACGGTCACGCGCCATTATCGGCAACATCAAAAGGGCGAACCGACCTCGACCAACTCGGTCGCCTCGATCTACGCCTGGACGCGCGGCCTCGCCCATCGCGGCAAACTCGACAACAACCAGAAGCTCATCGACTACGCGCTCCTGCTCGAGAAAACCGTCGTCGACACGGTTGAGTCCGGCAAGATGACGAAGGACCTCGCCGTGCTCGTCGGCGATAGCCAGACCTGGCTCACCACCGAAGGCTTCCTCGACGCGGTCGCCGACAACGTCGACACCGCGATGGCCAAGGCCGAATAATACATCCATCGTCATTCCGGCTCCGACCTACGGTCGTCCCGGAATGACGATGGAGTTTTTGCATGCCCTTGATCATCCGCGACGTCCGCCCCACCGACCGCGCGCAGTGGGAGCAGCTTTGGGCAGGCTATCTCGCATTTTACGAAACAACGCTCGCACCCGAAGTTACCGAGAGCACGTGGCGCCGCTTCTTCGATCGCAACGAGCGGATGCAAGCCATCGTCGCCGCCGATTCCCAGGGCGAGCTCTTGGGCTTCACACACATCGTCTTCCATCGCGGCACTTGGGCGATCGGCGACTTTTGCTATCTGGAGGACCTCTTCGTCGGGTCAAACGCGCGCAACCAGGGCGTCGCCCGCGCTCTGATAGAAGAAGTTTACGACATCGCCGATAAGCGCAAATGCGAGCGCGTTTATTGGCTGACGCACGAGAGCAACGCGCCCGCGCGAAAGCTTTACGACCAAGTCGCCAAGAATAGCGGCTTCATTCAGTACCAGCGCTCACCGCCACCTTCGACGAGATCAGGCTGACGCGTGGAAAGCGTCCGATGCAAAAGAGGTGCGTCACGCTGAGCCTGTCGAAGCGCGACGCACGCACCAGTCGTCCTACTCTTTGAACTGCGGCGTCGGCCGCCATGGATAAGGCTGCGGCATGTCGCTGCTCACCTTGTCCGGATAAACCGGCGCGCGCTTCTCAAGGAACGAGGTCACCCCCTCCTTCGCATCGCCCGCACGCCCGCGCGCGACCATCAAGCGGCTCTCCAAGCGGTGCGCTTCCATCGGATGACCGGCGTCGAGCATGTCGAGCATCATCCGCCGCGCCAGCGCCACAGACACCGGCGAAGTGTTGTCCGCAATCTCACGCGCCAAAGCATGAGCGGCCGGCAACAGCTCATCCGCCTTGTGCAGCGAGCGCACCAGCCCACGCTCTTTCGCTTCTTCGCTCGAAAACACGCGCCCAGTCATCGTCCACTCAAGCGCCGTCGAGACGCCAACCAGTCGCGGCAGAAAATACGAAGACAACGTCTCCGGCACGATCCCGCGCTTGGCGAACACGAAGCCCATCTTCGCGCCTTCCACCGCGAGCCGCATGTCCATCGGCAGCGTCATCGTGGCGCCTACACCAACAGCGGGCCCATTGATCGCCGCGATCACCGGCTTCAAGCTTTCATAGATGCGCAAGCCGACACGGCCGCCGCCATCGCGCACACGCTCTTCATCGAACGCCTCGCCGCGCCCTTCGAGCCGCTTCTCATAATTGAACGTCGCAGCGCCCGCGCCCAAATCCGCGCCGGCGCAGAATGCACGGCCCTCGCCGGTGACGATCACGGCGCGCACGTCGTCATTCGCATCGGTCTCATCGAAACCCGCGATCATGTCGCGCATCATCTCTTGGGTGAACGCGTTCATCCGGTCGGGACGATTGAGCGTCATCGTCGCGACGCCATTGGCGACGTCGAGCTTGATCGTTTCGAACCTGGACATCGATACGGCTCCGCAACAAGCCTTCACGCTAGCGCTCAAAGGCGCAACAACTCAACCTCTGCCGCTTGGTAAGGATCAAGCCGATAGACCATGTGCCGGTGGATCGCGACCAGCGAACCCGCGCCCCAATCTTCGATCAGTTCGGCATCGTCGCGATCACGCGCTTGCCAGTGCGAGCCATCCTCGCAGATCAGCACTTTGCCGCGCGCCAGCACGGCGTCGATCGTCGATACTGCCCCCGACTGCACGCCGGCGCCTAATCCGACTCGGAACACAGAGAGAATCGCGTCACGCTGCCTCAGTGAGAGCTGGCCCCAATCGAGCCGCTCAAAAAGCTCCGGCCCGAGATATGCGGCCAACGCATCATTCTGTGTCATCCGGGCGTCCCCACAACCGAATCGAGTCGTCCAAAAGCGATTGATTTGGTTTCCGGGACGTTACTTCGTTGCGGCGGCGAAGCTCGGCTTCGGCTGTTGCTTAAACGCCAACGCCACAACGCCAAGTCCAATCAGCGGACCGATCAGGCCAACAAGCCCGCCCTCAACCCCCATCGCGCCGCCCGTCAGCAGCGGATCGCCGGGGAATGCAAACACACTCCAATGCCCGAACGCGAGTTCAGTGCCGGTGACGCTGATACCGAGCACCGGACCCTGCAGCCCGTTCCATCCGAGATGTATCCCAATCGCCAGCCAAAGCTGGCCGGTGCGCACATACGCCAAGCTCAACATCAAGCTCGCGACGAAAATGTTGAGCCCCGCTATTAATCCTTGCGTGCCTTTCATCAGCGCGCCGGCATGGATCGCCACGAAGATCGCCGTCGTCACGCCGGTCGCGACCCACGGTCCGTACTTCTCCCACAGCTCCTGAAACATATAGCTGCGCACCAGCACTTCCTGCGTCACCACGTTGAAGAAGCAAACGACAAGCGCGATCGCCAACGCGTCTGAAGCAAACAAGGCGAGATCCGGCTCGATAGTCGCCGCGCCAATTGCCACCAAAACAGCGAGCGGGGCGGCAAAAATCAGCGCACCAATCACTGTGCCCGTTAGCAAATCAATCAAACGCGGCGGGCCAAACCCAATTGTCGTCAGCGGCCGCTTGTCGACAAACCGCGCCATGACAATAAGCGGAACGAGCACAGCAATTGTGAGCGCGATTTCGACGCCAATCCGCATCTCGCGAATGGCGTAAAACTCTTCGCCGCTGAACGCGACCGCGCCCAGGATCACAGCCGCGGTTAATGCCGTCCAAAGCCCAAGAAAGCCGAGGATCTTTAGAACGGAGACGCCGATTTTCTTCATGCCGTCTTTCCCCACCCTCAGAGCGTCAACCGCCAAATGTAATCGCGGTCGGCGGTGCTGCCGACCATGAAATCCCACTCGCTGAAATCCGCGAACCCGTAGCGACGATAGAACCGTTGCGCGCGTTCGTTGTTTTCCCAGACACTGAGATAAAGCGCCGATGCGCCCTTACCTCGCGCCCACGCGATCGTGTCATTGAGGAGCGCGTCCGCAACACCCGCACCCTTCGCGCGCTGATGCAAATAGAGCCGATGCAACTCAAGCCCATCAGCGTCGTCAACGGGCATCTCGAGCGCGCCCATCATGCAATAGCCGGCAAGGCCAAGCCCGTCGAACGCAAGCACATAACGCGTGCCGCCGTCAGCGATCTCACGCCGCTGAATGTCGCCGCCATACTTCGCCGTGAGATATGCGCGCAGATCATGCGGCGGATAGAGATGGCCGAACGTCGCCACCCACGTATCGCGCGCGAAATCCGCCAGCGCGTCCGCGTCAGCCGCCACCGCATCGCGATACGAGTAAGTGCTCACGCTGCCAGCGCGCCTTGCAACGCGGTGCGAATGGCGTCCAGCGCCTTCGACGCTTCGGCGCCATTCGGTCCGCCGCCTTGCGCCATGTCAGGCCGCCCGCCGCCGCCTTGACCGCCGACGGCCGCAACGCCCGCTTTCACAAGATCGACCGCGCTGACTTTGCCTTTGAGATCGTCAGTGACACCGACGGCCAAAGCTGCCTTGCCATCTTCGACGCCGACATACGCGATGACGCCGGAACCGATCGACTTCTTGCCTTCATCGACAAGCCCGCGCAGATCCTTCGCCGGCACGCCCTCAAACACGCGCGCGAGCACCGAAACGCCGCCGACGGTCTCCGGTCCGGCCGATGCTATCTGCCCGCCGCCAATCCCGGCAAGCGCCAGCTTCTTTTTCGTCTCGCTCAACTCTCGCTCAAGCCTGCGGCGCTCGTCCGCCAACTGCGAGACACGCTCAGTCACTTCAGAGAGCGGCGCCTTGATGTTCAACGCGATCGCCTTCGCCAACGCCGCTTGCGCTTTCAAATGCGCCAAGGCTGCAGCACCTGTCGCCCCTTCGATCCGTCGTATGCCGGCGGCGACGCCACCTTCATTCAAAATCGAAAATACGGCGATGTCGCCGGTGCGTTTCACGTGCGTGCCGCCGCAGAGTTCAACCGAATATGCCTTGCCATCACCGCCCAACGCATCGCCAAGCCGCAGCACGCGCACCGTGTCGCCGTACTTTTCCCCGAACAGCGCAAGCGCGCCTTCCTCAATGGCCTTCGCTGGCGCCATTTCCTTGATCACGCCTTCGGCGTTCTGACGAATGATCGCGTTTACTTCATCTTCGACGCGGCCGATCTCATCAACCGTCAGCGCTTGGCCATGGCTAAAGTCGAAGCGGAAATAGTCCGCCTCCACCAGCGATCCCTTCTGTGACACGTGCGGCCCGAGCACGTTGCGAAGCGCTGCGTGCAGCAAGTGTGTCGCCGAATGGTTCGAGCGAATTTTCGCGCGGCGCGCGTGATCAATTACAAGCTTCGCCTTATCGCCGACCTTGATCGAACCCTTCGTCAGCCGCCCCACATGCGCGTGCACGGCGCCAGCCTGCTTTTGCGTGTCCTCGACAATGAACTCAGCGCCGTTGGCAAACTTGATCACGCCCTGATCACCCGCCTGGCCGCCGCTTTCGCCGTAGAATGGCGTGCGATCGAACACGAGCGCAGCCGCGGCCCCCTCACGCAGATCGTGTTGCTCGGCGCCGCCCGCAACGATCGCCGTCACCTTCCCCTCGCCGCTTTCAGCGCCGTAGCCCAAGAATTCATTGCCGGTCGTACGTTCCAAGATCGAGTGCCAAATCGCCGGATTGTCGGCGCCATCAGCGCCCTTCCAACTCGCGGCGCCTTGATCCTTCTGCTCCTGCATCGCTACATCATATTCCGCGATGTCCACTTCAAGCGAACGGCCGCGCAAGATGTCTTGGGTTAAATCGAGCGGAAAACCGAACGTGTCGTAGAGCTTGAACGCCGTGCGGCCGGACAACTTCTGCCCACTCTTGAGCGACGTCAGTTCGTCTTCCAGCAAACGCAAGCCATTCGTCAGCGTACGGCGGAAACGATCTTCTTCTTCATGCAACTGCGCTTCAATAACCGGCTGCGCGCGACGCAATTCCGGATACGCCTCGCCCATCTCCGCGATCAAAGTCGGCGCCAAGCGATACATGAGCGGCTCTTTTGCGCCAAGGATATGCGCGTGGCGCATGGCACGGCGCATGATCCGGCGCAGCACGTAGCCGCGGCCTTCGTTCGACGGCGACACGCCATCGGCGATCAAGAAGCACGACGAACGCAAGTGATCGGCAATCACATTATAGCTCGGCGCGCGGTCGCCTTCGGCCTTTGTCTGGGTCAGGTCTTCGGACGCCGCGATCAACGTGCGGAAGAGATCTGTGTCGAACACGGAGTCCACGCCCTGCATCACGCAGGCGATGCGCTCGAGGCCCATGCCAGTGTCGATTGAGGGCTTAGGCAATTTCTCTCGCGGACGCCCGTCCGAGAATTGCTCGTATTGCATGAAGACGAGATTCCAGAACTCAAGGAAGCGGTCGCCGTCCTGCTCGGGCGAGCCCGGCGGGCCACCCCAAATGTGGTCGCCGCGGTCGATAAAGATTTCCGAACACGGGCCGCAGGGGCCCGTGTCGCCCATCGACCAGAAATTATCGGCAGTGGCGATGCGAATGATCTTGTCGTCACTAAGCCCGGCGATCCTCTTCCAAAGCGAAGCCGCCTCATCATCGTCATGATAGACGGTGACCAAGAGCTTATCCTTCGGCAGGCCCATGTCCTTCGTGATCAGCGACCACGCGGCGTCGATGGCGCCTTCCTTGAAGTAGTCGCCGAACGAAAAATTCCCGAGCATCTCGAAAAACGTCAGGTGGCGCGCGGTGTAACCGACATTGTCCAAGTCGTTGTGCTTGCCACCGGCGCGGACGCACTTTTGGCTGGTCGCCGCACGCGGGAACGCGGGCTTTGCTGCGCCGGTGAAGTAATTCTTGAACTGCACCATGCCGGCATTGGTGAAGAGCAATGTCGGATCGTCTTGCGGCACGAGCGACGACGAGCCCGGCAGCTCGTGACCGCGCGCGCCGAAAAAGTCGAGGAATTGCTTACGGATATCGTTGACACTGGGCATTGGTACCTAAGCCAAAATCGGAAGTTCCGGCTTGGTATAGGTAGTGGGCGTCTGAACGCCAAGCGCCAGAGCGGCAGACGCACTTAGCGACGTCACAGCTCGTTCACGGCGGTACGCTGAGCGCCCCTTCGGCCGACAATGGGAAGTGCGGATTCCAGGCGACCTCCCAGAGGTGACCATCCGGATCGCCAAAATACCCAGAGCGTCCGCCCCAGGTCGTATCGTGCGCGGGTTTCACAGACGACCCGCCTGCCGCCACTGCTTCGGAAATCACGGCGTCGACCTCGGTCTTCTCGCGCACGTTGTGGGCGATGGCGATGCCGCGAAAACCGCTGCCTTCGGCGGAAACGTCTGCATCACACGCGAGGCTCTCACGCGGAAACAGACAGAGCGCCACTGGGCCGGCGTGAAGGAAGACAACTTCGTCACCGCCAACCGACGACGCCTGAAACCCGAGCTTGGTGTAAAACGCTTTCGAGCGTGCAAGATCGCCAACGCCGATGGTAATCAGGGAAACGCGCGGCTCCATCGCCATCTCCAGATGTAATCCGCCGGCCGGCCCAGAAACGCGCCAGGGCATGGGGTCGGGTCGGCTAAACGTCCCCGAACCGGCCAGCGAAACTCAAATCCTTATTCGTCGTCAGTGGCTTCCTTGGCCTCTTCATCCGTCGGCGGCGAATACATCGCGTCCGCCACCACAGCTGATTTGCCGCGAATTTTCTCTTCGATCTCGATCGCGACCGCCTTGTTCTCTTTCAAGAACCGGCGCGCCGCCTCTTTGCCTTGGCCGATCTTTTGCGAGCCGTAGGCATACCAGGCGCCCGACTTATCGATGATGCCGGCCTTCACGCCGAGCTCGACCAACTCGCCAGTCTTGGAAATGCCTTCGCCGTAAATGATATCGAACTGCACTTGCTTGAACGGCGGCGCGACCTTGTTCTTCACCACTTTCACGCGTGTTTCGGAGCCGATGACTTCGTCGCGCTCCTTGATTTGACCGGTGCGCCGGATGTCCAAGCGAACCGAGGCGTAGAACTTCAGCGCGTTGCCGCCGGTCGTCGTTTCCGGATTGCCGTACATGACGCCGATCTTCATGCGGATCTGGTTGATGAAAATCACCAGCGTCTTCGACTTCGAGATTGAAGCCGTAAGCTTGCGCAGCGCCTGGCTCATCAAGCGGGCCTGCAGACCCGGCAGGCTGTCGCCCATCTCGCCTTCGATTTCCGCACGCGGCGTCAACGCCGCGACCGAGTCAATCACAAGCACATCGACGGCGCCGGAGCGCACCAATGTGTCAGTAATCTCCAGCGCTTGCTCGCCAGTATCAGGTTGCGACACGAGCAGATCGTCGAGATCGACGCCCAGCTTGCGTGCATAAATCGGATCGAGCGCGTGTTCGGCGTCGACGAAGGCGCACACGCCGCCGGATTTCTGCGCTTCCGCAATAACGTGCAGCGCCAAAGTGGTTTTGCCCGAGCTTTCCGGGCCATAAATTTCAATGATGCGGCCTTTCGGGAGACCGCCAATGCCCAGCGCGATGTCGAGCGACAGTGAGCCGGTGGAGATCGCTTCGATCTCGACAACTGGCTTTTCGCCCAGGCGCATCACTGAGCCTTTGCCGAAGGCCTGGTCGATCTGCTTTAGCGCAGCAGAGAGGGCCTTCTGCTTGTCCGTTTCCACCGCTTCCTCAACAAGCTTCAGCTTCGATGCCATCTCTCACGCCCTCCATTTGGCCCCGAGTCCAGCTCTAAGGCCATCAGCCGACCCATACGCCGCCGATGAATCATTTGTACCGCATTTGTTCTCAGAACACAAGCGGAACGTCGGCGAAGTGTAGAACGCCGATGTCGGGTCAATCTGGGTGGATTCGGCCGAGCGCGGGTTAAGGCGGGCAAGTAAACTCGGGGTCGTCAGGACCCGGCGTATTCAGGGCTGATCGCACTCGCTATCCACCTCCGCTCGCGCGCGTTAAACAATTTCGAAGGTGAAACGGAGAGTATCGTCTGATGGCTCAATCCTTGGCGCCCATTCCGCCGCGCGGCGACGTGCCGGCCACATTGGAATCCGTCAGCTCCTTCCGCGTGAAGACGGCCGCACTCTCGCGCCCGGCCGGCCCGATCCAGCGCCCCGATCCAAATATGGTGCTCGTCACCACGCCTGATGGCGGCGTGGTTGTGTATCCGCCGAGCGAGAAGCTGGTGATCCTCGCCGCGCGGCGTTTGCCGAAGATCAATCGCTAGCCGCTACGCCCGCGTTCGCCTTCGACGCACTCAGGCTATCGCGACGTCACCGACCTCAAGCAAACGCCGCCATATCTCCAAACTTGCCAGCATTGAAATCCGTGATCGCCTGCCGGAGCTCTGCTTCGGTGTTCATCGCGAACGGCCCGTAATGCGCCACCGGCTCCTCGATCGGCTCGCCGCTCAGCACCAGCACCTTCGCATCGCTCTCAGCTTCAATCGCAATCGCGCCGCCTTCGCGCTGGAACACAGCGAACTGCGCATCGCGCGCGATCTGCTCGCCATTCAGCTTCACCGTCCCGCTCTGCACCAGCACAGCCAGCGTATGCCCTTCCGGCAGATCGAACGAGGCTCTGCCACCGGCATTCAAACGCACGTCCCAAATGTTGATCGGCGTGAACGTCTTCGCCGGCCCGCGCGCGCCGCCAAATGCGCCGGCGATCACACGCAAGCGGCCTGCGCCATCCGCCAACTCCACAGGCGGGATCTCGCCATCGAGCAAGGTCTGATAGCCAGGCGGCGACATCTTATCTTTCGCCGGCAGATTCACCCAAAGCTGCGCCATCTCCATGGTGCCGCCGTCGCGCGTGAACGCGGCCGAGTGAAATTCCTCATGCAAAATGCCGGACGCCGCCATCATCCACTGCACATCGCCGGGCCCAATATGGCCGCCATTGCCGGTGCTATCGCGGTGATCGACTTCGCCTGAATAAACGATCGTCACCGTCTCGAAGCCGCGATGCGGATGGACGCCAACGCCACGCTTTTGCGGCGCTGGGCTAAACTCAGTCGGCGGCGCATAATCCAGCAAGATAAACGGCGACAGCAACGCGCCATGCGTCTGCGGCGAAAACATCGAGCGCACCGGGGAACCCATCTCCCACCCAATGCGGGCGCGGCGCATCTTGAACGTCGACAAGTTTTCTCATGGCGAAATCTCCCGCCTCTGAAATATGTCGCGCGCGCGTCAGCGCAATAAGGCACATGGCTGATCCTATCCGCGTGTTCTTGAGACATTCGCGGAACTATCGCCGTTACGGGACATTGGGTTGAACCATTGAGGAACGCCCATGAGATTGCTTGCGACCGCCGCCGTTGCCGCCCTGCTCGCCGCCTGCAGCCCCGCCGCGGCGCCACCTGCGACGAACGAAGCTCCGGCGACAACCGCGCCTGCGCCCGCCGCCACAAACGCGATCACCTCGGAAGGCTGGAACACGCTCCGCATCGGCATGACCCGCGCTGAAGTCACCGCAGCTGTCGGCGCGACCGCCACGCCCGGCGCCGTCGGCGGCGCCGATCCGCAAGCCTGCGATCTCTTTCACCCGGCGAACGCGCCTGAAGGTCTGCTGGTGATGATCCAACAGGATCGCCTCACCTCCATCACGCTGCGCAACAACACGACGCTCAAAACCGATCGCGGCTTCGGAATCGGCGACACCGCCGCGGCGATCAAAGCCGCTTACGGCGCTGGCGCGCAAATCATGCCGCACCGCTACGTCGAAGGTGGCGAGTACATCACGGTGTGGACCGCCGGCGCGCCACCTAACGCAACCACCTACGTCCAAGACGCCAACGCACGTGGTGTTCGCTACGAAACCAATGCCGAAGGCGCCGTCACCGCCGTCCACGCGGGCGGGCCAAGCATTCAGAACGTCGAAGGATGTTCTTAGTCACTGGGTTTGCCTGTCCGCTCCCCTCTGCAGGTTCGGGACAAGGGATGGCAAAGAACGAGTCTTAAGCCGCCGAAAGCAGCTCCTTCACCCGCCCGACAAGCTGCTCCATCGTCACCGGCTTCGACATATAGTGCACCGGATAATTCTCCAGCAAATCGCTGAAGCTCTCGGGCGCGTAGCCTGAGAGGAAGAGCACCTTGGCGTTGCCGATCATCGCGGGGTCGGCTTCTTGCAGCATTTCGGGGCCGGTCATGATCGGCATCGAGACGTCGGAGATGATGATGTCGAACGCGCCGGGCTTGGCCGTCATGATGTCGAGCGCTTCTTGGCCGTCGCCCGCCTCTTCCACTTCGTAGCCGCACTCCTTCAGATTGCGCACCGTCGCGCGGCGCACTGGCACGAGGTCTTCCACGAACAAAATCTTGCCGCGGCCCGACACGTCTTTCGATTGCGGCGCAATCAAAGCGCGTTCCTTCGCAGCGATGTCGTCCAGCTCTTCTTGGGTCGGGATGTATTCCGGCAGGAAGATGCGGAACGTCGTGCCGACACCGAGCTTCGAGGTGAAGAAGATATAGCCGCCCGATTGTTTGATGATGCCGTAGCTGGTCGCGAGCCCCAGCCCCGTGCCTTTGCCGGCTTCCTTGGTCGAGTGATACGGGCGGAAGATCTTTGCAGCGTGCTCCGGATTGATGCCGCCGCCTGTGTCCTCGACTTCGATCAGGACGTATTTGCCGTCTTCCATCGGCGTGTGGCCCATGGCGCGCGCCGCCGCTGCTTCGATCACCGACGTCCGCACCACCAGCTTGCCGTCGCGCGCAATCGGCGAGCCCTTCGGCGTCATCGCATCGCGCGCATTGGTGGCGAGATTCACGATCACGCGCTCAAGCTGCGTCTTATCCACCTTCACGTACGGCAGATCGCGGCCGTGGCGGATTTCTGTCTGGACCGCCGCACCCATGACGCGGCGGATCAGCTCCTGCTTCGAGCCGAGGAAATCGCCGACGTCAAACACTTCGCGCGCGAAGTTCTGCTGACGCGCATAAGCGCGCAACATTTCAGAAAGCTCCTTCGCCGTCGTCGCGTGATCGGCGATCTCCTTCAGCATCGGATAGTCCGCATCGCCAATGGGATGGCGGCGCAGCAGATACGAGCACGTCTGCATCACCACGGTCAGCAAATTGTTGAAGTCGTGCGCAACGCCGGCTGCAAGCTCGCCGATCTCGCGCATCTTTTCGGACTGCGCCAAACGCGTCTCGAGTTCGCGCTGTTGGGTGACATTGGTGACGTACGCCAGCGCCCGCCCATCGGCGCCGCGGGCCAGCTGCACGTGGACCGCCGTCGGCGGCACAGTCGCCAGCGTAATCTCGATCGGATCGTTCATCGCCTGGCGCAACCGATGCGCCAATTGCGCCGGACCTTCGGAGGCATCGAACAAATCTGCGAACGCAGCGCTCGGCGTCGAGCGGCCTTGCGTCATTTCCATCAGCGAGGCGTTTGAATCCAACACAGCCGCCGAAGCCGGATCGATGCCGTCGAGCACCGCGACGCCAAACGGCGCTTGCGCGAACACGCCATCAGCGCTCGACACATCCACCGTCCGCACCGGCGTCGAACCTTCCGGCGATTCCGCGTCGGAGAAGAACACCAGACCGCGCAGCGCGCCGTCGATATCATCCAGCGGCACGAAGCTCAGGATGCTGGCTTGCGTTTCCTGGCCATCGACGCCCTTCAGCGTCACCTTCGCGCGCGACGGGCCAAAGCCGCGGCGATCGCGGCGGATCAACCGGCTCGCGTCTTCCTTGATCATATCCTTGACCCGCAGCAATTGCGGATCGTCGCCCAGTCCAAGCACCGCGCGCAGCGAGCGGTTCATGTAGACGATTTGTCCGTCCGACTTGGCGGCGAAAAATCCAACCGGCGAGTCATCAAGGAAGAGCTGACGGCTTTCGTCTGTGCCTTCACGCTGTTCGCCGGCGCCGAGTTCACGCAAGCGCCATAAAACGTGCCCGCCCGGTATCGGCCCCACGCAGGCCTCGTAGCGCGCGTGCCTGCCAGCGATCGAAGACGTGCTCGGCAATTCTTCGCGCCGCGTCTGGCCAAGCTGCGCCGCCTTCGACAAGCGGAACATCGGCGCCGATAACATCGGATCGGCGCCGAACAAGCGGCTCATCATTGGCGGACGATCGCTCTCGCCCAGAATGCCCGCCGCTTCAGCGATATCGCGATAGGCATGGTTCGCCGTCAGCGGTGAGAGATGCGCATCGGTGATCAGCGTCGCTTCATCGAGCGCTTCGACGAACGCGAAGTCATTGCGCCCGCCCAGAAGCGAATTCGCCGCAATCGCACCGCGCTCCGGAAACGCACCTACCCGTCGTCCCGCGCCGCGCGACATCCAGAAAAACAACACCAAGCCCGCCGCCGCGAGCAGGATCAACAACACCGCGCCGGCTTGGCCAACGGCCTGCCCTGCAGTGAGCGCAACACCTGCGGCGCCGAGGCCAACAGCCACGGAAAACCAGAACAATATCTGGAGCGGATCGAGCCGCCCGCTGCTGCGCGGCGCCGGGTTGTGGGTGTCATCGGTCATTCGATCGGCAATTGAGCCCGATTCGCCTTTACGAGCACCGCTGCTGACTGTGGGAAAGCCATCCGCCATAGGGCGTCTCCGGTCATAAACTGCTGCGCCGGCGACCACGCCGCCGGGATAGGCGCATAACAAAGCCAATAACCTTCGCCACGGCCTCGTAATGTTCCTTTGGAATGGGCTGATCGAGTTCGGCCGTCGCGAACAAGGCCCGCGCCAACGGCGGGTCTTCCACAATCGGAATGTCGTGCTCGGCCGCCACTTCCCGAATTCGTAACGCTACCGCATCGACACCAATAGCCAGACAGATCGGCGCCGGCGTCGAAATTGCGTCGTACTTCAGCGCCACCGCGTAGTGGGTCGGGTTGGTGATGATGACGCTCGCTTGCGGCACGTTCTGCATCATCCGCTGCCGCGAGCGTTGCATACGTAACTGGCGCAGCTTTGCCTTGATCATCGGGTCGCCGTCTTGCTGGCGATGCTCTTCCTTGATTTCGCGCGGGCTCATGCGCTGGCGCTTCATATAGGATTGGCGCGTCGCCACAAAATCGATGATCGCGATCAAAGCCGAGGCGCTCGCCAGCGCCATCAGCATCGCGACAACGCGGTCCTTAATGTAGGGCAGCAACGCGACGGGATCGAGAAGCGACAAGTTCTCGAGCGTCGAATCCTTCGGCCACATCGCCCACAACATGACGCCGCCAACGACCCCAAGCTTCGCCAGTGATTTCAGGAATGTCGCAACCGCAGCTTTGCCGAAGACGCGCTTGAAACCCTCTATTGGATTGAGCTTCTCAAGCTTCGGCTGAAGCTTATCGCTGGTGAACGTGGGCTTGTCCTGAATGTAACGCGCCGCGACGCCGGCCCCGGCGAGCGTCAAACACATCAGCCCGAAGATCGCGAGCAGCTTCAGCCCGATCTGACCAAGGATCGCCTCAAGCGCCGCACCCTCAGTCGAGAACTGATCAGGTGTTGCAAGAAAGCCAATGAAAGCGTGCGCCATCTGCGAAGCGATCGGCCCCGCCATGAACGCGACAATGCCGGTTAAGACAACGAGTGAAAGTGCAGTGCCCACCTCAGGCGAATAAACGATGTCGCCCTTCTCGCGCGCCTGATCGAGTTTTCGCTGTGTTGGCTCTTCTGTTTTCTCGTCGTCATCGGTCGCCATGCGCTTACCTCAACCATGTCGCATAACGCTCGAGACTGTCGAGCCAGATGAGCATGCCGGTAGAAAGACCCAGCGCAAACACGGCAAGGCCGCCCATGATTTGCAGGGGCAACGCCACGAAGAACACTTGGATCTGCGGGATCAAGCGCGAAAGCACGCCCATGCCGACGCGGAACATCATGCCGGCGACAAGCAGCGGCACCGCGATCTGAAAACCAACTCGGAACGATGTCGCCGTGGCATCAAGTGCAAGTTCGGCGGCGTCGCCCACTGGCGGCGCGCCGCCGATCGAGATGACTTGATATGAGCCCGCGATGCCGAGCAGAAACATGTGGTGCAGGCCGGTCGCGAAAATCAGCGCGACGCCCATGATGCCGAGAAACACCGCGATCAGCTGGCCCGACCCCATCGCGGTAGGGTCAGCGGTCTGCGCGAATGAGATGCCCATTTCCATGCCGACAATCTGGCCGGCCGTCGCCAACGCAGAGACCAGCATGCGCGCTGCACCGCCCAGCATGATGCCAATCAGAGCTTCCCCGCCGACCTGAAACGCCATGCCTATGGCTGTGTCTGCGGCGGGAGGGACATTGTCGGCCAGCGCGGGACCCATGCCGATCGCCATGGCGAGTGCGAACGCCAACCTGATGCGTGGCGGCACAGAGGGTTCGCCGAAGCCCGGCAGAAGCATGATCATGCCGCCAATCCGCGCGAACAGCAGCGCGGTCGCCCAAATCTCAACGCCGTAGAGCGTCAGGTTCATCGGCGCCGCTCAGCGGCGCAGGCAGCAGGGCACGGCGACGCGAGCGCGCCCCTATTGCCCATTGCCAATTGCGGACTGCCCTTCATTCAGAACGCCGCGATGCGTTCGAAGATTTGCGTGGTGAAGCCGCCCAAGAGGCCGCCCATGATCGGCAGGAAGAGCAGGATGGCGAAGAAGATCGCCAGGATCTTCGGCACAAACACCAAGGTCTGCTCCTGGATCTGCGTCAGCGTCTGCAGCAAGGAGACGACCAGGCCGACCACGAGGCCGACGATCATCGGCCCTGCGGCCACCAAAACCGTGATCCAAATTGCATCGCGACCGAGGTCGAGGACTTCTGCGCCAGACATGCCGTCTCCGTCGAGGTCGGCAAATTCTGCCGCCTAACCTCAAGGGGTCGACCCGACTTGGTTAATGCGAGGTTGCACGCGGCCTTACATCTGCGAAAGCGCCCAAACTGTGTAGTTCCGCACGCGAAAATGTGCTTGCGCGGCAACACTCGGATTCAGTTTGCGTAGGGCGCATCCAAAATACCGAATCCAGGTCATCCTGGAGTCAGACGTGCATGGAACGATGAAACGTTTCGAACGTAGGACGCGTCAGAGGAAACGTACTGCTGCTGCTGCCAGGGGGCGACACATGCTGAATGCCATATCGAACTTCTTCAGGGGCCTGTTCGGTCGCAAGACCGACAACTTCAAAGACCTGTTGATCGCCGATCTCGGAATTGAGCGCTAAGCGCTCACCGGGCACGTAAAGGCTATCCGCCGGGCGGCGCCCCGGCGTTGAAGCTTTCAATCAAACTACCCGCCACTAAGCGCCAGCCATCGACCAGCACGAAGAAGATCAGCTTAAACGGCAAGCTCACGGTCACTGGCGGCATCATCATCATGCCCATGGCCATCAAGAGTGACGCGACCACGAGGTCGATGATCACGAATGGTATGAAGAGCATAAAGCCGATCTCGAACGCCCGCCGTAGCTCTGAAATCATAAACGCCGGCGCGAGAATCCGCAGCGGTGTCTCTTCCGCCGTCGTCGGCGGTGTTTCCAAGCGCGCCATGTCGATAAAGAGCGCCAGATCATCCTGACGAGTTTGGCCAACCATGAACGTCTTCAGCGGCTGCACGATACGCGGAAAAGCTTCATCCAAGGGCATTTCCTCGCTCATCACCGGCCCGATACCCGCCTGATAAGCCTCGTTCCAGACCGGCTGCATCACGAACGCGGTTAAGAAGAGTGACAGCGACACGATCACCACGTTCGGCGGCGCTTGCTGCAAACCGATCGCCGTCCGAAGAAGCGAAAGCACCACGACGATGCGCACGAAGCTGGTCGTCATGATGATGATCGAAGGCGCTAGCGACAGCACCGTGATCAGCGCCGCCAACTGCAGTACGCGCGAGGTCAATCCATCCCCGGTGCCGAGGTTCAGTGATAGAGTCGGATTGGTCGCTGCCGCATACGCTGCGCCAACGCCGATCATCATTGACATCGCCAATGACGCCCCGAGGATCAAAGCGGCCTTGCCCCAGCCGGTTTCCCAAAGGAGTTTTTTCCGCGCCTCGCTCACGTCGCCGTCTCCCCCGCTGCGGATGGGTGCTTCGCCACCATGTCGCCGACCACCAGATCGCCGCCCGGCCCCAGCAGCAGCACATGCTCGCGCTCGTCGACACGCACGATGACCATGCGCCGGCGGGTATCGATGAGAAGCGTCTCGGTGACACGCATACGCTTCACCCCCGGCCCGCCAGGTTGAAGCATGCCGAGCCGTCGCGCTGCGTAAGCGGCGCCGACAATCAGGGCCAAAGTCGCAATGAGCGCGAACAACGTGCGCGCCCAATCCAGCAAATCCACCAACGCCTCCATTCTGGAGTTGAGGCTTCTGGCTGGGCCGGTTTGGTAAACGAGGTCTTAATTTTCGCCGTCGAAATTAAGTCGCGCTTAACCCACGCTGGGCTCCACTAGGCAAAGTTTGCAGCCCTTGAGTCGGACCCAAAGTGGACCTCGCCAACACACCCTTCTTCGGATTGCTGCGCGCCCGCCTCGATCAACTGAGCGAGCGTCAGCGGCTAATCTCCGAAAACATTGCCAACGCATCGACGCCCGGCTACCGGCCGCGCGACGTCGATGCGTCGGGATTCGAGCGCATGGTCGCGTCGGCCGCCGGCCGCGGATCGGGCTTGACGATGTCGCGGACGCAATCCGGGCATATGCAACCTGGCGGCGGCTCTGGCGCAACCCATGTCGTCACCCGCGACGATTCTGAGACCACCATCGATGGCAACGCAGTCGTGCTCGAAGAGCAGATGGCGCGCGCCGCCGAGACGCGGATGGAGTTCGAGACGGGCATTGCGCTTTACCAGAAGGGCCTGGAACTCGTGCGCTTGGCCGCGCGCGCGCCGGGAAGATAACAGATGACCGACATCAGTGCCGCGATCTCCGCCGCCGCTTCTGGCATGCGCGCACAAACGGTGCGGATGCGCATCGCGGCGGAAAACATCGCCAACGCCAATTCTACCGGCGCGAGCCCGACCGAAGATCCGTTCCGCCGCCGCATTCCGCTGCTGGAAAGCACAACGCTGGCCTCCGGCGCGCGGGGCGTCGAAGTGACTGGCGCAGTGAACGACATGAGCAATTTCCGGGAGGAGTATAACCCCTCCCACCCTGCCGCGGACGAACGCGGCTACGTGCACCTGCCGAACGTCGACACGCTCGTCGAGATGATGGACCTGCGCGAAGCGACGAGGGCCTACGAAGCAAACCTCAACATGATCGAAGCCGCGCGCACGATGACCTCGCGCGCGCTTGATCTTCTCCGGAGATAAATAAATGGCGATCGATCCAGTCTCGGCCGC
>JANNFK010000076.1:0-75573 GCA_031379735.1 Caulobacteraceae bacterium | reverse complement strand
CGGCAGCTTCGACATCTTGCGCGACCTTCAGCGCAGCCTGGGATTTGTGCCCATCACCGGCGCCGAGGGACGTGGATTCTTCGGTAAGCCGCGAAAGCGCGGTTTGCGCGTCTTGCTTCAGCGCTTCGAGCCGTTCTACCTCGTCGCGATTGCGTTTGGCGTCGGAATCACTGCGTTCGATGACGCCTTGCACTTCGGCCAAATCGCGCTCGAGGCCAACACGCACGCCTTCGAGGCGGCGTAGTACAGCGGCGGCGATCATTTCCTGTTCGCGTAGCGGGCCCAGCCCTTCGCGTAGTTCCGCCGCGCCGCGTTCGGCGGCGCTGGCTTCGGCAGCGGCCTGCGCAACCGCGCGTTCAGCTTCGCGCAAATGCGCTAGTGCGTCTGCCTCGCGCTCGCGCGCCTCGGTCCAACGGCGATGCAGCAGCAGTGCTTCGGTTTCGCGCAGTGTTTGCGCAAGGCCGCGATAGCGCTCGGCTTGACGCGCTTGCTTCTTCAAGTTCGCTGCTTGGGCCTCGATATCGGCCAGCACCTCATCGAGACGGGTGAGATTCGTCTCAGCCGCCTTGAGCTTCAGGTCCGCTTCATGACGGCGCGCGTGCAGGCCAGCGATACCTGCAGCGTCTTCGAGAATACGGCGGCGGTTCTGCGGCTTGGCGGAGATGAGTTCGTTGATCTGTCCTTGGCGGACGAGGGCAGGCGAGTTGGCGCCGGTTGCAGCGTCGGCAAACAGAAGCTGCACGTCTTTGGCGCGCACTTCCTTGCCGTTGATCCGATAGGTGGAGCCAAGTCCGCGGCGAATGCGGCGGGTGATCTCGAGAACGTCTTCGTTCTGAAAGGGCGCCGGGGCGCGGCCACGCGCAGCGTGGAGAACGACCGTGACTTCGCCGTGCTCCCGCGCCGGGCGTGCGGCGGTGCCGGAGAAGATCACATCGTCCATGTCGGCGGCGCGCATGGACTTGGCGCTGGTCGCGCCCATCACCCAACGCACCGCTTCGAGCAGATTGGATTTGCCGCAGCCGTTCGGGCCGACGACGCCCGTCAGGCCTTGCTCGATTGGCGCGCGCGCCGGATCGACGAAGCTCTTGAAGCCAAGGAGGCGCAGCTCTGTGATGTGCACGGGAGCCGCGCCTCTCCTGGTTAGCTGCGGGCTGCGATCGCTGCGTCGAGCGCCGCCGCCATGCCGTCGTAGGTCATGACGGCCGGGTCTTCGAGCTTCGTGCCGTTGAGGAAGAACATTGGCGTACCGGTGACACCATCATTTGTCGCGAGTTCACCGAGGCGTTGCATGCGCTCAGCGCCGGCCGGATCGGCGATGCAGGCCATAACTACCTCACGCGAGAGACCAGCGGCGGCGCCGATCTCGACCAGCTTCGCTTCGATGCCTTGGCGCGAGCCGGCCTGGAACATCGCCGGTTGTTGTTCGAACATCACACCCAGGCGGCTGAAATATTGTTCGGGCGTCGCGTTGTTGCAGCGCGCAACCTGGTATTCGGCGAGCGCGATGGTCGGGATGACACGTTGCGGATCGACTGGCGCCAGCACCTCACGGAAGACGAAGTGAATTTTGCCTGTGTCGATGTAATTGGTTTTCAATTGCTCGAAGACGGTCTCTTCAAACTCGCGGCAATGACTGCACATCGAGGAGCCGTATTCGATCAGGGTGACGCCCGAGTCCGCATTGCCGATCGCCATGTCGTCAGGCGTTGGGCCACCAGCGCCGCCGGCGGCGCCGCCACAGCCAGCAACGCTCAGAGCGGCCAGCGCGCCCCCGCCCAAAAGCAAATTCCGGCGTCCAAACACGACCATGCGTAACCTCCAGATTGGCCGGGAGGCATAGAGTTTTTTTGAAGCGGAGGAAACCTCTAGCCCTGCTTCACCGCGCGGCCCAGGCGCAGCAGGGCCGATCTCAGGCCAGGGTCGCAGGCTGGGTCAAGGGTTTGCGCCAGAGCGGCCTCCTCGGCCTGGTTCAGCGGCTTTTGGAGGGGGCGGACGTTAGGAGGCTGCGCGGCGGGGCGGGGCGGGGCGCGGTGGTCGACGCGGATGGCCTTCACCTTAGCCCCAGCGGTGCGGAGACGCTCCACCAGGAGGGGCGTCTGTTGCTGGAGGAAGGGCGCGAGAGCACTCGGAACATGGATAGTCAGGGTTCCGGCCGCCAATTTCACAGGTGTAGCGCGGGCGAAGCTTTCGCCAGCAATGTCGCGCCAGCGGCGCTTCATGTCGGCTAGGCCTAACCCGGTGTCCTTCAAAAGCGGACGCAGGACCGCTGCAAGGGCCTTGTTGGTGGTCGGCGGCGGGGCCACGCTCTTGCGGCCGCGGTTCGCCGACAGCGCCTGCGACGCCTGACCCTCAGAGGGGCTGGCGGCTTTGGGACCGAGGAACGCGTCCTCAGCCGCACGGAAGCGGTCGCGCAGTGACATGGACCGTTGAGCGAATCGTAAAGCCATGAACAAAGGGTAAAGACGACCCATGCCCGCGTTTGCTCAAAAACGACCTAAGCCTGTGGAGAAGAGCCAGGCAGTTAGGGATAAGTTACGGAAATCGTTGCTTAAATGGTACGATCGCGAGGGGCGCGATCTGCCCTGGCGGCTGCGTGAAGGCCGGCCGGATTGTTACCGGGTCTGGCTCTCCGAGATTATGCTCCAGCAGACGACGGTGGCCGCAGTCGCTCCGTATTTCGCGCGATTCTTGGAGCGGTGGCCGACAGTCGAGGCGCTGGCCGCGGCGCCGCGAGATGACGTGCTCGGAGCGTGGGCCGGGCTTGGCTATTACTCGCGGGCGCGCAACCTCCATGCGGCGGCGCAGAAGATGGCGTCGCTCGGCGCGCCGGGCGACGAGGCTGGTTGGCGCACGCTGCCAGGCGTCGGGCCATATACGGCTGCGGCGATCGCTGCGATCGCATTCGATGAAGTGACGAATGTTGTCGATGGCAATGTCGAGCGGGTGGTCGCGCGTTTGCATGCGGTGGAGACGCCGTTGCCGGACGCGAAGCCGGAGCTGCGCAGGCTGGCCAGCGAACTGGTGACGGCAGATCGCCCTGGCGATTGGGCGCAAGCCCTGATGGATCTGGGCGCGACGGTTTGCACGTCGCGTTCGCCGAAATGTGCGGCGTGTCCATGGAAGGACGAGTGCGCTGCGTATACCTCGGGGGCGCCTGAAGCTTATCCGCGCCGCGCCGCGAAGGCCGAGCGCCCGCGACGCTACGGCGCAGCGTTTCGGATCGAGCGCGATGGCGCGTTTTGGCTGGTGCGCCGGCCGGACAAGGGTCTGCTCGGCGGCATGGCAGCGCTGCCGACGACGGAATGGCGCGACACGAAGTGGCCGCGCGCCGAAGCGCTGAAACACGCGCCGGTCGCTGGCGATTGGAGAAAGACCGGCGCGATCGAGCACATTTTCACGCACTTCGCGCTGACGCTCGATGTATATTCTGCCGAAACGGCGCCGCCGAACGATGGCTGGTGGGGCGATGTGAGTGCGTTGCCGACTGTGTTTAAGAAAGCGGTCTTGGAGCGTGGCCCTTTGCGCTCGCGTGCGCGTCTGAAGACACGCGGTCCAAGAAAGGGAGCGAATAATGAGTGATTCTTTTGAAGGCGGCTGCTCCTGCGGCGAGGTTCGCTTCAAGCTCACGTCGCGGCCGATGTTCACGCATTGCTGCCATTGCCTCGATTGCCAGAAGCAAAGCGGCGGCGCGTTCGCCATCAACGCGCTGATCGAAACGCCGCGTATCGAAATGTTGAGCGGCGAGCCGCACAAAGTCGAAATGCCAAGCCCGAGCGGGCGCGGGCATGACGCCTATCGCTGTACCAAATGCGAGGTCGCATTGTGGAGCGACTACGGGCGGCGGCCTTATCTGCGATTCGTGCGCGTTTCGACATTGGATACGCCGCACGCGATCGAGCCGGACGCGCATATTTTCACGAAGAGCAAAGTGCCGTGGGTGCGCATCCCTGAGGGCCAACGGGCATTCGATATTTTCTACGACATGAAAGCTGAGTGGCCGGCTGAGAGCATCGCGCGCCGCGATGCGGCGTCAGCTTCGGCCAAGGCATGAGCGAGATGAATCACAACGAGGCGCTGATCGGCTCGGCCGCGTTCTTCGTCATGGCGCCAGGCACGGTTGCGGGAGTCGTGCCTTGGCTGATCACGCACTGGCGTTTTGGCGAAGGCGCGAGCCTTGATGTTTCGATTGCTGGCGGCGTGTTGATTGCGTTGTCGCTGGCGCTGCTGATCGAGTGCTTCGCGCGCTTTGCGACCAAGGGCGCGGGCACGCCCGCGCCGATCGCGCCGACCACGACGCTCGTCGTTAGCGGCGCTTATGCGCGCGTGCGCAATCCGATGTATGTGGCGGTGACAGCGCTGATCTTCGGGCAGTCTTTGTTGTTCGCGTCGGCGGATTTGATCGCCTACGGCGTCACGATCGCGTTGGCGTTCTTCATGTTCGTTATTCATTACGAAGAGCCGCGACTAGCGCGCGATTTTCCGGACGAGTACAGGGCCTATTTCGACAACGTGCCGCGTTGGCGTCCGCGGCTTACGCCTTGGCGTCCCGCGAAAAGCGAAGGACGCGGAGGGGAGCACTCCGCGTCCTTGCTTGAGTGATCGTCGCTTAGGGCTCTTAGGCGACGATCTGTGCAGCTTGGTTCAAGGTGGCGAGCGCTGCAGGAAGGAGGCATCGCGGCCAGCGCCAGGCTTGCAAACTTGGTTGTGAGTGCGGTCGTCATGTTCGTCTCTCCCCGTGTTCGATGAAGAGAAAGTAGGCGCGCGCTGTGTGGGTGGCAGTGACGGTGGTCACGCGCTGCGCGTATTTCCAACGCCACTAGGGAAGTCGATGCCGAGTGGCGTCCGACAAGCTCAGGGTGACGCCAATTTTGATGCCGGCGCCTAAATAGTCGAAGGCCGACGCGGGCCCCGAAACGTCGCGTTACGGCGTCACAAGCCGATCCACCGCTGCGGCGACGATCGGATGATACATCGGGCGCGCTTGCGCATAGATGCGCCGCGCGATCGGCCGGCCCCAATCTCCCTTCGTCATCAGTACGCGATAGAGTGGGCGCACGAACTTGCCGCGGCCTTGGCTGGTCAGGAAATGCGTCAGCGACGGCACGCCGGGCTCGTAGCTATTGTTCACAACCAGTTCGAGCCAGTTGAACAACACTTCGTTGTTGCCGGTGGCGTTGAGAAGGAATGCTGTTTCGAGCCCATCGAGGCGCGCGCGCGGCAGTTCGCGCGGCAGCGATTGCAGGAAACGCTGACGCTCTTGGGTAACCCAACCGTTCCACAATGCTGCATCAGGCGCGCCCCCAGAGTTGAACGCCGCCACGGCGGCATCGACGCGATCCAGGGCTTCCGACTGAGGCGCTTGCGCATTTGACGGCAGGCCGGGCTCGTAGGCCCAAGCGTCGAGTTGAAGGGTTTGCTCGATTGCCTCGTCGCCGCGCACCGCGCGTTCGCGGAAGTCGGCGAGGAATTTCTCGGTCGTCATCGGCTGGAAGGCGTAACGATCGAAGTAGGAGCGCAAATAGGCGTCGGTGCGCGTGCGGCCCATGATGCGCTCGATGGTGCGCAAGAAGAGTGCGCCCTTGTCGTAAACGATGGCGCTGGTGTCGCCGTCACTATCGACGTCGGTGGGCAGGTGTAGGCATTGGTATGCCGGCGGCAGCGCGCGGATTGCCGTTTGGATGCCGGCCCAATCGAGCACTTGCGCCATCTTCGCGCGCTCTTCGCCGTAAAGCGCTTCAGTGATGCGGTTCTCGAAGTAGGAGGTGAAGCCCTCGTTGAGCCAACTATCCGTCCACACTGCGTTGGTGACGAGATTGCCCGACCAGGAGTGCGCCAGTTCGTGCGCGATCAGCGACACCAAGGAGCGATCGCCTGCGAGGAACGTCGGTGTAAGGAAGGTGAGGCGCGGATTTTCCATGCCGCCATACGGGAATGACGGCGGCAGGATCAGCACGTCGTAGCGCCCCCAACGATAAGGGCCGTAGAGCGCCTCGGCTGTGCGCACCATCGCTTCCATGTCGGCGCATTCGTAGAGACCGCGCTCAAGCACTGTAGGTTCGGCCCAGACGCCGGTGCGCGGGCCAACGGCGCCGAACACCAGATCGCCGACGGCGAGCGACATGAGATAAATTGGCACCGGATGGCGCATGCGGAAACGAAAAGCGCGTCCGCCCTCGGCTGGTTCGCCGTCCGGTGTCAGCATCTCGGCACTCATCACCGCTTTTAGACCTTCGGGCGCCACCAAGCGTACGTCGTAGGTTTGGCGAATGCCCGGGCTGTCCTGCGTCGGCGCCCAGGTGCGCGTGAGGATGGATTGGCCTTGGCTGAACAGAAATTGCTTGCCGCTCGCGGTTTGCGCAGGCGTGAGCCATTGCAGCGCCTCGGCGTCGGGCGACGTCTCGTAGATAATTTTGATCTCGCGCGCGCCGTTCAGCTGGATCGTCATCGGCGCGCCGCGCGTCTCGTCGCTTGCGCCAATCGTGAACGGCAGCGAATGGCCGTCGGCGGTGACAACGCCGATGTTCAGGCCTTTCACATCGAGCACAATTTCGCGTGCATTCTCGCGCGCTGCGATGCTGAGTGTGCACGCACCGGAAATAACTTTGCGCTCAAAGTCCGCGCGCACATCGAGCGAGACGTGCAGCACACGCGCTTCATCTGGCTTGGCATAAGATTGGGTGTCGTGCGGCAGCGATGGCAACGAGCTACGCAGATCCGTGGTTGCGCAGGCCGAAAGAGCGGGAGCCGCAAGGGTTGCCGCAAGCACAGTGCGCCGTTTGATCATGAGTCCGTCCCCAAATGTGTTGAAGGCGCCGTAACGCCAACGCGAGGAGCGGGCAAGCGCACTAGTGTCGCGCGCGACGTTAAGGGTGCGCGCGGATTTGGTCGAACACGCCGCCATCGCGGAAGTGCATCTGGTTGGTGTCCCGCCAACTGAGGAACACGTCTTCCACCGTCAGCAAGGGCACGCTGGGAAGCGGTTCGCATTGCGTTGC
This sequence comes from Caulobacteraceae bacterium, assembly GCA_031379735.1. GTDB lineage: Bacteria > Pseudomonadota > Alphaproteobacteria > Caulobacterales > Aquidulcibacteraceae > Vitreimonas. The sequence goes on along the minus strand of JANNFK010000076.1, from coordinate 68,578 downwards.
AGCACGCTGGGGTCGAACGGTCGGTAGAAGCGCCCTGCGATGATTTCCTGCAGGAGATCGACGCTCGCTCCATTGGTGCGGGGCGATCGCCCGCCGCACGCGCGGCGTGCCCGTCGTGCTTCGACGGGCTCAGCATGACGCGACTTTTGCAACGGCGCCGATGCACAGCGTTAGCCTGACCTTGTCGACGGCCACGCGCATGTGAGTGCTTAGGTCGCGCGAGATTCCTGGATCAAGGCCTTCAACTTGTCGCGCGCGATCATCTTGATCCCGGCGCGGCCCATGCTGATCCAGCCTTCATCGACCCATTCGTGCAGCTTGCGATTGACTTTTTCGCGGCTGGCGCCGATTCGGCGGGCGATCTCGGTCTGCGTCAGCGTCACTGAATTGCTGTCACCGGCCTCTTCCAAAAGGCGCAGCGCAAGGCGGCCGCCGAGGTCGAGCGTGTGTGCGTCTTCGATCGCGGCATCCGCGGTCCGCAGGCGGCGGCTCATTTCTGCAAGCAACTTCAACAGCGCCTTCGGTTCCGACTCCAACGCCGCAAGCGCCTGGTCGCGGTGAATGCGGAGGAAGCGGGATTTGCGGATGGCGCAGATGTCGGCGGAGCGCACACCGCCATCGAGCACCGCCATCTCGCCAATCAAAGCAGGCGGCTTTAGAGACGCCATGCGCACGTCCTTGCCGGCCTCGGTCGAGGAACGCACTTCGACTTCACCTTCAAGCAAAACGTAAAGCGCGTCGCCCTTGTCGCCCTTGGCGAAGAGGAGCTTGCCGGGTTCCACGGTGCAGGGCGTGCCTTGTTTGGCCAAGCGCGCCCGCGTCGCGTCCGACAGCGCCGCCATTAGCTCCGCTTTCGCCAGCGCCGCTTCGACGTTCAGAAGTTCATGCTTGTCCGCCATGGAGGCGCGTTTGTGCCACAGCGAAGCGAGGGGTCAATCAGATGCGCGCGGCTGACGCTTAAGCAGCTGGCCCCATCGCCATTTGGCGGCGGATTTCCAGGCGGAAAAGGTCAATCGGCTTCGGGCCTTGCTTGGTTTCCAAGCTCCAGAAGGTCCAGCCGTTGCAGGCCGGCGCGTCCGAGGCGAGGGCGCCGATGCGGTGGATCGAGCCGGTTGCATCGCCCAGCGCGAGCGAGCCGTCGGCGCGCACACGCGCGCGTTTGCCGTTTGGCGCGACCAGCCAGGCGCCGGGATGAATGAAGCCCGCTTCGATGACTTGACCGAATGGCACGCGCGGCTCCTCTTTCTTTGATCTGGTCACGGCCAAATCTTCGATCGAAGTTGGTTTAATTTTCTTCAACCGTGCGCGAGCGCCTTCGGCGTATTCGGCGTCGCGCTCGATGCCGATGTAGTGGCGGCCGAGGCGCTTGGCGGCCGCACCCGTGGTGCCGGTGCCGAAAAAGGGATCGAGGATGACCTCGCCCGGCTTGGTGGTGGCGAGGACGACGCGGTGCAGCAAGGCTTCTGGCTTTTGCGTCGAGTGGAGCTTGCGGCCTTCGCGGTTTTTGAGCCGTTCCACGCCAGTGCAGATCGGCAGCGTCCAATCGGAGCGCATCTGCAGATCGTCGTTGAGCATTTTCAGCGCGTCATAGTGGAAGGTGTATTTCGCTTCCTTTGAACGCGCGGCCCAGATCAGAGTTTCGTGTGCGTTGGTGAAGCGCGTGCCCTTGAAGTTCGGCATCGGGTTGGTCTTGCGCCAGACGATGTCGTTCAGAATCCAAAATCCCATGTCCTGCATCGCGGCGCCGAGCCGGAAGACATTGTGATACGAGCCGATCACCCAGATCGCGCCGTTCGGCTTCAGCACGCGGCGTGCTTGTATCAGCCAATCGCGCGTGAAGGCATCATAGGCGGCGAAGTCGGCGAACTTGTCCCACTCGTCATCCACGCCATCGACGTTCGATTGATCTGGGCGCGTCAGCGCGCCGCCGAGCTGCATGAAATATGGCGGATCTGCAAAGACGAGATCTACGCTGCCATCGACCAGCTTGCGCATTTCTTCGATGCAGTCGCCTTCGATGATCTTGTCTTTGAAGTGGCGCGCCATTGGTCCCCCGAGAGCAGGGGAATCCTCGCTTGACGACTGCCGCGAATCAAGAGTCCGCGACCGTTAACCATGTTTATTTTTCACGCGGAGAGCTTCGCTGGCAGCCGCTCCAGCAGCGACACGGTGTAGGTGATGAAAAAGATGTAGAGAAATATCTCCTGAAACTCGCTTGCGCGGATTTCGTTCAACGCCGCTTGCAGCGAGAACGAATACAAGTTCAGGTCGTCGTTCAATTTGTCGATGGCCTTCGGCAGGCCTGCAATCAGCGCAAACACCACTGGCGGCAGCGACGCCACGGTCGGCGCCAGCCACCACGGTCTATCAAAGAGGCCGCGTCCCTTGCGGAAGCGCTTTACCAGCGGATGCACGATTGTCCCAAGGATCATGCCCAGCAACAATATCGCGCGCGGCTTCTGATCGAACCAGCCGCCTTCGGTGTTATGAAGGTTGGTCTCATTCTGATCGTTGATGCGCGCAAACAGATCGCCTGTCGCCCAGCCGAAATAGTGCTGGCCCCAGCTGATCTCTTCGCCAAGCACGAAGAGCGTGCCCAAGGCGATGGCGATCGCCCAGAGGCGCAACCCGCGATCCCGCGCGCGAAACGCCAGCAGAACCGCAAGCACAAGCGCGATCAGCAGGACGATGTTTTGCGAAGTCTCGATCAGGCCAAGCTCCCAATCGCGGCCCAATGCGGTTTGTGGGCCCTTCAGAATGTCAGGTGCGATGAAGATAAGCGCCATGAAGACGGCGTAGATTGCCCCGCAAATCAGCCAGACGGCAGGCGCGGATGTGTCGGCGCGCGTTAGTTTGGTGTCGTCCCCAGTCATGGCGCGAAACATAGTGTGGCGCTTGGCCTTGTAAACGGCGCCCGGGTTATGCGGCGACGCCCAAAGCGTCGCGCACCGGCTTGAAGCTGCGGCGATGGATCGGGCAGGGTCCGAATTCAGACAGGGCCCGCTGATGCTCGGGCGTGCCGTAACCTTTGTGCTTGCTGAAGGCGTAGCCCGGGTACTGCGCGCAGAACTCGACCATCATGCGGTCGCGCTCGACTTTGGCGATGATTGATGCTGCCGAGATCGAAGCCACATAGGCGTCGCCGTCAATGATCATCTCGATCGGGCACGGCAGCTCCGGCGCGGAATTACCATCGATCAAGGCCGCGACCGGGCGCTCGGACAGCCCGTCAAAAGCGCGGCGAATCGCAAGATATGTGGCCTGCAGGATGTTGATCTGGTCGATCTCCTCGGGGCTCGCCATGCCAACGCCGACAATGGCGCAGGCGCGGATGGCATGCGCCAAGGCCTCGCGCGCTTCAGCGGACAATTGCTTGGAGTCAGCCAGACCTTTCGGACGCTTCTTGGCAGGCAGGATGACGGCCGCGGCCACCACTGGCCCCGCCCAGGGCCCGCGCCCCGCCTCGTCGATCCCGCAAATCCCCATGTCCGGAAGATGGTCCGGATTCGTTGCGCGGCGCAAACGTCAAGCACAGCAACCTTTTAGACAAGGTCACTTGACAATGACGGTTAGTGATGTCAAGTTAGCCTTACAAGCAGACAAGGTCGCTTGACGGAGGGTTTGATGCGGGGTCGTTGGAGCTTTGGCGTAGTAGTCGCGATTGTGGTCGCCATTTGCGTGGCGACGAGCAGCGACGAGCGCTCTGCGCCGGTCCGGCACGCGGGGCAGCCAGTTGAAGTGACCCTGGCGCTCGAACCCGACGGCGCGTCGCTCCGCATTAGCCACGATGCATTCGCCGTCACGCTCACATTTTGAGGATCACCATGATCGAGCACGTGCCCGATAAACTGAAACCCGTCGCGCAGCGTTATGCGCGCGAGATAATCATCGCTTCGCTTCTCTACGCAGCCGTGGTGTTTGCTGGCGCGTACGCGACGGGGATGGATCTGCCGCACTGGGTGATCGTGATCGCCGCGATCGTGCCGATCTTGCCGGCGCTGATGATGCTGCGCGCGTACATCACCTTCGTGAATGGCATCGATGAGTTTCAGCGCCGTATTCAAAGCGAAGCGGTGATGATCGCCGCCGGCGTCACCGGCTTTGGCACCTTCACCTACGGCTTCCTCGAAGAGTGGGCGGGCTTTCCGCATCTGCCGCTGATCTGGGTGCTGCCGATTTTGATCGGCTCGTGGGGCGTCGCGCTCTGCATCGTGCAACTCAGATACAAATGAAACCGAAATTCAAGGTGAAGGATGGCCCCCATGACCACTGACACTGAACGCGCCAGAGAGCGTGCCACTGTGCGGCTTTTCAGCGAAATGCTGGGCGTCGGGCTTGTGTATGTCGCGGCCGTTTTTGGCTCCAGCATGGCGATCAAGTTTTTTGACCCCCCGCAATGGGTCTCGGCGTTGCTGGCGGTCGCGCCGATCGCGCCGGCGGTGCTGATGCTAAGCGTGCAGCTCCGATACATGCGCGCCACCGATGAATTCGAGCGCCGGGTGTCGAGTGAAGCCGTGGTGATCGCTGCCGCGGTCATCGCCTTCGGGACGCTCGCTTATGGCCAGCTCGAAGACTTGGCCGGGTTTCCAGACATCTCCTTTATGTTTGTGTTTCCTGTGTTCTGCATCGTTTGGAGTGTGGCGTCGGTCGTCTTGCATCTGAGATACAAATGAGAAACCGCCTCAAGGTCCTGCGCGCTGAGCGCAACTGGAGCCAGGCGGATCTGGCCGACAAACTCGACGTCTCACGTCAAAGCGTGAATGCGATCGAGACCGGCAAATACGATCCGTCGCTGCCGCTCGCGTTCAAGATTGCCGCCATTTTCGGCTTGCCGATCGAACAAATTTTCAACGCCGACGAAGTCGCGCAAGCTGCGGAATAGCCGAAAACTGGGCGTCGTCTGTTGATCGCCAGCCTTGATCATGGGTGCGGGCGCCTTTAGGCGTCCTGCCCATGGCCCACAGAGCGCCTCGTTGCTTCCAGGACGTGATCCTGACGCTCCAGACTTACTGGGCTGAGCAGGGCTGTGCGATCCTGCAGCCGTATGATGAGCAAGTCGGCGCCGGCACACTGCATCCGGCCACCACGCTGCGCTCGTTGGGGCCAAAGCCGTGGCGCGCGGCTTACGTTCAGCCTTCGCGTCGTCCCAAGGATGGGCGTTACGGCGAGAACCCGAACCGCCTGCAGCACTATTACCAATTCCAGGTGATCCTGAAGCCGAACCCGCCGGATCTGCAGCAGCTCTATCTCAACTCGCTCGCGCGCATCGGCATCGATCCGCTGCTGCACGACATTCGCTTCGTCGAGGACGATTGGGAAAACCCGACTGTCGGCGCCTGGGGCCTCGGCTGGGAAGTCTGGTGCGACGGGATGGAAGTGTCGCAATACACTTACTTCCAACAAGTCGGCGGCTTGGATGTGCGACCAGTCAGCGGCGAACTCACATACGGGCTCGAGCGCTTGGCGATGTACGTGTTCGGCGTCGATCGGGTTTACGATCTGCCGTTCAACGATCCCGATAGCGAATACCCGGTGACCTACGGCGACATCTTTCTTGAAAACGAGAAGCAACAGTCGCGCTACAATTTCGAACTCAGCGATCCCGAGATGGTGCTGCGCTGGTTCGGCGATGCGGAGGCGACTGCGGCGCGCTTGCTGAAAGAGGGCAATGTGCTGCCGGCGTTCGACTACACGCTGAAGGCATCGCACTTGTTCAATTTGCTGGATGCGCGGGGCGTGGTGAGTCCCACCGAACGCCAAAGCTTCATCGCGCGGGTGCGTGACCTGGCGAAGGGTTGTGCGCAGCAATGGGCGGAGGGGCAAAGCTAATGCCCCAACTCCTGCTCGAACTTTTTTCGGAAGAAATCCCCGCGCGCATGCAGAAGCGTGCGGAGGAGGATTTGGCGCGCGCGTTTAGTGAGAAGCTGAAGGCGGCGGGCTTGGACGCGAAGGCGATCAAGACGTTCTCATCACCGCGACGCCTCGGCCTTTTCATTGATGATCTGCCGGCGAAAGCCGCGGACGTGAACGAAGAGCGCAAGGGGCCACGCGTCGGCTCGCCGGAGCAGGCGCTACAAGGCTTCCTCAAAGGCGCGGGCCTCACCTCAATCGATCAAGCGCAGATCGTCGAGGATAAGAAAGGCTCGTTCTACGTCGCCAAGATCGAGCGCGCGGGGCGCGCGACGACGGAGATCGTGCAGGAGATCACGCCGGAGATCATCCGCGCGTTTCCGTGGCCGAAGCAGATGCGTTCGCAATCGAGCGATCTCACCTGGGTGCGCCCGCTGCACAACATTTGCTGTGTTTTCGACGGCAAGGCCGTGAAGATCGCGGTTGAAGGCGTTGGCGCCGAAGCCGTGACCTGGGGCCATCGCTTTCACGCGCCGGAAGCGATGCCGGTGACGAGCGCGGCCGATCACGCGTCGAAGCTGCGCGGCGCGAAAGTTCTGATCGAGCGCGAGGAGCGCAAGACCATCATTCTCGAACAAGCCAAGAAGCTCTGCGCTGCGAAGGGGCTGGAGCTGGTCGAGGATCTCGGCCTGCTTGAAGAGGTGGCGGGGCTGGTTGAGTGGCCGGTCGTGTTGCTGGGCGAAATGGACCGCGACTTCCTCAATCTGCCAGGCGAAGTGATCCGGCTTTCGATGCGCACGCACCAAAAGTATTTCGCCGTGCGCGATCCGAAGGCGAAGGAGCTCGCACCGCACTTCATCGTGGTCGCGAACATCGAAGCCAAGGATGGCGGCAAAGCCATCGCCGCCGGTAACGCGTGCGTGCTCTCGGCGCGCTTGAACGATGCGCAATTCTTCTGGAAGGTCGACACCGCAACGCCGCTCTACACCGATGAGCGCAAGGCGAAGCTGCAGAAGATCGTCTTCCACCAAAAGCTTGGTAGCGTGTGGGATAAGGTCGAGCGCGTGCGCGCGCTGGCGGAAGAACTCTGCGCCGTCACCGGCGCTGATCCGAAACTCGTGCGCGAAGCCGCCAGTCTCTGCAAGATGGATTTGGTGACGGAAACCGTCGGCGAATTCCCCGAACTGCAAGGGCAGGTGGGCCGCCAGCTCTCCGCGCTGACAAAGGGCAACCACGCCAGCGTCGCGGCCGCGATCGAAGATCACTATCGCCCGCTTGGGCCCAATGATCGTGTGCCGGCGGATAAGGTGGCAGTGACGCTCGCGCTCGCGGATAAGCTCGATACGCTGATCGGGTTTTGGGCAGTAGACGAGAGGCCCACCGGGTCTAGTGACGCGTACGGTCTTCGTCGCGCGGCGCTGGGCCTAATTCGCGTGTTCTTGGAATCGGGTGTGCGTACATCGATCTCCGATCAAGTTGATATGGCGGACTTCTTCGCTGTCGGTCAGTTGTTCACTTCCGGAAGGTCGGCGAAAGTTCACGAGGTGCACACTGATCACACAGTTGAGTTCTGGCTCGAGAGTGATCGGCTCGAGAGCGAGCGATGGGGTGATACGGAAGACCTCGCCCGGATGAAGGAAATCGAAGAACGCGGCTGTTTCATCCTCGACCGCGCGGATAGACGCGTACTCGGAAAGTCCGCCGATGCTGACGATTTCAAAGATGTTGCTCGTAGGCGGGGGCGGCAAGAGTGGTTTCCAAACCTGCTCGCCTTCCTAGCAGACCGCCTCACGGTCCAACTCCGCGATCAGGGCAAGCGCCACGATCTCGTCGATGCCGTGTTCGCACTCGGCGACGACGATCTCGTGCGCATCGTCGCGCGCGTCGAAGCGCTCGATGCGTTCCTGAAAACCGAAGACGGCGCGAACTTGCTCGCAGGCTACAAGCGCGCGGCGAACATTCTGGCGGCGGAAGAGAAGAAGGGCAAAGGCCTCAGCGACGCCGATCTTGCCGCCGGTCTCGACGCCAAGTTGCTTAAAGAACCGGCAGAGCAGGCGCTTTACGATGCGCTGGAGAAGGCGCTCCCCGCCGCGCGCGCCGCGGTGGAGAAGGAAGAGTTCGCGCAAGCGATGAAGGCGCTCAGCCAGCTGCGCGCGCCGGTCGACGCCTTCTTCGAACAGGTCCTCGTCAACGCCGAAGACGCCATGCTGCGCCGCAATAGACTTTTGCTGCTCTCTCGGTTACGCGAAGCGCTGTCCGCTGTGGCGGATTTCTCAAAAATCGAAGGCTAGCGCGATGAATTCCAAAACCCAAACGAAGCAGTGGGTTTACGGGTTCGGCGGCGGCGAGAGCGCGGGCGATGCGTCGATGAAGACGCTGCTCGGCGGCAAGGGCGCGAACCTGGCCGAGATGTCGAACCTCGGGCTGCCCGTGCCGCCAGGCTTCACCATCACCACTGAAGTCTGCACCGAGTTCTACGAGAACAAGCGCAACTATCCGGCTGAGCTTTCGACCCAGGTCGTTGCCGCGATGAGCGCGCTTGAGAGAAAGTCGGGCAAGGGCTTCGGCGACGCTGCGAACCCGCTGCTTGTCTCGGTGCGCTCGGGCTCTCGCGCGTCGATGCCGGGCATGATGGATACGGTGCTGAACCTCGGCCTCAACGACGAAACTGTCGAAGGCTTGGCCAAGCTCTCGGGTGACGCGCGCTTCGCCTACGATAGCTATCGCCGCTTCATTCAAATGTACTCCGACGTCGTGCTCGAACTTGAGCATGGCGTGTTCGAGGAAATTCTCGGCGGCCGCAAAGACCTGCAAGGCTACGCCTCCGACACTGAGATGACGGCCGAGGACTGGAAAGCCGTCGTCAGCGACTACAAACGCGCCGTGCAGCGCGAAATGGGGAAACCCTTTCCAAGCGATCCGAAGGATCAGCTCTGGGGCGCCATTGGCGCCGTGTTCGCAAGCTGGATGAACGATCGCGCGATCTTCTATCGCAAGCACAACAACATCCCCGAAAGCTGGGGCACGGCCGTCAACGTGCAGGCGATGGTGTTCGGCAATATGGGCGACACCTCCGCGACCGGCGTTGCGTTCACGCGCGATCCGAGCACGGGCGACAAGAAATTCTACGGCGAATTCCTGATCAACGCCCAGGGCGAAGACGTCGTCGCCGGGATTCGCACGCCCCGCGCGCTCACCAAAGCCGCGCGCGAAGCGATGAAGGAAACCGGCGAGTCACTCGAAGAAGCGATGCCGCAAGTGTTCGCTGAACTTGAGCGCACCTACCAAAAGCTGGAGTCGCATTATCGCGACATGCAGGATTTGGAGTTCACGGTCGAACGCGGCCACCTCTACATGCTGCAGACCCGCAACGGTAAGCGCACGGCGAAAGCGGCGCTGAAGATTGCCGTCGACATGGTGGGCGAGGGGCTCATCAGCCAAGACGAAGCGGTGTTGCGCGTCGACGCCTCTGCGCTCGACCAGTTGCTGCACCCGACGATCGCCGATGGCTACAAGCGCGACATCATCTGCAAAGGCTTGCCAGCCTCGCCGGGCGCGGCGGTCGGCATGGTGGTGTTCGATCCCGACGAAGCCGAACGCCTCGCGGCGGATCGCCAGAAGGTCATTCTCGTTCGCGAGGAGACGAGCCCCGAAGACATTCACGGCATGCACGCCTCGCAAGCCATCGTCACCGCGCGCGGCGGCATGACCAGTCACGCGGCGGTGGTGGCGCGCGGCATGGGCCGTCCGTGCGTGTCTGGCGCGGGCGACATCCGCATCAACATGAAAACCGGCGAGTTCAGCGCTGGCGGCCGTGTGATCAAGAAGGGCGAGGTCATCACCGTCGATGGTTCGTCAGGCGAAGTGCTGTTTGGCGCGGCGCAAATGGTCGAGCCGAAGCTCACCGGCGATTTCGCCACGGTGATGACGTGGGCCGATGGCGCGCGGCGCATGCGCGTACGCGCGAATGCCGACACACCGAAGGACGCGGAAGTCGCGGTGAAGTTCGGCGCCGAAGGGATTGGCCTCTGCCGTACCGAGCACATGTTCTTCGACGCGCAACGCATCGCTTCGGTACGCAAGATGATCGTGGCCGAAACTGAAGCCGCGCGCATCAAGGCGCTCGATGAACTCTTCCCGCACCAGCGCCAAGATTTTGTCGGCATCTTCAAAGCAATGGGCGCGCGTCCCGTCACCATCCGCTTTCTGGATCCGCCCCTGCACGAATTCCTCCCGCACACGGAAGAAGACATCGCCGATGTCGCCCCGTCGCTGGGCGTCACTGCGGATTGGCTGTCGTCGCGGGTGAAAGCGCTGGCCGAGAGCAACCCGATGTTGGGCTTTCGGGGCTGCCGCCTCGCGATCGTTTACCCAGAGATCTACGACATGCAGGCCCGCGCCGTGTTCGAGGCCGCCTGTGACGTCGCCGAGCAGGGCGACCCGCCGATCCCTGAAATCATGATCCCGTTCGTGATCACCAAAAAAGAGCTGGAAACCATCAAGGCCCGCGTCGACGCCGTTGCGGCCGAGGTCTTTGGCAAACGCGGGCGTAAGCTTGAATATCTGGTAGGCACGATGATCAAGCTGCCGCGGGCGGCGCTGCGCGCCGGCGAGATCGCCGAGGTGGCCGAGTTCTTCTCTTTCGGCACCAACGACCTCACACAGGCGACTTTGGGTGTCTCCCGGGATGACGCCGGGCGTTTCCTCGGAACCTACGTCGAGCGGCAAGTGTTAACAGCCGATCCGTTCGTCTCCATCGACGCCGAAGGCGTTGGGGAGCTGGTCGGGCTCGCCTGCGAACGGGGGCGCGCCACCCGTCAGGGGCTGAAGCTTGGCATTTGCGGAGAGCACGGAGGCGACCCCGCCTCGGTCGCGTTCTTTGAACGCGCCGGGCTCGATTACGTCTCGTGTTCGCCGTATCGCGTGCCAATTGCACGTCTGGCTGCCGCCCAAGCCGCCCTTAGCCGAAACAGCTGAGAGCAGCGCGCGAGCTCAATTTCCGTTAGGTAAGGCGCAAAAACACGCCGCGACCCGCCGTCGCGGACGACTTCGCCTGGTTGGTGAACTGGCACGAGCTTCGCAAGACTTTGGAGGCTTTGGGCTTTCTCGGCGTGACCATTTGGTTTCACCCATTGAAAGAAGTCACCCAGTTCAGGCGGGAGGCGAGACTATGAACAAAAAGTCAATCGCCCCTCGCGCGCGCGTCCTGTATCCCGCCAAGACTTCAGCTCAAGATGTTGCTGAGGCGAAACGGACTGGGCTGTGGCGGAATATTTGGCTTTCGTTTGTGCCAAATCTGCACACGATTAAGCGGGGCTTAATGCATTTGTCGTTGTTCTGGCGTCGACTAACTATTCTTGCGGGCGAGATTCGGACCCAGGTAATGGTAGAGATCGAACGGAACCCACTGGCCGTGCGCCAGGGCGCTGCGACGATTATGTGCTTAGCGGCTGCTGCAGTCGCGATGCCTGTGATCTCGCACCGTGCTGCCGAGCAACGCGATGGCGCCCAGTGGGCAGCCACGTCGACTGCTTTCGCCGCGCAGTTCGAGCAAGAGATTCTCGCGTCCGATCCGAATGCTCGCGTTGAGCTTACTTCCTTCCGGACGCACGACGGCCTGCGTGCGCGTGGCCAAGCTACGCTGTTCGAGAGCCCGGACGCTCGCGCCATGATGGTGCAGGCGGTTTTGCGTGGCCCGACCTCTAGTCAACCCGCACCGCAACAGACCGTTCCGGCTCAGCCGCAGATCGACGCCCGCCAGCAGGACTGCTTGGCGCAGGCGATTTATTACGAAGCGCGCGGCGAGAGTCAGCGCGGCCAGATCGCGGTGGCTGAAGTCATCATGAACCGCGCGCGGTCGGGCCATTATCCGAGTTCGGTCTGCGGCGTCGTCTATCAGGGCTCGCACCGCTCGACCGGTTGCCAATTCACCTTCACCTGCGACGGTTCGTTGAACCAGCGTCCGCGCGGCCGCGCTTGGGATCGCGCGCAGCGCGTCGCGACCGCTGTGATGTCGGGCTACACTCGTCCTATCACGCAGGGCGCCACGCACTACCACACGCATGCAGTGAACCCGGTTTGGAATTCGGGTTTGGTCGAGACGACCTCGATCGAAAGCCACGTCTTCTACCGCTTCCCGAACCGCTCCGAGCGCGCCCACTACCAAGAAGCGCTGTCCCGCCGCCGTGGCGCCATCGGCTCGCGCCGCAATGGTACGGCCGCTGACGAGTTGATCCCGGAAGCCGCTGACGTCGCTCTGGACGGCGTTGACGGCGGCGTGACGGAAGAGGCGGCGCCGGCCTCCTCCACGGAAGCCGTTACCGATACGACCGCACACAACGTTGGCGCGGCCTCGACTGAAGTCGCGACCTGAGGGCTTAGTCCTCGCCGAACTGCTTCTTGATCCGATTGCGCATCGCGCCGGGGAAGAACCGGGCGAAGAAACGCGCGCGCTCGGCTTCCTTGCCGACCATGTAGTGGACTTCCGAGCCGTGGGCGGCGTCCCAGGCACGTTCGGCCGCCATCCGCACTGGATAGATCGGGGTTTTGTTCTCAACTAGCGTATCGCGGACGCGGCGGTTTGAGCCGTCGCTCGGCGTGCCATCCAAGATTGCGGTGTCGACAAACCACGGCATCAGGCTCGTCACCCGCACGCCGTATCGGCCAAGCTCGACATCAAGCGCATCGGTCAGCCCACGTACGCCGAACTTCGTCGCGCAATAGATGGACATGCGCGGCGCACCGAACACGCCTGCGACAGATGCGGTGTTGACGATGCGCGCACCGGGCGTTTCGCGGAGCAGCGGCAAAGCCGCGTTCACGCCATTGATGACGCCCTTCAAATTCACGTCGAGCACGAGGTCGATGTCCTCGTCCGACATCTCGTCGATGAAACCGCCTTTGCCGACGCCGGCGTTGTTGAAGAGCACATGCATGCGCCGATTTGTGGCTTGGCCGAACGTCTCGACCGCGCGCTTCCAGCCAGCGCGATCACGGACATCGAATTCCATCGAAATGCGCTGGCCGTCCGGGAGCATCGCTGCGGTTTCTTCCAAGCCCTTGGCGTTTATATCGAAGAGCCCGACAAACCAGCCGCGTTCAGCAAAAAGCTGCGCTGTCGCGCGGCCAATGCCTGAGCCTGCGCCGGTGACGAAGATCGATTTTTGCGGTTCAGCCATGGCGCGTTCGTCTGCTGGAACACGCCTTCCGTCAAGCGCGACGCATCGTTCTCCGCATGGACGCAGGCGGGGCGCCGTAGAGGCGCGTAAACGCGCGGCGCATGCGCTCTGGGTCGCCAAAGCCGGTGCGTTGCGCGATCTCTTGGATTGCGCCGCCTTGCGCCAAAGCCGTGCGCGCCGTCTCCGCCCGCAAGCGCTCAACCGCTTTCGCTGGCGTGACGCCGGTTTCCGCAGCGTAGGCGCGCGCGAAGTTGCGCGGGCTCATCGCCGCTTCCGACGCGAGGCGCTCAACCGATAAGTCTTCGCTCAGATGTTCGCGCATCCAGCTGTTGAGCTGTGCGAACCGCGACGCCTTCGCGTCCAGATCAAGCAGGGCGGAGTGCTGCGCTTGTCCGCCGGGCCGCTTGGCGTACACGACCATCTCACGCGCGACTTTCGCGGCGATGTCCTCGCCCAGATCTTCCGCGATCATCGCCAGCGCCAGGTCGATACCTGCCGTTATGCCGGCAGAGGTCCAGATCGCGCCGTCCTTGATATGAATGCAATCGGCCTCGACGCGAACGGCCGGAAACATCTGCGCCAATTGTGCCGCGCGCCGCCAATGCGTCGTGGCGCGCTTGCCGTCGAGCAGGCCAGCTTGCGCCAACAAAAACGCGCCCGAGCACACGCTCGCCACGCGGCGCGCGCGCGAAGGCGCTTGTCTGATTGCGCGTATCAAAACCGCATCACGCATTGCCTCGCCGGTCCCGTTGCCGCCGACGACCACAAGCGTGTCGACCTTCGCGCGGCCGCTGAGGGCCGCCGCTGGAATCGGTACACCCGATGACGACGCGATCAATCCGGTGGCGCTCGCAACCGTCCGGATCGCATAAGCGCCCGGCGCGTATCGGCTGGCGATTTCGAACGCCCCAATCGGTCCGGCCGCGTCGATGATTTGAAAGCCCGGAAACAGCACGACGACGACGTCGCGCGGTTTTGGCTGAAAAGGAGGCTTCTTTGACATTTCCGCCAAAGCTGTCCGGCGCCATCATCGGCTTGTCAATGGAGGCCTCCCCGATGGCGCAACCGATCCGCATTGTTTTCATTCTTTATCCGCGGCTCACCCAGCTCGATTTCACAGGCCCGTATGAAGTGCTGGCGCGTGTTCCGAACACCGAGGTGATCATCGCGTCGAAGGAGGGCGGCGTGTTGAAGACCGAACTCGGTCTCACTTTCACTGATCTCGCCAAGCTCTCCGACATCGACCGCGCCGACATGATCATGATCCCCGGCGGCCCGGGCCAAACCGATGCGATGCAAGATCTAGACTTCATGGCTCAAGTGAAACGCCTCGGCGCGAGTGCGAAATATGTCACTTCGGTCTGCACCGGCTCGCTCATTCTCGCCGCCGCGGGCCTGCTCACCGGCAAGCGCGCCGGCAGTCATTGGGCTTATCGCGACTTGCTTGGCGCATTCGGCGTGATTCCAGATGGCGCGCGCGTGGTGCGCGATGGCAATACGATCACCGGTGGCGGCGTTACTGCTGGCATTGACATCGCGCTCACCATCGCGGCCGAGCTCGCAGGAGACGATGTTGCGAAGATGATCCAGCTCGCCATCGAATACGCGCCAGCGCCGCCGTTCAATTGCGGCCGCCCTGAAATCGCGGAAGAGAAGACCGTCGCCGCTGTGAAGCAGCTCTTCTCAGGTTTTGCGCAACAACGGCGTGAGGCGATTGAGAAAATGGTGGGGAGCGCTTGATGCTGAAGCTGCGCCCGAATTGCGAAAGCTGCGATCGCGACTTGCCCCCGGAAAGCGCTGCCGCGCGCATCTGCAGCTTCGAGTGTACGTTCTGCGCCACCTGCGCGGACGGCCCGTTGAAGGGCCAGTGCCCCAATTGCGGCGGCAATCTCGAACGCCGCCCGATCCGCCCCGCTACATCTCTGGAGAAGTATCCGGCCTCGACGGAGCGCGTGGTGCGCAAAACCGCCTAAGCGGGCTATGCGTTTCCCGCCACTCCGCTCAATTGCGACGGATCGAAGCCGAGCGATTTGATCGCGCGTTCCCACTTACTTTCATGCGTCTCGTCGAAGACTATAGCGTCGTTGAAGTCGACGACGAGCCATGCGTTGTGGCGAAGTTCGTCTTCGAGCTGGCCCGCGCTCCAACCGGCGCAGCCAAGCGCCAGCACAAAGTTCGCCGGCGCGTGATCGCCGGCGACCGCTTCCAGCACATCGCGTGTCGCCGTCAGGCTGACACCAGGCGCCACGCTTTGCGTCGCCTCGCCAGCGGCGAAGTCTTCGGTGTGGAGCACATAGCCGCGATCCGGCCGCACCGGTCCGCCGTCGAGCACGATACGTCCCGACACGCCACCATCGGCATTGAGACCCAAATGCCCCAGCACCTCCGAAAGCGTCAGACGATCCTTCGGCTTGTTGATGACAACGCCCATCGCGTGCTCGGCATCGTGCGCGCACATCATGATGACGCTTTTGTCGAAGCGCGGGTCGCTCATGCCCGGCATCGCGACCAGTAGTTTG
The DNA here is from genome assembly GCA_031379735.1 of Caulobacteraceae bacterium. Classification (GTDB taxonomy): domain Bacteria; phylum Pseudomonadota; class Alphaproteobacteria; order Caulobacterales; family Aquidulcibacteraceae; genus Vitreimonas. Next base: position 53,031 of record JANNFK010000076.1, on the reverse strand, counting down.
CCCGTCAGCGTATCGCTCATGGGGTGAATGGTCCCGCGCCCGAAGGCTCCGCGCAAGAGGGCGCTCGCATAAGGCGCGCCGCTCGCCTACATAACCCTCTGAAGCTCAAGGGAGATCCAAATGATCAAGGTCGGTGACACGCTGCCGGACGTCCAATTCAATGTGCCCAGCAGCGATGGCATGAAGCAGATGCGCACAGCTGAGGTGTTTGCCGGCAAGACGGTCGCGCTTTTCGCCGTGCCGGGCGCCTTCACACCCACCTGCTCTGCGCGTCACCTGCCAAGCTTCCGCGACCATCTTGCCGATTTCAAAGGCAAGGGGATCGACACCGTCGCCTGCACAGCCGTCAACGATCACTTCGTCATGGGCGCATGGGCCAAGGATCAAAATGTTGTCGATCAGATAACCATGTTGTCTGACGGCTCGGGCGAGTTCGCCAAGGCCACCGGGCTCGACGCGGACTTCTCTAAGTTCGGCATGGGCCCGCGTTCGAAACGCTATTCAATGATCGTCAAGGATGGCGTGGTATCTCAGTTGAATATTGAAGAAGCTGGTGAATACAAAGTTTCCAGTGCGGAATACATGCTCGGCCAGTTTGCCTGATCTTAACGCGACGAGCCCGCGCGAGAAGGCATTGAGCCGCAGAAGCGGTGGGAGTGAATGCGATGCCGGTTGTGATCTTTTTCGCCGTAATGGCTGTCGTGCTCGCGTTCAGCGCGATCAAAGTTGTCCCGCAAGGCCGGCAATGGACCGTCGAGCGCTTCGGCCGGTACACGCGCACGCTACGTCCTGGCATCTCGTTCCTCATTCCCTTTGTCGACCGGATAGGCCGGCGCCTCTCGATGATGGAAACGGTGCTGCAAGTGCCGCAGCAAGACGTCATCACCAAGGACAACGCTATCGTGACGTGCGACGCCGTCGTGTTCATCCAAGTGATCGACGCCGCCAAGGCGGCATATGAGGTTGAGAATCTCAACCAAGCCATCCTCAATCTTTCGATGACCAATCTACGCACCGTGGTCGGCTCGATGGAGTTGGACGAGACGTTGTCACAGCGCGACGCGATCAATGCCCGTTTGCTCAGCGTGATCGACGCCGCCACCGGCGCCTGGGGCGTCAAGGTTCTGCGCATCGAGATCAAGGATCTGACCCCGCCCGCCGACATCAACGAAGCGATGGCGCGGCAGATGAAAGCCGAAAGGATCAAGCGTGCGGAAATCCTCACCGCCGAGGGCGACCGCGCTGCCGCCATCCTGCGCGCCGAAGGCGCCAAGCAATCGGCTATTCTGGAAGCGGAGGGCCGCAAGGAAGCCGCGTTCCGCGACGCCGAAGCGCGTGAACGTTCTGCAGAAGCCGAGGCGAAGGCGACAGAAATGGTGTCCGACGCCATCTCCAAGGGCGACGTCAACGCGATCCGCTACTTCCTGGGTCTGAAATACGTCGAGGCCTTCGGCCAACTTGCCACCTCGAACCAGCAGCGCACCGTCATTATCCCGGCGGATCTGTCCGGCATTGCCGGCTTGGTCGAGGGTCTCCGTGCGTTGAACGCACAGGGCGAGGCCGGCGCAGGCGGCGGTCCGTTCACCGTGCCGCGCAGCCCAACACCGGCCCCGCGCTAAGCCCCGCGCTAAGCCCTCGCGCAAACGGCCAAGCATCGCTACATTGAGCGCATGGATACGGTGATCACTTTCCTGTCGAGCTTCGGCCCGCAGCATTGGCTGGTCTTTGGCCTCATCTTGCTCATCGCCGAGATGGCGTCGGGCACGACGTATCTGCTTTGGCCCGCGGTCGCGGCATTCCTTACGGCGCTGATCTCGCTCGCGGGCGTCACCACTTGGGTCGCTGATGTAGCGATCTTCGCGGTGCTGGTGATTGCGTTGACAGCGTTCGGGCGCCCGATCGTGCAGCGCTGGCGCGAGCAAAACAACGCCGAGGGTTTGAACGACCGCTCGAAAATGCTGATCGGGACACGAGGTGTCATCACCGTGTTCGCCAACGGCACGGGGTCGGTGAAGATCGCCGACACCGTTTGGCGCGTCCTCAGCGACGAAGCGCTGCAGCCGGGACAAACCGTCGTGATCGACAGCGTCGATGGCGCAACGCTTAAGGTTCGTGCCGCCTAATCGCGCGCCGCGTCCAGAATCTGTCGCACCTTGGTCAGAAACGGCAGCGCCCGCGCGAACTCGTCTGCGCCGATCGCTTCAATCATCGCCTTCATGCCCGGATTGACGAGCGCCGCGCTTTCGTCGCGGGCCTTGCGTCCTCGCTTCGTCATGCGAACGATTTTTGCGCGCGCGTCCGCTGGATCGGGCGAGAGGGTTACGTAACCTAGCTCTTCCAATTGATGCAACGTGTAGGTCATCGCGCCTTTGGTGACTTGAAACGCGCGCGCCAGCCGGGCGGGGCTTTCGCCGCGGACGTCCAACCGCACGAAATGGTTCAGCACGCCGAAGCCGGCGACCGAGAGCTCAGGCGGCAGAAGCTTGGCCAGCGCTGTGTCGGCCAAATGCCCGATGATCGCGATCTCGCTCATCACTTGAAACGAGACCCTCAGTGCTTCGTCTTGCTTCATGTCCGAATGAAAGCTTGGAGATCGCGACGCGCGGCTGGGTCGACTGGATCGGCATGGCCGATCCGGACCAGCATCTGCACAGTCTGATCGCCGGCGCCGAGCATCTGGCGCGCTTCAGCGTAGAGATCGGCCATCTCCTCGTATTCCTGCAGCGCCTGGCTCCACGGATGAACCGCCAGCCCCAACGATTGGGCTGTCAGCGCCAGTCGCGCGTAAGCGCGGCCCGCATGCAGGCGGGAGCCCGCCGTGTCGTCCGTGGTTGTTAGCCAAAGGAATGCGGGCGCTGAGTCCGCTTTGCGCTTCCAATCGTCCAACGCAGTTTTGTTCGATTGCGAATTCGGATCGGTCATCGCCTCGCGGCTGACGAAACCGAGCGCTTTGAACAGCGGCATCATCGCGCCGCCGATGGCGAGCCCGTCGCGATGACGAGCCACATCCTCGGGCCCGAACCGCAGCCATTGGTAGGTTTCTTCCAGTGCCCCGATCGTGTGCATTTCACGGTCAAAGGCGCGCCACACTAGGTCGCGCAATTGCGCGACCTTTGCGGTCTCGCCAGTCCAGAACACCCGGCCCGGATATTCCTCGCCGGTATTGGTCACCACGCTATTCAGCGCGTCGAAAGCCTCTGCGCCTGGAGGCCGTGTGACGTCGTAGACGCCACGGTTGGTGCGGCGCGCTGTGATCTGCGCGAACATTGGATCATCGTAAGGCGGCGCTTGCATTGTGCCCCAGCGCACGCTCGCCAGCGGCCGCGCATCGAGCCGCCCCGTCGGTTCGCCTTCAGGGAACGGCGTGATTTCGGGCGTCATCCCGCGTTGTGCGGCGGCGATCCGGTAGAGTTCCAGAAAGCAACCGCTTCCCATGGTGATCTGGCGGTCGAGCGGGTCGGTGAACGGAATGCGACGATCGAGATCACAATAAAGCGCCATCTCGTCACCGCGCAGCTCAACTTGCCAGGGTTGCGTGTTGTGCGGGTTCGGCGCGAGGATCGCGTGCGCCAGCGCAAAGCGGCGGATGTCTGTTTCCGCGGCGCCCGGGTTGCGCCAACCGGAAACTGGGTCTGGCAAATCCGAGGGCGCGCATCCGGCAAGAGCGGGCGCAAACGGCGCGGCTGACAAGAGTGAGAGCACATGGCGGCGCGACGGCATCGGACACCTATCGGTTCAACATTGAACTATAATGGTTCAACATTCAACTAGAGTCAAGCCTCCCGCAAAGTCTGTATCGCATTGCGCGCCAGTTCGTCGGCGCGATCGTTCATGACGTCATCGGAATGGCCTTTGACCCATTTCCACGTCACTTTGTGACGCGCATTGGCTTCATCGAGCCGCTTCCACAAATCTTCGTTCTTCACCGGTTTTTTGTCGGCGGTTTTCCAACCGTTCTTTTTCCATCCGTGAATCCATTTAGTGAGGCCATCCATCACGTACTTGGAATCGGTGTGGAGCGTTGCGGTGCTGTGTCGCTTCAACGCCTCCAGCGCCGAGATCGCGGCCATCAATTCCATGCGGTTGTTGGTCGTCTCCGCCTCCGCGCCGGAGATTTCCTTCTCCGTATCGCCATAGCGCAGCACCGCGCCCCAACCCCCAGGCCCCGGATTGCCGCTACACGCGCCATCCGTCCAAATATCCACTCTGCTCATGCCTGTGATCTAGCGGGATTCGGCGCATCACAATCGGGTAGGCGACTGGACATGAGACTACGCCCCATAGTCCGCAGCTCCGCGCGCTGTGCGGTGAAACGCGAGCTTGTCCGCGTATTCCAGCGGATCCTTCGGCGTCACTGTCGCGCCCTTTGGCGTCGCGGACCAATCCGCTAGGCGTGTGGCGAAAAAGCGCAAGGCGGCGCCGCGTGCGAGGTCCGGCAGCGTGTCGCGCTCCAACGCGGAGAGCGGCCGGACCTTTTCGTATGCCGCAATCATCGCGCGCCCGCGGTCGATATCGTAGCGCGGGCCGTCAAAGCACCAGGCATTGAGGCACACGGCCAGATCGTAAGCGATCGCATCGGTGCAAGCGAAATAGAAGTCGATCACGCCGGTGAGCGCGCCGCCTTCGAACAAAGCGTTATCCGGAAAAAGATCGGCGTGGATCACGCCGCGCGGCAGGTCATTCCGCCACGCCATGCGCACCGCCATCATGTCGCGCGTCACTAAAGTGGCGAGCCCCGGGCGCAACGCCTCGGCCTCTTGGATGCGCGGTACGAGCAGCGTTTCCCAGCCACGCAGGCTGAGCGCATTTGGCCGGTTCGCTCCGAACCCTTCCAGGTTCACGTGCATCCGCGCCAAGGTCTCGCCAACGGCCGCGCAGTGCCACAGCTCTACCTGCCGCGGCCACACACCATCGAGAAACGAAACAATCCCTGCTGGCTTTCCTTTTACGCGCGTGAGCAAGGCGCCAACCCGCGTTGGGATCGGCTTCGGCGCCGGAAAGTCACGCGCCGCAAGCCGCTCCATCACGCCCATGAAAAAGGGGAGGTCGGCCTCGCGCGTGCGCTTCTCGAAAATTGTAAGGATGTATCGTCCGCTTGGCGTCGTCAGCTTATAATTTGTGTTCTCAACGCCCTCGGAAATGCCGGCGCAGGTAAGCGCCGAACCGATGTCATATTGCGCCAGCAAGGCGGCGACATCTTCGTTGGAAAGGACGGTATAGACGGCCATTAGCGCTCTTCGATCCGTACAACGTTTCGCGTTTCGTCCAGATGGACAATCCATTTCGCACTGTGATGGCCGTCCAACATAGCACGCGTAACGCGCTCATAGTGCATGACGAAGCGATCTAGCGCAGCGTCTTCTTCAGCCGTCAGCGAGCGCCCAAGCATTTGCTCTTCTTGCTCGCCGCGCCACTTGTGCACGATTTCCCAGCTCGGCGCCTGCAGATACACAATCGCGTCGAACGTGGCGAAGAAAGGCGCGTAGTTTTTCTTCAGCTGCATTTCGGTTTCGCGCCGCCAGATACCTTCGACATCCCCGTGCTCGATTTCGTTGAGTGGCGGCGAGGGCGGGGTGGGTTTAGCGCCCATGCACCAGCCGTCGATCAGGATCGCCTCGGCCGGGCCTTGAAACACCGGCCACGTGGAGTCCGGCGCCCGGTCGTCGCTCGTTTTGTCGAAGCGAGGCAGGGGCGTTGCACCAACTCTCCCCAAGTGCGCGATCAGCCCCTTGGCGAGATTGAGATCATGCGTGCCAGGCGGGCCACGCGTGAGCAGCAATCGTTCGACCACGGGCCGCGTGACGTGGCGCACTTCGAAATTTCCGTCCTGGTCGCGCATGGTGCTGAACGAGCTGACATTGTCGGCCCGCCAGACCCGTTCGGCCTTCGTTAGGTACACATCGTCAAGTGAGAGATGCGCAAACCGCGGTTGGTTTGCCATCGCTAGCAGACGGCACTGGTAGCTCTTGCCCGACCCTTGCGCGCCGCCAACGCCGATCAGCGCAGGCCGGTCCGGATTCCGGGCGCGAATGTCCTGGATGATTTCGTAGAGCAGAACAGCGATCGGATGTTCGCTCACTCCGCCAGCACGCGCGGCAGCTTGAACACAACGTCTTCCTTGGTCACGCGCACCTCTTCGACACGCGCATCGAACCGCGCCGCAATCGCCGCAATCAAGGCTTCTACCAAATCTTCCGGTGCGCTTGCGCCCGCGGTGACGCCGACGCTACGCACGCCCGCAAACCAACTCCAGTCCACGTCCTCAGCCGAGCCCACGAGTCGCGCATCCCGCGCGCCTGCGCGCTTGGCGACTTCCACCAAGCGCACCGAGTTTGAACTCTTCGGAGAGCCGATCACCAAAACCAGATCAGCTTGCTCCGCCATCGCCTTTACTGCGTCCTGGCGGTTTGTGGTGGCGTAGCAAATGTCTTCTTTGTGCGGCGCCGCGATCGCCGGGAAGCGCCGCTGCAGGACGCCGACCATTTCCGCCGTGTCGTCGACCGAGAGCGTCGTCTGCGTCACGAACGAAAGCCGCGCCGGATCGCGCGGCTTGAATGTCTCCGCGTCCGCCACGGTCTCTAGCAGCGTGATGGCGCCCGCCGGCAATTGCCCCATCGTGCCGATTACTTCGGGATGGCCCGCGTGGCCAATCAGCACGATCTCGTGGCCGGCGTCGAAATGGCGCTCCGCCTCCACATGTACTTTCGATACGAGCGGGCAGGTGGCGTCGACGTAGATCATCTCGCGCGCCTTCGCCTCAGCCGGCACCGCTTTGGGCACGCCGTGCGCGGAAAAGATCACCGGGCGGTCCGCCGGGCAGTCATCAAGCTCTTCGACGAACACCGCCCCCAACGCCTCCAGCCGCTCGACCACATGGCGGTTGTGGACAATCTCGTGGCGCACATAGACCGGCGCACCCCACTTTCGGATCGCCTGCTCAACGATCTGAATGGCCCGGTCGACGCCCGCGCAAAAGCCGCGCGGGGCTGCCAAGAGGACTGATATTTGGGGTTTTTCCGGTTGGGTCATCAGCTCAATGGTGAAAGTTGAGTAGCCAGGCGCCGGGCTCTGTTGCGGGCGCCCCGCCGCAAAGCTATCACGACCACCTGCCATTTGCCTTCAGGGCGGGGTGAGACATGCGGCCGCCGCCGCACGGCCCTATGAAGGCGACACGAGGACCTCTGAATGAAGCTCGCGCATGCTGTAATGCTTTCGACCGTCCTCGCACTCAGCGCTTGCGCCGGCAATCGCGAAACGCCGACCGTCGAGCTCCCAGGCGGCATCAACGAAGACGCTCAAGCCGCCGACCAACAGCGCACGCCGAATTTCTTCGACCGCATGATTGGCAACGACTCCCGTCCGAACGTCGGTCCCTGTCCTCTCATGGGCGTGCTCTACGACACCGCGCGCATCGTGAAGTTCAACCAGCCGGGCAGCCAGCGCTACGCCAACATCGAATACACCGGTGAAATGCAGGGCGTCCAAGGCCTCTGCCGTTACGTTGAAGCAGATCCGATCGCCATGAACATGGAGATTGAAATGGCCTTCGGCCGCGGCCCGGCCGCGACCAGCGATCGCCAGACCTACCGTTATTGGGTCGCCGTCACCCGCCGCGGCCGCGCGCCGATCGAGAAGGTTTATTTCGACGTCGACGTCCGTTTCCCGCGCGGCCAGGACGTGGTCACGCATCGTGAGCGCATCGACGAAATCGTCATCCCGCGCGCCACCGCCGATACGTCCGGTGAGAACTTCGAAATTCTGGTTGGCTTCGAACTGACGCCCGAGCAGCTCGCCTTCAACCGTGAAGGCCGCCGCTTCCGTATCGACGCCGCTCAGAATCCAGCGCCGGGGCAATAAGCAGGGAGTAGCGAATGAGGATTGGGCGCAGCGCCCGTTTCCTTGCATTCCCAATCCTCACTCCCTATTCCCAATTCCCTCATGAAAGACCTCGCCAGTGCATTCACCGCGGCGAACGCAGATGTGTTCGTCAAGCTCGGACTGGAATCCAAGCACGCCGACGTGCGCCGTTCGGACCGCCCCGACCTCGGTGAATTCCAGGCCAATGGCGCGCTCGCAGTGGCGAAGACGGTCGGTAAGAAGCCGCAAGACGTCGCGCAATCTATCGCCGCTGCTTGGACCGCAATGGACCTTGCGCCGGCGCCAAGTATCGCCGGCCCGGGCTTTCTCAACTTCAAAGTCACATCAGACGCGCTGACCAAGCGCGCGCAATTTGTCGCCGAAGACGTCCACGCTGGCGCAAGTCCGGTCGCGCACAAGCGCCGCGTTGTGGTGGACTATGGCGGGCCGAACGTGGCCAAAGGCATGCATGTCGGACACTTGCGCGCCTCGATCATTGGCGAGAGCGTGAAGCGCATCTACCGTTTTCGCGGCGATGAAGTTTGGGGCGACGCGCACTTCGGCGATTGGGGTTTCCAGATGGGCCTCGTCATCACTGCGCTCGAAGACGAACTCGGTGGCTTCGACGATCGCGCCAAGCTTGATGAGCGCCTGAAATCGCTCACGCTGGATCAACTCGAAGCGATCTACCCGACTTACGCCAGACGCGTGAAGGATGGCGACATCGACGTGCGCGACCGTGCGCGTAAAGCGACGGCGCAGCTACAAGGCGGCAGCGAGCTTCACCGCACCATCTGGAAAGTGATGCACGACGTCTCGATGGCGGCGCAGAAGCGTGACTTCGCCAGCCTTGGCGTCGACTTCGATCTCTGGCTCGGCGAAAGCGATGCCGATCCATTGATGGACGGCATGATCGCCGATCTCGGCCAAAAGGGCTTGCTCGAAGAGGACGATGGCGCGCGCATCCTTCGCGTCGCCAAGCCCGGTGAGACCAAGAAAAAGAAGCATGACGACGGCACGGTCGTCGAAGTGGAAAGCCCAGATCCGCTGATCGTTGTCTCGCGCGATGGCTCGGCCATGTATGGCGCCACCGATCTCGCCACCATCGTGCAGCGGATGCGTGATCAAAAGCCCGATCTCATCCTCTATTGCGTCGATCAACGCCAAGCGGATCACTTCGAGCAAGTTTATCGCGCCGCCGCCAAGGCCGGCTATGCGCCACGCGAAGCGCTCGAGCACATCGGCTTCGGCACCATGAATGGCCCTGATGGCGCCCCGTTCAAAACCCGCGCCGGCGGCGTGCTCAAGCTGCAGGATCTCATCGGTCAAGCCGAGGAAAAGGCGCGGGAGCGTTTGCGGGAAAATGAGGTCGACGCGAATTTCTCGACAGAAGAATTCGAAGACATCGCTCACAAAGTCGCCATCGCTGCGATCAAGTTCGCCGATCTCTCGAACTTCCGCGGCACGTCCTACATTTTCGATCTCGATCGCTTTATGAGCTTTGAAGGTAAAACTGGCCCGTATCTTCTCTATCAAGCGGTCCGCATCAAGAGCATCCTGCGCAAAGCCGAAGAGCAGGGCGTCAATCCCGGGCCTATCGCGATCGACCGCGAGTCCGAGCGCACGTTGGCGTTGGCGCTCGATGGTTTTGATGCAGCACTCCGCGCCGCCTACGATAAGAAGGCCCCGCACTTCCTGGCTGAGCACGCGCACAATCTGGCGCAAGCCTTCTCCGGCTTCTTCGCCAACTGCCCCATCCTGCAATCGGAAGATACCGTCCGCGCCTCGCGCCTCGCGCTCGCCGCCGCGACGCTAAAGCAACTCACACTGACGCTCGATCTCCTCGGCATAGACGTGCCCGAGCGTATGTAACGTCATGTCGTTAAGTGCTGACGAAATTCGCCGCCCGCTTGCCGACAGCCTTTGTGTAGTGGCTCTGGATGGTCGCTAGATCGGATTCGTAGTCGCCGCCTGGATAGACGACCGCCGCAAGGGTCATCGTCTTCGTCCCGTAATCCAACACGCTCAGCACTAGCGGCACCGCCGCCGCGCGGGCGATATGATAGAATCCTGTCTTCCACTCGCGCGCGGCGCTGCGCGTGCCCTCGGGCGGGATCGCCAGCACCATGCGCGTCTCGCGTGTGAACACGTCAGCCATCGTGCGCACGACGTCATTTGCGGCAGAGCGATCAATGGGCACGCAGCCCAGCCATTTGATCAGCCAACCGAACGGACCCGTCGTGAGGCTCTTTTTGCCCATCCATCTGAGCTTCACGCGATAATAGCCTGCGGTCGCCAGCATATTGATGCCGTCCCAGTTGGACGTGTGCGGCGCAGCAACCAGGACAGCCTTGTCCAGGCTCGGCCAATCACCGCGCACCTTCCAACCGGCGAGCACAAGATAAGCCGTACAAATCCAACGCGTGATCTCAGACGCGACGCCGCGAAACGGCGCCGGCCGGGACGTCGATGGGTCGATGAGTACATGGTCGGCCGAACGCATCACCACCTCAAATTCGCCCTTTCGCTCGTGCCCGGCTTGCGCGACGCCTGTTCCTCACTAGCATGCGTCGTCGTCAGAATGCGTGGGGAGACGCGGCTCATGTCGGATAAGAAGCGGCTAAACCGGCGTTCGTTCATGGGCCGGATACTCGGCGCCACCGTCGTCGGTGGATCGATTGCGTCATTGACGGGCTGCGCCACCGCGACAGGCGCCAACGGCTATTACACGGGCCGCACCGACGCTGACAGCGGCCCCAACGCCGATCGCGCCGGCTATGGGCGAAGCGGCGCTTCAGATTCAGACACTGGACCGAACGCCGATCCTGCAGGCCACGGTCGGAGTGGCCAAGCAGGCGTCACCGACAATGATAGCGGCGCTTACGCAGATCCGGCGGGGCAGGGTCGTGGTTCAAGCGGCGTCACCGATAACGATTCCGGCGCGTACGCCGATCCAGCCGGTCGTGGCCGCGGCGGGCGCACCGGTATGACGGACAACGATTCCGGCGAATACGCCGATCCTGTCGGCAGAGGACGCGGTCAAGGTGGCGGCACTGGTTTCACCGACAATGACTCAGGCCCCTACGCCGACCGCGCCGGCTACGGCCGTGGCGGCCGGCGCGGGCAGTCTGGCCTGACAGACAATGATCCGAGCGATCCAGCAGGCGACGGGCGCCGCGGCAGTTAGAGCGCGACTGCTCACCATGCCCTTCTAGGGCTTGTTGGCGTAGCGCGCGTGCGCTTCGTGCGCCTTCTCTTCCATCCAATCCATGCCTGCGATGCAAACGCCGGAGAGAATGAAGGTCGCGTGGATGATCACATACCACATCAATTGCGCCTCGGTGTAGTTGGCGAGATTCATGAAGATCTTCAGCAAATGAATGCCGCTGATCGCGACGATCGAGGCGATTAGTTTGATCTTCAGGCCGCTGAAATCGATCGTGCCCATCCACTCAGGACGATCGCGGTCCTTGTGCGCCATTTCCATCTTCGAGACGAAGTTCTCATACCCAGAAAACAGAATGATCAGCACCAGATTGCCCGCCAGCGAGAGGTCAACGAGCGTCAGCACGAGCAAGATGATGTCGGTCTCGTCCATCGTCAGCACTTGCGGCGCTTGTAGATAGAGTTCGCGGAAGAAGGTGATGATCAGGATTCCGAGCGCCGCGATCAGCCCAAGATAGACCGGCGCCATAAGCCAACGGCTCGTGTAGATCAGCCACTCGATCGCCGCTTCGAGGAAGTTGGTCCGGTGCCGCGGTGCGTCGTCGTCGTTGCTCATCTCGTCCTCATGAAATTCGGTGCGAAACTAGGGGCGCGCGCGGCAAGCGCCAACCCCGCTCGCGTAAGGGGAGGGTTGCGAGGTGCGGGAACCGGGCGGATGATCCCGCAAAACAACACGAGGGGGGAAGTCATGTACGAACACGGAATGACCGCGCCGGTCGTTGCGCTCGTGATCTGGTCGCTGCTGATGCTGATCTGGCTCTACGCCACACGCATCCCGGCGATGGCGAAGGCAAAGGTGAAGCCCGGTGAGGCGACCAAGGCGCAGATGGAAGCGCTGCCCGGCGGCGCCGCCAACGTCGCCAACAACTACAACCATTTGATGGAGCAGCCGACGCTATTTTACGCGATCTGCTTTGCGTTGCAGTTGCTGGGGCAAGGCGATCACCCGATCAATATCGGCCTGGCTTGGCTCTACGTGGCGCTGCGCGTCGTGCACTCGTTCGTGCAGGGGCTCGGCAACTTCATCCCGCTCCGCTTCCTGATTTTCGTGGTGGCGTCAGTTGTGCTGATCATGCTGACGGTCCACGCGGCGATCGGTGTAGGTTTCGTGCCCATGCTCTGGACGCATTGAAGCAGCGAACTACTGGCCGCTTCCATCCGCATTCATCTGCGCGATCCATTCTTCGATGAGCGCGGCGCCGCGTTCGTCAACGAGTTGGCGGCCGGTCTCGGGCATCATCACGCCGGGATCGGTCGAACGCATGCGATAGGGCAGGATCGAACGTTCCGGATGTCCTGGATCGATGGCGAACTCAAAGCCCGCCGAGCCACGCCCCGCCGCAACTGGCCGCTTCAGCACGCCCCAGCTGATCGGCTCATGCTGGCTCCAGCGCAGGTCGAGCCCCGACGTATGCGCTGGCCCTTGGGGGTTATGACAATGCGCACAGTTCACATCGAGATAGGCGCGGGCGCGCAGTTCGAGCGAACCGCTTGAAGCGTCGAAGGCTTGCGGGACGCTCGGCGCATTGGCGCCGCGCGGCGCGCCTGCGAGCAGGTGGTCATCCGTCCAAGTGTCGAGTTGGTTCGTCGAGATCGGATCAGAGCGTGGGATGAGCGGGCCGCTGTCGCCGCCATCCCAAGGCGAGAACGCGACGTCTTCGCCGGCGCGATTTAAATTCCGCGCACTCGGACCGATCGGCGTAAGTTCGCCCGCGAGATCGTGGCAGCCTTTGCACTGATTGCGGTTTGGCACAGCCCAATCGAGCGCAATGGCTTGGCCTTGCTCGTTGGTGAACCTGATGGGGATATTGGCGCCGATAGGTGAAAGCCGCGCCTCAGTCTGCGCCTCGTTCCACACGTAAGGATACGCGACCCAGCCGTCGTCGCGCCGGATCAGCAGCCGCGTTTCCAGGAAGCGCACGTTCTCCGTGGGCCGCCGCATGTCGGTGGCAAACGCGAATGTCTTGATCAGCGCCGTGCCGACGGGAAACTCGAACACAGTATCGTCGCGATACTGCGCCTGTGTCCCTGGCGGCATGTACACATAGCGAAACTTGAGCGCGCCATCAGAGTAGAGCGCCGTGTTCAGATCATAGGGGGTCACCCGCTCGTTCGGTTGCCGCGCGCCGACGTCGCGGAAGAAATGGTACCCCGAGAGTAATTCGAGTGGACGCTCCGCCGCGATCGCCGCTCGGTTCACCGACGGCGCGGTTTGCGCCGTCGCACCCGCCGCCGCCAGGAAGACGAGCGCAATCGCGGCGACGATCGGCCGGGACGTCATATCAATCCTCGATCCTGACGCGCTCCGGCTCGGCGATGGCGACGAGCGGCGGGGGCGCAGGATTCGGCTGCGCTTCCGTGAGCGGCGAGCCTGCGACGGGCATGCCAAGCGAGAGGAAGCTGCCCGCGCCGGTGCGCGTCGACGTGTTTTCGTTGACAACGATCCGCACCAGTTCGGTTCGCGGCGTGCCGCCACTCGAATACAACGTAGCGCCATCCCAAAGTACGTCCGGGATCGGCACGCCGAGTTGGGCAAGCGCCGCGAGATCGCCTGCAGGCGCAAAGCCGGTATTCCCGAACGCATTGTCGCGAATGACGATGTCGCGCGCCAGCGGGTTGTAGTTGGCGTCCTGGAAGCTCTCACGGTAGGCGCTGATCAGCACGTTGATGGTGCCGTTGTCGCCGATCTCGTTTTCGAACACGTGCACATTGCGGTTGGCCATGATCAGCACGCCGGTGCCCGCCGGCACGCCCGCAACGATGTTGCCGGCAGGGGCGAAGTTGGGCGTGTTGTTGCTGGTGATGACGTTCTCGAACACGCGGATCGAGTGCCCGCCTTGCTGGGGCAGGCCCGGCAGGTCGAACACGAGGATGCCGCCAGTGTTGCGGGTCGAGTGGTTGCCATAGACATCGGCATTGTAGCTATTCTCGATCTCGATCCCGGCGACGTTCAACTCGGCCAGGTTCTCGCGGACGATAATGTTGCGCGACTGGCCGACATAGATGCCGGCGTCCGACGCGCCGCGGGCGATCGAGCGTTCGATCAGCACGTTGTCGCAATTGACTGGGTAGAGGCCGTAGGCGCCGTTCTCGGGGTTCGGACCGCGCGTCCACTCGACGCGGACTTCGCGGATGGTGATGCCGTTACAATCGCGCGCCTTGATCGCGTCGCCGCGCGCGTTTTCCACAGCGAATTCGCGCAGCGTCACGTTATCGGAGGTGATCAGCAGGCCTTCAGCGCCGCGCCGCTGATTGTTGAAGGATAGAATAGAGCGCTCGTGCCCGTCGCCCCGAATAGTTACACGATCGACATCTAACGAGAGACCGCCGCTCAATTCAAAGCGGCCACGGCCCAATCGAACCGTATCGCCCGGCCGCGCTTCGATAAGCGCTGTCTGCAATTGTTGCTCGGCCTCGGCGCCCGGGCGAATGCGCCAAGTCTTAGCTTCCGCCGCACCTGTGATGACAATCGCCGCGATCGCGGCGGCCGCTACGAGCCGCATCTTGAACTCCCCACGTATTTCGCGGGAGCTTCGCTGCCCGAGCGTTCGCTGTAAAGGCGAGCGGCGCACCCTTACGCGGGGTAGTCCTAGCGGCGGAAGCGCGCGGCGATATGGATGACGTCGCGCACTAGGGTCGGGTGACGCGCCGCGAGCAGGCCGCCCAACGCCGTGATGGCCAAAGTGGCGAGCGGCCGGTCTCGGACGATGTCGCCAAGGCCCAGCGGCAGGTCATCCATCAGCTGCGCTTGCGCGACGGCCGCTTCGCGGTCGTGCTGGCGCTTTCGCAGCTGCGTGACGAGCGCGAAGATCGCAACCGCAAGCGCCGAGGCAAGCGCAACGATAGCCGCCGCGGCCGCAGAGCCGATATTCGGTTCGATCAATGCGTAAAGGGCGAAGCCCAGCGCAAAGACGATCATCACCACGGCCGCCGCCGCGGCCGCTGTCGTGACGACGGCTGCCATGGCGCGGTCAAACATTACCGGCGGCTCCCCAGGAGCAAGCCGATCAGCACGCCGACGCCGACAGCAGATGCCGTCACCGCCACGGGGCGCTCTTTCCATTGGCGCTTCAGATAGCGATGCGCGTCATCGATGCCGTCTTCGATCGCGGCGTGCGCCGCTTCGTAGGCTTCCTCGGCGCGGTCGCGTGCTTCTTCCGCGAGTTCAGCGGCGCGGGTCATTCTGTCCTTGGCCATCAAGTCATGCTCCTGGTTATTCTCTATCGGAGATCGGTTAAGTTCGCGCGCACACAAGCCCCTGCGGCGAACTGCACCTGGTACCAAAGCGCATGAGTGTCGCGAAAGTTCCCTTTGAGCGATCAAAGACTTGGCCGCTCGTGGCGGCAATCCTTCTTAACCTTATTCCGGTCGCCGGGGTCGTGTTCTGGGGTTGGAGCGCGCTTGCACTGATCGTCCTTTATTGGTTGGAGAACACCGTCGTAGGCGTGCGGGCCGTGGTCAGCATGTTTGCAAACGCCGCCTTCACCGGCGGCGCGACCTGCCTGGCGGCGCTCTTCCTTGGCGCCTTCTTCACCTTCCACTACGGGCTCTTCTGCTTCGGACACGGCGTCTTCGTCATGGCGATGTTCGGCGGCAATCTGCACGGCGACACGATTCTAGATCTCGGCGCAGGCGTGCGCGCGCTCTTTGCCGCTCAGACCAACCTGTTCATCGGCTTTCTCTCGATCGTAGCGTGGCAGGTCGTCCAGTTCGTGATCTTCATCGAAAGCGGCGAGGTCAAGCGCACGACCGTGGCTGACCTCATGGGCGCGCCGTACCCGCGCATCATCGCCCTCCATGTCACCATCATCTTCGGCGGCTTCGTGCTGATGCTGTTGAACCAGCCGGTCGCCGGCATCGTCGTGCTGGCGCTGGTGAAGATGGCCTACGACGTTGGCGGCGTCTTACGCGCTCCGAGGCCTGACAGGTCGGTGGTGGAGGGCGTGATCAGCGCGCCATTGCCCGTGCAGCCTCAATGATGCGGACTGTCTCGCTCCACATGCCGAGCGCCGCGATCTCATCCGGCGCGAAGAACCGCGCCTCGCGCGCATCATCTCGGGCGCGCGGCTCGCCGGAAATCCAGAGGACGGCATAGTCGACCAAGACGTAGTGGCGATCGCCCATCAGCCCGTCCACCACATCGATCAAGCCGATGATCTCGCCCTCACAGGCAGTCTCTTCGCGCATCTCCCTAAGCGCAGCATCGGCCGCTCGCTCGCCAAACTCGATGCCTCCGCCGGGCAGTGACCACTCGCCCTCTCGCGGCGGTGCGCCCCGGCGGATCAAGAGTACGTCGTCGCGGCGCAAGCAGACGACGCCCGCCGCCGCAACCGGCTTTTCCACTTGCGTCTCGCTCATGCCGTCCTCCGGGCCGAGTTTGGTCTAGTCCGATGTGACCGAAGCCGTCGATGCGGCGCGATTTGTCTCGTCGCGTCCCGCTGATTGCGTCCGCGGTCCGGCATTGCGGCTCGAAACACTTAAGCGCCGCTCTGAATTCCGACCGGACGGTCAAGCGTGCCCGAGAACCGGCTGGATTTTTTTGGCTCTCCATCGCGTGCGACGGCTAAGCGAGGCTTGGTGTTCGCGCCGGCGCAGCGTTTAGCGACACGCACGCGCGCCTCCGTGCAGCTTCCTGAAAATAAAATGGAAATTTGGATCAATGTGGCGCGCTGCAAGCGTCCACAACGAAGAAGCGCGCCGCTTTCGCGACGCGCTTCTCTTGGACATTCGTCCTTAGCTCTATCGAGCGTCTCACCACGGAGACACTCTGGCGTGGCCTACCGGCGCTTCGCCTTCTTTGCTGCCTTCTTCTTGGCAGTCTTGCGCGGCGCCTTCGCCTTTTTCACTGTCGTCTTCTTTGCGGCCTTCTTGGCCTTCGACTTCTTCGCGACCTTCTTGGCCGCCTTCTTTGCTTTCTTGGCCATGCCCTGGCTCCTTCGTTAGTTACGGCAACGCAGCCGCAGTACGTCGTCAATTAATCTGTTGCAAGCACATTCGCCAGCGAAAAGATTCAGCGCGTTGAATCTGCAACAGCGCAACGCGTGCGATTCGCATCATCGCGCATACGCATCATGCATCGTTTCGACATGTGCATCATTCGAACAACACGCGCGGGTTCATCACGTTCAACGGATCGATCGCGTGCTTCAGCGCGCGCATCAGCGCCAACGATTCGCGATCTTTGAAGCGTGCGAGGTCTGCTCGGCGCGTGATTCCAATGCCGTGCTCCGCGGAGATCGAACCACCGAGCGCGGTGGTGATCTCATAGACTGTCTCGGTCAGCGCAGCGCCCGGGAAGGCGGCGGGGTCGCCGCCTTCCGGCTGCATCGCAGTGTAGTGGAAGTTGCCGTCGCCCATGTGGCCGAAGGCCACGATGCGCACGCCGGGGCAGCGTTGCTCCATCGCAGCGTTGGCGCGCGCAAGGAAAGTCGGTGTTGCCGAAACCGGCACGCTCACATCATGGCTGACCTGCGCGCCTTCGGGCTTGTGACCCGCCGAAACGCTTTCGCGTAAAGCCCAGAAATTCCGCGCCTGGCTTGCGTTTTCAGCGATAAATGCCGTTTCTGCTTCGCCCGCCGCAATGGCCGCGCCCAGGGCGTCTTCGATCGCGTCGCGCAGGCCTTCAGCGTGCGCCGCCTCGAACTCAATGAGCACCGCTAGCACGCCTGCGCCGTCCAGCGGGTCGCGCATGCCAGGCACGTTCTTCACGGTCACGTCGACGCTCAACCGGTTCATTACCTCGAAGGCCGAGACCGCGCCGGTCGCCGCCTTCATCCGGTGGAGGAGAGCCAGCGCGTGCTCCGCTGAGGGAACAGCGAGCAGCACGACCTCGCGCGCCGCCAGCTGTGGGTAGAGCTTGAGGCAGGCCGCCGTGACGATGCCGAGCGTCCCCTCGGCGCCGATGAAGAGCTGTTTCAAGTCGTAGCCGGTGTTGTCCTTCCGTAGACCCTTGAGGCCGGAGAAGGTGCGACCATCTGGCAGCACCGCTTCGATCCCGAGCACGAGCTCGCGCATCATGCCGTATCGCAACACGTGCACGCCGCCTGCGTTCGTTGAGATGAGTCCGCCGATGGTCGCGCTGTGTTCTGCAGCGAGACTGAGCGGGAACAGCCGATTCGATTCGGCCGCCGCGCTCTGCACGTTGCTCAAGATGACGCCGGCTTCAGCAATGAGTGAGTCGTTTGCCGCATCGAGCTCGCGGATACGGTTCATGCGGCGGAGTGAAATGAGGACTTCGCCATCCGGGATCTGCGCACCGACCAGGCCGGTATTGCCGCCCTGCGGTGTGATCTTCGCACCCGCAGCAGCGCATAGGCTCACAATTGCAGCCACCTCATCAGTTGTGGCGGGATAAGCGGCAAAGGGCGTGCGCCCACTATATCTGCCCCGCCACTCAACGAGGTGCGGCGCGAGTTGATCGGGGTCGGAGACAACATTCTTGTCTCCGATACGGGCGGCGATCTGGTTTGCGAGGTCGGACATGTGAGTCCGAACCTATCTCGGCGCGGCGGCTCTAGCGAGGCGGTCTCGAATCGCCTCCGCCAAACCACCGCCAGGGATGGGGGCGACCGCAATTGTGCCGGCGCCGGTGGCGTCGAGCGCGCGCAGGTGCGCGTAGAGGTTGGCCGCAGCCTCGGTGAGATCGCCGCTGGTCGAGAGCGTGAGCCCGCCGGCGGGCGCTGGCGTACCGAAGGCGAGATACGCAGCGCCTAGCGGCGGTGTGCTCGCGTCGAGCACAATGCGCGCACGCGGCGCGTAATGGCTCTCCATCATTCCCGGCGCGGCGATAGCGCCAGACGGTGGCGCAGCGAGCGGCCCGGTTATGGCTTCGATGTTGTCGCGGTCAATTGCGCCGGAGCGTAGCAATGTTGCCCGGCCATCGGCGTCGACAGCTACGATGCTGGACTCAAGTCCAACATCTGACGGCCCGCCGTCGAGAATGAGATCGACGACACCGCTCAGGTCAGCAGCAGCGTGTTCGGCCGTCGTGGCGCTGACATGCCCCGAACGATTGGCGCTCGGCGCCACAACCGGTCCACCGAACGCCGCAAGCAGTTCGCGCGCCATTGGATGAGCGGGCGCGCGCAACGCAATGGTGTCGAGGCCCGCGCATGCCAATTCAGCCACCAGGCTGTCGACGCGGCGCGGCGCAACAATGGTCAGCGGCCCCGGCCAGAATTTTTCCGCCAGCGCGCGCGCGACTGGATGCAGAACCGCATGGCGCTCAGCGTCGACGAGGCCAAGCACGTGGCTGATCAGCGGATTGAAGTAGGGGCGGCCCTTGGCGGCGAAAATGCGGGCGACGGCGTGTGGGTTGGCAGCGTCTGCGCCGACGCCATAAACTGTCTCAGTCGGAAACACGACGAGGCCGCCCGCCCGCAATATCTCAGCCCCCCGCGCGACGCTCATGGCGATCGCGTGGCCTGCACGCGAATGGTCACGTCGACGTTGCGCGAGATCATTTCCGATCCTTCGACGTCCTTGCCGAGATCGAAGTTCTCGCGGTCGATGGCGACCGTACCGTTCATCACGGCGGTGTCGCCATTGATGGTCAGCGTGAACGGCAGCGTCACGTTGCGCTCGCGGTCCTTGATCGTGAGTTCGCCGCGCGCCTCGTAGCCGTCGCCACGGCGGCGGAAGTCGGTGGAGCGGAAGCTTGCGGTCGGGTGCGCGCCGCTATCAAACCAGCCGTCCGCGCGCATGTAGGCGTCGTGCGACGCGACGCCGTCGCTGGCCGAACCGGTCTCAATGGTCACGGCGACCGCCGAATTCTCGAGATCGTTCGGGTCGAAGCGGATGTCGGCGTGCCAGCGCGCAAAGCGGCCTTCTATCGGCGATGAGGCGCCTGAGCCGTCGTCCATCGCAAAGGCAAAGCCGATCGAACTCCGCGCCGCGTCAACGCGCCAGGCGGAAGCCTGGCTTTGCGCGACTGGTGGCGTGACCGGCGCCTGCGTGGTTGTGGCGGGCGCCGTTGTGGTCGCTGGCGGCTGGCCCTCGACCACTTCGAATGACGATTGCGCCTGTGGCGATATCGGCGCCGAGCCGCCGCCGAAGACTGCAAACGATGCGGCCGCCATCGCGATCAGCGTGAGCGACAAGCCAACGCCAAGTACAGCGAGCCGAGCTGGGTTCTTCGGTGGCGCTTCGGTCTTGAACGGCGCGCGCAAGCCCGGGACCATGTGCGCCAGCACTTCGTCCTTATCGAACAGGTGGTGCTTCAGTGCCGCAAGCACATGCAAGGCCGCAAGGCCGATTGTTGCGTAGGCCAACACGTAGTGCGCCGTAAACGCGCTCTCCGCCGCCGCTTCGCGGACGTCAAGGTCGGCCTGGTTCAGCCCGAACAGCGCCGGCACTTGGATTAGCCCGAACCAGTGCGTCGCCACCGGCAGCGGCGCTTCGTCGTGAATTGACCAGCCCGTGGACACATAGAGCCAGCCTGACAATGGCAGCCCGATCATCAGGCCGTAAAACGCCCAGTGCGTCGCCAAAGCGGCGAATCGCTCCCACGCCGGCATGTGCTCGGGCATCGGCGGCGGCGGGTTCAGCAGCCGCCAGCCGAGCCGCACCAGCGAAAGCGCCAGCACCGTAAGGCCAATTGATTTGTGGAGCTGGAACGCGCGGAAGACGTCAGCGCCGATGTCGCCGTCCTCCGCGCGCCCATGCATCCAGAAACCCAGCGGGATCATGAAGAGGATCGTCGCCGCGATTGCCCAATGAAGGACAATCGCGACCGCTGTGTACCGCTGAGCCGTCGCCGCCATTTTAGTTCACCGGCTCGGCCGTGCTGTTGCCGGGGACCGGCGCGTTCTCGATCGGGCGGGTGAATTCGGCCTCAATGATGAGCGAGACCTGGTCGCTGACGCCGTCATTGCCGCCGGCCGACGGGATGAGTTCGTTCAATCCATATTGCGAGCGATTGAACGTACCGCGCGCCGAAAAGCCAATCGAGGATGTTGGGAAGCCGAACGGGTGCGGGCTGTGGCTGCCATCGTAGGTGGCATCGAGTGTGATCGGATGCGTTTGACCGCGGATGGTCAGATCGCCGGTGACGCGCGCTGTGTTCGGGCCGGTTTGCTCGACCGAAGTTGACGCAAACGTCGCGGTCGCAAAGCCAGCAGAGTCTAGCCACGAGGAGTTCTGCAACTCTGAGTCGAAATCGCGCGGGCCGGTGTAAGGCGTGTCGAGCGACGTGGTGTCGACCGTCGCCTGGATAGTCGACTGTGCCGGTGTCTCGGCGTTGAAGTTGAGCGTGCCGGAAACTTCGTTGAAGCGCAGCGTGTAGTGCGCGAGCCCGAAGTGCTGAGCGGTTACGCTCACGCTCGTGTGGCTCGGATCGAGCGTGTATTCGCCGGACGGCGCGTTTACTTCGATGGGCGGCGCCTCAGTCGTCGCTGGCGTTTCGGCTGGCTGGTTGCAAGCGGCCAAGGACAAGGCGGCTGCGGCGGCGATCACAAATCTCATTCAGGTCTCCCTCGCTGGAACCGCCTATGTAGGGCGGGCGGCGGCAACGGCTACCGGGCACAACGCGGTAACCTAGCAATTGGCGCCGCGCCAGGGCAGCGCCTTAGGTTCGCACCAATTCGGCCTCGATCACGATTTGCACCTCTTCGCCGGTGAAAGCGCGCCAGTCATTCACACCCCATTGCGTGCGATCGATCGAGCCTTGCGCGGAGAAGCCAAGCACCCGCGCATTGCCACGCAGTAGGTCATTGGTATCGCCGAGGAATGTCGCATCGAGCGTCGCGGGATGGGTTTGGCCATTCATGGTGAGGTCGCCGGTGATGCGGGCCGTCGTCGCGCCGGTGCGCTCAATCGCGGTCGAGACGAACGTGATCGTCGGCGTTGCCTCTGCGCCGAGCGCGCGTCCTATCGTCTGATCGAAGGCGCGCTCACCTTGCGCATTGAGCACGCCGGTGTTGACGCTATCGGCATCGACGCTTGCTGTAAGGTGCGAGCGTGTCGGATCGGAAGGGTCCAATGTCAGCGTCGCGTTCTTGCCATCGAAGCGGGCGGTGAACCACGCAAGCCCCTCGTGGCGAATACGAAAGAGCACGCTCGCATGGTGCGGATCGAGCCGGTAGGTGCCCGCAGGCACATCCACGGCGATCGGATAGCTAGCCGCTTGCGCCAAGGAAGGTGGCGCCGTCACGGAGGTCAAGGGCGGTGGCTGATCGCCCGCGCCGGCCGTGCTCGCGCACGCGGCGAGGACAAACACAAACATTAGGGCTGACCAGCGCATCGCAAATCTCCAGTTCCAGTTCTTACAAACTTGCACGCCCCGCGACCACAAGAAGCCCTCGCGCCACGAACAACAGTGGCTATTGTGCGCCGCGGAGGACCTTGAATGCCCTACACCGCACCAATCGCCGACATGCGCTTCGCACTCGAAGCGTGCGCCGACTTCTGGTCCCTGCGTGCGCGCTTCCAAGACCTCGATGAAGACACTTTGGCGGCGATCCTTGAGGGCGCGGGCTCGCTCGCCAGCGAGACTCTAGCGCCGCTCAACCGGAGCGGTGATCAAGCTGGCGTTACCCTTAAAGATGGCGTCGTCACCGCAGCGCCTGGCTTTCAGGAAGCTTACAACGCGTTCAAGCAAGGCGGCTGGCAGGGTCTCGCCGCCGATCCAGCGTATGGCGGCCAAGGTTTACCGCGCGCTGTTGCGCTCGCCGTGATGGAAACCGTCCACAGCGCCAATATGAGCTTCGGCCTGCTGCCGATGCTGACCCTCGGCGCCATCGAGGCGATCGAGCAGCACGGCGCCCCCGACCAGAAGGCGCTGTATTTAGAGAAGCTCATCTCCGGCGAATGGTCGGGGACGATGAACCTCACCGAGCCGCAAGCCGGCTCCGATCTGGGCGTCCTCACCACCAAAGCCGTGCCGCAAGCCGATGGCTCCTACGCCATCAAGGGTCAGAAGATTTTCATCACCTGGGGTGAACACGAGCTCGCGCCGAACATCATCCACCTCGTCCTCGCGCGCATCGAGGGCGCGCCGGCCGGCTCGAAGGGCATCTCGATGTTCATCGTGCCAAAATTTCGCGACGCTGACGGCTCGCGCAACGCCGTGCGCTGCATCGGTCTTGAAGAGAAGATGGGCATTCATGCCTCGCCGACGTGCACGCTGGCCTATGAAGGCGCGACCGGTTGGTTGATCGGCGCGGAAAACCGCGGCCTCGCCGCCATGTTCACGATGATGAACGCCGCGCGGCTCAATGTCGGCGTGGAAGGCGTCGCCGTTGCCGAGGCCGCGTACCAAAAGGCGCTCGCTTACGCCAAGGACCGCAAACAAGGCGGCGCGCAGATCATCGAGCACCCGGACGTCCGCCGCATGCTGATGACGATGAAAGCCAAAATCCAAGCCGGCCGCGCCATCTGCTACGCCACAGCAGTTGCCGCCGACGCTGGCGACAAAGCCGTCGAGGATTTGCTGACGCCAATCGCGAAAGCCTGGGGTACAGACCTCGGCGTCGAAGCATCAAGCCTCGGCGTCCAGGTGCATGGCGGCATGGGCTTTGTGGAAGAGGGCGGCGCCGCGCAATTCTATCGCGACGCCCGCATCGCCCCGATCTACGAAGGCACCAACGGCATTCAGGCCATCGATCTCTACGGCCGCAAACTTCTCGGCGACCGCGGCGAAGCGATGAGCCGGTTCATCGGCGAAGCGCGCAAGCATGGCGGCGCGTTCGCCAAGCCCGCAGACGCGTTGCAGGAGGCGACGGGGTACATGCTCGCCGCAGCGCGCGACGATGCGCTGGCAGGCGCGACTGCATATCTCGCGCTAGCCGGAGATGTGATCGGCGGTCTGCTCATTGCCCGCGGACTTCATCGTGCGCCGGACGCTGATCGCAAAGCCGTGTTCGAATTCTACGCGGCCACCGTGCTCGCGCGCGCGCCATCACGTTTGGCTGAGGTTAAGGTGGGTGCGGTCGCGCTCAACGCGGCAGAGTTCGCGCTGTAGGACCCTCTCCTGGAGAAGGAGAGGGTGGCTCGCGGAGAAGGAATTGCGACCTGCGTCAGTCCGCGCTGGTCCGAAACCCATCGCCTCGCTAGACTTCCCCTATGTCCATGGATGGCGTTGAAGACAAAGACGTAGCGGAAGCCCGCGCTAGGCCGCTGCTTGTGTATCCGCTGGGCGACCGGCCGGAGCCTGGCGTCGCGCGCGAAATCGCGCCTGGCGTCTATTGGGTCTCGATGCCGCTGCCATTCGCACTGAAATGGATCAATCTCTGGCTGATCGAGGACGGCGACGGTTGGACCATTGTCGACACCGGCATGGGCATGGAGCAAACGCGCGAGTATTGGCGCCAAATTTTTGAAGCCACGCTGAAAGGCAAGCCGGTCACGCGCGTGATTTGCACGCACATGCATCCAGACCACATGGGCCTCGCCGGCTGGATCTGCCGCAAGTTCAACGCGACGCTTTGGATGAGCCGTCTCGAATACATCACCGGGCGCATGCTGGTCGCCGATACGGGCCGCGAAGCGCCGGAAGAGGGCGTCACCTTCTATCGCGCCGCCGGCTGGGACGAGGACGCGCTTGACAGTTACAAAGTGCGCTTCGGCGGCTTTGGCAAAGCCGTCTCGAAAATGCCGGACGCCTACCGTCGCATCGCCAATGGCGACGTTGTCGAGATCGGCGGCCGTCCGTGGCGGGTCATCACCGGCAACGGCCATTGCCCCGAGCATGTGTGCTTGTGGCAGGAGGAGTTGAAGCTCTTCATTTCCGGCGACCAAGTGCTGCCGCGCATCAGTTCTAACGTTTCAGTTTTCCCCACCGAGCCCGACGGCGATCCTCTCGCCGAATGGATCGACAGCTGCAAGAAGCTGCTCGACGCCGTGCCTAACGACGTGCTTGTGCTGCCATCGCACAACGAACCGTTCCACGGCCTCCATGAGCGCCTGCAAAACCTGATCGATAGCCACGAGAAGGCGCTAGAGCGTTTGTTGAGCCGTTTGCGGCAAGAGCCGCGCCGCGCCGTTGATATGTTCGGCGCTTTGTTTGCGCGCAAAATTGGTCCGGATTTGATCGGTATGGCGACGGGCGAGGCGATCGCGCACGCCAATTGCCTGATCGGGCGTGGGCTTGCGAAGCGCATTGTCGATGAAGGAGGCGTCGCCCGCTATGTCGCCACCTGAAGGCCGCAACCTCGAGCATCGGTCATCTAATCCGATGATCTTGTTCTGCACTGGCGCTGGCCTTTGCGCGCTAGCGTACTTTCTCGGTGTCGGCGCCGTCATTGGCGCTGCGTTGACCGGCGGCAATCCCGCAATCGTCGTCGGCGGCTTGATCGCCGCGATCGCTTTGGCGTTGGCGACCGTGGTCGGCTTCCTGCTGATGGCAATCGGCGGTGTCTGGATGATCGGCCAAGTCATCGCCGATCAAAGTGGCGGCGCGGAAGAAAAACGCTATCGCGACATTGAACGCTAAGGCTCACCAGCTCCTTCGCGCCGTCTGGGTGAGTCTCGGCGGGATGGCGAGTTTCGTCCTTGCGCTCGTGGTCAACGAGTTCTGGCCCGGGCCTCCGAGCGTTGTTACAGCCGCATTTGTGTCTGTCCTTCTGGCAGTCGCACTGGTTTGCATGGTTTCTTCGGGGATCATATTCTTGTTCGTCTTGATTGGGGCACTTCGCAAATGATCATCTCGACCACCTTTGAAGTCCACGGCCGCACCGTGACGCAACACCTCGGGCTTGTGCGCGGCAACGTCGTGCGTTCGCGCTTTATCGGCCGCGATATCGTTGCGGGTTTGCGCATGATCGTTGGCGGTGAGATTCATGAATATACCAAGCTCTTGGCCGAGAGCCGCGAGCAGGCGCTCGATCGCATGCTTCAGCATGCGCAGTCACTCGGCGCTGACGCCGTCATCGGCGTGCGCTTCGAAACCACCGACGCTGGCCAAGGCCAGGCGACGGAAGTGCTGGCTTACGGAACGGCCGTGAAGCTGGGCTGACGCATCGGCGCCGTATGCGCCAAGCGCCACGCGATCAGCATCACCACACCAGCGGAAACGTCGATCATCAACCCGAACGCCGCCACGAACATGATGTGGTGGGTGAGCAGGTGCGCTGCCGGCGCGCGGGCGAGTTCGCCAAGGCGCCAATCGGCGGCGCGTTGCAGGGCCCAATCGAAGAAGGCGCCGGCGGCGAGCACGCCGAAGCCAATCACCATCCATACCGGCACATGCGGCAGATCGAGCGGCATGCCAGTAATCATGTGCGGCGCGGTATAGGCAACCAGCATGAGGCAGAACAGCGGCGTCATCCAAGCGTGCGCAAGCGCTTTCAATGTCGTTTCAGCTGGACGGCCGGCGGCGGCCGCCAGGCGCGTCGCTTCGGCGATGCTCCAGCTGGTATCGGCGACGAGGCGCCACACAAACAGGGTGCCGATGGCGCCAGGTAGGCCAGCGAACACGCCCACGATGAGCGCGGCTAAGGCCGGGCCGGCCAGTTGTAGCCAATTGATGCGGACGGATTCGCCGCTCAGCAGAACGCGCGCGGCAAGCGCGGTAAGTCCAAGTAGCGCCAGCGGCGGCGAGAGTATCGAAACGCCGCCCAAAGCAAACGCCGCCAGCGCGGCGACGAGGCCGCGGTCAGCGCTTAAACGGCTTGCAGCGCCCGTTCGGGGCGCTGCAAGGGTTCGGTGGAGTCGTCCGTCCATGGCTCAATGGTGTGAGCCATCGTCGTGAATTGCACGTAAACGCAAGGATAACCAAGCGTTTACGCTAATGGCCAGGAGATTAACGATCCCGGCCTGGATCGCGATGGCGGCGGCGGCGCGTTGTTTCTTCCGCTGGTTGAGCCTGTTCCTGCGCTTGCGGCTCCGGCTGGGCTGCAGCGGCATCAGCGGCGGCTTGGCGGGCAGCGGCTTGTTCGCCCGCTTGCGCTTGCCATGTCGCATCGTTTGGGTGCGCCAACGAACTGAAGATCGCATCGTAAGTTGATGCAGACGTTGCGCCAGAGCAGAAGGCGCGCAGTTCTACGCCCGGCCGCGCTTGCACGACTGCAAACACGGTCCTGTTGCCACTGCGCAGTTCAGCGCGCTGGACCGGCCAGAAACCGGTCGTATCAACCGATTGTGAAACGACTTCGGCGTTTTGGCCGGGTGGAAAGAAATCATGCACCGGAGCGGCTGCCGCCGCCCACGCATCGGCGCTCAATGCAGTCGTTGCATTGCGCGCTTCGCTAGCCGTGCGTCCGGCGGTTTGTGCGTTTGCCGCGCCAAACAGATAGCAGTCATTGGTGGGGTTAAACGCCAACACCACCGTCTGTTCGCCCGCCGCGCGTTGCGGCCGGACTTGCCAACCCGACGGTGCATCGAACGTGACCCGTCCTGCTGGATCGTTGAATGGTGCTGCGGCGGCGTTGCCGCCCGCAATAAATCCGACGCCTAAGACGGCGGCAAGCGCAAGCATGCGCATCCGAGTATCCTCCAAACCTTGCCCTCAGTTGCGGAATTTCGCGTTCCCGACGCGACAGTCAAGAGTGGAGTGCGTGTGCTCACGCTGGATTGCGCGCCGGAACCGCCTATTGTGACCGAAACGAGGTGAGAAAGATGAGCCTGCAAGGAAAAACCTTATTCATTACCGGCGCGAGCCGCGGCATTGGCCTCGCCATCGGCCTGCGCGCTGCGCGCGACGGCGCCAACGTTGTGATCGCAGCCAAGACGGCCGAGCCGCACAAGAAGCTCCCCGGCACGATTTATACCGCTGCTGAGGAGATCGAGAAGGCGGGCGGTAAAGCCCTCCCGATCGTCGTCGACGTCCGCGAGCCGGACAGCGTGAACGCCGCCGTCGATGTGGCGGTCGCTCGCTTCGGCGGCATCGACATCTGCGTGAACAACGCTAGCGCGATCCAGCTCACCGGCACGCTGCAAACTGACGTCCGCCGCTTCGACCTGATGAACCAGGTCAACGCGCGGGGCACTTTCATCACGTCGCGCGCCTGCATCCCCCATCTGAAGCAATCATCGAACCCGCACGTTTTGATGTTGTCGCCGCCGCTCGATATGAGTCCGCGCTGGTTCGCCGGTCACGTCGCCTACACGATGGCGAAGTTCGGCATGAGCATGTGCGTCTTGGGTATGGCCGAGGAGTTCAGGGACGACGGCATCGCCTTCAACGCGCTCTGGCCGCGCACCGGCGTCGCCACCGCCGCGATCGAGTTCGCGTTGACCGGCGAAGAGGGCCTGCGCCACTGCCGCACCGTCGATATTATGGCAGATGCCGCCTACGCCATCTTCAACAAGCCCGCGCGTCAATGCACCGGTAATTTCTTCATCGACGATGTATTGCTCTACGAAAGCGGCGAACGCGACTTCGACAAGTATCGCGTCGATCCCACCAAATCGCTGATGCCGGATTTCTTCGTGCCAGCCGACACGCCGCTGCCGCCGGGTGTCAGCATGGGTGCGAAGGCTTAGCCTTCGCCGCGCAATTGAGCGCTCAACCGCGCCGCTTGGCCGTCGCGGCCATCAAGCCAAATGCCGAAGAAGTGGCGGCGGAAGCCCGGCCATTCGATTTCGCAGATCTGTGCGCCGTTGTGATAAAAGCGCGCTGTATCAGGCCCGGTGCTGACGCCGGTGATGCGATCGCCTTGTGCGATGCTTGGGAAGCATATCGCCAGTTGAGCGCGCAATGGCGCGAGCGACGCCGTGGTCACTCTGCCGCGTTGGCTCATCTCGCGCACCGTGCGGTTTAAGAGCACGCTCTGCGGCGCCGCGCGCTCATAGTTCAGCGTAAGTGCGAATGGGCGCTCCCACGAAAAATTACCATTGGCCGTGAAAAGCTCCGCCCGAAACAGCGAGATCGCCAGCATCGAGTACCGCGCTTCGCCAACCTTTTGTGCGCCCGGCAACGCGCGCCCGACCTCAGCTGGGTCCGCCGAGGCCGGCGTCGCAACGAGAACGGTGAAAGCGGCGAGGACCGCGAGTAGCCGGCGCATTTGAGGTCTCCAGGGAACCTAACGCTTTTACGCGCCAACGGCGCCAACGGATTGGCGCAAGCTTGCAGGACTTCAGTTCACCTGCGCTGGCGCGCGCGACAGGAACTTCTCCAGCGCCTCCAAAGTATCGGCGTCGCTCGGGCGTTTGTCCCAACGTATGCGCGAAAAACGCGGGAAGCGCATCGCGACGCCGCTCTTGTGCCGCGACGAACGCTGCAGTCCCTCAAACGCGACTTCCACAACCAACCCCTTCGTTTTCGTGTGCGTCACCTCACGCACTGGCCCGAAGCGGTTCTCGGTATTGTTGCGCACGAACTTGTCGAGTTCGATCAACTCCTCATCTGTGAAACCGAAATAGGCTTTGCCGACTGGCGTGAGGTCTCCCGCCTCGGTCCACACCCCAAACGTATAGTCTGAATAGAAGGAGCTGCGTTTGCCGGAGCCGCGCTGCGCGTACATCAGCACAGCGTCAACTACCATCGGATCGCGCTTCCACTTGAACCAATACCCCTTCGGCCGCCCAGCGAGATAAGGCGCGTCCCGGCGCTTGATCATCACGCCCTCAACGGCCTCGGCATCGATCCCAGCGCCGCCATGCGAAGGATCGGCGCGCGCCGCCGTGAGGTCGCCCCAGGTATCAAAGCGGATCATCTCGGAAAGATCGATCGGCGCCAGCGGATGGTCGCGCACGAACGTCTCGAGCTTCGTGCGGCGTTGTAGGAACGGAAGCGTCCGTAAATCCTCATCGCCGAGCGCCAGCAGGTCATAGACGCGAATGAACGCCGGAAACTCAGCCATGAGCTTCGCCGTCACGCTCTTCCGGTTCAATCTTTGCTGCAGCGTGTTGAAGTCCTGCACGCCGCCGCCGCGCTTGATCAGCAGTTCGCCGTCGAGCACCGCGTCGAAATCGAACCCCGCCGCCAAATCTGGAAACGAACTTGAAATGTCCTCGCCCGTCCGCGAATAAAGCCGCGCCACCCGCTCGCCGCCAGCATTCTTGCCCGCCGCCGCCTGCACGCGGATGCCATCCCACTTCCACTCAGCGACGAAGTCAGCCGGATTGAGCGGCGCGAACTCCTCCGGTTCGATCGGATGCGACAGCATCGGCGGATAGAACCGCACTTTGGTCGAAACGCTCGGCGCCTCGGCATGGCCTTCGAGCCAAGCGAACAGATGCGTGTAGGGCGGCGCATCCGCGTGCCACACATCCTCAATCTCATCCGCCGTCTTGCCGCCAAGCCGCGCCAACGCCGTCCGCGCCAACCGCGCCGAAACGCCAATGCGCAACGCGCCAGTGATCAGCTTCAGCACCGCCCATCGCCCGTTCTCATCGAGGCGATCCAACCAGTTCGCCACCGTAGCTGGCAATTCATCCTTCGGCGTCGCGCGCAAACCCTCGACCACATCTGTGATCGAAAGCTGGGCGTTGGCGCGCGTCTGATCCGCTGGCCACATCAGCGCCACCGTCTCCGCCAGATCGCCGACGAAATCGTAGGAAAGTCCAAACAACACCGGATCAGTGCGGTCGGACGCGAGATTGCGGATCAACCCCGCCTTCGCGTTCTTGAACGTCAGCGCACCAGTCATTGCCGCCAGCGCCCAGCCGCGATCGGGATCAGGCGTATCGCGAAAGTACGCCTCCAGCAGCGCCAGCTTGCCTAAGCGGCGCGGCTCATATGCCAGCCGGTCGAGCAGGGCGGCGAACCGGTTCAAGCGGCCACGCCTTCATTGTCTTCGTCGCCATAGCCGACGAGATGCAGCGCCTTCGCCTTCAGCCCTTGCATCTCGCACCAATGCGCCAGCGCATCCGCTTCGCCATGCGTGATCCAGATTTCACCAGCGCCCGTGTCCAGAATTGTCTTTTGCAAGTCACTCCAATCGGCGTGATCGGAAACGACTAACGGCAACTCAACGCCGCGCTGACGCGCCCGCGCGCGAATGCGCATCCAGCCCGAGGCAAAGCACGTCACTGGATCAGGAAAGCGCCGCACCCACGGCGTCTGCAATGCACTCGGCGGCCCAAGGATCACGCCGCCGGCGTAAAAGCTCTTCGGCGCCGTCTCCACTGGCCGCACGTCGCCAAGCTCTACGCCATGCGCCTGATAAAGCTTCGTCAGCTCGATCAGCGCACCATGCAGATAGATCGGCTTGTCCCACCCGGCGCGCACCATCTCCGCCATCACCCGCTGCGCTTTGCCGAGCGCATACGCGCCAACGATATGCGCACGCTCCGGAAACATCGCGACGGAGGAGAGAAGCTTTGCCACCTCGTGCGCAGCACTCGGGTGCGTGAACACTGGCAGCGCGAACGTCGCCTCAGTGATGAACACGTCGCATGGCACGACCTCGAACGGCGCGCAGGTCGGATCGGGTTGGCGCTTGTAGTCGCCGCTCGCCACCACGCGAGTGCCGCCGCACTCCGCCAGCGCCTGCGCTGAGCCCAGCACGTGTCCGGCCGAATGCAGCGAAAACGTTACGCCGCTGATATCGAGCGTCTCGCCATATGCGAGCGCCCGCGTTGCACCCGCAAACTCCGGCCCGTACCGCGACGCCATAATCGCCAGAGTTTCTGCCGTGGCGAGCACGCTGCCATGCCCGGCGCGCGCGTGGTCGGAATGGCCATGTGTGATCAACGCCCGCGCGACCGGACGCGTCGGATCGATGTAAAGGTCCGCTTTGGGGCAATAGATGCCTTCGGGGCGGGGTTGTAGGATGTGAGCCGGCTGCATCGTCTTTGAACCAGATAGGGGATGTTGCGGACCATTTCCGCTATCGCCCTGCGGAATATCGAAACGCCACTAGCCCAATCTGGTTCGCCCCCTTATGTCCGGCGCTCCCGCCGCAATCCCACATATGAGTCGCATGCAGCCGATCATTACGATCAAGGACGTCTCAAAGACGTATAAGTCCGGCGTTCAGGCGCTGAAGCCGACCTCGCTCGACATCATGCGGGGCGAAATCTTTGCGCTGCTCGGGCCCAACGGCGCCGGCAAGACGACGCTTATCAACATGACCTGCGGGATCGTGAACCTCTCATCGGGCACAATCGTCGCTGACGGCCACGACATCATCCGCGACTACAAGCAAGCGCGGAAGAAGATCGGTCTCGTCCCGCAAGAGCTGCATACCGATGCGTTCGAGCGCGTGATTGACACAGTGGCGTTCAGCCGAGGCCTCTTCGGCTTCGTCGCGAACCCGGCTTACATCGAAAAGGTGCTGCGCGATCTCTCGCTCTGGGAAAAGCGCGACGCCAAGATTATGGAACTCTCAGGCGGCATGAAGCGCCGCGTCATGATCGCCAAGGCGCTGAGCCACGAGCCGAAGATACTCTTCCTCGATGAACCCAGCGCTGGCGTCGACGTCGAGCTGCGGCGCGACATGTGG
This sequence comes from Caulobacteraceae bacterium, assembly GCA_031379735.1. GTDB lineage: Bacteria > Pseudomonadota > Alphaproteobacteria > Caulobacterales > Aquidulcibacteraceae > Vitreimonas. Next base: position 20,626 of record JANNFK010000076.1, on the reverse strand, counting down.
GAGATGGTCCGCAATCTCCGCAAGGATGGCGTCACCATCATCCTCACCACGCACTACATCGAAGAAGCCGAAGAGATGGCCGACCGCGTCGGCGTGATTTCAAAGGGCGAACTCATCCTGGTTGAGGAAAAGAGCGCGCTGATGCGCAAGCTCGGCAAAAAGCAGCTCATGCTTGATCTGCCGGGCCCGATCGATCGCGTGCCCGAGGGCCTGAACGGATATCACGTCGAACTCGCCAAGGAGGGCCGTCAGCTCATCTATAGCTTCGACGACAAGGCCGAAAACACCAGCATCCCGGTGTTCCTGAAGCGCCTCACCGAACTCGGCATCGACTTCAAAGACCTCCACACCGAGCAATCCTCGCTCGAAGACATCTTCGTTTCCCTGGTGCACGCGAAATGAACGCCAACGGCATCCAAGCCATCTACAAATTCGAAATGGCGCGCTGGCTACGCACGCTCGGGCAGAGCTTGTTCTCGCCGGTGCTGTCGACGTCGCTTTACTTCATCGTCTTCGGCTCCGCGATCGGCTCGCGCATGGTCTCGATTGGCGGCGTGAGCTACGGCGAATTCATCGTGCCTGGGCTCATCATGCTCTCGATCCTGACCGAGAGCGTCTCGAACGCATCCTTCGGCATCTACATGCCGCGCTGGGCCGGCACGATCTACGAATTGCTGTCCGCACCCGTCTCGGCCATGGAAGCCGTCTGCGGCTATGTCGGCGCAGCGGCGACCAAGTCCGTCATTATCGGTCTCGTCATCCTCGTCACCGCGCGCATCTTTGTGCCCTATGAGGTGCAGAACTGGCCGGCCGTGGTGCTCTTCCTGGTGCTGACCGCCGTATCGTTCTGCTTGTTCGGCTTCATCCTCGGCGTTCTCGCCGACGGCTTCGAAAAGTTGCAGATCGTGCCACTGCTGATCCTGACGCCGCTCACCTTCCTTGGCGGCACGTTCTACTCGATCGATATGCTGCCCGAGCCGTGGCGCACGCTGACGCTCTTCAATCCGGTGGTCTACCTGATCAGCGGTTTCCGCTGGGCCTTCTTCGGTGAGCAAGCGGCGGACGTGAACATCGCCGTCAGCCTCTCGGCGATCAGCGTCTTTCTCTTGGTTTGCCTTGCGGCAGTGTGGTGGATTTTCAAGACCGGTTATAGGCTAAAGACCTGACCTCCAACGGGAGCAGGTTCATGAGTGAAGACCACATCATCGTCAGCCGCGACGGCGCCGTTCTCGAAATCCAGTTCAATCGGCCCGAGAAGAAGAACGCCATCACCAACGCCATGTATGGCGCGATGGCCGATGCGGTCGCCGAAGTGCAAAGCAATGACGACATCCGCGCCGTTGTCTTCACCGCCGTTGGTGACTTCTTCTCCGCCGGCAACGACATCAAGGATTTCGCCGCGCAATCGTCCGGCGCCCTCGATGGTCCACGCCACGTCGGGCGGTTCCTCGAAGCAGTGATCAAGGCTGAAAAGCCGATCGTCGCCGCTGTCCAGGGCCATGCCGTCGGCGTCGGCACAACCATGCTCTTCCAGTGCGATCTGGTTTACATCGCCGAAGACGCGCGCCTGACTGTGCCGTTCATCGATCTGGGTGTCGTGCCGGAAAACGCCTCCAGCATGACCATGGTCGATCGCCTGGGTCACACCCGCGCGTTCGCGTTGTTCGGTCTGGGCGAGCCGCTTTCCGGCAAGGACGCTGCGGCCTGGGGCCTCGCCAACGCCGCCCTGCCATCCGGTGAAGTTCAGCCCCGCGCACGCGCCGCTGCGCAGATGCTTGCGTCGAAGCCGGCGCAATCCATGCGCTTGACCAAAAAGCTGATGCGCGATCGCGAAGCGCTCATGACCCGCATGCAGGAAGAGGGCGAAATCTTCGCCGAGCGGCTCCGCTCACCTGAAGCCGCCGCCGCCTTCGCGAAATTCCTGCAGAAGCGCTAACGCCGCGCCGGCCCGCCGCCGGTTGCACCGCGCGGCCTATGCGCAGTGATCCACGCTTCCACGGCCGACATGCGATCGCGAACCGTTTCCGCATTCAGCCTGATCTGCGCCTGCGCCGCGACGACGCTCTCTCGTGCGCCCTCCGGGAAGTCGGCGGCATAGCGATCCAATTCCGCCACCATCGCAGGATCGGAGCTGTTTGCAGCGATATTGGTCGGGAAATCGAGTCGCGTCAGTGGATCGAGCAGCGTTTCAATCGCGGCGCGACTGGCGACGAGGAAATCCCAGCCAAGACGCGGATGGTTGGATGATACGTCCGCAATGACGGTCGTGCGAATCTGGCGCGGAATATCATCGCCCAGCGTCATCGTCAGCGTGCGCTGCGCCAACGCCGGGTCCTGCACGCTCGCTACCAACCGCCATAACCGCCGTTGCTCGACAAAGTCGCCCGCTGCGCGCGCTTGCGTGACGAGATCTGTGTAGTTGGCCTCCGTCGCGTTGTGCGCATAGACGCTCCGCGTCGCTGTACGGATCGAACCCGGCAGCACCGACGGGTCGCTTTGCGCCGTGCGCACGCGCCGCCGCGCTTCTTCGATCACCGATGGTTCGCCCAAATTGCCGAGCGTCTCGATCAAGCTCGCGCGCATCAGTATCTGGTTTGACGTCTCACCCGGTCGCGCATCCCAACCGGCGCGCTCAAAGAACGGCCGCAACGTCCGCCGCGCATAGTCGTTGACCGCGGTTTCGCTCGGCCGGCCTTCAGCGTAGCTGGCCAACGCGTTCACCGAATTCGCCGTATCAATCACAATCAGCGGATCGGCGTCGGACGGCAGTACATTGACCAGATCAAGATAGTTTGCGAACGGCGCATCTCCGCTTCGGCCGAACGCCCAATAGTCCAGTAAGATCCCAAGCTGATCGACGCTCTCCAAATCGCTGAACCGCGCCGTCAGTTGGCGAAGATTGCTTTGATCGTAGAGCACACGGAAGAACCCGCTTTGACCGGCATTGACGATGTAGGGCGTGCAAGGCGTGCCGACATTCAGATATTGCACCGTTCCTTCGCCTTGCAGAACTGTGCGCTGCGGCGGTTCACCCAATCGGCGCGCGACGACCGGAATGTCCCAGCGTTCACGCGTGCGCGATGCGTCATCCGCCGCAAAGCGGCGCTGGGTGAAACTCACGCGCGGCCCACGCGCAGTTCGGCAATCCGGCGCGCCCACCGTCAGCATCGGAAAACCCGGCTGGTTCGTAAAGCTGCGCGCCATGTCGAGCACCGGTTGTCCTGACGCCGCCTGCACAGCCGTCCAAAGGTCCTCGGTGCGCGCGTTACCATAACGGCGGCTGTTAAGGTAGTTGCGCACGCCACTGCGGAAATCTTCTTCGCCGACATATGCCTCCAGCATGCGAATGACCGCGAGGCCCTTTTCGTACGTGATCGTATCGAAGGCGAGGTTGGCCTCATCGATCGTGTCGACGTTTTGCACCACCGGATGCGTGCCTTCGCGCGCATCAAGCGCCATCGCCGTACTGGTGCCGTCGGTGAGCTGGCCCATCCACGGATTCCAATCCGGATGAATGTGCTCGATCGCCTTCGCGGTCATCCAAGACGCGAAACCCTCGTTCAGCCACAGGTCGTCCCACCACGTCATCGTGACCAGATTGCCGAACCATTGGTGCGCAACCTCGTGCGCGACATTGCCGAAAATATTCTGCCGTTCGGCTTCAGTGGAATCGTCGTCCACCAGAAGATACTGGTCGAAATAGAGAATAGCGCCCCAATTCTCCATCGCCGCAAAGCCACCGGCGCCTGGCACCGCGATCATGTCGAGCTTTGGCAGCGGATAAGGGATGCCGAAATACTCGGTGTAGTAATTCAGCGATTGCTCGCCCGCTTCCAGTGCTGCTTCGGCGCGGTGTGCCTCGCCACGGCGCATCACAACGCCGAGTTCAACGCCGTTCACGTTACGCGTAATGCGCTCGAAATCGCCGACCGCCAAGAAGAGCAAATAGCTCGGCATTGAGGGCGTATCGGCAAAGCGCGTGCGCGTGCGATTGCCAGAAAGCCGCGTTGTCTGCGCCGCCGGCATGTTGCCGACCACGAATTGATCGTTCGCCGCCGTCACTGTCAGCGAAAACACCGCGCGGCGGTTCGGCTGATCCCACATCGGCGCAAACCGGCGCGCGTCACCCGGCTCAAATTGCGTCGCCATCGCGCGCTTGGTCACGCCGTTATCTTGGTACTCGACGCGGAAGAGGCCGTAGGCGTCGTCATAGACTTTGCCGCTATAGGCGATGCGGACGGTGTGACGTCCAGGCTGCAATGCGCGCCGTGGCGTCAGCGTTAATGTCTGCGCGTCATTGTTCACCTCGGCCCGCGCCGTCGCATTGTCGATCGTCGCGCGCTGCACGGTGAGATCGAGCGCATTCATCGTCACGCTCGCCAGCTGTTCGCTGGTCTCGATCCTGATCGTGGCCTCGCCAGTGAAGGTCGCGGCCTCGACGTTCGGGGTTACCGAAATCTGGTACCGCAGCGGCCGCGTCCCATCCTCGAACCAATGCCGCTGTGCCTGAGCGGCAGGGGCGACGGCCAGCATGGCGAGAACGAGCATCAACGAGCGCAATTTCATCGGGCAATCCTTGGACTGGCCTTTTCAAACGCGGGCGGCGCTTAGGCGCAATGGGCTTGCTGCAAACGAGTGAGCCCGCGGGCCGAACGGCATCGTGAAAATGTCTCGCCTCGCTTGGGCGTTTGGGTCGGCGAAACGCCGCTCGACTCGCGCCGTTGCTGGCAGGTGGTCGCTACTAGCTCACCTCGGGGCTTGTCGCGGCATTCTTGGGCGTAGGGCTACGCCCAAGGCGCCAAGCGCGGCGCAAGGTTCGCAGGCAATAGGCAACGCACCCAAACTGATGCGGTTTCGCGCACACGTTGCGCGCGCGCGAAGGCTGCGGGGCCGTGGGCGTGTGGGGCGCGTGTCAGGACGCATTGGCATGTCATCACCGTCAGCATGACGGTGGTGCCGCGCCTCTGTCGGGTGATCCGCGTCGAAAATTTGGCCGCAGACGCCGCACACGTTGAGCGTGTCTCGGACGGGACAAAGAGCATTGTTTTCCATCGGAAGAGCGCCTTCAGCGCCACATTACGCCGCCGCAGCGTTACGGTCGGTACGCGATCGGACGAAACAATCGCGCACAAACAGCGTGACCAACGTCACAGCGACGGGACAATCGCGCCGCTACCTTCTCTTTAACCCCAAACGCCTGGATCGAAGCGGAGCAAGCAAATGACCAAATTTTACAGCCTCGTTCTCGCCGCCCTCCTGTTGGCCCCCGTTGCGTTCGCGACGTTGAACCAAGCTGCGCAAATCGTCGCCTAACCGCCAGCCAACGAAAGCTCCAAGAGACCTGAGATGACTAAGTTCTATTTCTTGCTCGCCGCCTGCGCCGTGTTTGCGCCAGTTGCGATGACGGTGATGACCCTAGCCGCCCTGATCGTCGCGTAGCTCCCAGCTCACGATAGGGGCCGGCCCGAAGGAAGGCCGCAGAGGTTGCTCCCCCTCTGCGGCCTTCGTCATTTGTGGCGCAGGGCGGCGCTCGCTACATCTGCCGCATGCTTCTCTTTACCCACCCCTCCATGCTCCGCCACGAACCGCCAGGCGGTCACGCCGAACATCCGGGCCGCTTGCAAGCCGTGCTCGATGCACTTGAAAGCGCCGAACTCGATCGCCGCGAAGCGCCGTACGCGGAAAAATCCGCGATCGCGCGCGTCCATCCCACCGGCTACATCGACGCGCTCGAACCTGCTTTCGCCGAAACTGCAAACGCGCGCGTGCGGCTTGATCCCGACACCTTCATCTCCGTCGGTTCACGCGAAGCCATCTACCGCGCCGCCGGCGCATGCGTTGCAGCTGTCGATGCGGTCATGAGCGGCGAAGACGACATGGCGTTCTGCGCCGTACGTCCCCCTGGCCATCACGCCGAGCCGATCTCCCCGATGGGCTTTTGCATCTTCAACAATGTCGCCATTGGTGCGCTGCACGCCCTTGAAGCGCATGGCTTGTCACGCGTCGCCGTCGTCGATTTCGACGTGCACCACGGCAACGGCACGCAAACCGTCGCCGAAAGCGAACCGCGCCTGATGTTCGCATCAACGCACCAAGCGCCGCTCTATCCCGGCACTGGCGCGCGTAACGAAACCGGCGTGGACGGTAATGTTGTCAACGCGCCGTTGCCCGCAGGCGCCGGTAGCCGTGAATGGCGCCAAGCGATGGAGGAGCGCGTGCTTCCGGCGCTCGACGCGTTCGCGCCCGAACTCATCCTCGTCTCCGCCGGTTTCGACGCCCACAAAGCCGATCCACTCGCGCAAATGGAGCTCGAAACCGAAGATTTCGCCTGGGCGGGGCGGAGGCTCAAGGAACTCGCATTACGCCACTGCAAGGGTAAGCTTGTCTCGACTCTGGAGGGCGGCTACGACTTGGATGCGCTCGCCGGGTCAGCCGCGGCATATTTGGCGGCGCTCCAGCGCGACTAAGACCCGCTCAAGGGGAGGGGGCGTCCGTTCGCGCGAAGGGTCAGAATGACGACGACCATGGCGCCCAACGAGACGCTAGATCGCCGTTTAGCCACGCGGATTGGCAGCATTGTCATCGCAAGGCACGGCAAACCGCACGCTGATCGCACAGCGCGGATCGACCATCACGGCTATCGCGATTGGTGGGCGGGCTATGATCTTGCGCGTCTGCATCCTGATGAGAAGCCGCCGGAGAAATTGCTGAAGCACGCCGAAGCTGCCGACGTGATCTATGCGTCGACGCTGCCGCGCGCGATCCACACTGCGGAAATGGTCGCTGTCGGCCGCGAGATCGTGACCGATCCTGTCTTTATCGAAGCGCCTTTGCCGCCGCCGCCCGTCTGGGGACGTCGCAGTCCGCGCGCATGGGGCGTGTGGGCGCGCGTCGCCTGGTGGTTTGGGCGGCATGAAAACGGCGAGTCGCGCCGCGACGCCGAAGTCCGCGCCGAGGCCGCAGTTGCGACGCTGACCGCCCAGGCGCTGCGCGGCCAAAACGTGCTGCTCTGCGCGCACGGCTGGTTCAATCGGATGATGCGTCCGGTGCTGCGCGCCCAAGGCTGGCGCGAGGTCGAGGACGGCGGTGACAGCCATTGGAGCTATCGCCGGTACGAGAAAGTGAAGCCCGGGACCGGTGGCTGAGGCGCATCGCCTATTCCCTAACGCCCCTTCAGACCATAAGTTTGAGTGACATGACGCCGGATCAAAAAGACGCCGCCACGCTTTCCTTCGAAGACTCGTTGAATGAGTTGGAGAAAATCGTCGCTCATCTGGAGCGCGGCGACGTTCCGCTGGCGGATTCGATTCGCATCTATAAGCGTGGCGCCGCTCTGAAAGCGCGCTGCGAGGGGCAGCTGAAAGACGCTCAGCTCGAAGTCGATCAAATCGTGATGGGTCCTGAAGGCCCGCGCACCGAGCCCGCAAAGATCGGGCAATAGGGAGAGAGAACGTCCATGGCCGACGATCCGCAAAACAATGCGCGCCTGCCCATCGTCTCGTTTGACGACTTTCTGAAAGTCGACATTCGCCTCGGCACCATCGTCGATGTGAAGGTGTTCGAGGAGGCTAAGAAGGCTGCGTACCAGCTCTGGATCGACTTCGGCGATCCGCTCGGCGTCAAAAAGTCGAGCGCGCAAGTTTCGCAGAACTACGACATTGGCGAGTTGCTCGGACGCCGCGTCGCCGCCGTAGTGAACTTCGAGCCAAAGCAAATCGGCAAGTTCATGTCGGAAGTGCTCTGCCTCGGTTTTCCGGATCGCAACGGCGATGTCGTGCTGCTCAACGTCGATCGTCCCGCCCTCGAAGGCGGCAGGATGTATTGATGACTCCGAATTAATGGCGACGCGCAAGAACACAGAATGGAATCTGACTGTTCGCCCATGAGAATTCGAGCTGGTCTTCGCCATTCAACGTGAGGGAGTAACCCACGACGTGGATGCGCCGTTCGGTCACTGCGGTGAAGGGGCCGCCCGCGCCGGTCCTCAGCGAAGCCCAATCTCTCGCCGAACCCCAACGGACTTCGTTGTTTTGAAAACTGAACCTAAAGTGGGTTAGACAGTTGCCATCCTCACCAACGATGCGTGTCCAGTCCCCCTCAATGGTTCGCCATGCTTGTCGTTGGTCCTGCTGTTGTGCCGGGCGCTCGGCCTCCACGTCTCTCACCGCCTCATTGCGCTCGGCCCCCCGGCGTTCAGGCTCATCGCTACTCGCATTTGGCGCCACGGACGCTGTGTCAGTCTGCGGTGAACTCGGACGTTCGGTGGTCAGCGCCGGCGTCAGCTCCTCCGGTGCGTTGGTTTCGCCAACCGGCTGTTGAAGGACGAAATACGCAACCAACGCTGCCGCGGCGATCGCAACGCCGATGCCGCCAAACAGTACGAGCGGAAGCTTCTTCCGTGTCGCGACAGGGCGGGGCGGGGGAACCGCTGCTCTCCGCGTCGTCTGAATCTCGGCATCGACGAGTCTGCGGACTTCGCCCAGTAGCAGCACCCAAGCGTTGTGATCGCGATCGCCTCGCCATCCTTCGAAGCTTGCCGCTTGTATGCGGCGAAAGCCCATTGGCGGCTGCACGGCGTCTTGCGTTCGCACAGGCAAGAACTTGCCCGCCTCGTGCGCGGTCGTTGCTTCTTCCTTCACCCAATCGCTGGCCACCGAAACAGGTGACCACACGACGATGCAGGCCTTGGCGGTTTCGATATGCCGGGCGATGTGGCTTTCCCAGCTTTGGCCCGGCGGGATCGTGTGGTCCCACCACACGCTGAAGCCTTCCGCCTCAAGTGCCGCCACCATCTGACGCACGAACGCCTGATCCTCATGCGAATAGGAAATGAAGACGTCGGTCATGGCCCGCCCCGCAGCGGCAGAATTATGCACCCGCAATCATGACCGCGCTAGTTCGTCGGCAAATCTGCTGGCGGCGGCGTCGGCTCTTCAGCCGGCGTAATCTGTTGCGGTCCGCCTGTCGTGTCCGGCGCCGGCGTGGTCGTCGTCGTGCCGGGCGGCAACAAATCCGGATCGGTTTCCGGCCCCAGCGGCACTTCTTCCGTGACTGTTTCCGTCGCCGGCTGCGCTAAGCGCAATTCAGCGATACGGCCACGCGCGCGCGTCGCGTGCTCGCTCTCCGGGAAGTCGTTCAGGAAGGCTTCGAACGCTTCGATCGTGTTGGCGCTATTTGCGCCGTCGAACGAACGCTGTTCGAGGCTGGCGAGCGCTTGCTGTGCTTCGCCGCGATAGTCACCCGGATCGCCCGCGATAAACGCACGGAGCGCATCGGCGTCATCGCGGGAGACTGAATCCCACGCGGTCGACGTCGCCGAGGCGTTGTTCTGCGTCATGAACCAATAGCCGCCGCCACCTAGCACCGCCACGAGTACGAACGCGACAGCGGCGATGACAACCATGCCGCCGCCCTTCTTCGGCTCGACGTCGCGATCGGGGATCGAACGTTGCGGCTGAACTGCAGCTGCGCGCGGCGGCGCAGAGCGTTGCTGCGGCGCTTGTTGGCGCTGCGGAGGCGGCGCAGCGCGCGGCGATTGTTGTTGCGACCGCGATTGCGGCGCGGAGGCGGGCTGTTGGCCGCCTTCGCCGACGCGGCCTGGTTGGAAAAACCCGGACGGTGGCTTCGGCGCCGGCGGCGGCAGCGGCGCAACGCCGGCCTTCGCGGTCACCAGGTTTGCAAGTTCACGCCAAGCCGCGAACTCGTCTTCGCCGCGCCAACCGGTGAGGTTCACTGACTTGTCGGAGCGGAACGGCTCGGGCGCCTGGGCGCTTTGCATCAGCGCGTGGAAGACGTTGCTCTTGCCGCGCGCGAACTTCACCTCGTCGGCCAGCTCGCCGTTCGTCGTCGACCGGGGCGACCAAAGCGCGATCGTGACCGGCGCAGCCTTAACCGCGTTGCGAAGCTCTTCGCCCGGCGGTTTTTCGAGAATGACCTGGATCTGGGCCTGGCGAAGCTTCTCAGCCAACGCCCGGGCCGGCAGCGTATCTTCCGCGGCGTGGATAATCACCACAGACGCCATGCAAATTCCCCACTCTATACCACGGGAGGACCCGAGACCCCGTTGCCGCCTGCAAAGACCGCACCGAACGCCTCGTACCCCCCGAACTGTGTATATTGCCCTGTTACTGTGGCTCAATAAAGAGCGAGGACGCAGCAAGGGCTGGGCCAGTGCCCGCGACAGAATACAACCCCTGGGGGTGCTTGCGCGCGGCGGGCGTTCGTTTAGGGGAGGCCCCATGTCTCAACTTGAAGCTCGCCTCAAGGAAACCGCCGAGCGGATCAATATCGCGCTCGATAGCCTGCTCCCAGCTGAGCAGGGGTCCGAAACGCGCCTCCTGAGCGCGATCCGCTATGCGGCGCTGGGCGGCGGCAAGCGCCTGCGCCCGTTCTTCATCATAGAGTCCGGCCGCATTTTCGACGCCGACGAAGGCTCGCTGCTGCGCGCTGCCTGCGCCATCGAATGCGTCCACACCTATTCGCTTGTTCACGATGATCTGCCGGCGATGGACGACGACGATCTCCGGCGCGGGCGTCCGACCTTGCACCGCCAGTATGACGAAGCCACCGCCATCCTCGCCGGCGATGCGCTGCTCACCTTCGCGTTCGAGCTGATGGCCGAGCCCGCAACGCACGCCGATCCGCAGATGCGTTGCAAGCTCATCACCGGTTTGGCGAAGGCCTCCGGCGCGCACGGCATGGTCGCGGGCCAAGCTGCCGACATGGCCGGCGGCGACATCGGCTCCGACCTTATCGCCGTCACTCGCATGAACCGCTTGAAGACCGGTGCGCTCATAAACTTCGCGGTCGACGCCGGCGCCATGATTGGCTGCGCGGCGGACGCGGAAAAAACCGCGCTCTCGCGTTACGCCCACGATGTCGGTCTCGCATTCCAGATGCGTGACGATCTTCTCGACGCCGAAGGCGTCATCCGCGACACCGGCAAAGCCGTCGGCAAGGACAAAGCCCGCGGCAAAGTGAACTTCGTCACCGTGCTCGGCGCCGACGCCACGCGCGAGCGCATCTCGATGCTCGCAAAGCAAGCCAAAGCGCACCTCGCCATCTTCGGCCCGCGCGCCCGCATCCTACTCGACGCCGTCGATTTCATCGTCGACCGCCGGTACTGAGCCATCCTACTCGCCGTCGATAGGCTCAGGCTGACGCTGGAGTAGGCGGCGGGCCGCGTGAGGTGTCACGCTGAGCTTGTCGGCTATGCCTAGTCGATCAGCCGCTGCGTCAGATACATATATTCAAGCGTTCGCCGCCGCGCCGCTTCGCGCAAATTGGCGTTGGCTTGGTGTCCGCCATCTGTGTTTTCGTAATAAAGATAAGGGATGCCGAGCTCATCCAGCCGCGCGCCGTACTTGCGTGCATGACCTGGGTGGACGCGGTCGTCTTTCGTCGACGTGTAGATGAACACTGTCGGGAAATCGTCGCGCGCGCGCAAGTTCTGATACGGCGTGATCGTCTCAAGGAACGCGCGCTGCTCAGGCACATTCGGCGAGCCGTATTCGCCCACCCATGACGCGCCCGCGAGCAATTGGTCGTAGCGCAGCATGTCCAGAAGCGGCGAGCCAATCACCGCCGCATGCACCATCTCCGGATGCTGGTTCAACATTACGCCCATGAGCAAGCCGCCGTTCGACCGGCCCGAAATACCCAAGCGCCGCGGCGAGGTGATGTTGCGCGTCACCAGATCGCGCTCCACCGCATAGAAGTCGTCATAGATACGCTGACGGTTGGTGAGCAGTCCCGCGTCGTGCCAGGCCGGGCCAAACTCGCCGCCGCCACGAATGTTGGCCAACACATATGTGCCGCCCTGATCCAGCCAAAGCCGGCCGATATAGGCGTTATAGCTCGGCACCTGCGAGAGCTGGAAACCGCCATATGCGTAGAGCAGCGTCGGGTTTTGCCCGTTCATCTGCATGTCGCGGCGGCGCACCACGAAATAGGGCACACGCGTGCCGTCGGCGCTCGTCGCTTCGAATTGCTCCGTCACATAGGGCGATGCATCGAACTGCGCCGGCAACGAGCGCACCGTCCGCGACCGTGCGCCGCTTAGCGCGTAAAGCGTCGATGGCGTCAGGAAATCCTCGAACGTCGCAAACGCCCGCGTATCGCTGGTCGAAGCGCCGGCAATGTGCACCACGCCCGTGGGCGGCAATTGAATTTGCTCGCCGCGCCAAGCTCCATTCGCAAACGCAAAGCGCTGCAAGCGCCCGCGCACATTGTCGAAACCCGCAACCAGCACGCCGTCGCGGGTTGCTTGAACTTCCTCGATTGATTGGCGCGCGCTTGGTGTGAAAATGACTTCGATCGCCGGCGCAGCGGCCGTGGCCGACGCCAGCGGGATCGCCAACAGCGAGCCGTTCGGATAAGTGCGCCCGCCGATTGTCCATTCCTGCTCGATCGTCACGATCAACCGGTCTTGGAAGAAATCGCGGATCGAGGATTTGCGCGGCAGCGTCAGCCGTTGCGGACCCTGCGGTGTGACCAGCGAATAAACCGTCTCGAAGAAGGTCTCGCCTTCCACCACGATGGCGATGTGATCGCCGCTTTCATCTTCGTAGGTCGCCGCGCCGATTGAGACGTCGCTCGCCTCGCCGCGCATAATTTCGGTGGCGCTCGAAAGCGGCGTGCCGCGCCGCCAAGCTTTTAGGATGAACGGATAGCCCGACTCCGTCAGCGAGCCTTCGCCCCAATTCGTCGCCACCAAAAGCGTATCGCGATCCAGCCAGCCGATCCGCGACTTCGCCTCCGGCACGACAAAGCCGCCGTCAACGAATTGCCGCGTCTGCAAATGGAACTCGCGGTCAGTCGAGGCGTCCAGGCCACCATTCGACAGCGAGATCATGCAGCGCACGCCTGATGGATCGCAGTCGGCGCCCTGATAAACCCAGTTTGCATTCTCCGTTCGCGCCAGCGCGTCGATGTCGAGCACCGTTTCCCAGCGCGGGGTGTTCGCGGCATAGCCATCGAGCCGCGCGCGCCGCCAAATGCCGCGCACGTGCTCCGGGTCTTGCCAGAAGTTGTAGAGATAACCGCCGCGCACTTGGCCGAGCGCCAAACGGTCGCGGCTCTCCGCCACTTCAAGCGCCGATGCGAGCCGCGCCGCATAGCGCGGATCGTTCTCCAATACTGGCAGCGAGCGATCGTTTTTCTGATGCACCCAAGCCAGCGCACGCTCGCCCTCGACGTCTTCCAACCAAAGGTACGGATCCGCGACAGCGGTCTGCGCGACGGTGGGCGCATTCCCGCCCTCGCTGGTTGTCGCTGGCGAGGCGCAACTCGCGGCCAAGGCCAATGCCGCCACGCAGGCGCTCAGTCTCATCATTGTGTAAATCCCATCGGCGGACGCCGTTTGCGCCAACCTAACCATCCACGCCGCGCCGCCAACCCGTCCTGCGACGTACGGCGATGGTTCCCGCGACGATAGTGGTGACTGTGACCGCACGATCCGCTACCGCATGGAAAAAAGCCGGAGGAAACATGCGCGAATTTCACATTGCTAAGCAGGACATTCGCGACACTAAGTTCGCCGAGGTAAGCCCCACGCCTCTGGCCGCGGGCGATGCGCGCTTAAAGATCGATCTCTTCGCGCTGACCTCCAACAACATCACCTACGCCGCGATGGGCGAGGGGATGCTTGGCTATTGGGACTTTTTCCCAGCCCCAGAGGGCTGGGGCAAGGTGCCTGTTTGGGGCTTTGCCACGGTCATCGAATCCAACGCGCCGGACATCGTGGTCGGCTCACGCTTCTACGGCTATTACCCGCTTGCTGAAACGCTCGACGTCACGCCACGCAAAACCGCGACCGGCTTCATCGACACCGCGCCACACCGCGCCGCCAAAGCCGTGCTCTACAACATCTACACCGAGATCACGCGCGATCCGGCCTACGACGCAAACCATGAGCCCGAGCAAACCCTTTTCCGCCCGCTTTACGGCACAGGCTGGTGGGCCGCCGATTGCGTGCAGCAAGCACATGCGCGCACTGTCGTGCTCTCCAGCGCGTCATCGAAGACAGCGCTCGCGACCGCGCATCAATTGCGCAATCTCGGCGGCGTTGAAGTCGTCGGCCTGACATCGCCCGCCAATGCCGACTACGTGCGCGAGAGCGGCCTCTACCATCGCACAGCGCTTTATGACGACGCCGGCTCGCTCAATGTGCAAGCGCCGGTCACGTTCGTAGATTTCCTTGGCCGGCCCGAGCTCACCGTCACCATTCACCGCTCGCTCGGTATTAAGCTCACGCGCAGTATTATTATTGGCGTTACCGACTGGGCCGCTACGCGTGGCGCGCTAAGCGAACCATTGCCGGGACCGAAGCCCGAATTTTTCTTCGTGCCGACCTACGCCGCCGAGCGCCTCAAGACCGACCCGCAACTCGGCCCAGCCATGCAGCGCGATCTGCGCGCCTTCTATCTGGCCTCGCACGCCTTCGTTGACGTCAAACGCATCACCGGCAGCGACGCCATTCAAGCCGCCTGGTCGCGCCTCGCCGCCGCCGGCGTCCCACCCCGGGACGGGTTGGTGCTGTCGTTCTGATTGAGCGGAGCTACTGCGCCCACCTGCCGCACGAAAAAGGCGGTAAATCCTTGTTCCTGCCGCCTTGCGGGCTTCGTGTTTAAACCGGATCAGGGTTAGGTTCGATCCGGATCAAACGTCAGAGGACCCATGGCGCCCCCCACCATTTCGGCCACACCTTTGCTCGACCAGATCAAGCTCCCGGCCGACCTTCGGAAATTGGAGGGGACCCAGCTCCGTCAGGTCTGCGACGAACTCCGCGCCGAAACGATCAGCGCCGTGTCGCAAACGGGCGGTCACCTTGGCGCCGGCCTCGGCGTCGTGGAACTGACAGTGGCGCTCCACTACGTCTTCAACACGCCGCGCGACAAGATCATCTGGGATGTCGGCCACCAGGCCTATCCGCACAAAATCCTCACCGGCCGCCGCGACCGCATCCGCACGCTCCGCCAAGGGCAGGGGCTCAGCGGTTTCACCAAGCGCGCCGAGAGCGAGTTCGATCCGTTCGGCGCAGCGCACGCCGCGACATCAATCAGCGCTGGCTTAGGCTTTGCCGTGGCCCGCGATCAGCGCGGCGAAAATTCCTCCGTCATCGCCGTGATCGGCGACGGCTCAATGTCGGCGGGCATGGCGTACGAAGCCATGAACAACGCCGCCGAGACCACCAAGCGCTTCATCGTGATCCTCAACGACAACGATATGTCGATCGCGCCGCCAGTCGGCGGCATGTCGACCTACCTTGCGCGCCTCGCCGCCACGAAGACCTACCGCCGCATCCGCAAGACCGCCAAAGGCGTCGCCTCCGCGTTCGGCGAAACCGTGCATGACGTCGCCAAGAAAGCCGAAGAGTACGCCCGCACGATGGTGACCGGCGGCACCTTCTTCGAAGAGCTCGGCTTTCACTATCTCGGGCCCTTCGACGGCCACGACATCGACGTGCTGCGCCGCGTCCTCGCCAACGCCAAAGAGTACGATGATCGCCCGGTGCTGATCCACGTCGTCACCAAGAAGGGCAAAGGCTACGCGCCGGCGGAAAACGCCGCCGACAAATATCACGGCGTGTCGAAGTTCAACGTCGTCACCGGCGAGCAAGCCAAGGGCGCCGCGGCCCCCAGCTACACAAAAGTGTTTGCGCAAGCGCTCGTCCACGAAGCCGAGAAAGACGATCGCATCGTCGCCATCACCGCCGCCATGCCCGCCGGCACCGGGCTCGACCTCTTCGGCTCGAAATTTCCCGGCCGCACCTATGATGTCGGCATCGCCGAGCAGCATGCGGTCACCTTCGCCGCCGGTCTCGCCGCCGACGGCATGAAGCCGTTCGCCGCGATCTACTCGACCTTCCTGCAACGCGGCTACGACCAAGTGGTCCACGACGTCGCCATCCAAAGACTTCCCGTCCGCTTCGCCATGGACCGCGCCGGTCTCGTCGGCGCCGACGGCCCGACCCACGCCGGCTCCTTCGATGTCGGCTTCATGGGTGCGTTGCCGGGCATGATTCTGATGGCCGCCGCTGACGGCAACGATCTCTCCCGCATGGTCGCCACCGCAGCCCAGATCGACGATCGTCCCAGCGCCTTCCGCTATCCGCGCGGCGACGCTGACGGCGTCATGGGCGCCGACGCGCACACGCCGCTCGAGATCGGCAAGGGCCGCATCCTGCGCGAAGGCACATCCGTTGCGCTGCTGAACTTTGGCGCCCGCATGTCGGAAGCCAACAAAGCCGCCGACAAGCTCGCCGCCATGGGGCTTTCCACCACGCTCGCCGACGCGCGCTTTGCGAAGCCCCTCGACGAAGACCTGATCCGCCGCCTCGCGCGCGAGCACGAAGTCCTGCTCACCATTGAGGAGGGCGCGGAAGGCGGCTTCGGCGCCTTCGTGCTCCACTTCATGTCGAAGGACGGCTTGCTCGATCGCGGCGTCAAAGTCCGCACGCTGACGCTGCCGGACATCTTCCAAGACCAAGATAAGCCGGAAGCGATGTACGCCCAAGCCGGACTTGATGCTGACGCCATCGCCAATGCCGCACTTCTAGCCCTCGGCCGCGGCGTTAACGAACAGCGGGCGTAACTCATCCTCCCCCGCAGGTGGAGGGGCGCGTCGCCGACTCTTCGGCTCGTGGGCGGAACATCTGCGGTAGCGTGTGGTTGGACCTCATCACTGCTTGAAGGAGTCCGCACCATGAAGATCACACGTACGCGCGCTGCCATGTTTATCCTCCTGGGGCTCGCCGCCCCACTCGCAAGCGGGTGCGCTCTGGCCGCGGGCGCAGCCGTTGGCGCGGCAGCCGTCGATTACTTCTCGGACGACAACAACGAGTGCAATGGCCCCAACGATGAAGGCCTGCTCGATAGCGACTGCAACGACTAGCGGCTACTGAAGCCTCGCTCTGGCGTGCAGGGGGCGGAGGCGCGAGCAGCGCCAGAAATTTCAGTTGCCTATCGCCCACTGCCTGTTGCCTAATCTCCGTTGTCAAAGCGACGGAGAGTCTCCCATGGCCAAAGGTCAGATGAAGTCGAACAAAGAAAAGCGCAAACCGAAGAAGGAAAAGGACGACAAGAAAGCCGCGAAAAAATAACGCGCGCCCTCTAGTCTAAATATCCCGCCGCCGTTTCGCCGATGCGAGACGGCGGCGTTTGTTTTGGGGCAAGATAGCCCTGACAGCCGCGGTGCGAACGCCATGCGGCCGGGGGTTATCATGGTCCGAAAGAAGGATGCGCTGCAGGGGACGAGAGGCGCCGCGCTCGCTTTCGCTTCGGTTTTATTGACCGGCGCACTCGCCGCGCAGGACGCGTTGGCCGAGCCGGGCTTGGCGGATGAAGTTGAATCTCCAATCGTCGTCGCCGGCGCAACTGAAATGTCCCTCGGCGCCGGCCAACTCACCGGTCGGGCCGATGATCACGATTGGCAGGCGCGCGCCGAGATCAGCTACGCTTATCTCAGCTGGTGGCGTCCGGGCGTCGCCGCGACTTGGCAGAGCCAAGACGGCGACGATCAACTGAGCGGCCTCGCCGTTGAGAATGTTTTCGACTTCATCCCAAGCCGCCGTTGGCCGGTGCATTTCGGCGGCTACGCCGAATACCAGCGCAACATGTCGGAAGTCCCTGATCACATCGAACTCAAGCTGCTCATGCAGCACGTCGATGGCCCCCTCGATCTGCGCTT
The DNA here is from genome assembly GCA_031379735.1 of Caulobacteraceae bacterium. Lineage (GTDB taxonomy): Bacteria > Pseudomonadota > Alphaproteobacteria > Caulobacterales > Aquidulcibacteraceae > Vitreimonas. The sequence goes on along the minus strand of JANNFK010000076.1, from coordinate 2,938 downwards.
TAATATCGTCACCGAACGCGAGACCGGCGATCACTCCGATAATCGCTGGGAGTTTGGCTATGCCTCGCAGGGCTCCTACCGCGTCAGCCCCTCAATGCGCGTTGGCGTCGAAGGCTTCGGCGATACCGGCTTTGACGATCAGCTCGGCGACATTGACGACTACGCGCATTATTGGGGGCCGTTCACGCGCATCCGCCTCGCCAGTGTCCGCGACCAGGAACTCAGCCTGCAACTAGGCTATCTCGCAGGCTCAGGGCACGCCGACGCCAACGGCCAAGTACGTGTGCGCCTCGAATGGTCTTTCAATGAAGACGACGGAGACTAGCCGTTCGTTACGAACGTGCGATTGGCGTTTCATAGATGACCAAGCCATTGCCGTCGTGAAAGCGCAGCGCGAGAGCGTCGCTCGCCAGCCCGCAGCTTGCGAAGCCGACAGCTGCATACGCGAAGCGCGATTCCGCAACCGTTTCGATCTGGCGCGCGCGCGCACCCGAACCCGAGCAAACATAGTGCACGTCATGATCGATCAAATGTTCAAGGTCGTGCTCGTGCCCATTGAAATAGACGTGCACGCCATAGCGCTCGAGCAGCGGCTTGATCCGCTCCACAACGGCCGGCGTTTCGCCGTGATTGCCGCTGGACAGAATAGGATGATGCCCGATCACGATCTTCCACGCCGATCGATCCGCCGCTAGCGTTTGCTCGAACCACTGCAATTGTTCGCGCGCCTCGTTGGAGGTGCCGAGCACTGGCATGTGCGCAGCTGCATTGCCGAGCCGCGCGATCGGCGTGGTGTCGAGAAAGTAGAAGCTCGCCGTTTCGCCGCCCACTTGCATCTGCTGCGACCAATAGCGTGACGGCATGCGCCAACGCGGGCTGCGGCCAGAATAAGCGACTTCCGCATTGGGCGAGCCTTCGTAATCGTGATTGCCCAGCACCACGTACCAAGGCAATTGCAGCGACGGCGCTGAATAGATTTCCTCGAACGAGGTCTGAAACTGCGGATCGGTCACTGATCCCACGCCGCGCGGGTAGAAATTGTCACCTGTTGAAATAACGAAGCTCGAATTGCTCCGTTCAGCGATGCCGGCCATCGCGTTCGCCACGCGACGCTGTTCGTTCGAGCCTTGGCCCCAATCGCCGATAACGAGAAAATGAAGGTCGCTTGTCTGCGCCCATGCGCTAGACGCAACCAACGCCGCGCTCGCGCCAAGAACGATGTTGCGACGCGATTGCAAAATCATAGATTTGTCCAATCAGATGGCCCTTGGCGTCCTACGCGCGCGTGACGAAAGCAAGGCGGCAGTTGTGCAATCAAAGACAGCGCGTTACCTACACCCCCGCCACCGGCCGCATACTCCGCGGCTCATGCGCAAAACGCCCCGCCCACCGATTTCTGATCATCGCCTCGCCAGGTTCGAAACCTGGGCGCGGCTTTGGTTGATTTGGTTGGTCGGCGTCTGCGCGGCGTGGTGTTCGGGCGGTGAGCGTGCGCATCCGCGCGATCTCAATCCCGTCGCCCGCGCCATTGCCGCGATCGTTCTCCTGCGCGCGCGGCGCTGTGTCGGCGAGCTGCGGTCGGCGCGCCATCGCTACGGGCGCTTGAATTACATGCGTTGGCGCGCCCTGGCCGGTACGAGTCTGCGGTGCGCGCTCCGGGGCAGGGATTGGCCCGAGCGTTTGATGGCCATTGTCGCGGTGATGCGCGATCTCGATTCACACGTTGCCGCACTGCGCGCCGGCTGCGCCATGGCCTCACGCGCTTGCGCGTCCTCGATCCCGAACGCGGCCCCACGCCCGGCCATCGCGCCCGGCGCGACACGCATCCGCTGCGCTGATAGCTCCTAGCGCCCGCTCACGTCCACTTCATCAATCCTCGCGCTCGCTCACCACGCGGCGGCGCCTGCATGCGCCCAAAACAAAACGGCCCGAGCGAGGCTCGGGCCGTGAAAGTGGTAGGGGGATAAAATTAGTTGCGGCGATCGTTTTCCGCATCGACGTTGTCCGAGGCTTCATCCAAGCCTTCGGCGGCGTCGTTGCGCACTTGATCGCCAGTTTCTTCAACTAAGGTGCCGGCGCGATCCGCGCCCTCAGAAAGCGCGTCGCTTGTGCCCTCGGCGAGTTCTACCGCGGTTTGGTCGATCTCAGCGCCGACGCGTTCAGCCGACATGTCGTTATCGACCCACGCGTAAACCAGGAGCGCAACGCCAGCGACCAGCGCGATCGTCGCCGCTGTGCGGCCGCTGCCGCCATGCGAAGCTGCATGTGTGCCGCCAAAGGCGTTGAAGACGAGCGAAAGCACAAAGAGGGCGAGAAACACCCAGAAGAGAATGATGGCGATGCCGGTAAAGGCTGACGCGATGCCGCCAAATCCAAACACGGCCGCGACCAACGCGGCGATAAAAAAGCCGATAGCCCAGCCAAGCATGGGAAATTCTCCGTTCACGGTAACTGACGAGCCTGAAACGTCAGCTAGGGAGCGAAGTTCCCGTTTGGTGCAACAAAAACGCGACCGCCTTAGATCGGCATCCGCAGGATTTCCTGGTAAGCGCTGATCACCTGGTCGCGCACGGCGATCACCGTCTGAAGTTGCGTCTCCGCCGCAGCGATGGCGGTCACGACATTGACGATGTCGGCTTGCCCGCCCGCAACCGCGAGTGATTGCTGTTCGACCATGGAGGCGCTTGTGCCGGCTTGGCGGATGGCTTCTTGAACGAGCCCGCCGAAGTCGACTGAATCGCCGCCAGTCGCCGCGCCGCCGTTCTGCATGGCTTGCGCGGCTTGCTGATAAGCTCGCGCGGCCGAGACTGGATCGATCGCCATTTATTTATCTCCGGAGAAGATCAAGCGCGCGCGAGGTCATCGTGCGCGCGGCTTCGATCATGTTGAGGTTTGCTTCGTAGGCCCTCGTCGCTTCGCGCAGGTCCATCATCTCGAC
>JANNFK010000066.1:0-9747 GCA_031379735.1 Caulobacteraceae bacterium | reverse complement strand
TGATGGGCTGGTCGGTCATGGGCCGCGCTCCTGTCTGGGGCGCGACCTGGCCAGTCCAAGCGCACCCGCGAGACAGAAGACGCGCCGCAGGCGTAGAGCGCTAACGCATCAGATGCGGCTTACCGCGAAAGCGGTTTTGTTCGTTGGCCCTTTGCGGCCTCTCAGCGCTCAAGCTGTGCAGCGGCCGCGGGCCCCAAGCGCGTTCTCCTCAAGCCGGCTGACATCATCGCAAGTCAGGAAGCGATGCAACGGCCAGACGTTGCAAGGCGCCGTATCCGTGATTGGTTGCCGTCTGGTGTGCAATGGTCAGGAACGTTCTTGCCGCGTCCGTATCTCCGCCGCGTTTGAAGAGCAGCTGACCGCGGCGGAGCGCGGTCAGCGCGCCATAGAATTTCATCGCGTGTTTGTCGGTGATATCGGCGGCTAATTTCAGGTGGCGTTCGGCATCGTCGTAGCGGCCCAGAACTGTCGCGAGGCCGCCGAGATAGAGGCACACGGGTCCTTCAGCGGTCAGCCCGCCGGCGGCGGAGAAGTGATGCTCCCACGGCGATAGCAAATCGTAGAGAGCCTGGGCTGTCTCTTGATGCTGACAGTTTATCGCGGCATCAGCGTATTCGGTCATGCCGTTCAGCCACGCCGCGTCCTCCGGCAAGGCGTAGCCTGTGGCGGCGAACTCGCTGAGAACGCGCGAGGCGTCGTCCAGCCGTTCACCTTGCGCGAACGCCATTGCGAGAGAGGCGCGAATGGTGGGCAAGCCCGGATTGGCCTGCATCATCATATCGAGGAGAGGTGCGAGGTCACCCATGGTCCCGCGCATCCAACTGACGCACGCGAGTTGGACGCCGAAGAACGTTTGCGCATCGGGTTGTCCGCAGCTTGCGCCGATGCTGGCTGCTTCTCCGGCAAGGCGCTCGGCCTCACCAAGATCGCCAGCCATCTGCGCACGCTTTGACATGTGAAACGTGTATTCCCAGCGCAGCGGCGGCAGATCGAGTTTGCGGACGAGGTCGCCTGCGATGGCGTAGCAGCGATCCGCTTCCACGATGTCGCAAGCGCGGATCGCCGCGGTGGCGCGGTACATGGCGGCAAAGTAGAGTTGCATGGGATCGCCGAGGCGTTGCGCGCGGGCGAGCGCGTCCGCCGTCCATTTCAGCGACGACTCCAGCAGCGACGGTAGGGTGAGCGAGAACGCCATGTGGTTCAGCGTGCGGACGATGATCGCATCGTCGCCACCGGCCTCGGCGATCGCGAGCGCTTCGTCGGCCAAGGCGCGGCGGCGATCGAGCGTGCTGCCAAACGCGAGTTCAGCGCAGAGCGTGCCGAGAACCAGCGCTCTGTCCGGCACGCCAGGAGGCAAGCGTTCGAGCGCGAGTTCCAGCAACGCGATCTTTTCGGCGTCTGCAGCGCCGGTGGTGCTGTGCCAGCCGCGGTCGTTCGCGAGCACCGCCCGCACCAGTCGCTCGGTATCGCCGAGTTCAGCGGCGCGCTTGCCCGCAGCAAGCAGCGTTTCGCGCGAAGCGGGATCGCCGGTCTGGCGTTGAGCGGCGCCCAAGCCAATGGCGAGATCCAGCTCCACCCCGCCGTCCGACAGACCCTGATCGCGGATCAAGGTGGTGGCGGTGGTGAAGTAGTCCATGGCGTCGGCCGGCGCGAGCGCGCTCAGCGCCGCGACACCGGCTTGGTAGGCGTATCCCACGGCCTTGTGCACGTCTTCGCGTTGCGGTGCGTAACACCAATGGCGCGCAAGCTCACCGATGCGCAGCCCCGGTCGCGCACCGCACAGATCTTCCAGAGCGGCAGCGACGGTGCGGTGCGCCTTCGCGCGGCGCGTGACGCTAAGATTTTCGTACATCGCCTGCTGAATGAGACCATGCGCGAAATGGTAACGGCCGATGCCGTCGGACAATTCTTGGATGAGTGCCGACTCTGTCGCGCTTTCGAGGGCGTCGAGGAGAGAGCCCTCATCGGTCGCCGCGGCGCGCGCGAGCAAATCGAAATCGAAGTCGCGTCCGATGATGGCGGCGAGGCTCAGCACCCGAGCGCACTCGCCGTCGAGCCGCGCGACGCGCGCGCCGATCACTTCACGCACGCTGTCGGGAAGGCTCAGCTTATCGATACCACTGGCGGTGGTCCAACCGCCGTCCTGCGAGACGGCGCCGGATTCAGTCAGGTGACGCAAGATCTCGTTGACGAAGAACGGATTGCCGTCTGTTTCGCTGTAAACAGCGCGCGCGAGTCCGCGTGCAACGTCGGCATTGGCGTCCCCGACAATCGACGACACACATTGCAGCACCTCGCCATCGTCGAGGCCTTTGAGATCGATGCGCGTGACGCCGGTTTGGCGGTGCAGCGCAGCGAGCGTGTCGAGCAGGGGACGGAGTTCGTTGTTACGATAGGTGGCCAGCACCAAGAGGCGCATCGGGCGCTCAGCGGCGCTAAGATGCCGAAGCAAAAGCAGGCTGCCCTTGTCGGCCCACTGGATGTCGTCGAGCAGCAAAACGAGAGGGCGCTCGTTCGAGGCGGCGGCGAGCATGCCCACGACGGCGGCGAACAGCAGAGAGCGTTCGGAGTCGGCGTCGGCGGCCTTCGTCAGCGGCAGGTCCGGGATTCGCCCCGCCAAGGCGGGTACAATCCGAACGAGTTCGGAGCCATGCTCCGCCACGTGTGCACGCAGTTCGTCTTCCGGCGCGTGCGTTACGTAGTGACGCAGTGTTTCAGCGAATAATTGATACGGAGTCACGAGGTCTTCCTCGCAATGGCCAAACAGCACATTGGCGCCTTGGTCGAACGCAGTGCGGGCGGCGCGCGAGGTCATGGTGGTTTTGCCGAGCCCAGCTTCACCGCCGACGAGTATGATTTCCCGCGTCGAGGTCGTTGAGGCGCGGGCGAACGCAGCATCAACGAGTTCAAGTTCTTTTCCGCGCCCGACAAAGTAAGAGACCGGACGCTCGATCCGTGCAGGGAGAGGGATGCGCTGTGTCGCGCCTGCTTCTTCCAGTTTTGGCCACAACAATTCAGCGGCTTCAACAGGGGTGTTTAGACCTTTCAGGGCGAGTGGGCCCAGGGGGCGGCATTGGTGTATATTGCGCCGTCCCGCCAAGAGGCGCGCCACTTCAGCGAGCAGAATTTGACCGCCTTCGCACTGCCCGCACAGGCGTGCTGCCTCCACGACGGCGTCGCCGAAATAATCGTCATCCTCGCGCACGACTTCGCCTGCGCTGATCCCGATACGCAGTGGCGTCAGGCGCTGTTTACGCCGATTGTCGATATCGACGCCTTGTTGCATCGACACCGCGCAAGTGATGGCGGCTGAGGCCGACCCGAACACCACCATCACACCGTCGCCGAGGCTTTTCACCTCGGTCCCGCCGTGCTCCGTGATGGCCTGGCGCAGGAGGACATGGTGCTGACGGCGGATGTCGTCCGCCGCGTCCGGGGCGTGCTGTTGCGACAGTTCGGTGGAGCCGACGAGGTCGGTGAACAGGATCGCCAGTTGCTCGGTGGGCATGCGTCTATCGCCTGTTGAGTGTTCCGCCGCCCGAGAGCTTGGCGAGATAACGAATGGCGCTCATGCTCGGCTGAAAGAGATAGGCGCCGCCTCGCGTATGGATGAAGTGCTGGAAGCCGCGAAACGTAATCATGCCGCCTCCGGCCGGAAATGAGAACCGGCTGAACAATGGATCATTGTTGCCGAGGATCGGGTCGTTTGAGCCCGTGATTCGCGGATCCTGCAGTCCGAGATTGGTCCAGTCGTACTGGATCGCTTCGAATTGTCCCGTAAGGCTAGCGCACATAAACGAACCCAACAGCCCGCGCTCGGCCTTCACGGGATGCGCAGGGTCGTAGTGAGGTCCGTACGGAATGCCGCGGCGGACAAGGCGGCGTGCGTGGTTGGTGTTGCGTTGCACGGTTCTGGCGTCACGGGGATTGCTTCTGCGCATGTGACTGCCGATCGGGCAGCGTTGGCCATCGGGATCTGACGAGTAGCCGTAATTGTTGAGCCCTGCGTCAGTGATCGCCGGTTGCGGCGAAGGCGTGAGGGGCGACAAGGCCAGCGGCACGCCATTGCGCCAGCGGCCCAGCATTTTCGCGGCGACCACCTCGCGTAGCGCAGCATGGCGGCTCACCGGCGGGTCCCACTGCGCTTCGGCTCCCGGCGGCAACAGAGTTTCGCCGAGTGGGTTCTTCATCAGCGCGTCAGCGCATGCGCTGAGGAAGTCCTCAAACTCCGCCACCTGCTGCTCAAGCACCCGGAACGCGTTGAAGCTGCCGTTGTGGCCAAGCACATTCGGTTGCGGGACCTCCCAGCGCAGGTTTTCGATCGGTGTCGCATGTCCGAGAAGCACTGCGCCAATTTCGACGAAAGGCTGGTCATCGCGCCGATTGTCGGGATCGTGCACGCCGTAAAATTGTGGCTGGGAGATGCTGTCGCGGTAGCCGAAATGCACGAGCCCGCCCGCGAACCCTTCGCCGTCGAGTGCGGCCCGTAAGCGAAACGCGCCGCGCGCGGCGAGAATGCGATCGGCGGTGGCGACGCGATCAGCCGCGTCGTCGGCGTACACGGAGATCATCAGATGAACGCCGTCGCCTTTCCATTCCTCTTTCCATCCCGACGGATCGCTTGGTCCGGTGTCGCCGAGCAGTACGTTGCGCGCGGCCATGCCTGCCACGAGCTCGTGCGGGAAACTGTTGAGTGAGGCGGCCGACACGCCAAGCGCTGCCAGCCCGTCGTGCGTTATGCCGACATTCACACAGGTGCGGCGCCGTTCAACCCATGGTTCGGCGTTTGTGATCTGGGGCGCAGCACTTTCGTCACCGCCGCTCGCGTCCGCAAGCCAGCGCCGCGCGGCGCTCGGGTTGGCGACGGTGAGAACAAGATGACGGACATATTGTTTGCCGTAGCCACGCAGGATGTTGCCCTGCACGTCGGCGAAGTCGAGGGCGTTGCGCACCATCACCATCCCAGCCCAGAATTATGCCGAATCTGAGCGGCCGACACACCGGGGTATCCGCTGAAGCGGCCAAGCTGAACGTTTGGCTTCTCATCAAGCAAGAGCACCAAATCGCGCGACAGGTTCTCGACGTTCTTCTCCTCTGGAAAGAGCGACGTGAGATCGCGCGGGATCTGAAACGAGTCGTGCCTGTGGATCCAATCGATGAACGCTTCGGGGTGAAGCGCCGAAGGTGAGGGCGGCGGATCGGCGACGAGACCGAGCAATGAGTCAAACACCGAACCGAATACGCAGATGAAGTCGCGAATGTAGGCGCGGAAGTCTCCGTCGAACACGGAATACATGCACAGATTGCCGCCGATGAGATCGAAGCGCGCGAAGTGGACGGTGCCGACATTGTTGAGGCCGGTGAAAAGCTCGTCGATGTTCGCGGCAATGGCTTGCGCGGCCTTTGCCCGGCCAACAGCTGTCTGATCCGCCAGCGGCATGACGAGGTTCATGTGCATCTGCAGATTGTCGGCGGGCGCGGTGGAGTAACCTAGCTCAGCGACCTTTACGGGCGCCGCCCGCCGCCAAAACGCGATGAGCACGCGCTCAAGCAGATGCCGGAGAAACGTCCAGACGCCTTGGAAGAATCTTCTCACCACTGATCCCCTCCCACCGGACAACCACTGCCGCCGCGAATCCTGCACGAGTATTCGTACGCACCGCGCCGCGCGGCGAGCACGGGGTCGTCAGAGCACTCGATACCAGGCGCGAGGCGCGTCGGATTGAAGCTCAGGTGCTCGCATGCGGCGCCGTTCTCGCCGGCCAGATCTGTGATCCACAAATCACCCAACACAACCCGCAGCCGCGTCGTGTCCCACACTTTGGTGGGATCGTTGATGTCATCACCTTGGCCGGCGACGTTCATGCGAAGCACGAAGCGAATCGGCCCGCGCTTGATGCGTTCGCGCAGCTCCGCGTGCAGAAACTTGTCGTGCACGCCCTCCTCAAGGAAGGGGATCACGCCGGCCACCGGCTCCCAGTCGAAGCGGCAGAAGGTGACCGTGCCGTCAGCGGCGATAAGCTTGAAAGTGTGTAGCGCGTGATAGGCGGCGCGGCCGTAGCTGGCGGGTGTGACGAGCATGGTCGCCGCAACCGTGCCCGGGCGGGCGGCCATGTGTGTGTTCGCATAGCGCAGGACGCCCATCGTGCCGTCTTCCGGCAGATCGGGCCGGCGCGCCGGCGCACGCAATTGCAGCGTGTCAAGCATGCGCTTGAACCATCCCTCCGGCTTGTCCGGCACGGGCACGCCGGCGGCGGCGAACTGCAAGAACTCCTGCGGGCTCTGTGCGAAGAAAATCGGCAGCGTTATCGCGATGAGATCTGATTCAACGCCGTCGCGAAGGTGAAATTTCACCGCCATGCCGCGTACGTCCAGAGCGCTGTCGTGCTCTGCAGGGGATCCAGAGCCGTTGGAGAAGCGCACGGTAACGGGCGTGGCGCCGCTCTGAAACTGTTCAGCGTGCGTGTAACGGAAGGCGTCCTCGGAGGGCACGAAGTGGCCGGTCGCGCCGATGCCGATGGCATGCACAGGCCGCGTGCCCGCCCGGTGATCCGGATAGTCCGTGAGCAGCGCGTCGTAGAGGCATTTGCTCATGTTTGCGTCTTGCACGGGCGAGTCCTCAAAGTTCGGAATGTCTTGGCGTGCGCGCTCGGACAGAAGGTCGCCGAAGCAGGGTGCTCTTTCGACACGCGCGCCTAGGCGCCAGTGGCGCCGCTCCACGCCCATGAGATCAAGGATCGTGGCGAGCACCGACGTGTGATCGAAAGGGATGTCGGTTTCAGAGCGAAAGACCGTGCTCTCACAAACAAACGGCGAGACCAGGATAAGCGGGACGCGCACGCCAAAGCGGTCAAAACGAAAGTCGCCTTCGTAAGTGCTTGGCGTCGGCGTATCGTCAGTGCCTTGCCAGGGTGGCGTGGCCGTCCAAGGCGGTGGCGCGTGATCGTAAGTGCCGCCGTGTTCGTCGAAGTTGATGACGAGCAGCAGTGAGTTCCAAATCTCAGGCTTGCTCGCGAGCGCTTCGTACAATTGCCTCAGGAAGCGCTCGCCTTTCCGAATGTCGCCAGGCGGATGATAGTCCGTGCCATTGGGGCCAAACCCCGGGCCGAACGGCAGCGTCCAGGAGGGCTCGATGAAGCTGAACCGCGGCAGCGTTCCGCGTTCGATCATGCCGAACAGTGTGTGTTCAGAGGTATGCTCCGCGGAGCCGACCGTCGCGAAGTGCTTGTCGAAGCGGCGATCCTGCAATTGCTGCATGATCCGGCGCGTATAGGGGTAGCCCTCGGCGCCGAGGAGATTCTCCAGCCAGTTGCCCTTGCTGTGAAAGATCATCCAGTCGCTTGGCTGGTTCTGGCCTTGCTCATCAAGCACGTTCCACAAGGTGCGTTCACTGAACTGAACGCCCCCGGGCCGCGCGAGCCAGTTTGAATTGCGGTTGTTGACCCAGGCTTCAAGTTCGCCTTGCTTGTTGAGGCCAAGCGAGTTGCCGGCCGCGGCAAACGCGCGATTGCAATTTGTTTGGGTAGGGACCGATGAGAAGTATGCGTCGGAGACGGCGAACCTACGCGCCAGTGTGCTCAGCACCGGAAGTTCTTCCGGCGTGTAACTCATCATGATTTCTTTGTTGTTGCGGTACCATTTCGCGTAGTCCTTGTAGAAGCCAGCCATGGTCGGCTTTGGCGGCGCGCCATGCTCCGGTTTTATTGGCGTCGTCTCGGTCTCGAAGAGCTGATAGTTGACGTGCTCGTACACTTCGTTCGGGTCGAAGCGCGGGACCGCATGGCGCCCGCCTGTGCCGCGAATGACATGATGTTTTCTTCCGCCCGCATCGACCGGGTGCAGATCTTGGTGCAGACCGTCAAAGTGAGGCGATGAGCCTTTGGGGTGAACGTGTCTGGGCGCGCAGCCCTCGTACAACCACCCGAGGACGTTATCGAGCGACCTGTTCTCCAGCATCAGATACACGATGTGGCGAATACCAGCGTGTGTGCCTCCGGCCATTCCGTCCCCCACCATCGCGCGCCGATTGCTTACATTGCGTACAGGGATAGGTGAGCTCTGTCGAACGACGCGAAGCTGGCGCGGCCGAAAGCGCAGAGGCAACGGGCGAGCTCTTGAAAGCCCCCAAGTGCGCGCTCGGCCGTGTGGTCTGCGTCCGTAGCGAGGGTTTTCCGCCCACCGAATTTCGGCGCGGCCCGTGACGGGCAATTGTCGGCCTTGATGGCCGTTCTCAGGCCAGGCACTGGGTGGCCACCTTCGGCGATCTCGCGCCGAAGCGCCCGCATCATTACCAGCGACAGGATTGGATCGGCTCAACCATTCGTAAGAAAATGGCGACCGGGGCATCGCTGGCGCGCCAGGCAAAGTCTAACGCGTCTGTTTCTCCGTTTGTCGCACGCCTTGCGCATGAGCTCGTTTAGTCGGCCCTGGTTTGAGGGCGCGAGAAAGTCCGACCGCACATCAACAAAAGCCTGCGACCCGCAGCCCGTGCATCGGGCGGGGATATGGTTCAGCCGAGCGCTGGCGCGCCAGCGCTCAATGGCGGCAGCGATCGCGGCTGCCGCGATTTGCTTTGCACTCTGGCGGCGTTGGAAGGGCGCGCCGCACATTCTTCCGTACCTTGTTGGCGGTTGGGCTTTTCCTGATCGGCTATTCCGGCCTCGCCGTTTCGCTCTGGCCCTACGTCGTGCCGTCGCGATGACGCCGGCTGATGCCGCCGCCGCGGACAACGCGCTGGAGCTTATGCTCTTGGGCGCGATCCCGATGCTGCCGACTATCCTCGCCTACACGGCCTTATGGGTACTGGATCTTCCGCGCCAAAGTGGACGACGATGCCGCCTATCGTTGAAGGCCCGCCCGAAGAGGGCGAAGCGCAACGCCCGCTGGGCAAACGGCTGGCGTGGTTTGCGGTGTTATGGGTCGGAAGTTTGTGCGCGGGGGGCGGCGGTTGCTTACGCGCTGCGGGCGCTGATTTTGTAAGCGCTCATCTGCGCCGAAAGGCGAAGAAGAGCGCCGCCGCCAGTGCGAGCCAGTACGCCACATCAACAAACCATGGCGAGCCGTTGAAGCCCATCATGCTCATGATGGCTTCCGGGATTGTCTCGAACGCTTCTTGAGCGGCTATGCCGACGTGACCATCGGAGATGTTGTGCACGACAGAGAATGCAAACACGCCCATCCCAATTGAGATGATGGCCCAAACGACGACAAGGACTCGAATAATGATCGTGCTCATAGCGTCAACCTAACGCACGGCGATATACCCATCAATCAGCCGCGCTGCGCGATGGTTTTCTCCATCAGGCCGACGCCCATGCGATAGATGCGCGGAGCGATGCAGGGATTGGCTCAAGACCCTTATGCGGTCTGGTCATCCCAAGCCGGCCACCAAGGATGAACTCTTCGCCTTGGCCAGAGGGAACTTGGGCGTGCACAGGTCGAACTTCGACACCGGGTGGGACTGGGCCACTTGGGATATGGGGCGCGAAGATTGGTGCGAACCATTGCCACGTCGCAGGTCCAAGCTTCAGTGATCTGGTGACCGCTTCCGGCGATCTCCGGCCCCAGCGGACGCAGCATTACGGGCGACACGATTGGATCGAGTAAGCTAGAGCCGATTCCGTTCAGTTTGAAGCGTAGCCGGCATGAGCGAAGAAGTTGGCGCACTCTCGTGGGGTAAAGCAGGACAACGCGTGCCTGAGCGCGCGCCGGAGCCGGTTGTTGGTTCGCGCCGCCGCTTTGCGCAGC
>JANNFK010000059.1:0-1894 GCA_031379735.1 Caulobacteraceae bacterium | reverse complement strand
CACAATCGCCAGCGGCTTAAACGCGCCGCCGCCCAGCCTGTGGGTAATTGCCGCCGTTGGGACTGCGCCGAACGACCAGTTGATCAGCGGCATCAGCGCGACATAGGCCGCCGCCCAGCGATATCCTGCAAAGTAAAACGCCGCCACCGTCGCGACGACGATCGGAATTGCGATCTGCGGCTGCTGCAGAAGGGCGAGCGTTGCGTCCATGACGGTTTCATTGCCAAGCGCCGCGCGCGCCGTCTAGCGGCGTGATGCTTCTGGCTGCGATCGCTTTTCGCCGCGTCCTCACCCGCTTCGCGCAACGGGAGAGGTGACCTAAACGCGCGCTTCGATCCCGGTGACACCCCGTGACACCTGTCACAGCGCCCCAACCTCACCGCTCATATCTTGGGATCAACGCGATGACGCGATTGACCAAGTCAAAACGGGGGAGCACCAAATGACCAAGTTTTACTGCATGATCGCCGCCGCCGCGATGTTTGCGCCGATGATGATGGCGACACTGAACCAAGCCGCGATGATCGTCGCCTGAAACGGCGACGCGCGTGGCAAGGGGGAAGGGCGCGGAGCAATCCGCGCCCTTTAATCTGTCAAGATAACCGCCAGCCGCTTTGGCCCTTGATCAGCGCATCAGCCAAAAATGGGAGCGCCCCGCGCAACGCTTCACGCAACCCGTAAGGCGGATTGACTAGAAACAAACTTGATCCGACCAGCTTGCCTTCGCGCTGCGGTGTCGCGATCCAAAGATCGGCGCGCAGCGTCTCGCGCTGCTCGTACGCCGTGACTTCAGCATCGGCAGTATTCAGCGCCGCTTCGCTCTTCAGCGGCCGCCACCACACATACACGCCGTGACCAAAGCGCCTCAGCGACGCGCGCAGCGCCTTCGCCGACGCCTCCAACTCATCCGGCGCTTCGTACGGCGGATCGATCAACACCAGTCCGCGCCGTTGCGGCGGCGGCAACAGTGCGCCCAGCGCCTCCCAGCCATCGCGCTCGTGCACCTGTACATTGGCTTGGCGTGGCAGCGCCCGCCGCAGCACGCCGGCGTCCTCAGGGTGGAGTTCGCACGCCATCAACACGTCCTGCGCGCGCATATTGGTCGTCACCAAGGCCGGTGAGCCGGGATACATGCGCAAGGCGCCGTCAGCATTGAACCCGCGCACGGTCTCAAGATAGCGCGCGATCAAAGCCGGCGGTTCCGGCCAGTCCCACAACCGCGCGATCCCATCGCGCCATTCCGGGCTACGTTCGGCTTCGGAACTGGCAAAGTCATAAAGTCCGCGGCCAGCGTGCGTATCGAGCACCGCGAAAGGCGTATCTTTGCGTTTGAGTGCATCGAGGCAATAAAGCAGGACGGCGTGCTTTAAGACGTCGGCATGGTTGCCGGCATGGAAGGCGTGGCGATAGTTCACGCGAGCGGGCTTAGCGGGAGATGGTAAGATGGCAAAGGTGCTTGGCGTCGGCGGCGTGTTCTTCAAGACCAAAGACAGCGTCGCGCTGAAGGCTTGGTACTTGCGCGTCCTTGGCCTGGAAATCCCGGATTGGGGCTGCTTCTTCACCCCCGACATGGTCAAGGACAAGCCAGGCTCGGGCGTCGTATTCAGTCCGTTCAAAGCCGAAACCGATTATTTCGCGCCATCGGACAAGGAATTCATGTTCAACCTGATCGTTGATGACATGGACGGCATGCTTGCGCGCGCCAAAGCCGAAGGTGTCGAGCCGGTGAAGACGCAGGATGAAGACTACGGCCGTTTCGCTCACATCATGGATATAGAAGGCCGCAAGATCGAATTGTGGGAACCAAAGCCCATGCCTGAGCAATCAAAGTCATGAGCGACTTTCGCGACAACACACCCGCGCACCGCTACGAACTTGACGCGCCCGAGGGCCA
>JANNFK010000058.1:0-8136 GCA_031379735.1 Caulobacteraceae bacterium | reverse complement strand
TTCCGTAGCGGCCCGCGTGAAGGCGGCGGCGGTGGCTTCGGCGGCGGCGATCGTCCTCCGCGTCAACCGCTCGGCGATCCGCAGGATGGCGTTGTGAAGTTCTTCAACGGTGCGCGCGGCTTCGGCTTCATAACGCCGGACGGCGGCGGCGCGGACGTATTCGTCCACGTCAGTGCTGTTGAGCGCGCAGGCCTCACGCAGCTGGTCGAAGGCCAAAAGGTCAACTTCCAGACCCTGCCCGACACCAAGGGCAAAGGTCCGAAGGCCGTGAACCTGAAGGTCAACGACTAATCCATTTGAGCTTTGAAAATGCGAAGGCCCGCGAGGATCACTCCTCGCGGGCCTTTTACCGTTTGAAGGTTGCGCCGGTTTATTGCAGCGGCATGAAGATCTCGATGCGGGTGGGGGCTGTGCCGTCAGCGGCGCCCTGTTGGTGGACGACCTCCCACGGCAAGCCGCCTTCCCGGCCGGCAATCCGATGCGCCTGCATGTAGGCGTTCATTTGCGCGTAGGCGGCCTGGATATTGTTGCGGTTGCCTTCGACAAGAACATGCATCGCTTGACCCGACGGCGTCTGGCCGACTTGCACGCCAACGACGCTCAGCGGCGTCGCGCCGGCGTACGGATAACCGACGCGGAAGCTGATGCGATTGTTTTCGTATGAGGTCACGACCCGCGTCAGCGCACCCGCCTCGGTAAGTTGGTATTGGGTCATAAAATCGCGGACCTGGTTGATGCCAATGGTCTCGGCGCGCTCCATTTCCGCGAGATTGTCGAGCGAGGTCTCAACCGTCGAATAGACGAACATTTGCGGCGCGATCTCATCGAATTGCGGATTGAGCGCTTCGAAGTTCACGTTTGGCAATTGCTCGGCCAGCGTCTTTAGACGCTCGAGGCCGTTGTCCAATTCCTTCTGCACCATGCCGCGCAGAATGAGGTTCATGTAGCGGCATGGCACGTTGATCCAGCCGGCGCCGCATTCGGCCGTCACTGTCCAGGCGACGCCAGTGCCGCCCTCAACCGTACGGAGCGCCATGTCGGTGTTGAGCGTCGCGCGTTCGCCCATTTCGAGGATGCTTTGGACTTCTTCGTTCGGCGCCGAATTTACGATCGACATGCGGCCCGAGCCGACTTCGCGCACGTCGGAGACCCAGCGCATGGTTTGGCCAGCGCCAGGATCGCCGGAGAATGTGTAGTCCGCATCCGGGTCACGCGCGTAGTAAGGCGACCATTCCTTCGCAATCTTCAGGTCGTTCACCATGGCGAACACAGCCGCGCGCGGACGCTCGACCGTCACAGTGCGCGTGACTTCAAGCGAGTTGGGCAGCAAAAACGTGCCGACGGCGAAAAGCGCGCCCAAAACGAGCGCGACAACCAGCAGCAATCCAAGAAACCATCTCATGCGCCAGCCCCCGCGCGTAAGCACAAGGACCTATCATTCAAGCGCATGCATCGCCACGACACGCCATGCATGCTTGCATGGCGCAGCCCCGCCTCGCGCCTAGCGCGAACCTTCATAGATATTTTGTGCGGCATCACCCAACCCGGACGACGCCCTCCCAGCCGGGAATTTTGTTACCACAAGGAAAGGCTGGACGTCAGCCCAGCGCTGCAGATGGCTCAAACGCGTGTCGCGTCCCAGACGTCGAATTCGTGGGCGATGCAGCGTTCCATCATCTCGCGCCAGACCGGTTCGGCGATGGCCCAGGACAGACCCTGGCGCTCAGCTTCGGCCTTCACATTGGCCAGCACCTGATTGATCCGTGCTTCGTCGCGCACCACATCGCGGCTTGGCTTAATGCGGGCGGCGGCGTGCATATAACCCTGCCGGCGGGCGATCAGGGCCACCAGCATACGGTCGATTTCATCGACGCCGGCGCGGACGTCGAGCATCGTCTCGCAGGCCTCGGGATCGGGAGCTTCGAAGCGGTCCGCCGCTGGCTCCTCGACACGGTGGAGATTTTTCATGGGGATTACCGTGGCGTCGCCGGCCTGCGGCGTCCAGGGGGCGCGGGGACGCAGGTTCTGGCCCCTGAGGCGCGCAAACGCTGGGATCGGACGCAAGCCGCCCCCATTTGTTGCAGTATCCTGACGACCTGATGAGCGGCGCCGATAAACCCACCCTGCCCGAACTGGACCACTTGCCCAGCGAGGATGCACCGACGCCGGCGATGAAGGGCATCGAGGCGGTCCGCGACGCGTGGAAGCGGCTGCCGTCAAAGCCTGGCGTCTATCGGATGCTCGGCGCCGACGGCGAGGTGCTCTACGTCGGCAAGGCGAAGAGCTTGAAGAACCGTGTCGGTCAGTACGCGCAAGGGCGCGGCCACACCAATGCGATCCACCGGATGATCCACCAAACGGTGTCGATGGAGGTGATCGTCACGGCGACGGAAACCGAAGCGCTGCTGCTTGAGACCAACATGATCAAGCGGCTGCGGCCGCGCTACAATGTATTGATGCGGGACGATAAGAGCTTCCCGTACATCGCCATCCGCACCGATCACACCACGCCAGCTTTGCAAAAGCACCGCGGCGCGAAGAGCTTCAAGGGCAAGTTCTATGGGCCGTTTGCGAGCGCCGGCGCGGTGAACCGCACGCTCAACACGTTGCAGAAAGCGTTCTTACTACGCTCGTGCTCGGACGCGACGTTCAGCGGGCGCACGCGGCCGTGCATGCTCTATCAGATCAAACGCTGTTCGGCGCCGTGCACGAGCCTGGTCGACGATCAGGAATATGCGGGGCTGGTGAAGGATTCCGTCGATTTTCTCGAGGGGCGCTCGGCGGCGCTACAGGATCGGCTCGCGATGGAGATGCGCGAGTCTGCCGAAAAGCTTGAGTTCGAGCATGCCGCCCGACTGCGCAATCGCATCCGGGCGCTGGCGTCTGTGCGTGCGTCGCAAGGCATCAACCCGCACACATTCGATGAAGCCGACGTCTTCGCACTCTATTGCGAGGGCGGGCAATCGTGCATCCAGGTGTTTTTCTTTCGCGCCGGTCAAAACTGGGGCAACCGCGCCTACTTCCCGCGCCACAGCGCCGAAGACCTGCCGGAGGACATTCTCGGCGCCTTCATCGCGCAATTCTACGATGACCGCGAACCACCGAAGCTCGTGCTGACCAATGTCGAGCCGACGGATCGTGAACTTTTGGAAGAAGCGCTGTGCGTGCGGGCCGATTGCAAAATCGAAATCCGCCGTCCGGAACGTGGCGAGAAGCGCGAGATTGTCGATGCAGCTTTGCTGAATGCGCGCGAAGCGCTTGGGCGGCGGATGGCGGAGACCGGCAGCGTCGCAAAGCTGCTGGACGGCGTGGCGGAAGTATTCGGGCTTTCACAGCGGCCGGAACGGATCGAGGTTTACGACAACAGCCACATCCAAGGCACGAATGCGCTGGGCGCGATGATCGTCGCAGGCCCGGAGGGCTTCACCAAGAACCAATATCGCAAGTTCAACATGAAGTCGGAGGAGTTCGACGGCGACGACTTCGCGATGATGAAAGCGATGATCCGGCGAAGGTTCGCGCGAATGCTGGCGGAGCGTGAAGACGCGCCGGAGGAAACCTTCTCCCTCGCGGAGAAGGTGGCGAGCGACAGCGAGCCGGATGAGGGGCGTTCAAGCGACCAGGCGCCTGATCAGTTGAACGCCCCTCACCCCCTAACCCCCTCTCCGCAAGGGAGAGGGGGAAGGATCACTGACGGCGGCGTCGATTTTTCGAAGGAACGCGATGAATTGCCGGAATCTCGCTTCGGCGCGTGGCCCGATCTTGTGTTGATCGATGGCGGCGATGGGCAACTCAATGCAGCGCTTGATGCGCTTGAAGAGCTTGGTCTGAAGAATCGCATAAACATCGCCGGCATCGCCAAAGGCGTCGATCGCGATGCGGGGCGGGAGCGTTTCTTCATCCCGGGAAAGCCCGCGTTCCGGCTCGACGACAAGAGCCCGGTTCTCTACTACCTGCAGCGGCTCCGGGACGAAGCGCACCGCTTCGCCATCGGCGCTCACCGCGGCAAGCGCAGCGCTGGACTCGTGAAAAATCCGCTCGACGAAATCGGCGGCATTGGTCCGGCGCGCAAACGCGCATTACTCGATCGCTTTGGCTCCGCGCGCGGCGTTTCGCGGGCTGCGCTGGCGGAGCTGGAAGCGGTGGAAGGCGTCAACACAGAACTGGCAAAGCGCATCTATGACTTCTTCCGCGACAACAAACGCTGACCCGCCCGCGCGCAGAAGCGCGCTCCCGATCATGCTGACAATGTTCCGGATCGCTATGGCGCCGGTGATCGCAGCTTTGATTCTGTGGGCCGCGACGATCAAGCACAATGACCCGCAAATCTCCGGGCTCATCTACGGGCTGGCGTTGATCCTGTTTGTGCTCGCGGCGCTGTCCGATTGGCTTGACGGCTATCTGGCGCGGAAGCTCGATGCGGTGACGCCTTTGGGCGCGGCGCTCGATCACTCCGCTGACAAAGTCCTGATCACCTGCGTGCTGGTGGCTCTAGCTTATGCGGCGCTGCCGCTGATGTTGGTCGCGGCTTCGGTGCTCATACTTGGGCGCGACGTTGCGGTCGCCGGACTGCGCGAAGGCATTTCGGCGCAAGGCAAGACGCTGCCGGTGAGCCAGCTTGGCAAGTGGAAGGCCGCAGCGGAGATGGCCGGCGTCGGCGCGTTTCTCGCGTTTCAAGCCGCGGCGCTGCTTGGGACGCGCGTGGACGTCGTACTAGGTTTCGATTGGGCCGCGCGCATCCTCTTGTGGTCGGCGGCTGTGCTGGCGCTGGTCAGCGGCGCGCAATATTTGAGCGCGCTGTTGAAGCGCACGAACTAGATCAGTCCGGACGGCCGAACTCGATTGTGTTCAGCACCAGGATCGCGACGATGAAAATAGCGATGGCGATGATCGCGGCCATGAACTTCCCCAGGGATTGGAAAACCTGATCCGGCTCTAGCTGATCCGCCCCGCCCCCGCCAAGAGGCGATGCGTCACACGTGCTGAACGACTGACAGAAGGTTCAGGTCAGGGTCGTGAAACCAGGCGACTTTGGCGCCGTCTGGGGCGCTCCAGATGCCGCGCGCGTCCTGCACGAAGAATCCGTAACGGGCGAAAACGACGCCCTTGGCCGTGAGGCCGTCCACAGCCTTCTCGATATCGTCCACCGTGAACGCGAGCACCGCGTAGGCTGGCGGCGTCACGCCCGGCACGCGCGAGACGCGCACGCGCGCATTCTTGCCCTCGAACACCATGGCGTAAGTGTCGTCGCTGATAAATTTGAGCCCAAGCGTATCGCCGTAAAAGGCTTTCGCGATCTCCGGCTTCACCGTGCCGACAAGGGCCGTGATGGTGGCTGAAGCGAGCATGAACGATCCTCCTCGCGCCGTCGTTACGCCCTGCGCGGTGTCCGGTCCACCGCTTACACGAGCCCCATCGCACGGTAGATCGGCAGATCATCGGCAAGCATCTGCGCGGCGACATCGCCCGCATTCCGGCCGCGCAGACCTTGGGTGTTCTGGAGGGCTTCGGCGAGGGCGACGGCGTCTTGCTTGCCAGCGGCGTAGGCGGCGATGAAGGCTTTTTCCAGTGGCGTCACGCGCACGCCTGCGCCCAAAACTGGCGATGCCAACAGAGCGCCGTTCTCACCCGGCAAGCTCAGAATATAGGCGTTGAGCGCAGCACAGCGCGGTGCGGCAGCGCGTTGTTCTTCTGCGGGCGATACCGGCCGCACGACGTTGACGGCCGCAAGCAGAATGATGCACCTGATCAAGTCATCGATTGCTAACGACGGCAATGCGGTTTCGAGCGCCGCGATTGAGTGGGCGCCATCGCCTAATGCCGCGAGCGCGTTCATCACAGGCAAGCACCCACGCGCGCCAAGATCCAACTCGCCCCATGGGCTGCCGCCCTTCAATGCAACATTGCGCGGTTGGGTGGTCGGCAGGAACGATTGGCGACGAAATTGCTCGCGACGTTCGTCAGCGCTCATCGGCATGGCTTGCTTGGTGAAAATGTCCTGCCGGAAGCCCATGCCTTGGAACGCTTCGCGCACAGTCTCGCGCAGAATCGGGCTTTGCAGTTTGGACACAATCTCTAATCCCGACTGGCCGAGCACCAGCTCGTCGTCATGGGTGATCAAGGGAAATTGCGCGCCAAATTGCACGCCAGCAGGCGCCAAGGCTCGCGCGACTTCCGCCAGCGACATCAGTTTCCAATCATCGAGGAAATATTCCTGCTTCAAATAGACCGGATCGCGCGCGTGCATCGTCGCGAGCTCGGCGCCGGCGATGGGATTTTCTTTGAAATATGCAGCGCCAGCGCCCTGCAGAGAGCGCGCAAACGCAACCGATTGGGCGATATCCGTGCGGTTTGCATCACCGCTTTCGGCGAGATGGAGCTTCATGAGCTCACGCAGATAGAGAACCGACGACCAGCCGGCGGTGTTGTTGTAGCTCACATAGAAGATGCCGCGTGGGGTGAGCTTTCGTTGAAGCAGCGTGACGATGGCGGCGCGGTCCTCGTCCGGCACCCAGGTCCAGATACCGTGCGCGGCGATGATGTCGAACTCCGGCAGATCATCGCGCGCGAGCAGCTCCGCGAATGAGTCGGGCAAGAAGCGCGCGTCAGCGCCTGAGATCGAGGCGATCGAAGTCGCGCCGTCGACGTGCGCGCGCACGAAATCATTGCCCCAGAATTCACCGTCGTTCGCCGCGGCGTGGATGTTCAGGGAAAAACCGGAGCCGAAACCGAGTTCGAGATAACGCAACGGGCGGCCTGACTCGAATTTCACGCCGCGGCTGAGCAAAGCGAGGCGCAGTTCGGGTGGCGACATGCCGACGAAATACGTCTCCGGGTAAACCAGTTTGCGCAGGTCGGTGTCTTCAGTCGCCATCGCGCCCTTCTAGACGCCGAACCCCTAAAACAAAACCGCCGGCCTATGGGCCGGCGGTTCGTGATTGGCTTCAGGCGCCTTGCGGTTGAGCCCCGCCCCAGCCGGCATTTGGCGCGGGCTGTTCGTCCTCGTCCGTGACCGGCAGAGCCGGTGTCGGCGCGGACGGCGTTGACGGCGTATCGTCCGGGCGATCGAGCTTTTCGCCCTTCAATATCTTGTGGACGTCATCGCCGGAGAGCGTTTCGTACTCGACGAGCGCGTCGGCGAGGCTGGTGAGATCGGCGCGGTGCTCGGTCAGAACTTTGCGCGCGAGCTGTTCGCCCTGGTTGACGATGCGGCGCACCTCCTGGTCGACCAGCTTTGCAGTGTCGCCGGACATATTCTGGCGTTGCGTCACCGAGTGGCCGAGGAAGACTTCTTGCTCGTTGGCGGCGTAGCGCAGTGGGCCAAGCACGTCGCTCATACCCCACTCCGTCACCATGCGGCGGGCGATATCGGTCGCCTGCATGATGTCGTTTGAGGCGCCGGTGTTTAGATGTTCATCGCCGTAAGCAAGCTGCTCGGCGACGCGTCCGCCAAACGCCATGGCGATCTTTGCTTCGCACCATTGCTTTGAATAGCTGAGCTTGTCGGCTTCCGGCAGCGACCAGGTTACGCCCAGCGCGCGGCCGCGCGGGATGATCGTGACCTTGTGCAGCGGATCGTTGCCGGCGACGAAGATGTTCACCAGCGCGTGGCCGGCTTCGTGAACGGCGGTGGCGCGCTTTTCAGCTTCGGTCATTGCCATGGAGCGGCGCTCGGCCCCCATCATGACGCGATCCTTGGCGTCTTCGAACTCTTTGTTGGTGACCACGCGCTTGCCACGGCGCGCTGCGAGCAGCGCTGCTTCGTTGACGAGGTTGGCGAGATCGGCGCCCGAAAAGCCCGGCGTGCCGCGGGCGATCGCCCGCAGATCCACGCCTTGCGCCACCGGCACGTTGCGGGTGTGAACGCGGAGGATTTTTTCGCGGCCGAGGATGTCGGGGTTGGCGACCACGATCTGACGGTCGAAGCGGCCTGGACGCAGCAGCGCCGGATCGAGAACGTCAGGCCGGTTGGTCGCGGCGATCAGGATAATGCCGTCATTGGCTTCAAAGCCGTCCATCTCGACCAGCAATTGGTTGAGCGTCTGTTCGCGCTCGTCATTGCCGCCGCCGAGACCGGCGCCGCGATGGCGGCCGACTGCATCGATTTCATCGATGAAGATGATGCAAGGCGCGTTT
>JANNFK010000035.1:0-35225 GCA_031379735.1 Caulobacteraceae bacterium | reverse complement strand
CAGTCCGACGGAAGCTGAACACCGGTTCCGAGGGAAGCTGAACGGCCAATCCGACGAAGCTGAACAGGCCCCAAAGGCCCAGCGCGTGCGAGACGTCGTCCCCTGAAAGCGAGGGGAGCCGATGTCCGCGAGGAGAAAGTCGATGCGCGAAGTGCGCGAGGTGTTGAGGCTGAAACACGCCGTGGGACGCAGCCTTCGCGAGATCGCGCGCGTGGTGGGCGTGTCGCCGGCGACGGCCTTGGAGTATGTGCGCCGAGCCGAGGTCGTGGGCGTCACCTGGCCGGTTCCTGACGCCATCGACGACGCGGCTCTCGAAGCGCTGCTGTTTCCGGCGCCGGCGGCGCCGAGCGTGACGCGCCCTGAGCCCGAGTGGGCCGAGATCCACGCCGAAATGAAGCGCAAGGGCGTGACGCTGGCGCTGCTGTGGCAGGAATACCGTGAGGGCCGGCCTGACGGGTACGGCTATTCCCGCTTCTGCGATCTCTATCGGGACTGGCGCGGGCGAACCTCGCCGGTCATGCGTCAAACGCATCAGGCTGGCGACAAATTGTTCGTCGACTATGCCGGCATGACGCTCGACATCTACCTGCCTGACGGCGAAGTGCGCGCTGCGCATCTGTTCGTCGCGGTGATGGGTGCGTCGAGCTACACGTTTGCGACGCTAAGCTGGAGCGAAGGTCTCGAAGACTGGATCGACGCACATGCGTCGGAGTTGGCTTTTTTGGGCGGCGCGCCGGCGGCTATTGTGCCGGACAATCTCAAATCGGGCGTGACGAAGCCGTCGCGTTATGAGCCAGGCATCAACCGGACTTACGCGGAATTTGCCGCGCATTATGAGACGGTGATCCTGCCCGCGCGGATCTATCGGCCGCGGGACAAGGCCAAAGTCGAGGCCGGCGTGCTGGTCGCCGAGCGCTGGATTTTGGCGTGCCTGCGCCACCAGCGCTTTTTCTCGCTCGAGCACGCCAACGCGGCGGTGCGTCTACTGCAGGACCGGATCAACGCGAAGATCTTGCGCATCTTCAAGCGCTCGCGGCTCGATCTCTTCTGGGAAATCGACGCGCCCGAGCTAAAGCCGCTGCCGCGGGAGCCTTATGTCTACGCCGAATGGCGCAAGACGCATCTAGGCCCCGATTATCATGTCGAGATCGACGGGCATTGGTACTCAGCGCCCTTTCAGCTGATCAAAGAGCCGGTCGAGGCGCGCGTTACGGCCCGCATTGTCGAGGTCTTTCACAAGGGATCGCGGGTGGCGACCCATCCGCGCTCGCGGATGAAGCATCGCCATACGACGACGCCCGAGCACATGCCATCGAGCCATCGCCGTCATGGCGAGTGGACGCCGAAGCGACTGAAAGCGGAAGCAGCCGGCATCGGCGCCGCCACCAACGCGCTCGTCGAGCTGATCCTCGAAGATCGTCCCCATCCCGAGCAGGGCTTTCGCGCCTGCATGGGAATCTTGTCTTTGAAAAAGCGCGTCGGCGCTGAGCGCCTCGACGCGGCGTGCCGGCGCGGGATCGATCTCAACGCACGCACCTATGGCGCTGTCGCCGACATTTTAAAGAACGGGCTCGAGCACGCTTTTTTGGATCCTGCCCCCGAGCTCGACCCCATCGTGCACGCCAACATCAGGGGGCCTGACTATTACACCTGAACAGGAGAGATGATGCTGACCCATCCCACGCTCGACAAACTCGAGACGCTCGGCTTTGCCGCCATGGCCAATGCCGTCGCCGAACAGGACCGCGTCGGCGGCTACGACTCCATGCCTTTCATGGAGCGCCTCGGGCTTGTCGTGGAAGCTGAAGCCATCGCCCGCGATCACAAGCGCTTCGTGTCGCGCTTGCGCGCGGCGACATTACGCCAGACCGCCACGATCGAAGATGTCGACTATCGCTCTCCGCGCGGCCTCGACCGCAAACTCTTCGCCGAGCTCGCCACGCTCAAATGGCTCGACCGCGGGGAAAATTGCCTGGTCATCGGCCCGACCGGCACCGGCAAGTCATGGCTATCGTGCGCGCTGGGCCACCAGGCGTGCCGCGCCGGCCTGAGCGTCATCTATGTGCGCGTGTCGCGGCTTTTGGAAATGATCGCACTGGCGCGGGGCGTCGGGCGCTACGAACGCCAATTGAAAGCGTTCGGCCGTGTCGACCTGCTCGTGCTCGACGACTGGGGCCTTGCGCCGCTGACGGCGGATGGCCGGCGCGATCTCATGGAAGTGGTCGATGACCGCCACGGCCGTCGCTCCACGATTCTCACCTCACAGCTGCCGGTCACCGCCTGGCACGCGATCATTGGCGATCCCACTATCGCCGACGCCATGCTCGATCGTCTGGTCCACAACGCCCACCGCATCGAACTCGGCGGCCCTTCGTTACGCTCGAGAAAAACCAAGGAGACAGAAATGCCCGCTCATCCATAAATTTTGCGATTGCCTGTTTGGCTTCGTCGGAATTGATGTTTCGCTTGGATCGGATTGACCGTTTGGCTTGAATCGGAATCAGCGTTCAGCTTCGTCGGTATGCGCACTCTGCGCTGTTCTTGCTCGAATGGCTGATGAAGATGCCGCCCATGAACCGTCCCCCCGGACATGCGGGCGCGCCTAATCGCAGGCGCGGTTAGTTGGCCAGGACTGGACCTAAACGCTCGGCGCGTTCCCGGCTTCAAACCGGCCAATCGCGAAGAAGCGGTCGCGGCGTTGCGCGCGCAGCTCGGTGGGCGAGAGCGGCGTGAATTCGTCCAAGGCTTCCGCAATCGCTGCGCCGACCGATGCAATCGCCGCCGCCGGTTCGCGATGTGCGCCGCCCGTGGGTTCTTGGATGATGGCGTCCACCACGCGCAGCTCGATCAAATCCTGCGCCGTGATCTTCATCGCGGTCGCTGCATCTTTGGCGCGGGCTGAATCTTTCCAGAGGATCGAGGCCGCACCCTCAGGGCTGATCACCGAATAAATCGAATGCTCGAGCATCAGCACGCGATTGGCTGCCGCGATCGCAATCGCGCCGCCCGAGCCGCCTTCGCCGGCGATGACCGCAACCATCGGCACGCCGAGCGTGAGGCAGCGTTCGGTCGAGCGCGCAATCGCTTCCGCCTGTCCGCGCTCTTCAGCGCCGATGCCGGGATAGGCGCCGGCGGTGTCGACGAAGCTCACGACGGGCAGCGAGAACCTGTCGGCGAGATCCATGAGCCGCACGGCTTTGCGATAGCCCTCGGGGCGCGCCATGCCGAAATTGTGCTTTAGCCGGTCTGCTGTGGTGCGGCCTTTCTCGTGGCCGAGCACGAGGACCGGCCGTCCCAAGAACTTGCCCGTGCCGCCAAGGATCGCGGCGTCCTCACCGTAGTTCCGGTCGCCCGAGAGCTCGACATAATCCGTCACCAGCGAAGCGACATAATCTTGAAAGCGTGGGCGATCCTGATGCCGCGCGACTTGCGTCTTCTGCCAGGGGTCGAGCTTGGAATAGATGTCCGCGAGCTGTTTTTCGGCCTTCACCTTCAGCCGTGATAGCTCCGAGCCCATGGCCATAGCTTCGGAGCCCGAAGCCTCCGAGAGAGCCGCCAGCTCCTCGATCTTGGCCTCAACCTCGGCCACTGATTTTTCGAAATCGAGATAGGTGCGCAAAAGCCTGTGCCCGGACCCAAAGAGGGGCGGACAATACCCGCCCAGGGCCTTCCATCAAGGTAAAGCCCCATCTCGCATACCAGGATTGCACCCGATTGCGGCTCGCTTCATGCTGCGGACGCGAACAGAACAGGATCAACGCCCGTGACCAAGCCGCCCCGCCAATTCTTCGCGCCTCTGGCGAATGGCGCGCCGGCGCCGCTTCGGGAGCTGCCGGTCAAGCTCGAGCGCATGGTTCACTTTGTGCCGGCGCATAACGAGAAGCTGCGCGCACGCGTGAGCGACATGGCCAAACAGGCCGATGTCATTCTCGCCAATCTCGAGGACGCCATTCCAGCCGACGCCAAAGAAGCCGCACGCGCGGGCGCCATCGAAATGGGGAAGAGCTTCGATTTCGCCAGCGCCGGCGTCGGCTATTGGTCGCGCATCAACGCGTTGAACTCGCCCTGGCATTTGGACGACGTCACTGAACTCGTCGCCAATATAGGCAATCAGCTCGACGTCATTATGGTGCCGAAAGTCGAAGGCCCATGGGACATCCACTACATGGATCAGTTGCTGGCGTTGCTTGAAGCCAAGCACAACGTGAAGCGCCCGATTTTGCTGCACGCCATTCTCGAAACCGCGCAGGGCGTCGCCAACGTCGAAGCTATCGCCGGCGCCTCACCGCGCATGCACGGCATTTGCCTCGGCCCCGCCGATCTCGCGGCATCGCGCAAAATGAAAACCACGCGCGTCGGCGGCGGCCATCCTGGTTACAAAGTCATCAGCGATCCGGTTGAGGGCGAACCGACGCGGGCGTCCGCGCAGCAGGATCTCTGGCATTACACCTTTGCGCGCATGGTCGATGCCTGCGTTATGCATGACATCAGGCCGATGTACGGCCCCTTCGGCGACTTCGCCGATGAAGCCGCCTGCGAACAGCAATTCCGCAACGCCTATCTCATGGGCTGTGTCGGCGCCTGGACGCTGCACCCGTCACAGGTCGCCATCGCCAAGCGCGTGTTCACGCCTGAAGTCGAAGAAGTGAAGCTGGCGAAGCGCATGATCGACGCGATGCCGGACGGGACCGGTGTTGCGTTTGTCGATGGCAAGATGCTGGACGACGCGACCTGGAAGCAGGCGAAGGTGATTGTTGATCTTGCCAAGCTTGTCGCGGCGAAGGAGCCGGAGATGAAGGCGGCTTACGGGTTCTGAGTCTCCACCCATTCCCGCGGCGATGCGAAGCATCGATCCCGGGACCCATCGCATCCGGGGATGGGGAAGGTGTGTGACGCGTGTAACTCTCAGCCCCGCACCACGTCGCCACATGCGCCTCCGGTGGTGACGCATGAAAACGAAATACCTCTTCTGCCTGGTGCTTGTGACCGTGATGTACTTCACGATGGCAGTGTTGCATTCGCCGGCTGCGCAATCATTCGCGGGAACGAATGCATAGCGTGGCGGTCGTGATCCGTGCGTGCTCGGATTGCAAAATTGCAAGTATGTAAGGAACATACCTGACGGTACTTACCTTCTCTATACATGGAAGGCTTTGTACATCAGACACGAGAGCAAAGGTTAAGCGCCGTTAGGGCCGCGTTAACGCGCGTGTATGCTCACGCTGATCTGTCGCGTGATCTTGTAATCGAAGGAGCGCTCCAGCGCATTGAGCGCGCCGAACAGCAATTGAAGTGCAGCCACGCCCACGATGCGCGCCAATAAGCCTGCTTAGCGCGCCGTCTTGATCCCTTCGGCCGCGGCGCTAGCGTGCAGGTTGGTTGGGAGTCATCCATGCGATTTACTGCTTCACTTTTCGCCGTCGCGCTTGCTGCGGCGCCGGAACACGCTTTTGCGCAATCCACTTTGGTTTTGGTGCAAGCGGAAGCGCCCACACGTGCCGAACTCGCGCGCGTCGATCGTATTTTGCGCCGCACGCCGTTGATTGATGGCCACAACGATCTGCCCGAACAGATCCATGACAATTACGGCGGCGATCTTTCGCGTGTCGATCTGACATCGGACACGCGCACGCTCCCCACGCCACTTCACACCGACATTCCACGGCTTCGCCAGGGCCGTGTCGGCGCGCAATTTTGGTCCGTTTATGTGCCGGCTGAGCTGCAAGGTGCGGCGTCGGCGGAAGCCGTGCATGTGCAAATCGATATCGTCCGGCGCATCGTGGCCGAGCACCGGACGGTTTTCGAGCTGGCGCAGACCGCTGACGATATCGTCCGTATCCATCGCGCCGGCCGCATCGCGTCGATGTTCGGCATGGAAGGCGGCGAGGCTATCAACAACAACCTCGCCATCCTGCGCGATTTCCGCGCCGAGGGCGTGCTCTACATGACCCTCTGCCATTCGAAGACGACGTCATGGGTTGATAGCGCGACAGATGCGCCGCGCCATGGCGGACTCTCGCCGTTTGGCGAAGAGGTTGTCCGCGAGATGAACCGGATCGGCATGCTGGTGGACTTGAGCCACGTCTCCGCCGACGCCATGCGCGATGCGTTGCATGTCACGGCGGCGCCAGTGATTTTCTCGCACTCATCGGCGTTTGGGATTGTCTCGCATCCGCGCAACGTACCCGACGACGTGCTGCGGCTGGTGCATGAAAACGGCGGCGTTGTGATGGTGAACTTCGTTCCTGGTTTCACCGCCGACAGCGTTCGCCAATGGTCCGCCAATCGCGCGGCGGAGGAGGCGCGGCTGAAGGCGCTCAATCCGGGTGACCCTACCGCAGTGAGCGCCGGCTTGGTTGCATGGGCCGGCGCAAACCCGCGACCGGAAATAGATCTCAGCGTCATCGCTGATCACATCGAGCACATCGCCGAGGTCGCCGGACACGACAATGTCGGCATCGGCTCGGATTTCGATGGCGTGCCTTATCTCCCGCAGGGGCTTGATGGCGTGGAGGACTATCCGGCCCTGTTCGTGGAACTCATGCGCCGCGGTTGGAGCGATGCTGATCTCGCCAAGCTGGCCGGCGGCAACCTGCTGCGGGCTCTGCGTCAAGCTGAGCAGGTCGCCGCGCGCGGCTGAAACAAGAGAGGTGGCCGCGCGTTCTGTTGCCATGACCTGGTTACGCGCCATTCCACTGCTTCTCTTCCCAGCCATCCTTTACGCCGCCGTAGCCATGACAATGGAGTACGGCGCCGTGCGCGGCTCGTTGGATGAAGTCTTGGTCTCGTTCAGCCTCCCGAGCGGCGCAGCGTTTTCAGCCACGCGCGGACACGGCTTGCTGATGCTATCTGCAGCGATGCTGTTTATCGAGGTGGTGAAATCGACCAGTACGTCGACGTCCTCGATTGTCGAGACTTGCCTTGCATTCGTCTGCTTCACAGGCGTCTTCATTCTATTCCTGCTCAACGCGGCCTTCGGCACCATTGAGTTCGCGCTCATCACCACGATGATGCTGATCGATTTCATGGCCGGCTTCATCGTCATGACCATCAGCTCACGACGCGACGTGGCGTGGGCCTAACGGAGTTCAACCCATGTCCGATCCCAATGATATCGACCGTGTGTGGAAGCTGATGGAAAGGATCGGCATTTGCATGTTTGC
The DNA here is from genome assembly GCA_031379735.1 of Caulobacteraceae bacterium. Lineage (GTDB taxonomy): Bacteria > Pseudomonadota > Alphaproteobacteria > Caulobacterales > Aquidulcibacteraceae > Vitreimonas. The sequence continues at coordinate 28,062 of JANNFK010000035.1, read as the reverse complement.
GTCAAAAGACGGCGACAAAATCCGCTCGCGGCCCATGGGTGCGAAGCCGCGCCAGGGCTCGAACGTAATTTACTTCCTGACCGATGAGCGTGGTCACAAGGACGAACAGGTGGATCGCGACGAGCACATCTGCCTCAGCTTCGCGCAGCCGGGCGACGGCAAGTTTCTCACCGTCACCGGCCGCGCGCGCGAGCTGAATGACCGCACGCTGATCGCGGAGCTCTGGGACACGGCCTCGGAGGCGTGGTGGAGCGGGCCGGATGATCCGTCGGTGCGCGCCATCGAGGTGACGCCGGAAGATGCGCAGTTCTGGGAAGGCCCGCACGGCATGGTTGCGACCTTTGCGATGGTGGTGGCCGCAGCGACCGCCGGTCCGCCTATCTTGGGCGATCAACGCAAAGTCGATTTCCAATAACGCAAAACAAAGCGGCCCCGGCGTGAACCGGGGCCGCTTCATTTCAGTTTTTTGTCGACTTTAGTCCTGACGGCCAACCCGGCGGCGGGCAGGCGCGCGCGAGCGCGACGGGCGCTGCGGCTCTGCTTGCTGCACCTGGATTTCCGTTTCCGCATAAAGCTGCGAGAGCGCCTCGAAGGTCAGCGTCGTGGTGTAGCTGCCGACTGCGGCTGGCGAACCGGCAGGCATGTCGGCGCGGTGCCGGGCGGCGATGATGTATTGGCCCGGCGCATCGAACGTGAACGTGGCGTTGCCGCTGGCGTCAGTGACGACGTAGCGGTCGAGCTTCGTTTCAGGGTCGCCCGCAGCGTAGATCACGACGGCGCTGTTTGCCATCGGCTGGCCGTCGAAGATGAGCTGCATTTGGAAGCCTTGCCCGGCCAACACTTGGTTCGGGTGCGTCACTGGCCGGATCGCCAAGCGGCCGATGGTTTGATCGACCGATGTACGGTTCGCCGTGCCGCGCGTGACGTAGGTGTCCGCGACGGTGACGGTTTGCAGCGTCGTGGTCTCCGCGCCGTCCGGTGCTGCCTCGCCTGCGCCAAGCACACGCCACTGGCCGTTCTCGCCGACGAGGTTCGCGACTTGGCCGGTGACTTCACCAGTGGTGATGCGATAGGTGCCGCCGCGCGCCAGCTCAGCTTGCAGCTCGGTCGTGCCGCCCGGCGTCACAGCGATGCGGTCGGCCGAAACGGGCTGTCCTTCCGGGTTCAGCACCGTAAGGCTGCCGCCCAATGCGATCGAGGGTGTGAAGAACTGCGTCGCGTACGAGCCTTCCACTTCGACTGTGGCTTCAGTGACCCAAAACTCCTGTGGCTTCAGGTACGATGTGTACGCAGCCGCCGGTGTTGCCGCCGCCGCAAACAGAACGGCAGCCAAAACGTATCTCTTCATAAGTCTCACTCGCCTGCTCGGCGGGAACCGTCCCGCTGATCCCTCACCTGTAAAACACACTACGCCGCGCCGACTTTCAAGCCTGTAACACGCCTGTGAACTAACGCGGGCGGTTGTCGATCAGCGCCAGCAGTCCAAAGAGGCTGACCACGGTGAACCATAAGTACAGGACGACCGCGCCCAGGCCCGCAGCCCAGAGCAACAGGAACCCAATACCGATAATCGCCGTCAGCCAGCCAAGGATCGCAAGAATCGCAAGGCCGATCGTCCACCAGAACGCCGTAAACCAGGTGCGGATTTGGTAGTCCAAATGCGAGCGCGCCAACGGCCCCGCCCCGTCCCGCGCCGCCAGCGCAACAATCACGCCGAACAACGCGAAAATCGCAGCACTCGGTATGCTGAGTAGGTACAGCACGTAAACGATGAACGCTGACGAACGGCCGGGCTCCGGCACGGGAAGGGGTGTGTTGCTCATCGCGTGATCACCTTGCTCAAGCTTTTGGCTTCTTCGCCAACGGGTGTTTGGTCTCGACCAATGTCTTCAACCGGCCCTCGGCGACATGGGTGTAAATCTGGGTCGTGGCAATATCGGCGTGGCCAAGCAGGGTTTGAACCGTGCGCAAATCGGCGCCGCCCTCAACCAGATGGGTTGCGAACGCGTGCCGCAGCACGTGTGGGGAGACTCTCGCGGGACTGATCCCGGCTTTCACTGCGGCGGCTTCCAATATTTGCCCGACGCGACGGCGCGTGAGCTTTCCGTCCGCAGCGCTCGCAGACGGGAACAACCAACGCTGCGCGTTCTCGCGTTGAGCCTCGACCTTCGGCAGCGCGCCCGCGCGCGCTTCCACATGCGACGCCAATGCTTCTAAAGCGTGGGTGCCGAGCGCTACCAGGCGTTCTTTGCCGCCTTTGCCTTCGATGATCATATGATCTTGGCCAGGTCGCGGGGCAGCGCGCATCGGCAGCGACACGAGTTCGCTGACCCGCAAGCCCGCACCATAGAGAAGTTCGATGATCGCCCGGTCGCGCGCGTTTACAGCGGCGGCGATCAACGCCTCGATCTCTTCCACAGAGAGCGTCTTGGGTAGCGATCGCGCCCGCTTCGGCGGATCGAGCCTCGAAGTTGGGTCGTCGCCGCGAATGTTGTCCTGCAGAAGGAAAAGGTAAAATTGCTTCAGCGCCGAGATACGCCGGCGCGTCGTGGCCGGCGCCAGCCCGCGCCGCGTCAGCGCCGCCACATAAGCTTCGATCGCTTCGGGCGACGCCGCACGCAAACCGCCGCGCACTTCACCGCGCGCATCATTCAGATCGCGCGCATACGCATCAAGCGTGTTTGCCCGCGCCCCGCGCTCAGCGGAGAGCATCTCCAGAAATGACTCGATCAGGGCTGAGTCGGACACGGTTGTAGCTTAGCAGGGAGGAGACCGAAAGTCCGCCAGCTCTGCCCCAGTCTTTATCCCGGCGCACCAGCCAGGATCGCTTCAGCCGCAACGCGTCGCGCATCATCTTCCAAACGCAATCCGCGCAGCGCGCGAATGATGCGCTCGACGGATTCAGCATCGAGCCGCGCTGGGCCGCCTTCGCCGGCGGCGACAACCGCGAGCAACGCGCCTTCGCCAATCGCGCCGCGTTCAACCGCGGACGCCAGCGCCAGCATTGCGCCACTCTCAGCGCGCGCGCCGCCTTGGGGAGGATTGGCGAGCAGGAACGTCTCGGCCGCGCCTTCCATCGGCGCACCAAGCGCGGCGAGGATCGCGACATCGCGTGACGCGGCCCGCGCCTGCTGTGCGCCAGCGCGATCGATGCGGCGTTGCATCGCCATCGAACCTTGATCGGTGCGGGCGCCGGTCAGCGCCACCAGAGCAGCATCAAGCGGCGCAAGCGCGGCTTCGTCGCCGCCGGCCTGGCGTGCGCTCGCAACCAAGCGCTGCCCCAATTGCGCATCACCTGTCGCCAACGCCGCGCGCGCAAACAATACGGCTGAGGCCGCATCCGGCGCGCTCTGCAGCGCCGCAATGTCTGTTTTGAAGAAGCGCGCCGCTGCGGCGAAGTCCGCATAGGCAGTAGCTTGGCGCAGCACGCCGGCGATGGCCGTGGCGGCTTCGATCGAACCGGGCGCGGCCGTTACTTGGCGAAGCGCGACTGCGATCGGCGGCAGCGCCGAGGTGATTTCCGCAGGTGTCGCGGCAAGGATCGTCCGCGCTTCGGCTGCGCTGATCACGCCGCGCCGGAAGGCGAGGGCTGCAGCCTGCGCGCGTTGCGGTTGCGGCGCCTGCTCATTGCGGGCCAAGGCGACGAGCGCGAGCGTGGAAGAATTCGCGAGCGGATTTGGACCCGGGCGCAACTGGCCGGCGATCGAAAGCTGCACCGCAAGCGAATTATCGTAGCGCGCCGCGGGTGGGCGCGCCGCTGGAGCACCGCCCGCTGCGGCGACTGCGCCAGTGTACCAAGCATCGGCGGCGTTTTGCGCGCGTGCAAGTTCGAGCGCTAAATCAGAAGCGGCGCGATCACCGCCCGCGGCGGCGCAATAGGCGCGCAAGCGCAACAGGAATGGTGGGACTTGTTCGCCCACAATGGCGTTGCGTCCGCGCGCGCAGGCTTGCTGGCGTTGGTTGCGCGCGAGTTCGGCTTGCGCCGCATACTGGGCGATCGCAACATCGGTGGAGGCAGCTCCTGCGCCGGCCGCCATCATTGCAAGTTCATCCGCTGCGCCCATCTTGCCGAGTGCTTCGAAACGCTCGCGCGCTGCAGCGTCGGCGTCGCCACGCGGCGCTTCGGCGCCGGAGAGCAACACGCGCCGCGCCAAGGCGAGAGTCGCGGGTGAATCGTACACCGCAGGGAGCCGGTCGAACGCCAGCGCCAGGAAGGCGGGATCAGAGCGGCTCCAAATGTCGCCTGGCAGCGCGCCGTTCGCACGCGAGAGAGCGCCCACGGTCCACGCATTGAGTTCGCTGATCTGCTGCTGCTCGATTGGCGCCGGCTCCTGTGTCTGTGCGTAGGCGCACACGGGAAGCAGCACGCCGGCGGTAAGCGCGAGCGCGAAAGAGCGGGTAACCATGTTCGTCATTCCTTGAAGGCGTCCTGCACTTCGACGCTGATTTGCTGCGGGGCGGGGGCAAGCCGGTCGGATTGGCCGATGAAGAACACGAACAGGCCAACAATTGCGGCCCCGCAAATGCCAATCGCAGCGTATCCCACCTGCGGGGGCATCTTACGGCCGAACGAAGATCGCCTGCGTTTGCGCCTATACATCGCTCGTTTGGCCCCTGCCGTTGCGAGCGGACGAGATTGCCCTCAAAATGTGGCGTTTCTGGTCTGGCCCGGGTTTAACCTTGTCCGGACCTTTTGAGGTGATTCGTGGTTCGGCCGGAAAGCAGCGATGACGGTGAGCGTGCGGACGCTGCTGCCGAGCTGCGCCGTCAGGCCGGTGGCATTGAGCCTCAGCACACCGTGGCGCTTGTCGGGCTCATGGGGGCAGGCAAGACCACCATCGGCCGCCGCTTGGCGCAGGCGCTAGCTCTGCCGTTCGCCGACGCTGACGATGCGATCGTTTCGGCGGCGGGCCGGTCTATCGCGGATATCTTTGCCGAGCGCGGCGAGTGTGAGTTCCGCCGTGGTGAACGCCAAGTCATCGCGCGGCTGCTCGATGGCCCGCCCCATGTACTCGCAACCGGCGGTGGTGCGTTCATCGATCCACTCACACGCGCGCTGGTGAAAGAGCGCGCGATCTCGATTTGGCTGAAGGCCCCGTTAGATGTGTTGATGAAGCGGGTGACCAAGCGCGATCATCGTCCGCTGCTAAAGGAAGACGATCCGCGTGCGGTGATGCAAAAACTCATGGACGAACGTTATCCGTTCTACGCTGAAGCAGATCTCGTGATCGAAACCGGCAACGGCCCCCACAACAGCGCCGTCAGCCTCATCCTCACCGCGCTCCGCGGGCATTTGGCGAGACTATGAACACCATCCACGTAAACCTACACGAACGCAGCTACGACGTTCACACCGGCGCCAACTTGCTGGCGCGCGCGGGTGAGTTGATCGCGCCTTACGCGCCGTCGAACCGCGTGTTCATCGTCACCGACGAAACCGTCGCGCGTTTGCATCGCCGGGCGCTCGCTGCTTCGCTCGACGCAGCTGGCCTCACGAACTGGACAATCACGTTGCCACCGGGCGAAAGCGCCAAGAGCTTCACTGGTTTGGAGATGGTGACGCGTCATCTCCTGCAAGCCGGCGTCAACCGCAAAGACATCGTCATCGCCTTGGGCGGCGGCGTGATCGGCGATCTTGCGGGCTTGTCCGCGGGCATCGTCAAGCGCGGCGTAAACTTCGTGCAGATCCCGACGACTTTACTGGCGCAGGTGGATTCCAGCGTCGGCGGCAAAACCGCGATCGACACGCCGGAAGGCAAAAACCTGATCGGCCTCATCCATCAGCCGAAGCTGGTGATCGCGGATATGGACGTGCTGGCGACGCTGGATGATCGCCAGATGCGCGCAGGCTACGCCGAGATCGTCAAAGCCGCGCTGATCGGCGATGCGGAATTCTTCGACTGGTGCGAGGCGAACGCTGAGGCGCTGGTGGCCGGCAAGCCAAACGCGCTGGACTACGCCATCGCCACCGCCATCTCTTTCAAAGCCCGCATCGTCGAAGCCGACGAGACCGAGCAGGGCGTCCGCGCGCTGCTCAATCTCGGCCACACCTTCGCCCACGCCCTCGAAGCGCACTCAGCTTACGACGGCACGCTTCTACACGGCGAAGCTGTCGCCGCCGGCGTCAACCTGGCGTTCCAGCTTTCGGCCCAGCTCGGCCTCTGCCAAGCGCCGGACGCTGCCCGCGTCCGCGCCCACCTTGACCGCGCCGGCTTCACCACCGATCTCCGCCAACTCCCCGGCGCGCCGTACGACGCCACCAAGCTCATCGCCATCATGGCCGCCGACAAGAAAAACGAAGCCGGCATGCTGACACTCATCCTCACGCGCGGTATCGGCCGCGCCTTCGTGCAGAAAGCCGCGCCCGCAGAAGCTGTCGCGCAGCTGCTCCAACAAGAAACCCAATAAATGACCTCGCCGCTTTTGAGCTTGCTCGTCGCGTTCCTGCTGCTTGCCGCCAACGCCTTCTACGTCGCCGCCGAGTTCGCCTTGGTGAAAGCGCGCGCCTTCCGCATCGACAATCTGGCGGAGCAAAACACCTTCGGCGCGGCGCTGACGCAAAAGATGCTGGCCAACATCGAAGCCTATCTCGCCTGCTGCCAGCTCGGCATCACCATGGCGTCGCTGGGCTTGGGCTGGGTCGGCGAGCCGACGGTCGCTGCCATCGTGCGGCCATTGCTTGAGCCGCTCGGCATGCCGGAAGAGACCATCCATCTCATCGCCTTCGTCATCGGCTTTCTGGTCTTCTCCGCGCTTCACATCGTCATCGGCGAGCAAGTCCCGAAAACTTTCGCCATCCGCAACCCCGAGCCCGTCTCGCTCCTGATCGCCTACCCGCTGCACGCCTCGTTCATAATCTTCTACCCGCTGAACTGGCTGCTGAACGCCGCCTCGCGCGGCGTCTTGCGTGCGTTCGGCGTGAAGGAAGTCTCGCACCATGAAGTGCTGACCGGCGCCGAGATCGAAAGCATCGTCGACGTCTCAGCCGAGCAGGGCGAGCTTGAGATGAGCGTGCGCGACCGCCTGCGCGGCTCGCTCGATCTTTCCGAGCTTTCGATCTCCGACGTGATGATCCATCGCAAAGCCATCAAGTCGCTCGACATCGATCTGCCGCCGCGCGAAATCATCGCCCAAGCGATGAGCTCCACCCACACGCGCATGCCGCTCTACAAGGATGAGCCCGACAACATCGTCGGCATCTTGCACGCGCGCGATCTCCTGCGCGCCATTTCCGAACATGGCCGCGACGGGTTCGACGTCCACGACGTGAAGCGCGACGCCTGGTTTACGCCGATGCAAACCAGCGCCGAAGATCAGCTCGCCGAATTCCTGCGCCGCCGCGAACACTTCGCGCTGGTCGTCGACGAATACGGCGCGCTCATGGGCCTCGTCACGCTCGAAGATATTCTCGAAGAGATCGTCGGCGACATCAAAGACGAGCACGACATCGCCGTCCAAGGCGTGCGCCTGCAGCCCGACGGCAGCGTCAATGTCGATGGCACGGTGCCGATCCGCGATCTGAACCGCGCGATGAATTGGGACCTCCCCGACGAAGAAGCCGTCACCATCGCCGGCTTGGTGATCCACGAAGCGCAGGCGATTCCGGAGCCGGGACAAAGGTTCGCGTTTCATGGCTATCGGTTTCAAGTGTTGCGGCGGCAGCGCAATCAGCTGACGGCGCTAAGGGTGGAGCGTGAAGTGGAAGAGGGGATGGAGGGGGGTTAGTCGATGGGCTTCGCAACCTCGCCGACAATCGCATCTGCTATTGGATCGTCGGCGGGCGAGGCTGCCGAAATCTCCGACTTCAGTTCAAGGATGTCGCCAATCAAGAGGTAAGTGAAAACCACGGTGCGCGATGCCTCGTCTCGAGTGACGCTCGCGTGAGAGCCCTTTTGCGCGGCCCGAAAGGCTGCGTCCAGGCGGTCACCCAGAAGAGACAAGTTTGAGCCGACAAGATCGTTGAACCGTTCGGACTTTTGCTGACTTTCGCAAAACGCAACGAGGCGATTAACGTAGTTGTCCGCACCCATTTTTATTTTGACGATCTTCCCATTTATGTCCTTATCCACTGCCTCCCCTGGAGGATACAGTTGATCCGCGATTGCTTGAAGCAACCTACGACAACTGTGCACCGCATTCGCCCAGTCCTCTTCATTTTCTGACGTCAGATTTGCTGCGATTGACTCGATCCGCTTCAGTTCTTCGGGCGCAAGGTGCTTAACAGGCGGTCGACCTTCTCGCGTCGATCGGCAAAAATGTCTTCAACTGGAGCGGAAACTCTCAGCTCAATATTTCGTTCGAGTACGTAAGTATACAAAAAGGCGCGCCTCGCTGCGACCCGTTCGGACGACTGAATAAGCGCGTTCGATACGGTTGACGCTCTGCGAACTTGTTTACCGGCGCCTGCACGAACTGATTTGGATTCGCGGACGAGATACTCACCGCTTGGTCCTGAGCCAGTTGCAGTCGAGTCTTGAACAGTTCAACTCGTGACTCAAGAACCTCAATGGATTCGTTGTAAGCGAGTTCTTTGATCTCCTTCGTTTTCGTGTCTTTTTGCTTGAATAAGCGCTTCGCGCGCGCATCCGTCTCAGCCTTTTTGAGTCATCCCATCAGGAGTGCTGGGGTAACCCTCTAATTCCCATTGAAATAGCTGAAGCATTGCCGTGTCGCCCAGCAGCCTCGCCAGGCGACACGCCTTTAGGAAGCAGTTGCTCAAGGGAAAACGACTCAATTCCATGTCTGCGAGAAGTTCTTCAGTGACGGATAAAGCTTCTGAAGCCTGACTCATGGTTTCAAAGTGTCCGAATAAGTTCGGATGACGCGTGGGCCGTCGGCCCAGCCTCTTGATCCAACGAAGTCGCTACTAGCTCACTTCGTGCAAGGGGTCGCGCTCAGAATCGAGCCGCGACATGATTGGCCGCAGAACACTTCAAGCCGCACTGAAGTTCGGCGCAAACGGCGTGCTCGTGCGCTGCGGCGCGTGTCTCAATGTGCGCATTTTCACACCGGCTCTTCCTTCTCCCGCCCATGCGGGAGAAGGGAGAAAATAAGTGTGCGAAAATCTATCCGCCCCCCGCAGCACCACCCGTATCCTCCACGCATCGTCCGCACGAAGAGCATTGGTACCTGTTCGAACCGACGCGATGAACGATGTGATTGAGCGTGCAGCTCCAAGGTGTCCGTCACGAGCGGCAGGCGAAACGGGAAAGCGCCCAAACCAATGAGCGTGGAAGCGATTCGCTCACCGAAAGAGCAGAAGCCCGCGGAGTAACAACCGGCGGGAAGACGCGCCGGGGACTTGGCGCCGGACAGCGCCGGCCCGCACGCCAGCGGCGATCTCGCCAGGTGAGTGAAACACCTCCCTGTGCAGAGCCGTTGTGAGCCGGTCACGGGACGCGGGTTGAGCCGCGTTATGCAGCGCTCGCAAAAGCGCAATTTTTCAGACGCGTCGCACTCCGCGTCCCGCTCTTCGCTCTCGTGTAGGCGAGAGCGTCCGCCGAAGCCTCTGTCCGCCGCGGTGATTTAGTGGAAGCCGAACGCTGGAGCAAAGTCGCAGAGCGCCTCTTGGCTCTGCCGCCGCCGGAAGAGCAGGCGCTCGATGACGAAGCCGTGCGCGAAGAACTGCGCCGGCGTTTGCAGCCCTTGGACGAAGCCGATCGCGATCTCGCCGATTGGGAGCGCGAGCCGCTATCTACGAAGTAAATTTGTTCGCAGCACTCGCCAACAACACCGATCCGCCGGCGCCGCTGCGGCGATTTCCTGGCGGCGCGCTGGCGGGTGACGAGTATTTCGCCGCCATTGCGCGCGGCGACATCTGATCGCGTTAGGGGTTGCGGGCGTTGACGTAGGAGAATTCGGGCGAGCCGATGTCGTGGTCGCCGTAGCGCACGGCGTAGTCGGGCCCCAATTGGCGGGCCAAGCCTTCGGCGTCGGCGCTCGATTCAAACACGCCCGCCAAGTGCCACGGCTTCAACCGCACTACGCCCCAGCCAGCTTTCAGAGTATCTCCAGGAATAGGCATCGACGCTCCGTTGACTGACTAAACGCAGTGGTGCGCGCAAAGGTGTAACAAACAGACAAGATGTCTGTTTCAGGCCGCCGCGACCCGCACTGGTGCGGCTTTGCGCGCAATGCCGGCCTCCAGCGTGAAACTCTCGCAGCCCTCGGGCAGAACTTCGCCGGAGCCGAGCATCAAAACGCCGTTTGGCGTCAGCGCATCAGCCACGCGGCGCAGCACATCGATACGGGTCTCCTGGTCAAAGCTCGCCAGTACGTGCGCTAGCATGATGACGTCGAACTGGCCGAGTTCGCCTGGGTGTTTCATCAAATTGTGCGGCGCGAATTTTACGCCTGCGCGCAAGCGGTCCGAAATGCGCCAAAGGTCGCCGGCTTTTTCGAAGTACGCGATCAGTTTCCGGATCGGCAGCCCGCGCTGGATTTCAAACTGCGTATAAAGCCCCGCCCGCGCTTTTTCGAGCAACCGCTCCGAAAGATCCGTCGCAACAATTTCAACGGCGGGATTCATGCCGTCATTGCGCATCTCATCGACAAGCATCGCCAGCGAATACGCTTCCTGCCCCGTCGCACACGCCGCCGACCAAATCCGCACCCGCTCGTGTCCGCGCTTCGAAAGCGCTGCGGGGAGGATCTGTGTGCGCAGCCGTTCAAACTGCTGCCGGTCGCGGAAAAAGCGGGTTTCGCTTTGCGCCAGGTTGTCCGCGATCGCATTCCAAAGCGCGCCATCCGCACGAAGCCGCGCTGCGCCGATAAGTTCAGGCACGCTCGAAAATCCTTCACGCCGCGCAAGCGGCTGCAAACGTATGGCGATCGCGCCGGACATATCCTTGGTCAGCACCGCGCCAGAGCGCGTCTTTACTTCGCGAGCAACCAGCGCAATTTCGGCGTCGTTCAACATCAAATGAGGCCTGCCTCAGCGAACTTAGAATGCAGAATGTCGCCGTCGAACGGCTTCATCATGTACTCGTCCGCGCCCGCCTTCAGCGCCTCGGAAATCCGCTCAACGTCGTTTTCCGTCGTGCAGAAAACTACCGTCGGCTTATCGCCCCCGGGCTCTTGGCGAAGCTGTTTCAGAAAATCGATGCCGCTCATCACCGGCATCGTCCAATCAAGCAGGATCGCGTCCGGCATGCGGCGCCGGACGGCTTGCAGTGCTTCGAGGCCGTCGGCGGCTTCCTCAATCTCGAAGCGCATGTCTTCAAGAATGCGGCGCGCGACTTTTCGGATCACGCGGCTGTCGTCGACGACAAGGCAGCGTCTCATGGGCGAACTCCGTAGGATTCGCCGCAACTCTTCAGGCAAGCCGGTTAACGGAGCTTAAAGCTTCTCAGAGCTGGAACGAGGCCGAGCGCGCGATGAGCTCGATCTTGTTGGCGGTTTCGCCGGGCGTTTCGCGGGCCAAGAGCTCGACACCGCCTTGGCGCGCCAGAAGGCCGGTCAGCGTCGGCTGGATGGTGTGGCCGTTCAGATCGTCGCCTTCGCCCTTGAGCGCGGCGAAGGTTGCGTCCTTCAGTTTGCCGCGCGGGCCGGTCGCGGTGACGACAACTTCGCCCACGTCGCCTTGTTTCGACGCGGTAATTTCCACCGTGCCGCCGCGCGGCAGGCATTCGTTGGCGATCAGCAATAAATTGACGATCACGCGGACGGCCGGACGCGGCATCTTTACGGTGGGCGCCGACCAGACGAGGTCGGCCTTCAGCACGCCGTAGAGTTTAGTCGCGACCGGGTGGCATTCTTCGAGTTCGCTGTCGCCCTGGGCCATCGCGCCGGCCATGGCAAAGCGGAAGAACTCAAGCTTCGCCCAGGCTTTGCCGACGCCATGGTCAAGCAGTGAAAGCGCGTCAGGATCGAGCTTGCCGTCGCCGTCCTTGATCATCTCGAGACCTTGGATGATCGCGCTCATCGGCTCGACCATGTCGTGGCAGATGCGCGAGGCTACAAGCGCGGTCAGCTTCGTGTTCTCGATCATAACGCGCTCCGAATCGGGGAAGCGACCAACATAAATGATTCGAGCCCTGTGGAGGGGGTTCAAAGCCACGCTAAAGGGCGCCACATGGGTGGCTTCTCATTGAAAAGGCTCACGCATGGCGGCGGAAGCTGTGGCGAACGGTGGATTGGGGCTCGAGCACGCCGTGGCTTTACTTGCTACAGCTGTGGTCGCAGCGCCGTTGTTTCGGCGCTTGGGGCTCGGCTCGGTGCTGGGTTACCTCGCGGCGGGATTGCTCATCGGGCCGTTTGGGCTCGGCGTGTTCCGCGATCCGGAGAATATCCTGCACGTCGCCGAATTCGGCGTGGTGATGTTCTTGTTCATTATCGGCCTCGAGATGCGCCCAGCGAAATTGTGGGCGCTGCGCAAAGAAATATTCGGGTTGGGCGCAGCACAAGTTGTGACGGCGATCGTGCTGCTTTCGTTTGTCGGCGTCGCCGCTGGCTTGCCTTGGGCTGCGGCTGCGATCGGCGCATCGGGCTTCGTGCTCTCATCTACGGCGGTCATCATGAAAATGATGGACGATGCGGGTGAGACATCGAGCGAGGCAGGGCAGCGCAACGTTTCGATTCTGCTGTTTGAAGATTTGATGATCGTGCCGCTGCTGGCGGCGGTTGCGATCATCGCTGCGGCGACGCTTGGCGTGCAGGCAGATGCGCCGCCGCTCTGGCAGACGATCGCGCTTGGCGTTGGCGCTATTGCGCTTGTGTTCGTGGCGGGCCGCTTTGTGCTTAATCCGTTGTTCGGCGTACTGGCGCGGTCGGGTGCGCGCGAAGTGATGACGGCGGCGGCGTTGCTGGTCGTGCTCGGCTCGGCCTTGCTGATGGACATTGGCGGGCTCTCGATGGCCATGGGCGCGTTCCTCGCCGGCGTGCTGCTCTCTGACTCGGTTTTCCGCCATCAACTCGAAGCTGACGTCGAGCCGTTCCGCGGCATCCTGTTGGCGCTTTTCTTCATCAGCGTTGGCATGTCGTTGAACGTCACCGTCGTGCTTGCGGATTGGCGGCTGATCGCGGCTGGTGTCGTGGCGTTCATGGCAGTGAAGGCGCTCGGCATCTACGGCGTGGCGCGCGTACTCAAGGCCGGTCAACGCGAATCCGTTCGTCGCGCGGCATTGTTTGCGCAGGGGGGCGAGTTCGCTTTCGTTCTCTATGCAGCGGCGTTTTCTGCTGGTGTCATGGATGCGCGAATTTCTGCGGTGATGACCGCAATCGTCATCATATCCATGGCGTTGACGCCCATCGTTGTGCTGGTGCTCAACCGGCTCATGCCGGAGCCGCGGGTTTCACTCGATGGCGTTGAAGAGGCGCGCGATCTGAACGGGCAAGTGTTGTTGATCGGCTTCGGCCGCTTCGCACAACTCGTGAGCCAGTCTCTACTGGCGCGCGGCGTCGACATCTCGCTGATCGAAACCGATGTCGAGATGATCCAAGTTGCCGCGAAGTTCGGCTTTAAGGTCTATTACGGTGACGGTACGCGTCTTGACGTGCTGCGGGCTTCGGGGGCGGGGACGGCGGAAGCGATCCTGATTTGCGTGGACAAGGCGGAGGCGACCGACCAAATCGTCACGTTGGTGAAATCCGAATTCCCGCACGCGAAAATCTTTGCGCGTGCTTACGATCGTGGCCATTCGATGCGGCTTGTGAGGGCTGGCGTGGACTATCAGCTGCGAGAGCTTTTCGAATCTTCGCTCACCTTCAGCGGCGCCGTGCTGCGCGACCTCGGTTTCTCCGACCTCGAAATCGCCGAGACGATCGAAGATGTGCGTGAGCGCGATGCCGAGCGCTTCGAAATGCAACTCGCTGGCGGTATTGAGGCGGGTCGCGGGCTCTGGCGCAACAACACTACGACACCGGAACCGACACCGTTCACGAAGCCGCGCCAAGGCGGCCGGGCGCTGAACGAAGAAGCCGAGGACATTATCGGCGAGGCCGAAGACGCGTGACGCGGCGGCGCCGGTTCGCGCGCCCTGTTTTGCTGCTACGCTCCTTCGGAGGAGCCGCCGATGAAGCCCGAATTCCGCATGATCGATACCAACGGCATCAAGGTCCGAGCCGCGATTCAAGGCGAGGGGCCGTTAGTGGTGATGGTCCATGGCTTTCCAGAGAGCTGGTATTCGTGGCGGCACCAAATGGCGCCGCTGGCGGCTGCTGGCTTCACGGCGTGCGCGATCGATGTGCGCGGCTATGGCGGTTCGGATAAACCGCAGGCGGTTGAAGCCTACGCGATGAAGGAAATCGCGGCGGATGTTGCGGGCGTGATCGAAGCGCTATCGCCCGGTAAGCCGGCAGTGCTGATCGGGCATGATTGGGGCGCGCCGATTGTTTGGCACACGGCTGTACTGCATCCGAAGCAGGTGCGCGCGGTGGCGGGGTTGAGCGTGCCGTGGTTTGGGTTGCCGCCGATGTCGCTCGATACGTTGATCAAGGCGGCGTACGTCGATCAGGGCAAGTTCTTCTACCAAGCTTATTTCAAAGACGAAGGCGTCGCCGAAGCTGCGTTCGAGGCCGACGTGCGGGGCGGTTTGCGCAAGCTCTACTATACAGGCAGCGGCGACTCCGTCGGCTATTGGGGTGCGCCTGACAAGAAGCACGGCGACGCGCTGCTTGATGGCCTGCCGGATCCGGAGACGTTCCCGTGGTGGATGACGTCCGAGGACATCGACTATTTCGTGCACGAGTTCACGGTTTCGGGCTTCCGTGGGCCGCTCAACCGCTATCGCAATCACACCTGCGATTTCGAATATATGAGCACGGTTCCTGATCGCGTGGTGCACCAACCGTCGCTGTTCATAGTCGGCGAGAACGATCTGGTGCTGAAGATGTTTGGCGGCAGCGCTGAGGCGGCGTTCGAGCGGATGACAGCGAATGCGTCGGAGCATCGCGGCTCGCATCTGATCCCGCGCATTGGTCACTGGACCCAACAGGAAGCGCCCAAGGAAACGACGGGGTTGCTGATCGATTGGTTGGCGACGCTTTAGCGGATAGGCAAAATCGATCCGGGATAGGGATCATATCTATGGGTGATTGCGTTGCCAGGCGCGGCGCGCGAACCCATATCGGCGTTCGAGGAGATACGAAGATGCCGACCACCCGCAACGATCTGCCGGACAACACCCGCAAAGCCATGATCGCGCTTTTGAACGCGCGGCTCGTGGACACGATCGATCTGAGGCTTGCGGTGAAGCAGGCGCACTGGAACGTGAAGGGCGCCAACTTCATCGCGCTGCACGAATTGTTCGATCAGATTCAGGCGCGCGTGGATACGTTCGCGGATGACATCGCTGAGCGCTCGGTTGCGCTTGCGGGCGTTGTCGCCGGCACCTCGCAAGCGGTCGCGAAGGGCACGCAGCTCGAGGCCTATCCGACGAATGCAATCGACGAGAAGGCGCATTTGCAAGCGCTTGCCGATCGGCTCGCGGCGTATGGCAAGCTGGCGCGGGCGGGGATCGATGCCGCCGACGAAGCGGGCGACAAGAACACGGCGGATTTGTTCACCGGTGTTTCACGCCAGATCGACAAGGACCTCTGGTTCATCGAAGCGCATCTGCAATAGTCACTGGCGCCCGGCGATTTCCGTGATGACGTCGTAGGCGCTCATCACGTCGGCTTCGGTGCATTCGAACTGGCCGACTTGAAAGCGGATTGCGACAGCGCCATCGACCCGGGTTTGCGTGAGGTAGATGCGGCCGTCGGCGTTGATGGCTTCGACGAGCGCGAGGTTGAGCGCGTCTAAATCTGCGCCGGCCTTGGTGTAACGGAACGAGAAGAGCGAATAGGCCGGCTCGGTGACGATCTCGAAGTTTGGCGTGGCGCGGAGTTTTTCGCAGAGCGCGCGCGACCAGGCGATGTGGTTACGGATCATAGTGCGCAGCCCTTCAAGGCCGTAGGCGCGCAATACGAACCAAAGTTTCAGCGCGCGGAATTGGCGCCCAAGTGGAATGCCCCATTCGCTGTAGTTGACGACTTCGCTGAGGCCCAACGTGTGCAGGTAATCGGGCTTGGCGGCGAGCGTGCGTGTGAGGCTGGCGGGGTCGCGCACGAAATGCACGCTGCAATGGGTTTGCGCGCCGAGCCATTTGTGTGCGTTGACGACGATGGAGTCGGCGTGTTCAGCGCCGGCCCAGAGGTGGCGGAGTTCGGGGCAGATCATGGCTGCGCCGGCCCAAGCTGCGTCGACGTGAAGGTAGAGATCGTGCTCGCGTGCGATCGCGGCGAGCTCTGCAACGGGATCGGTCGCGCCGACGCCGGTGGCGCCGACATTGGCGATGATGCCGGCGGGTTTGAAACCGGCGGCGATGTCAGCGGCGATTAGCGCGCGGAGGGCCTCGGGGTCTGCGCCGCGGAGCGGGCCTTTGATCGGAATGCGGACGAGGTTGTCGTCGCCGATGCCGGAGAACCAGACGGCGCGGTCGATCGACGTGTGCGCTTCGGCGGAGCAATAGATACGCAGGCGCGGCGCGCCGGAGAGGCCGGTTTTGTTGCCGGTGAAGTTGAGCGCGCGTTCGCGTATCACCAGCACGGCGGCAAGCGTTGCGGTGGAGGCGGTGTCCTGGATGCAGCCTTGAAACGCATCGGGGAGGCCGAAGGCTTGGCGCAACCAATCGACGGCGCGGGTTTCGAGTTCTGTGGCGGCGGGCGAGGTCTGCCACAGCATGCACACTGCGCCGATGGCGTTGACGAGGTGCTCGGCGACCAGTGAGGCGGGCGCTGAGTTGGAGGGGAAGTAGGCGAAGAAGCGCGGGTGCTGCCAGTGCGTCATGCCCGGGGCGATGTCGCGTTCAAAATCGGCAAAGACTTTCTCGAACGGTTCGGCGTGCTCCGGCGGCGATGGCGCTATTTTGGCGGCAATCTCGCCGGGTTGAACGGGTGGGCGCACCGGCAGATCGCGCAAGCGCGCGCGATAGTCCATGCCCCACTCGGCGGCTTTCACCGCCCATGCGCGCCAGTCTTCCATGCGCTCAAGTACTCAAGGCGCCATGCGGGCGTCGAGGAAATTCAGCGTCTCTTCCCAGTCGCGCTCATGGATGCCGTGGCCGCCATCGCGGATGAAGTGCGCCGGGGGTTCAGCGCCGAGCGCTTGGTACGCTGGTCCGGCGGCCTCGCGCACGGCGCGCGCGCCGACGGGATCGGACCAACCATCGCGGTCGCCGTGCCCGACCAACAGCGCGCGCGGCGCGATGAGCGCCATGAGTTGATGCTGCTCGACGGATGGCGTTGTGGTCGCAAAATTTGGTGCGAACCAGTGCGGATATGCAGTGGTGATCGCGGCCACGCTCTCGCCTGCGAAAGCATGCGTTGGCGCGTCGCCGCCGCGTCCGGATTGGAGTGCGATGATGGCCGCAAAGCGTTCATCGAATGCGCCTGCCACAAGCGCTGCCTTGCCTTGGCGTGATTGGCCCCATACGGCGATGCGCCTTGGGTCAAAGCGCGGATCGGCGGCGAGGGCGTCGTAGGCGCGTGATGCCGTCCATGCCCACGCCATGACCGCACCGGTGTCGTTCGCCGCGAAATGCGCGAGCGCCGCGCGCGCTTCCGGTTCATTGTCGGGCACGATGTCGCCCACATAAACGACGGCGACCGCGTAACCGCGCGCGGTGATTTCATCGAACGGCGGGCCGTTCACATAACGGCCAAACACGCGCTCAACTAACGGGTCCAGCATGGCGTTGTTGCAAAACGACTGGATATAGCCAACCGGCCCCGCGATCGCCGCAGGCCAGCCCGGAAAGGCGGCGCGGTTGCCGCAGAAATCGAGGAAGATGATGACTGGCGCGGGCGCCTCGCCCGGTGGCCGCACGATCGCGAGATTGAAATGGCCTGCGTTGCCGACGTCCACGCGCCATTGCTCGACGCGCTCAATGCCGCCTGCGTCCGCGGCGGGAATTTCGTCCTTGCTCGCGACGACTGGTGTGATCGGGGCTGGCATCGCGCCGTAGACGTCGTGCTGAAACGCTTCGAGTAAAACCGCGCGTTGGACGCGCCATTCTTCAACGTTTAGCGTGAGCGCTGGCTGCGGCGGCGGCGCTTGCGCGGTGAAATCGACAAGCCGCCATGGTCCAAGAAGATAGAGCCATGCCGTGAAGACAAGCGCGGCTACGGCAATGATCGCGACGAGCCAGCGAAGCCACCCCACGCGCGGCGTCAGTTCTTATCGACGATGCCAACCTCTGGCCGATCGTCGCCGGGTGAGAGTTCGTCGTGCCAGCGGCCACGCTCGTCTTCCCAGGAGATGCCCGCCGTTTCACCAGGACGCATCTGTTCCATGGCGACGCGCTTGGCCGCGGCGTAGGCGGCATCGTGGCTCGCATAGGTGTTCGACAGCGTGCCGTCGAGCTTGAACGCCCAGCCGCCATCGTGGCGGACGATTTCGTAGATGATCTTGGTCATGAGCGTGCTCCTCGCGCTTTAGTTGACCTTCGCGCGAGGTTTTTCAAGAGCAATCAGAACTGTGGATTTTCGATCTGCTTTTTGAGTTCGTTCTTCATGATCTTGCCGTTGGCGTTGCGGGGCAGCGTCTCGGGCCAGAACAGAACTTCGACCGGCACTTTGTAGGCGGCTATTTTTTGCGCGCAATGATGGCGCAACTCTTCGCTCGTCGCTGACGCGCCGGGTTTCAGATGCACGACGGCGAGCGGCTCTTCGCCGAGTTGCACGTGCGTCTTGCCGACGACAGCGGCGTCCATGACGGCGGGGTGATCGTAGAGCGCGTTCTCGACTTCGACGCAGTAGATATTTTCTCCGCCGCGGATCAGCATGTCTTTGGCGCGGTCGACGATATAGATGAAGCCTTCGTCGTCGATCTTCGCGAGGTCGCCGGTTTTGATCCAGCCGTCGATGAAGGTCTCGGCAGTGGCTTTTTCGTTCTGCCAATAGCCGCGCACGACAATTGGCCCTTTGTACCAAAGCTCGCCGACTTCGTTGCGCCCGAGTTCAACGCCTTCCAGGCTAACAATCTTCA
The DNA here is from genome assembly GCA_031379735.1 of Caulobacteraceae bacterium. Taxonomy (GTDB): domain Bacteria; phylum Pseudomonadota; class Alphaproteobacteria; order Caulobacterales; family Aquidulcibacteraceae; genus Vitreimonas. The sequence continues at coordinate 9,095 of JANNFK010000035.1, read as the reverse complement.
CTTCGCCCGTGGCGGACGGCACGCCGGTAGAAGCGGGCTTGCGCATATAGTCTTCAGAGCCGTTGGAAACGGCGGTGGCGGAGGTTTCCGTCATGCCCCAGCCTTGGCCCGGTTGCGCATTGGGGAAGCGCGCTTTGATGCGGTTGACGAGTTCGGGCGCGGCGGGCGCGCCGCCGTAGGAAACACCTTCGATCGATGAGAGATCGTAGTCGTCGATCTTCGGATGCTCGAGCACTTGCCACGCAATCGTCGGCACGCCGCCGAAATGCGTCACGTGCTCTTTTTGCATGAGCGGCAGCGCTTGGTCGCAGTCCCAGCGGCGCTGCATGACGATTTTGTTTCCCGTCATCATCGACGGGATCATGATCGCGAAGCACCCAGTGGCGTGGAAGAATGGCACCGAGATCAGGAACGCCTTCTGTGGTCCGTTCGGATCGGGCGTAGGCGGCGCCTCGCCGCGGCGCAGGAATGCCCGCGCTTGCGCGGATGCGCTGTTCAGCATGTTGGAGATGATGTTGCGGTGAGAGACCACCGCGCCCTTTGGATTGCCGGTGGTGCCGGAGGTATAGAAGATGGCGACGTCGTCATCGGGCCTGGTCGGGATCGCTGGCGGCGCGCTGGCCGCGATCGATGGCCAATCGGCTGTCGCGCCAACAATGCTCTCGAGCCGTTCGACGCGCGGGTCGGCGATTTCTTCCTTGGAGCGCGAGACGTAAATCTTGCGAAGTTCGGGGCAGTTGTCGATGTGCTCGCGGGTGCGCTCATAGCGTTCGACATCCATGATCGCGAGCGAGGCGCCAGAATTCTTGAGGCCGTATTCGAGCTCGGGACCAGTCCACCACGCATTCAGCGGCGTGACGATTGCCCCAGCGAGAACTGCGCCCCAAAACGCGACCGGCCATTCGGGCAAGTTGCGCATGATGATGGCGACGCGGTCGCCCGGCTTCACGCCGTCGGCGACGAGTTGGTTGGCGAACTTGTTGGCGGCGGCCTGGAAAGAACCGACGGTGGCGCGCTCTTCCTCAAAGACAAGGTGATCGCGGGCGGCAAATGGAGCGCCGAGCGCATAGATTTCGCGCAGGGTCGGGGGCGCGTTCTTCCACACCTTCATACGGACGCCGCGGACGTCTTCCTCGCCTACCTCAAGCGGCGAACCAGGCGCGGCGAGCAGCGCATGCGCCTGCTCTATCGACATGGCTGGAAAGGCGGGCTTCGCGCCGTCGCTCATCAGATCCTCCCGCGCTTTGCGGCAAAGGCGCCGCCTGCGTCATTTTTGATTGCGCCTGTTGAAACACGTTGCTGCGCGGGCGGCAACTGCAGCGCCGAACAGAACTTTGCCAGAATTTAATGATGCCTTGTCGCTTGCGCGAGCCTCGGGCAAGCATGATGCCACGCTCAGGCGGACGGGAGACGCGCTACATGGCCTTCGATTGGAAAGCGCTCGCGGAGCGCGTTGACCCGCGTAAGTGGAACTGGACTTGGGCGGCCCCTGCGCGCGACTGGGCGGTGGCGAACCGTGCAACGGTGCTCGCGACCTCGATCGCGCTGCTCGTTGGACTATGGGGAGGGGCGGTTCTCGGCCGCGTCTCGCTCGGTGCGCCGGCCTTCGATTTCGCGCAGCTTGGTTCGATCGGCGCCGGCGGCAATGCCCGCAACGCCAACGCGCCGCGCGCTGGTCTGCCGCAAGTGGACGGCATGGCATTCTTGCGCCTGCGTGCGGAGACCAATCGCGCCGAACCGCGCGCGTGCCTCGAATTTTCGCAAAACCTTTCGACCGATCCGTCGGTCAACTTTGCTGACTATCTTGCGTTGGAGCCGGCCGCCCCGTTCCAGGTCGATGTGTCCGGCAATCTCCTCTGCCTCGGCGGGTTGCCGCTCGAGCCAGAGCGCCAAGTCACGATCCGTCAGGGCCTGCCGTCGCAAACCGGCGAACGCACGGAGTTCGACGAAACCTTCACGCTGACCTTCGGCGATCGTCCGGCTTATGTTGGGTTCGCAGGCGGCGGCGTGATCCTGCCGCGTTCGGAAGCGGACGGCATCGCGATTGAAACGGTGAACGTTGCGCGCCTTGAAGTTGAAGTCCTGCGCGTGCCGGATCGCATTCTGTCGCAGTATCAATTGGAGCAAGGTGAGACGAACGAAGAAGGCGGTTGGAACTATTGGAACTTCGATAGCGCCGCCGAAAACATTGGCGTTTCCGTTTATAAAGGCGAAATCGACGTCGATACGCGCGTCCGCAATGACGCGGTGACGACAGTGTTCTCGCTGGGTGCTGCGCTCAATGAGCTGCGGCCGGGCGCTTATGTCGTGAAGGTACGCGATATCTCGCCGAGCGCTGGCCAGAGTGGCAATAGCGAGAACGAGTCGCACGCTTCAGCGTATCGCTGGATCCTCTACACTGACATGGCGCTGCAGAGCTTCTCGGGCGCGACTGGGCTCGATGTTGTCGTGCGCTCGCTGCGTACGGCGCGGCCAATGAGCAACGTGACGCTGACATTGATCGCATCAAACAACGAAGAATTGGCGCGTACCCGCACCGATCGTGATGGGCGTGTGCATTTCAACGATGCACTGGTGAACGGCGATGGACCGTCGCGTGCGCGGTACGTGATGGCGTACGGCTCGGAAGGCGACTTCGCGGCGCTCGATCTGCAACGGCCGAGCCTCGATCTCTCCGATCGTGGCGTTGATGGCCGCCGCGCCCCCGGCGATGTCGATGCCTACCTTTATACAGAGCGCGGCATCTACCGGCCGGGCGAACGCGTTCGCTTGATCGGCCTCATCCGCGATCAAGTTGGTCGCGCGATTTCGAACCGGCAATCGACGCTCGTCGTCTATCGTCCGAACGGCACCGAAGCGCGGCGTATCCGCATGACCGAAGCCGTCGATGGCGGTGCGATTGCGAAAAATATCGAGCTTGATCGATCTTCGCCGCGCGGCGTTTGGAACGCGCAACTGATCGTTGACGGGCAAGAAGAAGCTGCTGGCAGTGTGAGCTGGTCGGTCGAAGATTTCGTGCCTGAGCGTCTGCGGGTGCAGATCGAGGCCAGCGAAGACGTGCTGCGGCGCGGCCAATCGCGCCCGATCAACGTGCAGGCAGACTTCCTCTACGGCGCACCGGGTTCTGGCTTGGCTGTGGAAGCCGAAGGCCGGTTGATGATCGACCCGACGCCGTTCCCGGAGCAGGAGGGCTATGCCTTCGGCCTGGCGGACGAGAGCTTCGACGAACGCTTGTTCCAGCTGCCAGGTACGGTGACGGACGGCACGGGCGCGGCGCAGCTGTCGTTCCGTCTGCCTGAAGAGCCGCAAACGACGATGGCGCTGCGCGCGCGCATGGTTGCGAGCGTCGCGGACCCGGGCGGTCGTGTGGTGCGTGAGAGCTTCACGGTGCCGGTGCGTCTGAACGATCTTTATTTCGGATTGAAGCCAACGTTCGAGAATCGTCGCGCAGGCGCGGGCGAGGGTGTCGCGTATGACGTGATTGCACTTAACGGCAACGGCCAACGCGTCGCTGTGCGCGGCGTGCAATGGCAATTGGTGCGCGAAGACTGGAACTACGACTGGTATCTCGACGGCGGCTCATGGCGCTGGCGCCGGACGGGCCGTGACATTCCGGTTGACGGCGCAACCGTCGATCTCGGTGCGAACCAGCCGCTGCGCATTTCGCAAGAAGGGCTGCGTTCAGGTTCGTATCGCCTGATCGTCACGCGTGGCGAAAATCAAACGTCGCAACGCTTTGGCGTCGGCTGGGGCGGCCCCGCCGATGACGACGCAACACCGGACATGGTCAGCGTCGTTGCGCCAGCCGATCCGGTGCGGCCGGGGGCGCGGGCGCGGGTGCAAATCCGTCCGCCGTATCCGGGCGAAGCGCAAATCGTGGTGGCGACCGATCGCGTGATCGAAACGCGCACCGTTCACATCGGCGCAGAGGGCGCGACGATCGATCTGCCGGTGACGGCGGAGTGGGGTTCCGGCGCCTACGTCATGGTGACCGTGATGACGCCGCGCGATCCGGTGAACTTGCCGGTGCCGCGCCGTGCGATTGGCGTGGCTTATGTGCCGGTCGATATGGGCGGACGCACGCTGACGGTTGAAGCGGGCGAAGGCCTGCAGAATGTCCGGCCGCGAACGCACATCGAAGTGCCGGTGACGGTGCGCGGCGGCGGCGCGGGCGAGCGTGTCCGTGTGGCGATCGCGTTGGTGGATGAGGGCATCCTCAACATCACCAAATACGAAAGTCCGAACCCGGTGAACTACTTCTTCGGCCGGCGCGCGCTTGGTGTTGAGTTGCGTGATGATTACGGGCGCTTGCTCAATCCGAACTTGGGCGCGCCGGCGACGGCGCGTCAGGGCGGTGACTCGCTGGGTGGCGAAGGTCTGACCGTTGTGCCGACGCGCACGGTTTCGCTCTTTTCTGACATCGTCGATGTTCGCGGCGGCCGCGCGATGATCCCGATCGACGTGCCGGACTTCAACGGTACGCTGCGGCTGATGGCGGTGGCGTGGAGTGAGAACGCGCTTGGACAGGACGCCGAACAGATCGTCGTGCGCGATCCGGTCGTGGCTGAACTGATCCTGCCGCGTTTCCTAGCACCCGGCGACACGGCGCAAGGCGCGCTCAATGTCGACAACGTCGAGGGGCCGAACGGCGCTTATACGGTGACGATCAGCGGCTCGGCCGTCGCGCAAATCCAAGCGCAGCCGCGACGCTTCAACCTAACGCGCAACAACCGTCAATCGGCTTTGATTCCGATTACGGGTGGTCCGCTTGGTGTTGGGCAGATCAATCTGCGTCTTGAAGGCCCGCAAGGGTTCACGGCGGTTGAACGCACATACGACATCCAGTCGCGCGCGCCGTTCTTGCCGATCACGATCACGCGCATGGAGCCGCAAGCTTCGGGCGCGTCGTGGCGGGCGCCGTCAGACGCTTTGGCTGGTTTTCAGCCGAGCGCGCAGGCGTTGATCTCGTTCTCGAACCTTGCGGGCATCGATCCGGCGCCGCTGTTGGACTCGCTTTATCGCTATCCGTACGGCTGCACCGAGCAGCTGACGTCAGTGGCGATGCCGTTGCTCTACTACAATACGTTAGCGGCCGACGCGAACCGCGCCGCCGATCCGCGCATTCGCCGCCGCATCCAAGAAGCGGCGACGCAATTGCTCGATCGCCAGGCGCCGGACGGTTCGTTTGGCCTCTGGAGTGCGGGCGATGGTCATGCGTCGCCGTGGTTGGGCGCGTACGCGACTGACTTCCTGATGCGTGCGCAGCGCGCAGGCTATGCGGTGCCACGTCAACCAATGCAGCAAGCGTATGCGGCGCTGCGGCGAGTGGCGCGTCTGAATGACTTCGGCTCGGTGAACTACGAGTTCGAAGTCTATCGCTGGCCGGGCTCGAACGACACGACCGAGCTCATGCGTTCGCGTGCCGCGGCTTATGCGCTCTACGTGCTGGCGAAAGCGGGCGAGGCCGATATCGGTCAACTCCGCTACTTCCACGACAACCGCCTGAACAATGAGCCTTCGCCATTGGCGCGGGCCCAGATCGGCGCGGCGCTGGCGCACATGGGCGACCGTTCGCGCGCGCGCAATGCTTTCCGTCTGGCAGAGCAAGCGCTTGGCTATCGCAATACAGGCGACTGGTATCAGACGCCGTTGCGGGACCTAGCTGGCGTTATCGCGCTGGCGGCTGAAGCGGGCGAGACCGAACTGGTCGATCGCCTGCGTCGCCGTCTCGAACGCGATGCGCCGGATGCGGGCGACCTGATGACGCAAGAGCAAGTACAGCTCTTGCTCGCGGCGAACGCGCTGCAGGAACGCGCGGGGCCAGTGAACGTGACGCTCAACGGCCAAGCTTTGGCCGAGCGCCGTGTGATGGCCGATGCGCAGCGTCTGGCGACTGGTCTGGTGTTCCGCAATGCGGCGCGCGGACCGGTGTGGCGGACGCTGTCGCTGAGCGGCGCTCCGCGTGAAGCGCCGCCGTCGATGCAATCGGGCTACACGATCAGCAAGACGGTCTATCGTCTCGATGGATCACTGGCTGATTTGGGTTCGATACGCCAAGGCGATCGCGTTGTTGTCGTGCTCTCAGGGCAACCGGAAGGCGCACGTAACTTCCCGACGGTGCTGGTCGATTTGCTGCCGGCTGGTCTGGAGATCGAAACGCTGCTCAACCCAAGCGATGGAGCAAACGGCGCCGGTTACGATGGCGCGGTCCGCAACGGGCCATTCTCGTGGATTGGCTCGATCACCTCTACGCAAGTGCAGGAATCGCGGGATGACCGCTTCGTCGCTTCGGCAAATCTGCGCGGGCAATATCGCTACGCCTACATTGCACGCGCGGTAACGCCGGGCCGTTACACCATGCCGGCGGCGCAAGTCGAAGACATGTACCGGCCAGGCGTGATGGCCCGTACCAGCACCGGCACGATCGTGATCGCGCCGCGCGGCGGCTAAGGAGGCGAGATGCGTCGCGGCCCACGTGTCGCGCTGCCATTGACGACGGGCGGCAAACGCTGGGCGCGTGTGCTGCTTGTCGCGCTGTTTGCTGTGTTCGCGATGGATCAGCTGTTTGCGCCGCCGCTCCAGCGTGTGCGCGAGGTGTCGCCGGTGGTGCTGGACCACAACGGCGAGTGGCTGATGGCGTTCACGACGCGCGACGGCGCTTGGCGGCTGGAGGCGCGGCTCGATGAAATCGATCCGGAGTTTCAGCGGCGCCTAGTGGCGATTGAAGACGAGCGGTTTTGGTTTCATCCAGGCTTTGATCCAATCGCGTTGACACGGGCGAGCGTTTCTTACGTGCGCGCTGGCCGAGTCACGCAGGGCGGCTCAACAATCACGATGCAGCTGGCGCGGCTGTTGGAACCGCGCCCGCGGACCATCCAGTCAAAGCTGATCGAGATCATCCGCGCGATCCAGATCGAAGCGCGGCTGTCGAAGCGCGAAATTCTCTCCGCCTATCTGACGATGGCGCCCTATGGCGGCAATCTGCAGGGCGTGCGGGCGGCGTCGCGCGCGTACTTTCAGCGCGATCCGCAATGGCTCGACGATGCCGAGATGGCGCTGCTGATTGCGCTGCCGCAAGCGCCGGAGGCACGGCGTCCGGATCGGCATCCACGGGCGGCGAGGGCGGCGCGCGACCGTGTGTTGGATATGTTCGCCAGCACGCACTTGATCAATCGCCGTCGTGCTGAGGAAGGCAAAGAGAGCGAGATCCCCACGCGCGCGCCGTTCCCATATTCGGCGCCGCATGCGGCCTACGCGTTGGTGCGCGCGCATCCAGGTGAGGGCGTGGTGCGCTCATCGCTCGATGCGACCTTGCAGCGTGATCTGGAAAGCCTCGTGCGCCGTCGCGCCGTCGATCTTGAGCGTGAGGCGCAAATTTCCATCCTCGCCGTTCAGATCGATGGCCGTGCTGTGCGCGCGCGGGTCGGTGGCGCCGGGCGTGAGCGCGCCGGTGGTTACATCGACATGACGCGTGCCGTGCGCTCGCCCGGTTCGGCGCTGAAGCCGTTCCTTTATGCGATCGCATTCGATGAGGACATTGCCGCGCCTGAGACTTTGGTGCGCGATGCACCCCGGCGGTTCGGAGGCTATCTGCCCGAGAATTTCGATCGCCGCTTTCATGGCGATGTCACGCTGGAAGATGCGCTGCGGCATTCGCTGAACTTGCCGGCGGTGGCGACGCTCGAGCGCATTGGCGCGGGACGCTTTCAATCGGCGCTTACGCGGGCCGGTGCGCGGGTGCGGATGCCGCAACGTGCGGATAGCGAGCCGGGCTTGGCGCTGGCGCTTGGTGGCGTTGGTCTCACCATGGAAGATCTGGTGCAACTCTATGCGGCTTTGGGCGATCGCGGCGACGCGCGGCCGTTGGTGACGGGCGATGTCGAGACGTTCGCATTTAGCCGGCGCTTTGTGCGGCCCGAGACGGCAGAGCGTGTGCTCGAAATTCTGGCGACCTCACCGCACCCCGCGGGCCGCGTGCCCTCGCAGGTGGCGCAAGGCGCGCCGCAAGTCGCGTTCAAGACCGGTACGTCCTACGGCTTTCGCGATGCCTGGGCGATGGGTGTGTCGAACGGCTATGCGATTGGCGTCTGGGTTGGGCGCCCCGATGGCGCGCCGCGCCCTGGCGCAACAGGCCGCAGCGAAGCGCTGCCGATTTTGTTCGAGGCGTTCGATTTGCTTGGTACGCCAGAGCAGCCCGAGCACGAGCCCGAACACCATGACCCGGTCGCGCCGGCGCTGGCGCGGTTCGAGGGCAATGAGCGCGAAGATTTGTCCATTCTGTTTCCGCCGTCGGGCGCGGAAGTGCTGGTGCTCGAATACGGCGGCGATGCGCGCGGGCTTTCGCTCTCGGCGCGCGGTGGGCGTGGGCCGCTGACCTGGTACGCCGAGGGCGCGCGCGTCGGCGGCGAAGGCACAAGCGGGCGCGCAATTTGGCGCCCTTCGGCGCCTGGCTTCTACAACGTCACGGTTGTCGATGCCGATGGTCAGAGCGCGCATGTGCGGGTGCGTATTCGCGATAGCGGTTAGCGCAAAAGAAAAGGCGCGGACCGTGGGAGGACGATCCGCGCCGTGCAACTGATGTCACGTCTCTCGGGGGAGGGATTACGCGACGATCAGAGCAGCTTGATGCAGCGCCGCGTACGCGACTGGCGCGAACAGAACGAACGCTGCGCAGATGAAGGCTAACTTTTTCATGATCGTGACTTTCGATTGATCCGGTTGTTTTCGCGTTGACTAAGAGATGCCGTTGAAGCGTTGGGCGGATGCGTGAAGCGCTGAATTTTTCGCGATGCTGTTGGGCAAAACAAAAGGCGCGGACCCCGAGGTCCGCGCCTTCCGTTTTTGACCGTCGCTGGCGGGTTGGGCAGGGTTAGGCGACGATCTGGGCAGCTTGGACGAGAACCGCGACGGCGACCGGGGCAACGAGTGCGAAGGCGGCGGCGATGCTGAAGAGCTTGGTCATTTCATTTCCCTCAAGTGTTTCTGTGTCTGTTGATTATGAGATGCCGGCGCCCGCGCGATCGGATGCGGCGTGGTGAATTTTTTCTGCATTTTGTTTTCGCAGTGCTGTCCAAACAAAAGCGAGGACCTTGATG
>JANNFK010000010.1:0-16137 GCA_031379735.1 Caulobacteraceae bacterium | reverse complement strand
ATGCATGGCCGACGACGAGCGGTACGGTGACCATGATCTCTGGCCCGATGATGGCTGGGTCAGATCGCCTCGATATCACCGTGACCGGCAGCCAGACCCACGGCGCACAACCGCATGCAGGCATCGATCCGATTGTCGCTTCTGCGCAGATCATCAATGCGCTTCAAACAGTGCCTTCCCGACAAATGGATGCCGTACGCTCGCCCGTTATCGTCACGATTGGCATGATCCAAGGCGGCGTACGCTACAACATCATCCCGCAAACCGTGCAAATGCAGGGCACGATCCGCTATCTTAATCCGGAGGCGCGGGAGGATCTCTACGCGCGCATTCGGCGTGCGGTGAACGAGACCGCCGCCGCCACGGGCGCCACGGCGGACGTCACCATCACCGAAAATGCGATCCCAATCGTGAACCCACCGGCGCTGATGGCGCGCACCAGGGCTGCGGTCGCGCGTGCGATAGGCGAGGATCACGTGCTGAACGGGCAACCGGTGATGCCCGCCGAAGACTTCGCCTATTTTCAGCAGGCCGTGCCGGGCGTCTTCTTCTTCTACGGCGTAAACGCGCCGGGTGTGACCCAAGCGGAAGCGGCGCCAAATCATAACCCACGCTTTTTCGTGCATGAGCCGGCCATGGAGACCGCTTTGCGCGCCATGCTTGCGGTCACTTTTGATCGCGTCAGTGGGGAACCGGGCTGAAAACAAGCGGCCTTGACGGGCTTTTCGCGACCCCGACTCCGCGTTAGGATGCTGCTATTGGGGTAAAGCATGAAGCGCTTTTGGCTTGGCGGCTTGGCCGCGCTCGGTTTGATTGCGATCGCAATGCCAGCCATGGCTGATGTGCAATGGCACGTCTTCGAGCTCAGGCGCCAGCAATGCTTTAATTCAGGTGACGCCTACACGGCACAGCAATCAATCCGGGGCTGCAGCGACATTATAAGCATGCGCACCGTCACCGGCGACGGCCGGGCTCAGGCATTCAAACTGCGCGGCGATCGCTATCGCCAAATTCGTGACTACCAGCGCGCGCTCTCGGATTACACGCAAGTCATTCGCATGCGCGGCGATCATCCCGGCGCCTATTACCGGCGTTCCGAGGTTTATTTGGCGCAGGGCCAACTCGATCTTGCGTTGTCGGATGCCGAGCGCGTGGTCGCGATCTCACCGGAAACGCCAGGCGGCTATCGCGTGCGCTGCGAGGTTCGCATCGCACAAAACACCGACCTTGGGGCGGCGCGTGAGGACTGCGAGCGCGCCTTGGAAATCAATTCGATCGATACAGCGGCCCTCTCGGCGCGCGGCGTTTTGAACCTGCGCTCCGGCGCCAATCGGGAAGCTTGGGCGGATTTTGACGCCGCCGTGTTCAACGGCCGCTCGGACGCACGCACGCTCTACGGACGCGGCATAGCGGGTCTCCGTCTTGGCCGCACGCGCGAAGGCCAAGCGGACATATCGGCGGCTCTGCGCTTGCAGCCTGAGATCAATGCTACGTTTGCGAACTACGGACTCTCGCAATAACGGCCTCGCATGGGCGCGCGGCAGGTCCTGCTTTTGCTTGACTCTGCGGTAGCAGGGAGGCCCTATGCGCAACGGACGATAGGTCGGGACGATCACGACCCTCGCGGTTTTATATCGCGTTGGCTACTCACCCCCATAAGTCCAGCCGCGGGTCTATTTCGAACGCGGCCAGTTTGCGAGGAGTGCGGCCATGGCTACGGGCGTGGTGAAGTGGTTCAACATGACTAAGGGTTTCGGCTTCATCGCGCCGGACGAGGGCGGAGCGGATGTGTTCGTACACGTCAGCGCAGTCGAGCGTTCGGGCCTGACGGGCCTCAAGGAAGGTCAAGCGGTCAGCTTCGAAATCGAGAATGACCCACGCAAGAACAAGCCGTCGGCGATCAACATTAAGCCGGTCTGACGCAGTTCTTACACTTGCAGTTTTGGCGCTTGCAGTTTTGGTCGCCGTACGGTTCACCCGTACGGCGATTTGTTTTTCCGGGAGAATTTCATGGCCGCCCCGTTCCGCCTCTATGGCGCGGAGCTTTCACCCTATTCGGTGAAGGTGCGCTCTTATCTGCGTTATAAGGGTCTCGAATTTGAATGGGTGCCGCGCTCGAATGCGCGCCAGGAAGAGTTCCAGCGTTACGCCAAGCTGCCGCTGATCCCGGTTCTGGTCGACGCCGAAGACAACGCGCTCCAAGATTCCACGCCGATCATTGAGAAGCTCGAAGCCCAAGCCGCCGAGCCATCGATCGTGCCGGAGGATGCCTCGCTCTCCTTCCTGTCGGCTCTGATTGAAGACTACGCCGATGAATGGGTGAACAAGGCGATGTTTCACTATCGTTGGAGCTATCCGGAAGACCAGGAAAGCGCCGCCAAACGGATCAGCGATATGATCTTCGACGGGGCCGAGAAGCCGGAAGGGATCGAAGAGCAAATCCGCACGCGGATGATGAGCCGGCTTTATCATGTTGGCTCATCGCCGGAGACGGCGTCTTTGATCGAAGGCTCGTTCACGCGCTTGCTGGGCCTCCTGGATACGCTGTTGGGAAAGCGCCCTTATCTGTTTGGCGGCCGGCCTTCGCTCGCGGACTTTGGCCTTGCCGGGCAATTGGCGCAGCTAAGCTCTGACCCGACGCCGGGCGCCTTGTTGAAAGCTCAAGCGCCGAATGTCGTGCGCTGGCTAAAGCGCATGGAAGCGCCGAAGGCCGAGGGCGCGTTCGCTTCGTTCGACGATTTGAAGGACGATTTGACTGAGCTGCTGCGCACGGAAATCGCAGGCGCCTACCTTTTATGGATGGACGCCAACGGTCGCGCGGTCGCGGCCGACGTCAGCGGCGTCAGCGTCGATATTGGCGGAACCACGTTCGTGCAAAAGCCGCAGCGTTATGCTGCGAAGGCGTTCAACGAATTAAAGCGCAAGCGCTCCTTGGTCGAGGGCGAAGCGCTGGCGGTGTTATTATCCGCCACCGGCATCGATGCGTTGCTTGCCGGCGCACACGACGATGATGATTCCGACGATGACGAAGACGACGGTGACGAACTTGGCGGCGAGGGCGACGAGGATTAATCCTCAGCCTGCGCAAGCCGCTTTGAAATCGTAGGGCGCGTCGCTTGCGCAATCGGGCCAAAGATCGGTCTCGCGCCAATAGCGCGCGAGCCCGATGCGCGTGCAGAGCTCGGGAAACTCGCCATTCATGCGCAGCTGCACGGTTTCGCCGATGAATAGCAGCGCCGTCTCATAGCCAATGTGGGGCCGTGTGGTTTCCAGCGCGCCGGCGCGCCAGGCATCGACGTTATCGAGCGCGTCACCGAAAATCGCGAGCGCCGGGCCAGTAAAGCCAAGCACCGATAGTGCGACCGCCAGATCGAGCGCTGCCGCGGGCTCGGCTTCGGCCATGCCGGCGAAATCCTCGCCCAGCTTCATAAAAGCTTCGGGTGAAGGCTGCATCATGAGCTCTTGCATGCGCTCGCCGGCTTTATAAGAAGCGCTGTCTTTCAGGCCTGGAATGAGGCGCGCGCCATCCTCGCGCAGCACTTCGGCGGCGGCGAAATTTCCATCGAGTGCTGCCGTATTGAGCCGCATGAACCAGACGAAGACGTTGTCTGGATAGCTTTTAGCGGCCTCTTCAAGGATGGCGTGGCCTTCGTCCTTCGAGTCCTTCGACCAGACATTGTAACCGTGGAATGCAGCCAACATCGGGTCGAGCGGATCGAGCTCGTAGGCGCGCGCTTGTTGCGCGTACCCGGCGCGCACCCGGCCGGTCGAAACCAAGAATTGCCCGTGACGGAAGAGAAGGTGGGGGTTGTTGGGTTCGGCGGCCAGCGCCTTTTCAATCAGCGCCTCGCGCTCGCGCCAGCGGCCGAAGAACTCGCCTTCGAGCGCCGCCAGCACCGCATAGGCCTCGCCCATTGATGGATCAGCGCCCAGCGCGCGTTCCGCCGCTTCGCGTGCGTCCTCAACCAGACGCGCCCGGTCGGTCCGCGATAGGCGTAGTGTCTCAAGCTTAGCGCTGGCGAGCGCCGCCCAAGCGCGGGCGAAATCCGGCGCCTCGCGGACGATGCGATCGAGCGCAGCGGCGGCGGCTTGAATGCAGGGAATGGCGCCGCTGCGAAGCAGTTCGCGCGCCTCGAAATATGCGTCTGAGAGCGCCGGCGTGAGCGTCGGCGCGCGCACGCGTTTAGCTTCGCCAAGCGTGACAGCCAAAGCTTTGGCGACTTCGGCTGCGATTTCTTCTTGTAGTGCGAACGTATCGCCCAAGTCGCGGTCGTAGCGCTCGGACCAGACCACCACGCCCGTTTCAGTTTCAGAAAGGTGCGCGGCGACCCGAACGCGATCATCTGTTCGCCGCACCGAGCCATCGAGAACGTGCGTCGCGCTGAGTGCTTTCGCCGCTCGAGGCTTGTCACGGCCGCGAAAGGCAAAGCTCGACGTCGAGCCGATGACTTTGAGGCCGGCGAGGCGCGAGACGGCGTAGAGAATTTCCTCGGACACACCGTCTGCTAATGTGCGCGTTGCGCGGTCGCGCGCTGGCGTATCGAATGCGAGGACGGCGAGAATTGGGGTCGTGGTGTGCGCTTTGACAGAAGCGCCGCTTGGATCAAGCGCATAGACGCTTATCAGCGTGCGCATCTTCGCAAGCTTTATTTTGCCGCGTGGCTCGAGCCTCGCGGTCAATTCGGGAGCTAAGCTACTATAGGCGATGTGCGAGACGAGGATCGAACCTGGCGCAGCGTCAGCTTGCAGGCGTGCGGCGACGTTGACGTCGTGGCCTAGCAAATCGCCGTTTGCGGTTTCGGTCACTTCGCCGAAATGCACCCCAAATCGAAGCTTGGCGTCTTTTTCCGTTTCGCAGAGCGCAATAGCTGCCTTCAGTGCGTCGTTGGCGTTGGCGAATTCGAGCATGAGGCCGTCACCGGCCGTGTTGAAGATGCGGCCATTATGCTTAGCGGCGATGCCGGTTGCGTAGGTGCGCAAACGTGCGACGTGCGCCAGCGCTTCTGAAGCGTCGCGTTCGGCGAGCGCGGAAAAGCCAGCGATATCGACCGATACGATGGCCGCTAGTTTGCGGGGAGCTTCAGCCATGGCTTTGCTTTCCTAGCATGCCGGAGCGGCTGCGGCGTTTCAGATTCGCAAGGTTCGGCCTTCGCGACTGTTTGTTCGCGCGCGTGGCGAAGCAGGAAAACGCAAAGACGGCGCGCGTCTGGGGGAACGCGCGCCGTCAGGCGCTTTAGGGAGAGGGGCTCGCCGCGCGACGCGGGGGGAGGGGATGGCCGCGCGGCGAGCGGGAAGCGGGGATTAAGCCGCTTCTGTTTCGTCGTTCGCTGCGTCCACTACTTTCGGCTTGGACTTGGACGCAATTGCAGAACCGATCTCGATTTTGCGGGGCTTCAGCAGTTCGGGAAGCTCACGCACAAGCTCGATCGTCAGCAGACCATTCTCAAGTTTGGCGCCGGCGACGCGAACGTGATCGGCAAGGCCGAAGCGGCGCTCAAAGCTTCGCTCGGCAATGCCGCGATGCAGATAATTGCGCTGCTCGGCGGGCTTGCGTTGACCGGAAACCAGTAGCGAGTTCTGCTTGAATTCGATCGAGAGATCGTCTTCCGAGAAGCCCGCCACGGCCAGCTCGATACGGAAATTGTCTTCACCGATCTGTTCGACGTTGAAGGGGGGATAGCCAGGCGCAGCATCCAGGCGCGCAGCCGTGTCCATCAGGCTCGCAATGCGGTCGAAACCGACAAGCGTGCGGTAAAGTGGGTTCAGTTCGTTCGCAGCCATGTGTTTTGTCCTTTCAAAGCGACATACAAGGGCGCTCCCCGGACGTTCTCTGGGGAGCTTAGTTTGCCGGCTGTTTCCGTCCCCGAAGGCGGCGGGCTGGCCAGCGATGCGACCCCAATTGGGCGCCGCACAAAAGGCAGATGGGGAGCATGGCAGGACGTTCAAGTGGCCGGTTTCCGCTCGGGCGTTTTGACAATGTTAGGTCTTCGGGCTTAGCGCTCGGAGCCATGCTGTTGACCCGTCGCTCCGCTGTGCTTGGAATGGGCCTTGGGCTTGGAATGGGCCCTGGGCTTGGCGCCTGCGGCCGCTCCGAGCGAAACGCCGCTGACGCGCCGCCGGTTGGATCGCTCGCATGGGCAATCGCCGGCCCAGGGCGCATCGACCCTCGGCGCGACGCGTGGCGCCATCCGCTGCAGACGCTGCTGTTCTGGGGTCTCCAGGGCGACATGAATGTGCTTGAGATTTATCCCGGCCTCGGTTGGTACACGTCGATCCTCGCGCCCTATCTGCATGCGAACGGCGGCCGGCTGACGGCGGCGAGTTTCGATCCGCGCGCCGGCTCCGTCGCGCAGCGCGAAACGCTTGCGGCTTGGCAGGCGCGCTTTACGCACGATCCTGAACTCTACGGTGAGATCACGCGCACCGCAGTGACGTCGAGCGGTGCAGCGCTCGCGCCACCGAACAGTATCGACCTCGCAATCCTTGCCAACAATGTTCACACGCTGATGGCGGCCGGCATCGCTGAGCGGGTGTTTCGCGGCGTGCTCGCGGCGCTGAAGCCAGGCGGCGCGTTTGGCATCGAGCAACACCGTGCGTCATCGACGGGTCTCCAGGACCCGCTCGCTGGCGCGGGTTATGTCCAGGAAGCTTATGTGCGTGCGCTGGCGCAGGAGGCGGGCTTTGAGTTCGTCGCCGCCAGCGATCTCAACGCAAATGCGCGCGACAGTCGCGATCATCCGTTCGGCGTCTGGACGCTGCCGCCGACCTTGCGCACCTCGCCATTAGGACAACCGGATGACCCGGGCTTCGACACTGCCCCCTATGAAGCGATCGGCGAGAGCGACCGCATGACGCTCAAATTCCGTAAGCCGAGCGGCGGGGCGTCCGCCGCACAGCAAGGCGCCCCCTAATTCCCGCCAATCGCCAAGCTTGACGCTGCCGTCACCCTTGCGGCGGCGGCGGCGCTGGTGTGTAAGGTGGCCCCTGAAGACCAGCTAAGGTCCGGAGGAAACCGCCATGACGTACGACGAAATCCTGAAGCGCTTCACCGATGGCAACGTGACCGTGCCCGGTAAGAAGGTGAAGTTCGACTTTGGCGACGCTGGCAAGATCTTCCTTGATGGCGGCGCCGGCAAAGTCTCCGCTGAAGACGCGGCCGCCGACACCACGATCAAAGTGAAGCTCGAAGACTTTGTCGACATGGCGGGCGGCAAGCTCGATCCGACCGCCGCGTTCATGCAAGGCAAACTCCGCGTTGAAGGCGACATGGGCGTCGCCATGCAGCTGCAAGGCGTCATGGCGAAGCTGCGGGGCTAAAGAAGCCTGATGGCGTTCGTCCGCGTTCCCGGCAATGAGCCGCCCGAGGGTGCGGAAGAGCACTGGCTTGAAGGCCGCGGCGGCGTGAAGGTGCGGGTTTTGACCGCGCCTTCTACGCGCGGCCAGGCGCGCGGCTCCATCATCGTCGCGCCCGGACGCACGGAGTTCATCGAAAAATACTTCGAGGTGATCCGCGAGCTTCAAGCTCGCGGCTTTGCCGTCTTCTGCATCGACTGGCGCGGGCAGGGTCTCTCCGGCCGCGAAGTCGAGAACTCGCTGAAGGGCCACTTCGTCAGCTTCGATGATCCGGTGAACGATCTTTCGACAGCTTTGAAACTGTTGGGCGATCGCCTGCCGCGTCCCCACATTGGGCTCGCGCACTCGATGGGCGGCGCGATCATGATGCGTGCGCTGACGACACGCCGGATCGAACTCGATGCCGTGGCGTTCTCGGCGCCGATGTTTGGCATCGCGGGTTTAACCGACGTCGCCAAAAAATATGCGCGCTTCATGGTGTCGCTTGGCGCAGGCGGGAATTTCGCGCCGAGTGTCGAGAAGAAGTGGAGGCGCGAGACCTTCAAGAAAAACCCCGTCACGCACGATAAAGCGCGGCATGATCGCTGCCAGGGGTTGATCGCCGAAGAGCCTCGCTTAGCGTTAGCCGGGCCAACTATCGGTTGGGTCTCAGCCGCGTCGGACGCCACCGAAGCATTCCGCACGCCAGGCGTCTTCGCGCACGTGCGGATCCCGGTGCTGATTGCGACGGCTGGCGAGGAACAGCTCGTCGATAATGCAAGCCACGATGCGGTGGTGGAGGGCTTGCCGGATGTGCGCCACATCACGATTGAAGGCGCCAAGCATGAAATCTTGATGGAAGTCGATCCCATCCGCGCCCAGTTCTGGGACGCGTTCGATGAATTGGTAGAGCGCGTCGTTCCCGCACGCGTCTAGGCGGAGGCCCAAATGGCCGGAGAACTTGTTCTTGTCACCGGCGGTTCGGGCTTCATCGGCGCGCACTGCATCGTTCAATTGCTTCAGCGTGGCTACAAGGTGCGCACCACAGTGCGGTCGCTTTCGCGCGAAACTGAAGTGCGCGCAATGGTGCGTGAAGGCGGCGTCGAGGCTGGCGACAACCTAAGTTTCGCCGCCGCCGATCTCATGTCGGACGCGGGTTGGCCGGAAGCGGTCGCTGGCTGCTTTTATGTGCTTCACGTGGCCTCGCCATTCCCGCCAGCGACACCCGAACACGAGGATGAGTTGATCATTCCCGCGCGCGACGGCGCGTTACGCGTGTTGAAAGCTTCGCGTGACGCCGGCGTGAAGCGCGTTGTGCTGACCTCATCATATGCCGCAATCGGGTACGGCCAAAAGCCGCAACGCGCGCCGCACAACGAAGAGAACTGGACCAACCCGAACGGCGACGATGTCCGCGCCTACGTGAAATCCAAGACCATCGCTGAAAAGGCCGCTTGGGATTTCATCGCCAATCAGGGCGGGACGCTTGAGCTTTCGGTCGTAAATCCGGTTGGCGTGTTCGGACCGGTGCTAGGCCCGGATTACTCAACCTCGATTCTATTGGTGCAGCGTCTGATGGACGGCGCGATGCCTGGCGTGCCGCGTTTATACTTTGGCGCTGTGGACGTGCGCGATGTCGCCTGGATGCACATCGAATGCATGACCAATTCAGCGGCGAAGAGTGAGCGCTTTCTGGCAGTCGCGGGCGATTTTATGTCAGTCAAAGAGATCGCTCACATTCTAAAGCGCAGACTAGGGGCAAAAGCCAAGCGCGTCCCGACGATTGAGATCCCGGATTTCATGGTGCGCATGGCGGCGAAGCGCGATGCGGCGATTGCGTCGATTCTGCCAGAACTCGGCAAACACAAGAACGGCACGAACGAGAAGGCGCGGCGGCTGTTGGGCTGGAAGCCGATCTCGAACGAAGAGTGCATCGTGGCGACGGCCGAGAGCTTGATCAAACTCGGTCTCTTGAAAGACTCGCAAAAAAAAGCGGCGTGAGTGTCGAAATCTACCCGCGCCGCGCGTCACTGCGGCACGGGTGATGAGCCCGGGGTCAGTGTTGGGAGGCTTCGATGACGCAATACATGCTCCTTATTTACGGCGAAGAATCCGCGTGGGCTGGGCTCACCCCAGATCAGGTCTCGGCCGAAATGGGCGCTTATATGGCTTACACCAAGGAGATGGCGCAGGCGGGCGTGTTGGTCGCCGGTGATGAACTGCATCCCGTTTCCACGGCAAAGACGCTAAGTATTTCGAACGGCAAACAAAAGGTCGTTGACGGGCCTTTCGCAGAAACCAAAGAGACGCTCGGCGGCTACTATCTCGTCAATGTCGAGAGCGAAGCGGATGCGTTGGCATGGGCGGCGAAATGCCCTGGCGCTCGATATGGACGCATCGAGGTTCGCCCGGTTGTTCAACGATAGCGCATGAACGCAGCAGCGGCCGCCGAACGCGTCGCGCGCGAGAGTTACGGGCGTTTGCTCGCTTCTCTCAGCGCGCGCACGCGGGATGTAGCGGCCGCAGAAGATGCGCTAGCGGAAGCATTTGCCGCTGCGCTCCGAGCTTGGCCGCGCGGCGATGTCCCAGACAATCCGGAAGCATGGCTATTTGCGGCGGCAAAGCGAAAACTCATCGACGCTGCCCGGCGGAGGCGCACGGCCTCGGACGGCGAAGCTCAGATCCTGCTCGATATCGAGGAACTCGAAGCCCTGATGACTGCGCGCGACGCGCCGGATCGGCGCCTCGGCCTGATGTTTGCCTGTGCGCACCCCGCGATTGAGGAAGGCGTGCGCACGCCTTTAATGTTGCAGGTGGTGCTTGGCTTTTCCGCCGAACGCATTGCGGCAGCGTTCCTGGTTGAGCCCAGCGCAATGAGCCAGCGTTTGGTGCGGTCGAAAAAGAAAATCCGCGACGCCGGCATAGGCTTCGACATTCCCGAACCCGCCGAATGGCGCGCCCGTTTCGGAGCGGTGTTGGAGGCCATCTACGCAGCGTACGGCGTGGGCTGGAGCGATCCGCTGGGCGCCGATCCAGAGCGGCGCGGGCTCGCCGAGGAAGCGGTGTGGTTAGCGCGCGTACTGGTGGCGCAGGTGCCAGGCGAACCGGAGCCATTGGGGCTCCTCTCGCTCATGCTCCACCTCGAAGCGCGCCGCCCGGCGCGGCGTGACCGCGACGGGCGCTTTGTACCCCTCGACGAACAAGACGTGGGGTTGTGGCGCCGCGACATGATTGGCGAGGCGGAGACGTTGCTGCGCACGGCCAGTAAGGCGCAACGCCCTGGCCGCTACCAGTTGGAAGCTGCTATTCAATCCGCGCACGCAACCCGCGCTTGGCGCGGCGTGGCGGACTGGGATGCGATCGTGCTGCTTTACCTGGCGCTTTCCGAACTCACCGGCTCGCCGGTTGCGCGGCTCAATGCGGCGGCGGCGATTGCCCGGCGCGATGGACCCGAAGCTGGGCTGGCGGCAGTCGAGGACCTCGCCGCCAATTACGGCGTGTTGCGGGACTACCAGCCGTATTGGGCGCTGTGCGCCGAACTTTGCGCACGTCTGGGGCGCGTTGAGGCAGCGCGCGTAGCCTATGATGAAGCCATCCTCCGCGAGACCGATGCCGCGGTGATTGGCTTTCTGAGGGCGCGGCGAGACAGTTTGTAAGTCGAAGCCGGCGGCGGTGGCGCGTCGTAGCGGCGAGGGCGGTGTTTGGCCGCCTTAAGGAGACCTCCAAATGCAATACGCTTTGCTCTTGTTTGAGACAGCCGATGATTTCGCGCGCCGCGAAGACCCGCAACGTCAAATCGCCTACCGTGCCGCGCACGCAGAGTTCTTGGCGGCGCTGAAGGAAGCAGGCGTGGCGGCGCAAAGCGTGGTCGGCGGCGCGGGCCTCGAGGCCCCTCACACCGCGACGACTTTACGCAAGCGCGGCGGCTCGCGACAGGTCGTCGATGGGCCCTATAGCGATATCAAGGAACAGATGGGCGGCATCTATTTGATCGAAGTGGCGAACCTCGATGCGGCGCTCGCGTGGGCTGAGCGCTGCCCGACCGCGAGCACGGGCGCGGTTGAGATCAGGCCAACGAGATATCCGCCGCCAAACTAGACGACTTTATTGCGGATACGCCGCCGTCAACTCAGCGCGGGCGGCGCCCAGCAGGCGTTGGAAATCGGGGTCGGCATGGAGGCGTGCAATAGCCGCGGCGGCAACGGTGCGGCCGGCCTCCACGTCGCTCGGATAGTGCACGCCGCAGACAACGCGGCTCCAGGTAAAGTCCCGGCCTCGTTCTATGATTGCATCGGCGCGCGAGGGCACAAGTTCGGCGAGCACCAAGGCCCAACCAAAACCGAGCGCCGCATGGCCCGACGGATAGGAGAAGCTGGCGCGCAGGCGGTCATCGCCTGGAATGCACGGCATGATCGAGCTGTCGGTCACGAACGGGCGGGGACGGCGGTGGATGAATTTCACTGGATCGCCGGCAAAGCCCGCGGCGCGGCCGGCGCGATCGAGCACGGCGAGCGTCGCCGGGAAATTGGCGGCCGTGAAATTGGCGCCCAGCACGGAATCGAATGCCGCGAATGGATCGATGGCGTTGTCTGCGAGCGCTTGCGCCCGGCGCTCAAGGCTCCACGGACCGCGCACGATGTCGCGTTCTGCAAGTTCGAGCGCGCTGTTGGCTTGCGGCGGCGGCGGCAAAAAGACATTGGCGTCGACCTGCACGGCGGGATTGCGTTCGGGCGTCGCAGGATGCGTGGGCTCGGCGCTCTGCGCTTGCGGCGGCGATGGCGGGGCCGGCGTGGCGCAGGCGGAGAGGACGAGCGCGGCGCCAATGAGGAGTGTTCTGAGCATCTGTCCAACCCTATGCGCCGCTGCGGCGCGGACGGGTACACTAACGCCTCACACCGGTTGCGCGAAGCGCGATCGCACCCACAAGTGTCGGCAGCGGCGTCACGGGATCGTCCTTGGGGCGATCAAGGAGGATCCCATGACCATCACCATCACCGCCTTCGAAAGCTCACCCGACCAGGGCGCGGGGCTGGCGCGGGACATGATCGTGCGCTGGGCGCTGGAGGAGGTGGGCCAGCCTTATGACGTACGGCTGACGCCGTGGGCCGACTTCAAGAAGCCGGAGCACCGCAAGCGCCAGCCGTTTGGGCAAATCCCGACCTACGAGGAAGGCGATCTCGTCTTGTTCGAATCGGGCGCCATCGTCCTGCACATCGCGGAGCGCTTTCCGGGCTTATTTTCGACCGATGCGAATGCGCGCGCCCGCGCGATCACCTGGATGTTTGCAACGGTGAGCGATGTGGAGCCGGTGATCGTGCAGGCCGAAGTCTCCGAATATTTGGAGAGCGACAAATCTTGGTACGCGGAGCGCCATCCGCTCGTTGAGGATCGCATCCGCAGCCGGCTAGGCGAGTTGTCGGCGCGGCTGGGCGGCGCCGACTGGCTCGACGGCGCCTTCAGCGCGGGCGATCTGCTGATGGTGCAGGCGCTGCGCAGGCTGGAGGGCCAAGCGCCGTTGACCGAGTTTCCGACTCTCGTAGCTTACGTCGAGCGCGGAAAGGCGCGGCCCGCGTTCAAGCGCGCGTTTGCGGCGCAGTTGGCGGTCTTTGAGGCGCACAAGGGGTAGAGCATGGCGAAGCTGGTCTTTGGCATGAACATGTCGCTGGACGGTTATGTCGACCACGACAAGTTTGCGCCGGGTGTTGCGCTATTTCTGCATTTCATCGAGCAGACGCGTGGGCTGGCTGGCAGCGTCTACGGGCGCGGCCTCTACGAGTTGATGCGCTATTGGGATGAGGATCATCCCGAATGGGGCGCGCCGGAGCGCGACTTCGCGGAGGCGTGGCGGCGCCAGCCGAAATGGGTGGTGTCGCGGTCGCTGAAATCGGTTGGCCCGAACGCAACGCTTGTCGGCGATGATTTCGAGGCGGTGATCCGCGGGTTGAGGGCTGATCTCGATGGCCGCATTGACGTTGGCGGACCAAAGCTCGCGGCGAGCCTGGGAAAGCTTGGGCTGGTGGATGAGTATCAGATTTATCTGCGGCCGTTTGTGCTTGGTAAGGGCAGTCCGTATTTCACGGAAGCGCAGCCGCCGTTGCGGTTGGTGGGGAGCGATCGGATTGGGGAGGATGCGCTGCGGCTGAGGTACATTCCGGCTTAGGCCGCGCAACGCGCTAGCGGTTCGCCAAGAAGGCCTGCGTCACCGCGAGTTGCCCCCGCGCGCGACCGCCCATCACCGGCACGTTCGATTGCCAGCGGGTCCAGGTGAAGAACGGCGTTCACCGCCGCCACGTTCTCCGCGGAATCCGCGCAGGTTTGCAATGTATCGAGGGCGCGATTAGCGTTGCCAAGCGCGCTCGTGACTTCCGGCAGCGTGCCGTCGATGATTGCTAGGTTCGCGGTGATCTCCGCGTCCAGCCGCTCGACCGCTCGCTGATATTCGGCGCGCTCAAGGCGCGCATTATTCCAATCGGTGACCTGGGTGGCGACGAACACGCCGCCACGACAATGAGGAAGTCGATCCCGATCGCGGTCCACTCCTGCTTGCGGAAGTGCGCGGTGATGCGGCGTAGGATCATGAAGCCCCCAGTGAATGTCTAGCCGCCGAGTGATAAGTATTGCCTCAACGCCGATGTTCTTCCACGCGCGTGACGAGTGCGTTGGCGCGCGCTAAGTCGCTTGTGGCCGCGCCGATCGCGACCAAGCGCATCGACAGCGTGTATTGCATCGCTTCGAGCACGTCCGTGTCCGATCTCAAGATTGAAAGCGTTCGGCTTACCAGCGCCCGGTCTTCGAACGGCGGGCAATTGGTGCGCCCATCGCGGCTTCGCCGGTAAATCTCGGCCGAGAAGCAAGTATCCCAGAAGTAGCGTTGCGGTCCGGGTGGGTACTGGCGCCGGATTACCTCCCGCAACGGGGTATCGAAGTCGTAGAAGGGCCTGAACTCCGCGAGCGTGGCGTAGTAGGCGCCTATATCGAGCCGCAACTGGGGATCGTTGATGAGCCTGAGCTGACCCGTGTCGTGAAGCTCCTCATACGCCGTGGTGTTCGGGACGAACGGCGCCCATCCGGCGTCATAATAGATCCGCTCGAACATTTCCCATTCTGTGCGCCCCCTCAGATCTCCGTCACTCAAATAGCCGATGATGATTTCAGCCTCGTCCGCTTCGTCACGCCACCCGCGGATACTGCTTTCCAGTGTGGCGACATCGTCGCGCACATCGTCGGCGATGCGCTGAAGATAGAACGCGCCGCGCTCGCGTTCCTGCCGCGCCGTGTTCCAGTCCGCGACCTGCGTGGCGACGAACACGCCGAGCACGACGATGACGAAGTCGATCGCAATGGCCGTCCAGTCCTTCGGCGTCCATTCTTGCTGGCGGAAGCGATCAATTATGCGGCGTAAAAACATGTTCTTGCTCACTGCGTGCGCCGCAGCGCTTCCAGCGCGGCGTTCAGGGTCGCGAGATCGCCGCCGATATTTGCGCGTGTCCCGGAAAGCTCCGAGAATTGGTAGCGCAGGTCTGCCAGGACTTCCGGATCGCGCCGTAGAGCGGCTGCGGCTGCCGCGATCTCGGCTTCGCTCACGTCCTCCAGTACGCACTCTGTGCTGAACCCGATAGAAACACCCGCACGCGCGTCGCTGCAGCCTCTGCGTATCGCGTCTTGCACCTCAAACGAAATGGTTCGGCGTACGCGCAACCGATAGGGAGAGGCCATCAGCACCTCGCGCGCGTCGATCGAGGTGTCGACACTGAAATAGATTCCCAAAAGCGCAGCGGCATCCGTCGGAAGCAAGCCGACATCGCCGGACGATACAATTTCGTCCCATGTGGCGCGCGAGGACGCCGTATAGGAATACTCGGTCGCGCGATAGGCGTTGATCACAAGGCCGCGTGGGTCCGGCGATGATTGCCGCAGCAACGCATTCGTTTGCACCGCGCCCTCATACACGGCGTCATAGTAGACAAGGCCTCGGCGCCGATTCTCCAGGTCGAGTTCGACATCCGCGATAAGCCGCTGCACGTACGCTTCCCCGCGCCGCGCATCGGCTTGCCGCGTTGCCCAGTCATTGACTTGCAAACCGACCAGAACGCCGACCACGACGATGACGAAGTCGATCGCGATGGCGGTCCATTCCTGCTTGCGAAAGTGCGCAATGATGCGGCGTAAAAGCATGTGGCCCCCCGATGCATCTAGTCGCAGGCCGAGGGCGCTTACAAACAAAAAGGCCGCCCCTTTCGGAGCGGCCATCGTGTCTTTGTGGCTCTCAATCCTTCTCCCCGGCGAGGGGGAGAAGGTGTCAGCGAAGCCGGCGGATGAGGGGGCGGGCGTCAGGATGTGGCGCGGGCACCAATGCCAACGCTTGTGTCAAACACCCATGCGGGAGAAGGAAGTTTAAGCGAACAACTTCGCCCAATTCCTCGCCTCGCGTTTGCGCCAGCCGCCGCGGTGATAGGCGTCGCTGACGATGATCGGCGCGACGCTTGTTGCTTCCGCGAACACCATTTGCTCGTGCACGGTCGAGACCTTGCCCCAGCTGGCAGCTTCTTGCAGCGTTGACGAGGAGCAGGCGCCGTCGCGCACATCCGCCACTGTGATCTGCACGGCGTATTTGTGCACTTCGACGTCGTGGTGACCCAAAATCTCCGCGCAGACGACGGTGTCTTGCGCGAAATTCTTCGGCACGCCGCCGCCGACCATGAAGAGGGCGGTGGTGCCGGCGGCGAGTTTGATTTCGGTCAGCTCGCGGAAGTCGCCGCCGCTATCGATGGTGAGATAGGGCTTGCCGGCTTTGCGGCGCTCGAC